>CAZDZC010000003.1:127625-193569 GCA_964509835.1 uncultured Acidobacteriota bacterium
GAAGCAGCCATTATACCAACGGGTTCAATAGGTTTGGACTGTGCTTTGGGTATCGGTGGATTTCCTCGGGGCAGAGTGATTGAAATCTTTGGACCTGAAGCGTCAGGGAAAACGACTCTTGCCTTGCATGTTGTTGCACAGGCTCAGAAAATGGACGGTTTGGCTGCGTTTATTGATGCCGAACATGCTATTGATCCAATTTATGCCGAAGCTCTCGGAGTAAAAACAGATGATTTGCTAATCTCTCAGCCCGACAATGGAGAGCAGGCGTTGGAAATTGCTGAAATGCTTGTTCGAAGCGGAGCTCTTGATGTTCTTGTAGTTGATTCTGTTGCTGCGCTGGTTCCCAGAGCAGAACTTGAGGGTGATATGGGTGATTCCCATATGGGACTCCAGGCCAGATTGATGTCTCAGGCTCTCAGAAAGCTAACAGGCATTGTTTCAAAATCAAAGACGAGCCTGATTTTCATTAACCAAGTCCGTGACAAGATCGGGGTGATGTTTGGAAATCCTGAAACTACAACTGGGGGGCGGGCGTTGAAGTTCTACACTTCGGTCAGAATAGATATCAGAAGAAAAGGCTCTATAAAAGAAGGGGAAACCGTGACAGGTTCCCGCACTATTGTTAAAGTGGTTAAGAATAAGCTTGCTCCTCCTTTCAAACAAACAGAATTCGATATAATTTATGGTATCGGGATTTCACGCGAAGGCGAAATGATAGATATCGGGTTGGAAAAAGGAATAATTGAAAAGAGTGGATCATGGTTTTCTTATGGGGATATGAGGCTTGGCCAGGGAAGGGCAAACGCTGTTCAGTTTCTTTCTGAAAATGCTGATTTGCATAAAGAGATTCTTTCCAGGATATATGAATCTACGAAAAGCATCCAGAAACATAAGGCAGAGTCAATAGATAAAAAGACAGAATAGGTATTGACAAACCTGTTTAATGTTTGTATATTATGAATCTTAAGTAAAAATTGCCGAGATAGCTCAGTCGGTAGAGCAGTGGACTGAAAATCCGCGTGTCGGCGGTTCAAATCCGTCTCTCGGCACGAGTTTAGAAGCTTTCGACCTATCAGTGAATAACTGCCGGTTTATATCGGCGGAGCATACCAATGGAACTCTTTCCAATATAAAGTCACACCACGATATAGGTCACACCTACTGAATCACACCTAGAAAAATGTGTCGAGAGCTGTAAAGGGGACCTTTAGGGTCCCCTTTTAATTTCCTGGGGGAACCTTTTTTATCATTTGTTTGACAGAGAAATTTTCGGCTGTTAAAATTGAATTCGCGAAGAGAGCTGATTAAGGAGTTCTATTTGATGAAGAAAGATACCATAATATACGCAGACAGGCTATTCGGTTCCGGCGAGTGTGCAGTTGCAGAGTCGATAATCAGATTTGCTCCCGAAAGAATTGCTGCTGTTCTGGATCGTAATAATGACGGTAAATTTGTTCAGGAAATCCTCGGGTATGGCGGAGATATTCCATTTATTTCCGGGATTGATGATTTCAATGCGGAATATCTTATTCTTGGTGCTGAACTTAAACAAGAGGATAAGTTCATCAATTGGATTGAAACATCCTGTTTAGCATTGGAAAAAGGATTCAAACTTTATAATATGAACCCCCTGAGGCATTCAGACAAGGTGAAACTGGATATTGCCGCAAAAAAGGGAAAAACAGAAATACTTGATTTTTGCTATCGGGGGATATCAAATTTCCCGAATGTTTTACTGCGGAAAGAATGGGAGGGGAAGGTTATCCTCACAGTAGGGACAGGTCTGGATTCCTGTAAATTGACAACCTCTATTGAAATTGTTTCCGAACTCAACAAAAGGGGTAAAAAGGCTGTATTGGCTTCTACGGGGCCTGCAGGGATTTTTCTAACCGGGAGAGGATTAGCTTTCAATTATATTCCTTCTAATGAACTTTCAAGGGCAGCCGAAGATCTTGTCATCTCATATGTTGACAATTCCGTGGAGTTAATTATCGTGGAGGGTCAGGGAGCTCTGAATCATCCCTATTATTCCCCTGTAGCTGCAGCTTTAATACATGGGTGTAGGCCTGATGGAATGATTTTTTGCCACAGGATATCAGAGTCTTCAGTTCCTGGTTACCACAATGTAAAGATCAATGATATTCCGAAACTTGTTAAATTACATGAGCAATTCGCCTCTGCATCTGGAAATTCAACTGTTCTAGGGTTATCTCTGGATTGCAGCAGCCTGAATACGGAAGATACCAAAGGCGCAATTAAAGAATCACAGGTTCTTACAAGGCTTCCTGCTTCTGAACCGTTGAAGTTCGGGTGCTCTCAACTGGTAAGATCTATAGAAGAAATGGGATACATGGAGTAAAAATCTGGTCTTCTACTTGTCTGCCTGGCGGGGATTAGTTCTAAGCCTGTTTCTGATGTTTTCATTTTTCTGCTGAAATTTTTCGATTCTTTCGGTCTGCTCATCGGTCAGTGTTTTTTCGTTATCAGGATTTTCAAGTGGCTTAACTGTTGTATCCGCTACCGAACCAGTACTTTCATCAGAAGGGTAAATTGAGGGTTCGTTTACAGCATCTTTAGGCGGTATCCGGTCAACAGCTGGTTTTGCAAGTGATGGTTTCTGATTATTCTTCCCAGGCGGAGTGTCAGGTACCTCCGATTCCACAATTTTTTCTATCTGATCTTTCGGAACACCTATCTGTCCTTTTGCCACCCCGAAAGTGTACCAGTCGGAATTGTCCTGTTTGCTGGATACCTTAAGAACTCTGCCATTTTTAAAATAAACAAGATAAGAGGAAGAAAGGCAAACGCCTGATGTGAAAACAAGAATAACAGCAAATATAACAATATTTCTTCTCATAGCCGGAAGTATAAATCTTTTTTCTATCTATATCAAGTCTTCGATATTCTCTTTACTAGATTAAAGCAGTATTTTATAATGAATTTTCGCGGGTCTTTCCTACTGTATTTTAGATCAGGAATAAATATGAAAGAAAAAGTCCTTGTATTAGATTTCGGCTCCCAATACACCCGGCTTATAGCACGGCGGATCAGGGAACACAATGTATATTCGGAAATAGCTAATTACAATATCTGTGCAGAAGATATAAAAAAAATAAAACCTATAGGGATAGTGCTTTCAGGTGGTCCGGACAGTATTTATGAGAAAAACTCTCCCCAATGTGATGCGGAAATTTTTGGATTGGGTATCCCGGTGCTGGGTATATGTTATGGTATGCATCTTATGGTCAGTACTCTTGGGGGGAGAGTGGAAAGATCAGACAGCAGGGAGTACGGCAGGACAGAGCTGGAGATTATCTGCAGAACCGGATTATTCAGAAACTTACAATCGGACAGAACTATTGTCTGGATGAGCCATGGTGACAAGGCAGCGGAACTTCCTCCTGGTTTTATGGTGACAGCCAAGACCAAATCAACCGATATTGCTTCAATATCCAATGAGAACAAAAAGCTGTTTGGCATCCAATTCCACCCTGAAGTTAACCATACTGTGAACGGAAACATCATTATAAATTCATTTCTTTATGACATATGCGGTGCGGCTGGTGATTGGAGGATGTCCGATCTTGTTGAAGAGAAGACCGCTAAAATTGCAGACATTGTTGGAGACCGCAGAGCCATTTGCGCCTTGAGCGGAGGTGTTGATTCATCAGTAACTGCAACACTCGCATCAAAAGCAATCGGAGACAATCTGCAGTGTATATTTGTAGATACCGGCCTTCTTAGGTTCAGAGAGGCTGAAAATGTTATGAATTCATATCTAACCAGGATGAACCTGAATGTTAAGAAAATAGACGCATCTTCGCTTTTTTTTCGCGAACTGAAGGGAGTCAAGGATCCAGAAAAAAAAAGAAAGATTATTGGAAAGCTTTTTGTGGATGTTTTTGTGGAGGAAGCAATAAAGACTGGTAATGCAGAATATTTTCTTCAGGGAACGCTGTATCCCGATGTAATTGAAAGCGCAGGTTTCAACGGGCCGTCAGCGGTAATCAAGACACACCATAACCTTGTTCCGGAGATAATGCATCTTAATGTTATTGAACCGCTAAGGGACCTTTTTAAAGATGAAGTTCGGAAGCTTGGCCATGAGATGGGGATGGAGGATGATTTTCTGTGGCGGCATCCTTTCCCCGGACCTGGTTTGGCAGTAAGAATTCTAGGAGAAGTTACTCCTGAAAGGGTTAATGTTCTTCAGAAGGCCGATCATATATTTATTGAAGAGATAAGACATGCGGGGCTTTACCGTAAAATCTCACAGGCTTTTGCAGTGCTGCTTCCAGTCAAAAGCGTAGGTGTTATGGGTGACGGAAGAACATACGAGAATGTGTTGGCATTGAGAGCGGTTGAAACGAATGATTTTATGACAGCAGACTGGTCCAGAATACCTTTTGATGTTCTGGACAGAACAGCAACAAAAATAATCAATGATGTAAAAGGAATCAACAGGGTAGTTTATGATATCAGCACAAAACCACCGAGTACAATAGAATGGGAATGATATCCAAACAGAAATTTGTGCACCTCCACAATCACAGCGATTTCAGCCTTCTGGATGGAGCCTGCAGGATTGACAAGCTTGTTAGTCTGGCTTATGAATATGGAATGCCTGCAGTTGCGATGACTGACCATGGAAATCTATTTGGAGCTGTTAAATTTTATAATGCTGCAATGAACGCCGGGGTGAAACCGATTATAGGATGCGAAGTTTATGTTGCCCCAGGAAGCAGGAAAAATATGGACAAGAATGATGAAAGAAGATACCATCATCTTATTCTCCTGGTTGAAAATGAAATAGGATATAAAAATCTTTGCCTTCTGGTTTCCATCGGATATCTTGAGGGATTTTACTATAAACCCAGAATTGACAAGGAAATACTTGGAGAACATTCTGAAGGTTTGATTGCCCTGTCAGCATGCCTTGGAGGGGAAGTTTCATCGGAGCTTAACAAAGGTAATTACCCTGCCGCAGAGAAAGCCGCTCTTGAATACAGAAGACTAATGGGAGAGAACAACTTTTTTTTAGAGCTTCAGAACCATGGGCTTCCTGAACAACGGTCTGTGAACATAGGTTTGAAGAAGATTTCCGAAAAAACAGGAATCCCTCTTGTGGCAACAAATGACTGCCATTTCCTCAAAAAAGATGATTTCCATGCGCATGAGGTTCTCTTATGCATTCAGACGGGCACCACCCTGGAAACGGAAAACAGGAAGTTCAGATATAACCATCAGTATTATTTTAAACCTACTGAGGAAATGACCGCTCTTTTTGAAGAGACGCCGGAAGCAATTTCAAATACTGTGCTGATAGCTGACCGGATTAAATTTGAACTTGATCAGAAATCGTCTCATCTTCCCGGGTTCGAAATTCCCGGGAAAATGAATGCAATGGAATATTTCAGGTCAATTGTTTTTGATGGGTTTAGCGAAAGAAAACTACTGCTTCTTGAGATGGAAAAAAGTGGTCTGCTCAGGAACGGAATTGAAAGATATGAAGAAAGGCTTGAACGGGAAATTAAAACCATTTTTGAAATGGATTACCAAGGATACTTTCTCATAGTCTGGGATTTTATTAGGTTTGCGAGAGAAAGGGGAATTCCTGTGGGCCCCGGGAGAGGTTCAGGGGTTGGAAGCCTTGTTGCGTATTGTATGAAGATTACAAATGTGAATCCCCTTCAGTATGATCTTTTGTTCGAGAGGTTCCTCAATCCTGAGAGGGTATCTCCTCCTGATTTCGATATTGATTTCTGCATTAGAGGACGGGAAGAAGTTATAAACCATGTCCGCGAGAAATATGGGAAAAACAATGTTGCTCAGATAATAACTTTCGGAACGATGGCAGCGAGGGGAGCGGTCAGGGATGTGGGGAGGGCTTTGGGAATGCCATATGGAGAAGTGGATAAAATCGCCAAGATGATCCCTTTTACCTCACCCAGCCTGGAGGATGCGCAGAACAAAGTTCCCGAGTTAAGAGAAATCAGAAAGGAAAAACCTGAAATTGACAAATTACTAAGCATTTCAATGAAGCTCGAGGGATTATCCCGGCACGCGTCCACCCATGCAGCCGCAGTTGTAATAACTCCCCAACCGGTTGTTGAATATACTCCTCTCTACAAAACACCGGAAGGCGAAATTACCACCCAGTACGCAAAAGATGAGGTTGAAAGAATCGGGCTACTGAAGATGGATTTTCTCGGTTTGAAGACTCTTACAAGTATAGATGATACATTAAAAAGCATTGAGCAGACTGAAGGATTTAAGCTTAATCTGGAAAAAATTCCGCTGGACGACAGAAAGACTTTTGACGAGATATTTATAAAGGGAAACACTTTTGGAGTTTTTCAGTTTGAAAGCCAAGGCATGAGAGACACATTAAGGAGGTTTAAACCAGAGAAATTCGAAGATCTTATAGCTCTTAATGCTCTCTATCGTCCGGGACCGCTGGGCGGAGGTTATTTTGATGAGTTTATTAAACTGAAACACAGTAAATCGAAAGCTAAATTTATTTTCCCTGAACTTGAGCCGACTCTTGCAGAAACTTATGGAGTTATAGTCTATCAGGAGCAGGTTATGAAAATTGCCAGCGATATTGCGGGTTTCAGTTTAGGAGGCGCTGATTGTATGCGTCGGGCAATGGGCAAGAAAAAACCTAAAGAGATGCAGGCACTTAAAAAGGATTTTATTGAAGGAGCAAAATCAAGAGGTTTTAACGCAAAGAAAGCGGAAGAACTCTTCGAACTGCTGGAAAAATTTGCGGAGTACGGTTTTAACAAATCGCATAGTGCCGCTTATGCTCTTCTTGCCTTCCAGACCGCATATTTGAAAGCAAACTACCCAGTTCATTTCATGTGCTCTCTTCTGACAAGTGAAAGAGATAATACAGGCAAAGTTATGAGATATGTTATGGAATGCCGTGATATGGATATTGAGGTTCTGCCTCCGGATATCAACGAAAGCGGGAAATATTTCAAAGTTGTAAAGAATAAGATTGTATTCGGACTATCCGCAATAAAAAATGTTGGTGAAAAAGCAATTGATTCAATCATTTAAGCAAGGGATAAAAAAGGTAAAATTGAATCTTTGTTCGATTTTTGTTCAAAGGTAGATCTCAGGCTTAACAATAAAAGAGTTCTGGAGAACCTTGTAAAGTCGGGGGCCTTCGACTCTTTAGGCAGTTTCAGATCACAGCAATACAGTTCAATTGACCGCGCCATTGAAGAAGCACAACAGAAACAAAAGGACGAGGCCATAGGACGGATTGCATTGTTCGGTGACAATGTTGTTGTCAGGGAAAACAGCAATTTGCTCCCAGATATTCCTGCCTGGCCTGAATCTGAAAGACTGGCGTACGAAAAAGAATCTCTTGGTTTCTATCTGACAGGCAATCCTCTGGAAAAATACAGAGAGGAGATCAAGGATTTTGCTACCGCAGATGCTTCTAATCTTGCTGAAGGAAGCGATAAACGCAGAGAATCGGTAGCAGGGCTTATCTCTGCGGTAAGCGAAAAAATTGCGAAGAATGGTTCAAGAATGGCTTTCATTACACTTGAAGATTTAAGGGGTTCGATAGAAGTGATAGCCTTTTCTGATGTTTATGAATCTTGCAAAACAATAATCGCTGTTGATACCCCTGTTCTTGTCCGGGGGCAGGTGGATGTGGTGGAAAATGGTGTTGAGGCAAAGATCAGGGCTGAAGAGATAAGGCTTCTTGACAATATCCGCGGGGAGGAAGCAAAATCAATACTCATTGTAACTTCCGCGGTTGGTCTTGATGGTGATGCCATGCACAAACTCAATAATATTCTTGAGAAAAGCAAAGGTTCCAAGACTGTTAATATAAGACTTAACTATCCTAAGAAATATTCAGTTAAAATCGCTCTCAACCCCTACATAAAAGTGAATCCCAATCCTAAACTGATTGATAGAATTAAGGATGTTTTCGGTAAGAACTCCGTAAAATACGAGTTGTAGGTGAAATTTGAATATGCAGGCGAAGAAGTATGATTACAGAAAAGCAGATTGAGCTGAAAAATGTAAGATCGCTTCTTTTGCATATCTGCTGTGCTCCGGATGCCGTATTTGTCGTAAAGGACTTTTTGAAACGGAATGACTTGGAAACCGGAGGGTTTTTTTACGATCCAAACATTCATCCGGAAGAAGAGTATGTCTTTCGCATCAGAGAGATGAAAGAGCTTTCAAGCAAGTTTGGATTCATGCTTTTTGAAGGGGAATATGATCCAGAACGATGGCACAATCTTGTGGCAGGATTTGAAAGTGCTCCTGAAAAAGGGGAACGATGCCGAATTTGCATTGATATGAGGCTGCGCAGAACTGCTAAAAAAGCAAAAGAACTTGGATATGAAGCTTTTGCTACTGTTCTTACAAACAGCCCCAAAAAAATTATAAGTATTATCAATGAAATCGGGTATGAAGCAGCTGCAAGTTCGGGAGTGAAATATATTGAATCTGCTTTCCGAAGATCAGAAGGGTTTAAAAATAGTGTTGCCTTATCGGAAGAATATGGTTTATACAGGCAGAATTACTGCGGATGCATTTACAGCAGAAGGGACTAAAATCAAGCATTGATAGGGCTTTTGATTATATTTCTGTTTGTTTGCCACTTGACAGGAAACTAAGAGTTTGTTATACATCCGTATGTGTTTTTATCAGAAAGGAGATAGATATGAATCAGAGAAGATTGGTCATTTTAATCGCTTGTTCTTTGTTCCTTTTTTCCATGTGTATTTCTTTTGCCGGGGAGAGAGAAAATGACGGTGATGTTTATTTCACCAGAACGAATATCTGGTTTGAAAAACCCGATCTGATTTATTCCACTAATTATCACAGAGGAGGGATTATCCCTGTTGCCTCGGAAGTCAAAATAATTGCGAAATCGAGAGGGAAAATCAGATTTCAATTAATAAGTGATAATTCTGAATATGTTCTTGTTCAGAATATAAAACACACAACTATAAGTTTTTCAGAGTATTTTGATACCTGCTTTACGAGAACTGATCCTACCTCAACAAAGGAATACAAAAAATTCTCAAAAATGGAAAAGGAAAACATAAAATCAGGGAAAATAGAAGTCGGAATGTCAAAAGAAGCTGTTCTGATGGCGTATGGTTATCCACCAAGCCATCAAACACCTAGACTGGAGTCCAATGTATGGAAATATTGGAGAAATAGATTTGTCACAGATTCCATTTATTTTACAGACAATAAAGTTTCAAAAATCCAATCTGGCGCTTAGGGTTTAAAATTTGGAATCACTGGTTTTTCCGGTTCACGGTTTGATGAAAAAAAACATTGAAATTGCTTTGGTTGTTGGTGGCAGTAGGGGCATCGGTCGTTCAATCGCGCTGACATTGGCCGAGGATGGTTTTGATATTCTTCTTACTTATAACAGCAGTCATTCCGAGGCAGATAAAGTAAAAGAAAGGATTGAATCCATGGGCCGAAGCTGCCAGTTATTCTGCTTTGATGTTTCAAATCTTTCACAAACAAAAAACGCTCTGGAAAAGACAGTTAATGAAAAAGCGCCATATGCAGTGATCTTTAATTCGGGAATAGCCAAAGATAATCTGATGGTATGGATGTCTCAGAAAGAATGGGAAGATGTTATTTCTGTCAATCTTAATGGATTCTATAATGTTATGAACACAGTTCTTTTCTCCATGCTTCAGAAAAAGAAAGGAAGAATCATTGCTGTATCTTCCGTATCGGGTGAAACGGGTAATGCCGGACAGGTAAATTATTCAGCTTCAAAAGCAGGTCTTATCGGTGCTGTAAAATCATTGGCCAGAGAAGTAGGGAAAAGGAATATTCTTGTTAATGCTGTAGCGCCTGGTATTATAGATACTGAAATGATACATGATCTTCCCAAAGATAAAATTCTTGCTAACATCCCTCTTAACAGGTTCGGAACTGAGCAGGAAGTTGCATCAGTTGTCAGCTTTCTTTGCAGTGATGGCGCCAGCTACATTCATGGTCAGGTTATCGGTATTAATGGTGGATTGTGTATATAAAGTCTTCAGTTTATGATCTACGATAACATTGTTATAGGATCGGGAATCAGCGGATTGACAATGGCAATGATTCTGGCTATGAACGGAGAGAGTGTTTTAATTCTTGAGAAATCTGATAAAATCGGGGGACTTCTCGGGGGGTTTTACCGTAATGGTATATATTTTGATACGGGTTTTCACTTTGCGGGAGGCTTAGCAGAGAACGAATTTTTCAGGCAGGCTTTAGATGTTCTGGGGCTCTCTGATTGTCTTGACATAAGGCTTTTCGGGTGTGAAGACACTATAGAATATTTGTTTGCCGATAAGAAAGAGGCAAACTGTTTTAATCATACGGACAGAAAGCTTGATATAGGTCTTAAAGAGCTTTTCCCAAAAGACAGCAAATCAGTATCTGATTTTTTTAAAAGGATTGAAAATATAGCGCTGAAGAGCAGACTGAACAGCCTGAACGAATTTCTTACAGGTACTGGTAAACTTTCAATGGAAGAAGATTATATATCTCTTGATAATGTCCTCTCCGGTTTATTCAAGAGTGAAAAGATTAAATCAATTCTTTCGGGCTACAATTTATGTTACGGTGTCAAGCCATCGGAGATATCTTTTGCAGATCACTGCAGGATTTGCTACTATCTTTACAAATCACCGGGATATTTTAAATATGGCGGGAGATCACTGCTAAAAGCGTTTGAAAATAAATTATCCAAATACCGCGTTGAAATAAAAATATCAGATTGTATTTTGGATGTAGGCACATCCGATAATGGCAGAAATGTCAGAAATGTGACTCTTAACTCTGGAGAAATCCTTGAATGCAAGAGGTGTATTTTTACGATCCATCCCTATATGATATTGGAAACACTTAAAAATGCTAAGCTTTCTGCAGCGTTCAGAAAAAGGGTTTCCAATTTTGAGCCGTCGTTAGGGTTTTTCAGTGTTTACGGAACTCTAAAAAGTGACAGGAAATCTGTTCACACATTCAGTCATAAAATAATATACCCGTCGGGTGAGAATATGAATAGTATGATGGGTTTCAGGAGTAAAAACAGGGCCATGGCACTTTTTATTCAACCAATTGATGAGACAACTGGAGGTGAAACCAGAAAAATCTGCGCACTGGAATCATCCTATGCTGAAGATATTTCAGATTTCATTGATCTGGATAATGGGAAAAAATCAGACAGATATTATGAGTATAAAGAGCAAAAAACATTGTCAATTAAGGACAGGGTTGACGAATATCTTTCATTAGACCGGAACGATTTCAGGGTGCTGGATTCAGCTTCCATGCTTACTTATAAACAATATTTGAATTCACCTTATGGTTGTGCTTACGGAATCAAACAGAAGATAGGTCAGTTCAATTTGCTGGGAAGGTTACCGATTAGAAATGTTTTTGCTGCCGGACAGAGTGCTGCCTTACCGGGCCTTTTGGGAGCAATGATGTCCTCATTCATTGTGGCAAAAAATATTATCGGTGAGGATAAATTTATGCGTTTTGTTGAGGGAACAATAAACTAGTGAACAGAGTGGTTATTACAGGTTTAGGAGCAGTGTCGCCTGCCGGAAATGGCGTTGACAGCCTCCTGGGATGTTTGAGGAATTCAAAAAACTGTGTAAAAATCATGGATGAATGGAGCGTTTATGGCGGGTTGCTTGGGAAATTGGGTGCTCCCGCAGAATTGATCAATGAAAAGGAAGTCCCAAGAAACAGCCGAAGGTCAATGAGCCGTATGAGTATTTTTGCTTTGCAGGCTGCTAATGAAGCGATTGCATGTTCAGGACTGGATCCTGATTTTGTGAGTTCCGGAAATTTCGGTTGCATAATAGGGTCAACGATTGGAAGTTCGGTAACCCTTGAGGAAATATTCAGAAAGCTTTTACCGGAAAATGATTTGAGCCGTTTAAAATCAACAGATTTCTTTAAATGCCTTTCTCATACAGCCGCAATGAATATTGCGTCATGTTTGAAGATCAAGGGGTGGGTAGAATCAACATCTGCGGCCTGCGCATCTGGATTGCAGGCAATAGGATGTGGATTTGATCTGGTGAGAAGCGGCAGGCAGAAGGCAGTGATCTGCGGTGGAGCGGAAGAGTTGTCTCCGCTTGCTACCGGTTCGTTTGATGTTCTTTATGCGACTTCAACAAGGTATAACACAGAACCGACTAAATCCCCGCGTCCCTTTGACGCAGAAAGGGACGGACTTGTTTGTGGAGAAGGATGCGGAATTGTCGTTCTTGAGACCCTCGAAATGGCTGAGAAGAGAAACGCAACAATTTTCGGAGAAATTCTTGGCTATCATACATGCGGGAACGGGAGTCATATCAGTGATTCAAGCCGTGATGCTATTGTTGCCTGCATAAAAAGCGCTGTTGCGGACGCAAAGATCTCAATGAAACAGATTGATTATATCAATGCACACGCAACAGGGACAGTTCAAGGGGATCTTGAGGAAGCAATGGGATTAAAGGCTCTTTTTGGAGAATACGGAACTCCTGTAAGCTCCCTAAAGGGCCATATCGGCCATACGCTTGGGGCTTCCGGCGCATTGGAGTTGATCGCTTCGTTAATAATGCTGAAGGAAAATACAATTTTCCCAAATTTGAATCTGGAGCGAACAGATCCTCTCTTTGAGGGAGTAAATCTTTTAAAAGACATAACTCGGGCAGAAATAAAAACAGTGCTGAAAAACAGTTTTGCCTTTGGTGGAATAAATGCTTCCATGGTGATTTGCGGATAGACTATTTTGTGTGGAGGAAAAGCAATGAATAATGAGAAAATCAGGTCGTATGTTGATGAAATTCTTATAGAGAATTTTGAGTTGAGCAAAGACAAGCTTGATCCTGAAAAAAATCTTTTTGAAGATTTGGGATTGGACAGCCTTGATCTTGTAGATTTAGTTGTTGTGCTGCAGGAAAAGTTCAATCTTAACATCAGAAATGATGAACGGATAAGTGCTATCCGCAAAGTGAAGGATATTTATTCTTATATTGCCGATTTAGCGAAAGAGGGGAAACTCAATTTAGAATCTGATGACCAATAAGATAAAGCTAGTATTTTTTAATACTTACATTTACACTTTATTCCTCATCTACTCAATGGTCACGATTCCTTTAATGTCGTTTGGAGGTGTTTTTGTAATAATACTTAGCACTAAGCGCAAATTTATGAAATATTTCCGGCGCTCAATATCTATCTACGGATATATTCTTATCAAGATTGTAATATTTCCTTTCCTGAGAGTTGATTATAAAGATGAATCTCTGAAGAAAGAAAAAGGCCCGTTTATTTTTGTAGTTAATCATAGGTCGTTAACTGACGCTTTTCTTATGGCTTGTCTGCCGGTTGAGGCAATTCAGGTTGTAAAGGACTGGGCGACAAAAATACCTGTTTTGGGATTATATGCAAGATCCGCGGGTTATATCAATCTTTCAAAATTGACCTTTGAGCAGTATGAAGAGAAAGTTTCCGGTTTTTTGAAGCAGGGAGTATCCGTTATATGTTTTCCGGAGGGGACAAGGTCAAGGGGAAAAGAAATGGGACATTTTCACAGTTCAATCTTCAAAATAGCTCTGAAGGAAAGATGCCGTTTGGTGCCGTTGTGCATAGCGGGAAATGAAGATAAACCTTGCAGAGGATCTTTGGTTTTACATCCCGGTAAGGTTATAATGAGAAGACTGGAGGCGATAGATCTGGAAAAGGAGAATTTTGACAGTGCTTTCAGGCTCAAAACAGAAACTTGGGGAATTATGGACTGCAAACTCAGAGATCTTGACGAATTATTAAAATGATTAAAATTAAAAACCGACCAAGCTTTGCTTCACAAGAGGAAATTATTGAAATCCAGGAAAAGGCTTTAAAAAAACAGATAGATTATTGTGTAAAAAATTCAAAGTATTATAAAAAAAGATTCAAAGGTGTTGATGTTTCCGCTGTTAAGCTTTCAAATTTGAGTGATTTGCCTCTGACAAGCAAATCGGACATGCAGAGGAATAACGAGAGCTTTATTGCAGTTCCGGACGAAAAAGTAACTGATATTGTTTTTACTTCCGGAAGTACCGCAACACCTTTGAAAGTTGTATTTTCCGAAAATGATTTGAAGCGATTGGCTTTAAATGAAGAAAAATCTTTTCTGACATGCGGGTTATCGTGTTCAGACACAGTTCTTTTAACATGTACAATGGACAGATGCTTTATTGCCGGTATGGCTTATTTTCTGGGATTGAGGGCATTGAATGCTTCGGTGCTGAGAACCGGCAACAGCCCCTTGGATGCTCAGGCCCGCATTATTGAAATAACAAAACCAACGGCGATTCTTGGTGTTCCCTCATTTCTCAAGAAACTGGCTGAGTATATTCAGGGAAATTATTCTTCAGAATTGTTTAAAAGCGTAAAACGACTTATCTGCATCGGCGAACCTCTGAGGAACAGACTTATGGAACCTCTGAAAATAACCAAATATCTTGAAAGCATCTGGGATGCGAAAGCTTATTCAACATATGCTTCAACAGAAGTTGCTACCACTTTTTGTGAGTGCGGTGATCAGAAAGGGGGTCATCTTCTCCCCGATCTGGGTATTCTGGAAATTGTAAATGAAAATGGAACCCCACTGCCTGCCGGTGAAATCGGTGAAATTGTAATAACCCCTCTTGGTGTCGAAGCCACTCCTCTTATAAGATATCGGACTGGAGATATGGGTTTTATGCTGACAGAACCATGCCGTTGCGGAAGAAACACATTAAGATTGGGACCTATACTGGGAAGAAAGAATCTGATGTTGAAGGTGAAAGGAACAACGGTTTTCCCCCAGGTAATATTGTCATTTCTGCAGGAAAACAACTATATTTCTGATTATTACATTTCGGTGCACGCACTTGATAATCTTTCAGACAGAGTTAAAGTACATGTATCGTTAAAAGACGAAAATGATAAAATTATGAACGAAATTGAAAACGGACTTAAAAGTATTTTGAGGGTAAAACCGGAATTAATTCTTGAAAATGATGAAACGATGAAAACCGTTATTTACGGATCTTCAAGAAAAGCAAAGAGGATTTTTGATGATAGGTGATCTATGAGCAACTGCACAGGCGATTTAGTTGATATTTCCGAGCAGGACATAAAACAGGCAATTCAGAAAAAAGGTCTTCTGACAATTGAAATTGAGCCCAGCCTGAAGTGCAATTTTAAATGTCCCTATTGCTATGTTGCGTCTGATAACAATAATGTGAAGGATTTATCGCTGAATGAGCTAAAAGATGTTATTGTTCAGGGGAAAGACCTTGGTGCCAGGAATATAATAATACTTGGCGGGGAGCCGATGATTTATCCTCATATTGTGGAGCTTATAGGGTTCATTAATTCGCTGGGCCTTAACTCGCATATATTCACAAATGGAACAAATATCAGCATGGAGACAGCGGACCTGTTGTTTCAACATGGCGTAAAGCCGATGCTCAAGTATAATTCAAAGGATAAAAATATTCAGAATTTTCTGTGCGGCAGAGAAAATGCTTTTGAGACCATACAAAATGCATTCAATAATTTACTGGAGGCAGGATATTCAAAAGACGGACAGATAAAACTAAGTGTCAGCAGTATCATCTGCAGACAGAATCTACATGAATTACCCGATTTGTGGAGGTTTTTTAAAGGTAAGAATATCCTTCCGTACTTTGAGATAATTACTCCCGGAAGTAAAAATACTTCCGATTTGGAGGTAAGTTCGAGTGAATTGAAGAAGCTTTTCCAGGAAATTTCGGAGATAGACAGGCTTGAGTTTGGAAATACCTGGGATCCTTTGCCTCCGATAATGGGTTACAACTGCTCAATACTCAAATATTCCTGCATTGTAAAATCAAAAGGTTTTGTGATGCCTTGTGTAGGAGTAAGCATCAAGATTGGAGATATCAGGCAAAAAAAACTGAAGGATATTATTCATGACAGCGAAATCTTACATGAATTAAGGAATCATGAAGATTATATAAAAGAACCGTGCAGAAGCTGTGATGCTTCGCCAAAGTGTTACGGGTGCCGCGGAGCAGCATTCAATTTGACTGGGGACTATCTTGCCGCAGATCCTTTGTGCTGGAGAAATGATGAAAGAAAAGAGGAAATTGCTTATCTGCCTTTCAAAACGGAAGGCCTTATTCCGCATTTGCCTCCGATGTCGCAGATAAAAAGGATTTTGTATATAGGTGAAAAAATCGGACATGTGGAATCTGAAATTAAGCGTGATAATATTTTTCTGGACAGCAGCGCGAATCTGGACAGATGTTTATTTGTAGAGATGGTAGCTCAGGCTGCCGGAGCGCTTGAAAGCTTCAAAGATATGAAAAATTCTCCTCGTGCTCTCAAGGGTTTTCTAGCGGATGTAAGTAATTTTGAGTTTAGCGGAAGTGCGGGAATTGGAGATGTTTTGAAAATTGAAATAACAAAGATTGTTGATATGGATAAGATTGCATTGCTTAGGGGCGAGGTATTTAAAAATAAAGAATTAATTGCTTCCGGCAATATTAAACTATTCAGGGAAAATGGTTAACAAACAGATGTCTGCGGTCACTCCAAAATTTCAAATAATACTTCTGCTGATTTTTATATTAGTTATCCCGGAAGCCAGCTATTGCAATGCACTGTCAGATAACGATGCGAATGCTATCTTGAAGAGGCTGGAAGGGAAAATGAGCCTGATCAAATCGTTAAGAGCTGAATTTGTTCAGGAAAAGAGCCTTAAAATGTTTGATCATATCATCCGGATTGAGGGGGTTCTGTATATGCAGAAACCCGAAAGCTTCTCGTGGCACACTGAAAGCCCTTTGCGCTATTCTCTTATAATCAAAGATGGTTTCGCAAAGCAATGGGACTCTTCCGCCGGAAAGATTGAAAAAATATCACTGAAGGACAAGCCTGAATACAATTTCGTGGCTGCCCGAATTAAAGAATGGCTTGGAGCTGATTTTACCAAGCTTAAAGATGATTATAAGGTGATGGTGTTTGAGCAAAACCCTCTTGTTGTTAATCTTAACTGCATGCCGGAGAGTCCGGTCTCAGATATGATTTCAACTGTCAAGCTTACATTCAGGAAAGACGAAAGCTATATTGATAAAATAGAGATATTTGACCCGGAAGGCAATCTGACAACAGTGAATTTTATTTCCGTTACAATAAATGGAGATATAGACAGGAGGGCCTGGGAGGCTGGCCAGGGTGTTCGTTAAACCTTATCAATATTTCGCTGAATTAATTTCAAGGAACAGAAAACGGTTTCTTTATTTGCTTACAGCTTTTTTTTTGCTTTCAATCGCCACTTTTCCGTTTTGTAAATTCAGTAATGACTTAAGAACAATCCTGCCTCAGAAAGCTAGTATTTCCAAGCAGATTGAATTTCTCGGAAACGCAGCATTTTCAAACAATATTATTATAAATCTCAGGCTGGAATCTGATAATTTTGATAAAAATGAGCTTTTCAGGGCTTCGGAATTAATAACCTCATCGCTGGACAGTCCTTTGATTACTGATGTCAAATCGGGAATCAGCGGAAAAAACATTAAGAATGATTATCTTAATTTAAGATATCATTTACCGGCTTTTTTTGACGAAGAAGCTTTGGTTTATGCTGAGAAAGCCACCAGCTCTGAGGGTGTTCATGAAAGGCTGAAATCAATATATGATTCCGTTTTGAAATCAGCTGGAGCATTCAGCTCTTCGTTTATTGAAGCCGACCCGTTTGGACTTACCACCGGTATTCTGCAAAAAGTAAGACATGCTGCAGGCGCGACTTCTTATAACGCTAAGCTTGATGACGGCTATTTTCTCAGCAAGGACAGCAGGGAAGTAATGATAATACTCAGAACGACAGTAAAAACCACTGATTTTGCTGAATCTAAAATACTTCTGGATTACCTTTATGAGAAACTTAAAATTCTTCCTCAACACATTCACGGAACTGTTATTTGTGCCCACAACCATACGGTCAGTAATTCCGAAGCGATAAGAAAAGATATAAATATCAATATGATTGGGATAAATATTGTCTTTTTGTTAATGATAATATTTGTTTTCAGGGATACAAGAAGCGTAATGATTTTTCTGCTTCCTTTTCTATCCTTTCCGCTCGCTATCAATGTGACATCATTAATTCATTCTGAGGTTTCGTTTTTTGTGTTGGGTCTGGGAGCTCTTATTGCAGGTATTGGTGTTGATTTCGGAATACATGCTTATGTTGCGGTCAGGTTTAACGACAATGGGAAGCACCGCTTAAGCGGGATTGTAAAACCATTGACGATAAGTGTTTTAACAACGATCTCAGCATTATTTGCCTTTTATTTTTCTTCAATTAAGGGATACCGGCAACTAGCAACATTTTCAATAACAAGTCTCGGATTATGTTTTTTTCTTGCGTTGTTTTTTCTTCCTCAGCTATTAAGAAAGCGTTCCGGCAACCCTGATTATTTTCATAAGTTTAATCCGGATGGTTTTTCCCGGGGGTTTAATTCATGTATATCTTTGCTCTGGCTTGTATTTATTGTCTTTTTCTTTATATTTTTTGATAAGGTTGATTATAAGGGCGACATCAGGTTCATGGACGGGACAGAATCTCATATAATAAACGAGGAAAACAGATTTCGGGATGTCTGGATGAATGGGTTCGCAAAAGCCATGCTGGTTGTTGAAAATGAAAATTTTGAGACTGCGGTGAGGCTGAATGAAAAGTTCTATCAGAAACTTACAGCCAACATCAATACATCTGAAATATCAAGTCTTGCATCAGTCATACCTTCCGGTGAAATTCAGAAAAACAATATTGAACGCTGGAAACGATTCTGGTCTGAAACGAGAATTGCTGAATTAAAGCGGGTGCTTTCAGTAGAAATGCCTGTATATGGGTTTAAGGAGGGGGCTTTTTCTGATTTTTTTGGATTTATTGAGGATAAAAACATATTTAATGATAGCTCCCTGCCAGAGGTTTCAATTTTGGAAGAATTGAAGCGTTTGTTTGTTCTGGAGAATAATGGCAAATACAATATAGTTACATTTTGTAACGATACTTCAGAAAACAGAAAACAGCTTTCTGATATAGCAGACGGAAATCCATCAGTATTTTTGGTTTCCCAGAATGAGCTTTCCAAGGGAATTCAGGAGACACTCTCTTCAGAACTGTTGCGCCTTTCGATAATCGTTGCCACAATTATTTTTTTTGTGGTTGCTCTTCTGTTGATAAAGCCTTTTCAGGTAATGTTTTCCCTTCTTCCCGTTCTGACAGCTGTCTGCGCGACCCTCGCTGTGACAGTTTCAGATGGAATGACTCCTCCCGCGATCATGGCGCTTGTTCTTGTTATCGGGCTGTCAATTGATTATGGCGTTTTTATGGCCTTCCGGTTGAACCATGAGCGTGATAATGGAACATGTGTTGGGGTGTTTTTATCAACTTTAACTACATTTTCAGCCGCCTGTATTCTTCTTTTTTCTAATCATCCTGTTTTATTTCAGTTCGGCATGGCACTGGCACCAGGGATTCTGGCGGGTTTTCTAACCGCTTACTTCGTTGTTCCTGCTTTGTACAATCTTTTTCAAAGAACAGGTCAATAATTTGAAAATTTATAAGCATATTGTTTTTTTCATGTTTGCTGTAATGGCCGCAACATCATGTGTTTCAATACCAAATAAAAAGCAAACTGATAATATGGCCCCAGTGAGGGATTCCGTGAAAATCAGGACGGAATTTCTAAATCTTCTTCCTGATATTTTTGAAACTGACAATACAATAGAATTCAGGTTCAAAGGGCGTTCCTTATCTGCCATAGGTCTTACAAAAGTTAATGTTCCTGACAAGTCTTATCAAGCGGTCACATTTAATCCTGCCGGTCTGGAGCTTTTCGAGATCACTTATGATAAAGAAATAATCTGCGGTTATATACATGAGAAATTGAATAAAAAAGGGGATTTGTGCACATGGGTTGCGGAGGACATAAAAAACATATATTTTGAACGCGTTCCTCCTGCGGATTCATCTGTAATACAAACAAAACGGGAATTGATATTCTCGACGGACAGCGGTGCTAAATCAATGATTTATGTTTTCAAGGGATCTCCTTGTTATCTTTTTGAAAAAAGACTGAAGGTGCAAGATCGGGTTGTGTGGAGCATCAGGTATGATGATTACTTCAAACAAAATGAAAAAATCTATCCCAAGATGATATCACTTAAAAACTACATGTACGGTTATAAACTTGTAATAAAACTGAACGGTGTCAAGGAATGAAAATATTAAAAAAGGAAATAGATGAATTAGTTGTTGTAAATCCTGAAGATGCTTCTTCAACAAATATTGAAGTCACGCTGGCTTTCCCTGCTGATTTCATCGGATTCAGCGGGCATTTTCCGGATAACCCGGTTTTGCCTGGAATATGCTCTGTTCTTACCGTGGTTTCGATAGTCGAGAGATTAATATGTTCAACATTAATCCTGGAAAAAATTATCAAAGCAAAATTTTTATCGGTTATTAAACCGAACGATAATATAAAATTCACCATTGACTGCATTGATGGCTTTAAAAATATCGGTTGCATAGAAGTTCATGCCGACTTTTACAAAAGCGAACAGAAGGCAGGACATATCGAGATGGTTTTGAGATCGAATGCGGAGAAAATGTAACATGACATCAAGAAAACAGTCTTTTTTTGAGCGTAAAAGCAGCGATCCTTCTCCGATTTCTGTCAGTGTTGAACAGGAAGTGTATTTCAGTCAGGCAGATCCTATGGGGGTTGTGTGGCACGGAGAGTACCCCCGTTTTTTTGAAGTGGGATATTCTGCGCTGACAAAGTATTGCGGGCTGACTTTTATGGAGCTGCACAAGGCCGGGATTATGGCTCCTATTGTGAAGCATCACATTGATTATTACCAGCCGGTATTTGTGGGGGAAGTTATAAATATTGTGACATCTCTTATATGGTCTGAAGCAGCGAAAATGAATATTGAATATCGAATTTTCAACAGCAAAAAGGAATTGACTACATTCGGCTACAGCCAGCAGTTATTTGTTGACGCGAAGAGCAGGGAGTTGTGTTTTATAGGGCCGGGTATTCTGGAAGATTTGAGGGTCAGATGGAGAAAAAATCAAATATAACTGAAAGAGCTGTTATTGTTGACAGAGGACTTTTAACCTGTTTCGGAAACGGTGTGGATATCTGCTGGGAAAAATTGAAACGGAATGAGTCAGGCATAAGGGAATTCTCCCGTTTCCCTGTGGATCATTTCATTTCACAAAGTGCTGCCTCAATAGATGGTCTTGATGTCAGTAAATCTCTTTCATATCAGATGCTGGAAATATTATTGAAAGACAGGCTCAGTAATTTGCCCGAAGATAACTGCTTGATTTTTTCTACCACAACCGGAGAAGTAGATTTGCTGGAAAAACATATCGCTTCTGAAGGAACAGCTACAGACGGTTTGGCACCTGGAGATTTCTTAATGAAGGTTCTCGAATTAACCGGCAGCAGCAAAGGATACCTTGTTTCCGCTGCCTGCGCATCATCTTCTTTGGCAATAATTAAGGGTGCGTTGATGATAGAGAAAGGGATACAGGATTGTATCCTGATAATAGGATGCGATTGTGTCAGCGAATTTGTTTTTTCAGGTTTTTCTTCCCTTCAGGCGCTTGCCAGGTATAGGGCAAAACCTTTCGATAGAGACAGGGATGGTCTTAGTCTGGGCGAAGCTGCCGGTTATGTTCTTTTGATGGGCGAGGGAAGGGCAGCGAGAGAAAATCGGGAGATTTTGGGAAGGGTATGCGGTTGGGGTATGACTAATGATGCCAATCATATGACAGGTCCGGACAAAAACGGAGAAGGATTAAGCCGGTCAATCAGTAAATCCCTGAGCTCAGCATTCATAACCCCTGAGCAGGTTGGTTCAATATCTGCTCATGGGACGGGCACTCGCTTTAATGATTCGATGGAGTTAAAAGCGTTTAAAACAATTTTCGGGAAACACCATGTTCCGGTTTACTCAGTTAAGGGAGGCATTGGGCATACTATGGGCGCTGCAGGTTTGGTGGAAGTTATTTTATGCTTATGCTCATTGAAAGAAAAATTAGTCCCGCCGGTTGTCAACCTTGAAAACATTGATGAAGAGGCTGAAGGATGGGTCAGCAAAGAAAGTGTCTTTGTGGAAAAACCATATGCGCTATCAACAAATTCAGGGTTCGGTGGAGTCAATTCCGCAATTGTAATTAAATTGATTTGATTTTGATGTGAGTTGCCATGACAAATATTAATGGAATAGGCTGGATATTAAAAAACGAATGTGGATGCATTAAGAAAAACCGCAACTTGATATTTGACAATATTGCGGAAGTACATGGCATTCTTTCCGATAATTCTATCATCACTGCAAAATTTCAGGGTTATAAACGGTTTGATGATGAATCCAAAAAAACATTCTGCGCAACCGCTTTAGCAATTTATGATTCAGGGATTTCAGATTTTTCCGGATATGGAATAATCGGAACGAATCCGAACGGTTCCCTGGATTCCAATCTGCTCTACTTCAGAGATTATTTTAAAGCATCAAAAACAATAGGCCGAGGGAATCTTTTTATTTACACTCTTCCTTCCAGTCCGCTGGCTGAAAGCTCTATCGCGTTTGGCTTAAAGGGACCTCTTTACTATTTGTGGTCCCCGGGGAATATTTATGAAGCTGTTTTAGAAGATGCAATAGCGCTGATCGAATCTGAAGAAACCGAGGGTTTGATTTTATCGCTGAGTTCGAATCATTGTGTTTTAAGCCTGTCAATCATCAGGGGTGAGACTGAGAAATCAGGACACGTTCTGGAGAAGATCAGGAATTTTATAAAGAACAGTGACAATCTGGAAGAAATATTAAGCAATATAAGGGGTTTGGTTTGAGCAGCAGTGGCAGGAAACCCAGGATACTGCTGATTCATCCCCTCGGTTATAACCCTGAGGGAAGGAAAACTGATATTTCAAGACTCGCGAATATAATGCCTCCGCTCGGATTGATAAGTATTGCGGCATGGATGGAAAAGCACGGTATCGAGACTGAAATAGCAGATTGTCATGCGTATCCTCAGAGCGATGAAGACATTCGGAAAGCAGTGTCAGGATTTATGCCTGACTTTGCGGGGTTCAGCTGTACTACTTCATCCTTTCTGGATGGAATCAGAATTGCGAATATTGTAAAAACAACAAAGTCTGACACAAAAGTTATATTCGGAGGTCCCCATGTCTCAGCTCTAAAAATGGGAATTCTGGAATTTTTTCCGGTTGTTGATTTTGTGGTTGCCGGAGAGGGTGAAGATGCTGTAAAGGATTTAATCGAAAAATTTCCGCACATAAATGGAGTAAAAGGCCTGATTTTCAGGGATGAAGATAAAATAATATTTAACGGAGATCAGACTGGGTTAATGGACCTTGACTCTCTTCCTTTTCCCGCTTACGAAAAATTGAAAGGTTTTCCGGAACATTATAAACTTCCGATATTCAATTATCCCAAAACCCCAAATGCAAGCATTGTGACTAGCCGCGGCTGTGTTTATGAGTGCAGTTACTGCGACCGCTCGGTTTTCAGAAAAAGCTTCCGGTTTAATTCCGCTGAATACATTTTTGAGCATATTAAATTCTTGAAAAGAAACTACGGGATAAAGCATATCAACTTTTATGACGATAATTTTACTTTGAATAGAAACAGGATTGATTCGCTATGCAGATTGTTAATTGATTCAGGAATCCATATTACTTTCAATTGCGCTGTCAGGCCTGAGCTTATTGATAAAGATCTCTTGAAAAACATGAAATCAGCCGGCTGCTGGATGGTAAGCATGGGAATAGAGAGCGGATCGGAGGATCTTCTTTCGAATCATCGTCAGAATGTAAAGCTTGACTCTTATGTTCAAAAAATAAAAATGACCAGGAAAGCAGGGATGCGGGTTAAGGGTTTATTTATGATTGGATTGCCCGGAGAAACGGAAAAGAGTATAAACGACACAATAAAGTTCATCAAAAAAAATCCTTTGGATGAAATCAACATTTCAAAGTTCACTCCTTTCCCCGGATCACCCATTTACAAAAATATTTCAGAGCATGGTGATTTTGAGGAAGATTGGACTAAAATGGACTGTATGCACTTCCAATTTGTTCCTATGGGATTCACAAAGGAACGGCTTCAGGAGCTTTTTACAGAAAGCTATAAATCTTATTTCAAAAAGCCTCGCACTCTTTTCAATTATATCTCGATGATTTACCGCTCTCCGGACAGCTGGCTGAGATTTATAGGAAATGCGGGGGACTATATTCGTTTTGCAAAAACAGACAAAAGAATTTCATGATAAGGGATTATTTTTCAATAACGATGCTTGCCGGGTTTCCGGAACAATCGTATCTTAAGCAGAATATCTTCTTTAAAACAGCTTCTTTCTGCGCATCGCAGATATTTAAATTGAATGGATTACGCGTGTTCGGGCACTTGAAAAGTGTCTGGTTTTTTATGCAAAGGGCACCTATTGCAGAGCTGAAAGCGCTTCCAGCCATAGTGCTTCCGTAAAGAGGTGCATAAGAAGCCAGAAGAGATTCTGATCCAACTGCTAGTTTCATATACTCACTTTCGTTTTCCAGTAGCCCGTCCGTGTCCAGAATTGTCAAATCAGGGTTGTCGCCATGCCAATTTCCAATTGTATCAATATGAATTCCGCTGATAGAACAATAGCTTGAATCACTGTTATTGCTCAACAGAAAAAAAACACTTCCTTCTCCCGGAACAGCAGCGCTTTTATCTGAAAAAGAGAAAGATGAGATTTCTCTGTCTTTGCTGTTTCTTGTTTTCAGCACATAACTCATTACATCGCCTATCTCT
Source organism: uncultured Acidobacteriota bacterium (assembly GCA_964509835.1). GTDB lineage: Bacteria > Acidobacteriota > CAZDZC01 > CAZDZC01 > CAZDZC01. The sequence goes on from CAZDZC010000003.1 coordinate 152,538, forward strand.
TCTGCGCTTCCGACTAAAACATATTCGCACCGCTTCTCTTTTAACCATAAATCAGCCAAAAGCAGGGCATAGTGGAATGAATGGAAAAACTGGCTTATTGTGCAGACCGGACCTCTGATACCTGTTATGGAAGAAGCATATCCGGTTGCAGCACTGTGAAGGGAGTGACCGAATCTTGTGGGGGACACAAGCTTGTCACCGTAAGTCAATATATCATCAAGAAACTCAAATGTAGTGGCATGCGGTCCCAGCCCTGTGGCTAAAATAATGCCTATATTTTCGATGTTTTCATCAACTGAAATCCCCGAGTCTTCAAGTGCTTCATACGCTGAAATAAATGCTATTTTGCTGAACCTGTCGAGCCTCCTCAGCTTTTTAAAATCAGGCGCATTTAATATTTTATCTGAAATACTATGGATATCTGCAGATGGTCTCTGAGCTGAACTAAGCAAATTTACCAGGGTGTCCGTTCCTTTTCCGCCAGAAAAAAGAACCCCCATGCCGTTTATAAAAAGATCAGTTTTCATATGAAAATACCAATGCTGAATTCTGGCCTCCGAACCCCAACGAGGTTGACAGCCCCGTATTTCCTTTTAATTGTGTAACATCTTTGGTTGGCTCAAAAGGAATATCGGGGTCTTTTTTGCTGAAACCGGCAGTTCCTGGTATCCAACCGTATTTTAGTGATATCACAGAAAACACCGCTTCAAGACCTCCCGCAGCGCCTAAAGTATGTCCGGTGAATCCTTTTGTTGATACGACAGGAATTTTCTCCCCAAAAATCCCGTTCAGAACGGCACCTTCAATCAGATCATTGTTGATTGTCGCCGTTCCGTGCGCGTTAACGAAACTAATATCGCCTGGGAGGGCATCACTTTGTTTCATTGAGTAAATAACAGCTTTTTTTAGTCCAATACCTTCAGGATGAGGAGAAGTGATATGATAAGCATCGCTGCATGTTCCGTATCCTTTTACACAAACAAAGGGAGGCGAAAGTCTCTGTTTAGCAATTTTTTCGTTTTCCAGAATTAAAATCCCTGAGCCTTCGCCAAGGTTGAGGCCGTTTCTGTCGGAATCAAAAGGACGGCAGGGTGAGTCGCTTGCTATCCCAAGAGAATTGAATCCTGACATCGGTATCAGATTGAGCTCATCCGCCCCTCCCGCAATAACTATGTCGCATATATCATTTGTAATCCAGGAATATCCCACTCCTATAGCATCAGTTCCTGAACAGCAGGCGTTAACAATGGTCTGGCACAATCCTTTTACATTCAGGTATTTTTTAATCAGTTCAGCTATGTTTTCTTTCAGATAATCATAGACAGCCTTGAGAGAGGGGTTATCCGAATTTCGATAAGAGCGGTAGAAATCTAAATTATTCAGCTGGCTTCCCACGGTTGTCCCGATGCAGATCCCCAAACGCCTGGAAGACAGGTCGCTCAGCGAAGCGTCTTTAAGCGCTTGATCAACAGCCTCTGCTGCAAGAGAGAAAGTTCTGTTCCTGCTCCTGCAAACAAAGTTTTCAACTTCAAACACCGGTAATTTAATACCAGTATCAAGTAATGATGGCATCTTTACATTTCTGACTTTATGTCTGAAGGAATTAATCGTCTGCTCAACACCCGTCCCGGCTGCTGAAATACATCCTGTGCCTGAGACAACAACACGCATTACTGTTTCATATTTTCATAAATATAATCTGCAATCGTGCCGAGATTTATGAAAATCTCCTTGTTGTTTTGCAAATCGGCAACTTTCATCCCGAAATGCCGTTGAAGAATCACTACAATTTCCACCGCATCCAGAGAATCCAGACCCAGACCTCCGTTTTCTTCTCCGAAAAGGGGCTGATCAGCATTGATGTTTTCAGGTTTTGTATCGCCCAACGAGAGATTTGAAACAAATAGATCTTTTAACTCGCTTATAATTTCATCTTTTGATTTTATCATCACATCTCCTTTATTTATTGTTGTTTTCCCATATGTCTTCAAATAAAAAACACTGGTAAGGAAACCGCATTGAATATTCTTCCAAATCCCTGCAATATTCTTCAACTGAACTGTTAAAACATTTGTCTTTAAGACCTTCTCCGGTTTCCCTGTCATTATAAATTACGGATGAAACTTCCACAACATATTTTTTAGGGGCTGTTTTCATCGAGAAAAGAACAATTACCGGACAATCTGCAGCTGTGGCAAGGTTGAAAGCACCACAGGGAAAATATGCGTATTCGCCTAGAAATCTTACTTTGCAGGTTTTGTGACCGTAATGTCTGTCACCCATAATCGACACAAGGTTGCCATCTGAAAGCACTTTCAGAATGCCAAGTATCAGGGTTGTTTTATCTTCATTGTGCAGAATATGAATTTTAGCGCTGGATTTTGTGAAATTCATGATTTTCTGGACGGATTCATTCTGCTCTTCGTTCATAACAAGAAATATTTCCCTTCCGATGAAATCGAGCGCGCTCATTGTGACCTGCCAGCTTCCGAAATGACTGGTCAGAATAATGCAACCATTTTTGGATTCACTTATAGTATTTATCAGAGTATCTTTATTGTTTATTGTTATATCGAAAGCGACCTTCCCGGAGATAAAAGCATATCTGTCAATAATTTGCTTTCCCTGACTCAGAAATAATCTGTAGATGTGAATGTATTTCTTAATGTTTCCGGAACCAGGAAATATGAGTGAAATATATTTTGATGCGCTTTTTACGGCTGTTCTGTCAAAGATAAGATAATAAAAACAAACCGGATAGAGGAGACTGTAGGCTCCAACCAAGCCAAAAACCGACAGCAGGACCTTAAAACAGTTTATGCCCAGTGAATTCCCGCGCTGTTTTCCCATTGAATTATCCAAAGGTTTTAATCTTCCTGTCTTTCTGGAAATGCTTTGCTATGAAAAAAACGCAGATCCAGACCAGAAACGCCAAGATAGGACCTATCATAAGCGAACCCAAAGCCCATTCCAGTAATCTGAAGTGCAACTCAGCTACAACGACTTTAAAAGACAGTTCGGTCAACCATTTGCCGTTAAGAATAAAATAACCTGTTTCGATGCACAGGAAAGGAACAACGGGTGGCATACATATATTCTGAGCGAGAACTGCCATTAACCTGTTCATATGCAGTCTCGAAGTAACATATATTATAACAATTGTATGGACAAATAAGAGAGGCAGCGCCCCCAGAAAAACGCCTGTCGCTGCAGCGGAGCTTAACTCTTGAGGTGAATTATGTTCTTTTACCAGTTTTTTTATGAGGGTTATCGGATGAAGCAAAAGTGAAATAGCGTTTTGCCCGAAATCCCTGTGAATAAGTTTTTTATGGGGAATCGGAAGTAAGCGGCGCAATACAAGTTTAGTGTGAACTGCTGAAATTCTTAAGTTGTCGGACACTTTTCTGAAATGTGAAATCCGGTCTTCCGGGTTATCGGGATACCACACTTTTATGTCTATGGTTTTAATTTTCACTCCCCCCCATGCGAGTTTTGCTAGAACTTCTGTTTCAAAATCATATCTTTTCGCGCGGATATCAAGTTTTGACAGATGCCTGACAGGATATGCACGGAAACCGCTCTGGCAATCGGACAACATTTCACCGGTTTCAATTGTAAACCAGAAATTGGCGAACTTTCTTCCGAATTTACTTAATCCGGGGATGGTTTCATTATTGAAATCCCTTACACCCACCAAAAGAAAATCGTCGTCACCTTGATTTAAAACCTGCAGAAATTTATTCAAATCCTCGGGCACATGCTGACCGTCCGCATCAATTGTTATCAGAAACCTTCCGTTTTGTTCTTTAATATATGCAAGCGCTGATAATATTGCAGCTCCCTTTCCCATATTGCTTTTATGGGAAATGACCTTTATCGGGGTACCGGAAAAAAGACCAGCGATATCTATGTCTGTGCTTCCGTCATCAACTACCAGAACATTGGGCACAAACCGGCTGCATTCCATGGCGATGCTCTCGATGGTTGATGCGTTATTGTAAACGGGTATTACACACCATATATCATTGGAGTGCAGACCGCCCTTTCTCATGTCAGGATCCAGTCCCAGAAAATCCCTTTGCATCCCTTGTCGTGAAATCTTTTCAAAAGTGAGTCGCAGGATCCGGGAGGGAATATGATAAGAGGATCTGATGCAAATGATTCGTTTAAATCTTTTTCCATGGCCTTAACATCAATTTCCGGGCTGAAATAATATCTTGCTTCCGAAAGGTCCTCTCCTCTCTTTATGATTCCTTCGGAAACAGCTCTATTTTCAATTCCCGTATCCGGAAGGATTCTTATGCCCATGAAGATGAAAGAAACACTCCTGGGAAGGTTTTTAATATTATCAATTCCTTCAGAAAGTGTTTTAGGAGTCTCTCCGGGGCCCCCGAAGATAAAATAATTGGCGACAGGTATCTTAAATTCCGTAAATAATTCTATTGCTTCTACAACATCCTTGAATGAAAAACTCTTGTTTAAAGCTGAAAGGGTTGTATCCGTAGTGGCATCAGCCCCGATTTCAACCGCGCAAAGTCCGGTTTCTTTCATTAGTTCCACATCACGCTTCCTTAACTTTTCAGGTGTAAAAAAAGCAGACCATGGAACCGTCATGTTTTGTTTTTTCATATCTTTTATTAATTCCATGAATCTTCCCTGATTAAAGACCGAATCAGTGAAAACTACCTGTTTAATATCGTATCTGTGTGAAAAAAATCTGATCTCATTAATGATGTCAGATGATGATCTTAATCTCAGTGTCCTTCCTTCAAGAAGCGGATATGAACAGTAAAGACATTTTTTAGCGCAGCCTCTTTTGGTCTGAATTGAAAGGATACCGGTTTTCCTGATATAATATTCAGCCAGTTCGGAATCATGTTTTACTCCAGGAATAAGAAAACCTTCCAATGTTTTGCTGCTCTTAATCAGTTTTTCCTTAACAGGCTTCCCCTCGGAAATTTTTTCAAGAAGCTCCAGAACGGCAACTTCCCCTTCGCCAACTATCCCGAAATCCGCGTCACTTTTGTTGAGAAATGTATCCGGGATAAGCGAAAAGCCTGATCCGCCAAGAATTACAGGAACATTAAAATCCTTTTTGACTTCATTTATAATACTGACAATCCCATCGACATAAGACTTGTGATTTGTGCTGTCAACATTGTCAATATTGCGGATTGAGACACCTATAATATCAGGGTTGTAATCAATCAGATCCCTTATTTTTTTATCAGGGGTCTCATTTGTAAGGCAGTCGAAATACTGAACATTGTAGCCTGCATTTTTGAGGACGGAGCCAATGATACTCATTCCTAAAGGAAAAACAGGATAAGGAAGGTCTGCTTTATTAACTGAGATCAATAAAATGTTCATTTTTTGCTGGTTTTCCAGTTTCTGGTTTCACTGAGTTCGACCTGCCGGTATGTCCCTTTTTCCTTCTCCTTTTTCTGGACTTCAAGGTAAAGTTTAGCCATTTTAAACTCAATGCTGGCACTTTTGTAAAATGTTTCCCAAGCATAGTTGTACATTTCTTTCAGTTCTTCAGGGCTCATTTTTTTAGGCTGAAAAACCACATCTCCGCATGTGTATCTGCTCCAGTCGTTACTAAGTATTCTTTTCTCTGACTCGAACTGTTCTCTGATACGGGTGTGAGGGAACGGAGTTAAAACAGTAAATTCAGCAAGATCCAAATCAATTTCCAACAGGAAATCCACCAGCCGTTTAATATAATCCCTGTCATGGTCATCCATGCCGAGTATAATCGTGCCTTCCACGCCAATTCCTCTTTCTTTTAATCGCTTAACTCTGTTTTTTATATAATCGGAAGTGTCTACAACTGCCTGATAGACATACCAGCACCCGGCTTCAGCGGCAAGATCAAGAATCTCATCATCATCCTTTATAGGATGTGAGATCCAGTTTTTTTTGAGCGGTTTCATTTCTCTGAACAGTTGTTTCACCCACTCTTCATCCTGCCCGAGGGAGTTGTCGACAAAAAAGAGTCTGTTGTTTTCTATGCTCTCAATTTCACCAAGTACATTTTCTATCGGCCTTGGCCTGAATTTTCTTCCTCCCAGGTATGGTGTGCAGCACGGAAAACAGTTGTATTTGCATCCTCTCGAGGCGTGAACCAGATCAACCATCTGAATGCCTCGATAATTGTAAAGACTTCTATCCAGAATATCTCTTCTCGCGGTTTTTATCGAAGCGATATCCGGCAAAACGCTCCTATAGTTATATGTTTTCTTCATTACTCCTGATTCAAAATCTGATATTACTTCCGAAAAATGGCCTTCCACCTCTCCAAGAAATACGGAGTCCGAATGATTCCGGGTTTCTTCAGGATGCAGCGTCACAGCCAACCCTCCGCAAATAACAGGAACATTAATGGATCTGAAGGCATCTGCAATTTCCCACGCCCTCTGGATCTGGCATGTCAGCATGGAAGATATGGCTACCAGATCAGAAGATTGATCAATAACGAGATCCTGAACATTTTCATCGCAGAAAGTCACATTTATTGACGGATCCAATTCCGCAGCGAAAACAACGGGCCCGTGAGGAGGAAGGTTGAATTTAGGCTGATGCTCAAGTTTTTCCCATTTAGGGTAAATAATTTTCAGATTCATGTTATTTGTCACCTTTTATTTATAAAAGCTATCCTGGTATTTTCCAAGTTCCTTCTTTTCACATATTCAGCTCATAGATTCAGAAGATCGGAATAACATTTATAGAAAACATCTTCGGGAAGCAGCGTGTCTGTCACGGCGTTTGAAAATGTATAGTAGTCAAGATCTTTGACGATTATCCTGTCTTTCATTTTTTCATAGACAGGGGTGCCCGGAATTGGTGTCAATATAGCTGAAAGAGGTAAATCTATTTTATGCTTTAAAATAAATTTTTTAAGATCATCAAAATCCTTCTCACTATAGTCGGGTGAAATTATAAAGTCCCCGATAATTCTAACTCCGAGGGACTTTAAAATTCTTATGGCTTCCGGGATAAATTCAGAGCTTATATTTTTGTTATAGCTCTTGAGCCTTTTGTCGCAGATATCTTCAAAGCCCACAACGGCGACTTCCAAACCTGTTCTATGCCACTCCGTGATAAGTTCCGGATTTTTAACTATGGTGTCTGCGCGAATATTTGCGATGTATTTTTTCTTTATATTCTCCTGTCTGATCCGGTCAAGTAATTTTCTGGAGTGATTAATATCAACAAATGTATTTGCGTCCGCAAATCTGATAACAGGGATATCATCAAGTAAACGGATTTCGGCGATTATGGATTCTATGTTCTTTATGAAATATTTTTGTCCTGTGATTCTTTTTATTGCGCAGAAATTACAGCTACCTGTGCATCCATAGGATGACGATATCATACCCACCTTTTCCCCTATGGATTGTATGACATAACTTCCTCTGTATTTTTCAACCAGGTCGTAACGGGGAGGTTTGTTTTCAACTATATCAGAAAAACTGTAATCAGGTAGTTCATATCGTAATGGTTTTTCATTGCTGGTCTTCAGAACTCCCCTTACGGGGGTTGCAGAATTTCTATTATCAAGATTGTCAACTAATTCACGAAAAGATTTTTTACCAAGCCCTAAAACAATGTAATCAATATCCGGGTGGTTGAAAAAATCTGGATCATGGGTGGCATGCTGACCTCCGACAACCGTTATTGCGCTTATATAAGTCTTTGCCGCCACCGCAATTTTTTTCATATAATTGGCTTCGCATGTGACGCCTGTGATTCCGACTATGTCAGGTTTAAAATTTATCAGTTCCTCTTTCAAACCATCGGGTTCTACTTTAAGATCAAGGATTTTAATCTCGTGCCCTTCGAGATTGCCTGCCAGTTCCTCCAGGCAGAGAGGTTCACCATTAAATGTGGCTTTAATGACGGTCACTCCGTAGTGCTCTTCGGGAATGCTCTTTCCGCAATTCGGGGGATTTACCAACAGAATTTTCATTTAAATTTATTGCTAAACAACTTCCAACAGCATATAGCCAACTGAAAATCTGGCGCTTTCGGGAATATAACAAAGAACCTGCTGTCCTTTTTTAAGTTTTCCTGAAAAGAACAATTCTTCAAGCATAATGAATATTGATGCGCTTCCCACATTTCCCTTATATTCAAGATTAGTAAACCATTTTTCGTACGGGATTCGGAAATCGATTTTTTCCATATGATCGTAAACCCGTTCCCTGAAATACCCCGATGAGTAATGAGGTAAAAACCAGTCGATCATCTCCGGGGTCATCTCTCTTTTACGAGCAATGGCACGCAATCCTTTTGTTATTGTTACATTCATGACTTCCCGTTTAACAAGCTCAACATCCTGTTTGACCGCAAAGTAATCATTTTTTACCGCTTCCAGAAGAGAGCCGCATTCACGCCAACCCTTGACTGAGCCGTCTTCGTTTTTTACGGCTCCTATATACATGCAGGTTTCATAATTACCTGCGTAACTGAGCATATCAATCCATTTTATTTTCAGAGAAATTCCCGAATCATTTCTTCTGCTGGAAATGTACAGAGAACCGGCTCCGTCTGACAGCATCCACCGGAGAAAGTCAACATTGAATGCTAGATAAGGGTTATTATCTACATCAGTGTCCTCAGGATGGGAACAATCGTGAAATCCTGAATTCATATATGAGGACGAAAGCTCTGATGCCGTCACTATTGCTGTATCCGACTGCCCTGATAAAATTCCCGTGTATGCATATTTTAAAGCCGTCATGCTTGTTAAGCAGACACCGCTTGTCGCGACGGCTTCACATGGAGGCAGTTTCAGTTCTCCCTGCACCATAAGCGCGTGATTTGGTGTTATGACATCGGGGGATGTAGTTCCGCAGCTCAGGATATCAATGCCTTCTTTTCTGATTGAATCCCAGGATTTGAGATTCATTATTGCCTGGGCGCAAAGCTGGGTATTAGTGTGGGTAAGTTTTCCGGTTTCAGGATCAATCGCGTAATACCGCTCCCTGATCCTGTTGTTCTTCAGGATTATATTACGCGTTCTTGACGTTAGATTGTGAACTTTCCCCAGCACATTTTCAATGCGCTCGTTTGACACAGGCTTATTTGGCAGAAAAATTCCAAGATCATTAATGTAAACATTTGTTTTAATATTCTCTTTCATCGTTTCCATTGCTCACATATTCTGTGGATTCCTGACATAATCCGCTAAATTCCTCAGAGAGGAAAGAACCTGCCTGCCTGTTTTTGAATCACCGATCCTTACACCATATCGTCGTTGAACAGCGACGGCAATTTCAACGACATCAAGAGAATCCAGCCCGAAGGGGGAGTTTTCCCCCACTAGAGGGGTGTCAGGAAAGATATCAGCCAAAGGATGTTTGATTTTGCATTCCTCTACGATCAATCCGAGAATTTCCTTTTCGAATTCATTCAGCTCTTCTGTTTTGTTCATATTTCCTGCTATGGTTAAGATAAATAATTCTTAAGTGAATATCCGGCAATTATAAGACACGAGGCAAAAAAAAGAATCAGACATAGTACCCAAGGTAAAACATCCGGAATGTTACCATTTCTGACGAAAATATCAAGAAATCCGTTAAGGCCCCAGGCAAGAGGAGATGCGATACTGATTTTTTTCAGCAAGTCAGGCATTACATAGACCGGAACCATTATTCCCCCAATAGCAGAAGCTATAACCACTGACAATGGTCCGAATACTGCCGCTTGCCGGTAGCTTTTTGCAAGAGTCCCGATCAGAATCCCGTAACCCACGGCAGCAAGGGAACTGCTTATTGCCATAACCAGCAATGCGGGTCTTGATTTTCCGAGTTCAAGTGCTGGAGTCCCCAGAACAGGAAGAATATACAAGCCAACGCATATCATTATAAAGAACTGAAAAAGACACACAGCCATATAGGCAAATATTTTCCCCAGCAATAAGTTAATCTTCGGGGAGGGGGTAAGCAACAGGCGGTTAAGGGTTCCGTTGTCCCGTTCCATCAGCAGTGTCCCTCCGAGAGGTATCACGATGAAGAACATTCCAAACAGCGCCCAGGCAGGCACATTCTGTTGCACTGCAGTCGGGGAGGCAATTTTTTCTGTATTAACGGCGATAAATCTGTCGTCATTCCAGTCAAAATTGAGGCCCGTTCCATGATCTTCTTCAGGAAGATACGGTTTCACCATATCATCAGATAAATTTCTGCTTTTGATTCCTGACTGGATCGCATGCGCGTGTCTGTTGAAATTTTCAGGCAGAATATCCATTATGAGCTTAAACTCAATGCTCAACAGCGCCAGCTTGATGCCGGATTCGATCGCTGATCTTAGCGATCCCTGTGTTACAGGATCAAAGAAGAGGATTATTTCATTCTTGGCTCCCCTGTCTTCCGACAGTACTGATGAGCTATTAGGAAATGCTTCGCCCTTAAATGATTTACCCATTCTTTCGTTTATGGATACCATCAGTTTCCCCGTCAGGTTTTCCGGGATGAAAATCCCAAGCTGATAATCGCCATTATTTACAGCATCCAGAGCCATCTGTTTAGTTACAGTCCGGTTATCCAACTGTTTGAATACGGAAAAGTTGTTGTTTCCTGACGATAACCAATTTTCAATATGAGTTCCAACTTCACCCGTATCCTCGTTCACAAGAAGCACCTCAATCTCTGTACCATCCTGCGTAAGAACATTGTTCTGTACCAGTGTCATTATGATTACCAGAAGGACGGGCATTAAAAAAATTACAGCAAGCCCGGTTCTGTCCCTTCTCAAATGTAAAAATTCATTCAGCATTGTTGCGATAATTGAATTCATGTTCCGCTTCTCACTTCATGCCCGGTAAGCTTAATAAACAAATCTTCAAGATTTCGACATTCATCATTATCCTTTATAAGATCGCGAGGAGCACCGGATAATATAATTCTGCCATAATCTATGAAACTAATTTTGTCACATAGTTTCTGTGCCTCATCCATGTAATGGCCAGTGTAAACGATTGTGAGTCCTTCCTTTACCATGTTCTTGAGCAAATCCAGTATCATGTTTCTGGACTGGACATCAATTCCTACAGTGGGCTCATCAAGCAGCAGGATTTTTGGTTTGTGAATCAAGCCGATAGCAAGATTAACGCGGCGTTTCATACCTCCGGACAGATTTGCCATTATCTTGTCCGAATGTGAACTTAAACACATAATTTCGCTCAGCCAATCAATTCTTGAAAGCAACAATTTTCTACTTATGCCGTACATTCTGCCGAAATATCTGAAGTTTTCAACAGCCGTAAGATCCGGATAGAAGGCAAGTTCCTGCGGGACAAGGCCTATATCTCTTTTAATCTGATCCGGGGCGGATAAGGCATCAATTTCGCGGATAATAACTTTGCCCGAATCAGGTTTCAGCAGGGTGCTGATGATTGACATAAGAGTGGTTTTCCCCGCCCCGTTTGGCCCCAGCAATCCGTATATAATCCCCTGTTCTACAGAAAAACTTACCCCGGAAAGCGCTTTTGTACTGTTTTGCCTGTAAGTTTTAACGAGATCTTTTACTTGGATTATAGGGGATTGATTGTTCATAACTTCACGGATTCTGCTAATTTTCTTAAGTCAAGAAAAATCTTCCTCTCTTTTTCCGCGCATTCCATAAGAATTCCGCTGAGTTTTTCATACGGCTCCTCTAAATCAATTCTGTCCTTGAGGTTTTTTGAACCAAGATACGCAAATTGCCTCCACAGATCGCCAACTCCTGTCAATTGTTCGGAAAGATTGCCGAATTCATCATTATTAAAAAGTTCTGCAGCCTCCTGCAGGAAAGCGGCATAAATGAATCTGAAGCCTGCCCCCCCGGTGCCTATTTCTTCCTGCATTCTTATGACATTTCCGAGGTTCCTGGCAGCCTGTTTTTTACCGAAATTCTTTTCCCAGAGCAGCATACGGCCGGCAAGAAATCTGATTCCGCGAACACCCATAAAAAAAAGAGGAACAGAATTCATAACAAAACAGGTTTCCTTAATTCCTTTAATCACGGGTTTTCTCAAATCAACTTTTGCAGGGACATTAACCGGGTAGTACATTTTCCCGCTGGGTGCCATGGGGCCTTTCGCAAATCTGGCTTTAAGAAAATCATCTGTTCCGCATCTGACGGGAACCTCGATAACAGGATCGCTTATCAGATATTCATTCTTCTCTTTTCCGTAAACGACAACATTATGCGCGTTGAAGTGGAAACGCATTCCTTCCGGGAAATAAGGCACCCAGTAAATCCCGATCTGACAGCAGACAGGGCTTCCGTTTTCCAGCAGTCTGTCCAGCTTATTGACCGCAACAGATTTATCGGAGAACTTTTCCATTTTGAAATCAATGGTCAGGCGGTTCATCGCTTTTTTGAATATACCCCCCGGTACTCCTCTGAAAGTGGTTAAAGGTATTGATCCGAATTTTATAAAGGGTGCATAGCCGAAAAAAAGCCCGGAACCTATTCCGAAAACCATTGGCTCTGATATATCAAGGCCGTGATGTCTCAGAATGCTTGATGTGACGCCATTTTCGCAGTGGGCTGACTGCCTGTGTTCATAATTTATAATCGTCATATATTTCTGTCAGCTTTTATGTGAGCCCATCTTGCAATGCAGTCAGGCTCATCTGGATTTTCTGGAAGTTTGTTAAGCTGATCTGCTTTTATTTGGAACAAGTCAGCATAAATCCGGATTATGTCGTCACCAAGCGTTTTAAATTTCTCTGCCTTTAAATGTCTCTTTACACGCCATTTCGGGATTCCTGAATATTGGGACAACAAACCGACATCCATCTGATTAATGATCATAAAATAATAAAGCGTTGATTTCGTCCCATTTCTGACTTCCTCAGCAGCATCTTTCACAAGTTTGAGCAGATCTTTCCAGAACTGTGAATTGGCAATGGTTTTGGCGTTCCAGCCAGAACTCAGCTCTTTCACATATTTCCCGTTTTTGTCCAGAGCATACTGGACTTCCTTATGTCCTGCATAAAGCGCTTCATCCTGAGGTACTTCTTTTGATCTCATCCCTACAACCTTGACATATTTAACGCCATAATAACCAGATCGATGCTTTTTTGCCAATTCCAAAAAGGCAGTATTCTAACATCTGGCATTCTTTGTTGTCAAAAAAATAACTGTGGATGCATGAATTAAATTCCCTCAATAATTCAAATATGCGTAAATTCATTCTCTGAATTCGTTTTATGTATTGCCTCATCTAATTTTCTAAACGAAAACATGAATGTTGCCTCATTGAAATTCTAAATGAAATTGGTTTCATTTTCCATAGTAGTAGAGCTGTTAAACTGTGGGAAACCCTTTGGCGTTTTCCACATGTGCGTCAGTTACGGCAGTTTTAATAGCTTTCTGCTCTAACATCTCATTGCTCTTTTCATTGACCTTGTTTTTCATATTCTCAAATGATCGAGTTTGTTCTGCAGATCCGTGATATGCCTTTTTAGTTCCGCCGGATTTAATCTGTCGTGAGTGGTTTGCAGCTCTTTCTTTACGCTGTCTGCTACATCTGCTGACTGCATTACTCTCAGGAACAGCGTTTTGGCTTTGTCGTATTTTTTTTGTTTTCCTCTTTCTCTGGTTTTTTCAACACATTTCATCACCGGTTGAAAGAAGTTTATATACAGCCTCAGGTGGCCATACATCTCATTGAGTGCTTCCAGTTCTTTGTCTGTATCGTATCTTGCGTATCCTGCTGCTCTTCTGACAACTGAATAGTTTTTCTGTTCCACAAAGCAGTTGTCATTTTTATTACCTGTTCTTTCGTTACCGCTTTTTTTTCTCTCATTGTCAGTCCCATTTTTTCCTCCTGGCTTATTCTATCAGGGGACCTTTCTTTTAGATTTTTATATGGCAATGTTATCATTTCATTTAGATTTTTCGTGGGTGCAATTTGTTCCCTTGACAATTGTGTAATAGCCACTTATACTTAAGTATTAAATAGAAAGGTTTCCAATAGTTGAAGAGAGCTGCTGTATTTATATTCTGCACATTGTTCTTAGTACAGGTATGTTTCGGATAAGTCAAATTAGGTGTATTACAGTTATAGATGTATTTTCAGACGAAAGTTTGTTTTGAATCCATTTTTCAAGGGGTAATTTATGTTTAAAAAGTATTGGTTTTTAGTTGTTGCTTTCTTCTTTTTATCTCATCCGTTATATACTGCAGAGTGGATAGAGATGAAGATTTCACAACCAGATACACCCCCTGATATTCTTGTTACAGAGGATATTTCAGGTTTAACTGTGAGTGTTCAAACGCCGGGATTTTATACTGAGAATGTAGATGTAGACAGTGTGATTTACAAGAGTATTTCTCTCCCTGCCTCAGGAGTTAATGCTGTGACCGGCGCTCCTGCAATGCCTTTTAAAGGAGTATGGATAACGGTTCCGAACGGTGTTGAAATAAGTGTCGAACTGACCAGTGAAGATCCTTCTGTTATTCTGTCAGGCATTACTATTTACCCAAGGCAGGAACCCGCTCTTGACTGCGGTGATTGCGAACCGGAATTCTTTATTGATCAAGAATACTATACTGCTGATGAATGGTTTCCGAAAGATATTGCAAGAATCTCAGTAGATGGGATTGTGAGAGGTCGAAGGATGGTTTTCATTGAAATATCACCGCTTCAATACAATCCTGTTACTAAAGAGTTAAGAGCTTACAGTGATTTAAGTGTCAATATGAACTTCGAGGGTGATATTAATACTCAACTCGAAACAGCAGCTGAGAACAAACGAACTCCCTTCTTTGACAGTTTTATTAATTCATTTGCTGAGAACTACAGCTTTACTGACAATATTGAGAGTAATCCTATCGGAACTGAATACCTTATAATTGCATATGATAATTTTGTAAACGAATTAACACCACTTGCTGAATGGAAGGCATTAAAGGGATATACATCGGAAATAGTTCCTTTTTCTTCCATTGGTTCAACATATGCAGATCTTCTTACTTACCTTCAGAGCAGATATAATAGTGAGGATCTTACTTATGTGCTACTTGTTGGTGATTATAACCTGGTACCGAGTTATCCTCACAGCGGATTTGTATCTGATCTGACTTTTTCGCTTCTTGATGGTTCAGATTATCTTCCTGATGTTGTTCTGGGAAGGATCAGTGTACAGACGGATGCTGAGTGCCAGACAGTTGTTAACAAGATATTGCAGTATGACAGGAATCCTGATACAGGTAACTGGTATGAATCAGTACTCTTTGCATCCTACCTTCAGGGCGGGTGCGAGGCACAAAGATTTTTCTTCGAAACGGCAACACATGCCATGCATTTTCTAGAAGGGAATACTTCTTTAAATACAAGAACAGCTATGACGAGTGATTCACTTTCTTGCAGTCCTTATTACTACCGCAGTGACAATCCTACTTGGTATCCCCACAGACCGGCAGGTTACAGTGGAATGACCCCTGTACCCGCAGCCGATGCCGCTCTTATTACAGGATCTGCTCAGGCAATATCTGATGTCTCTGCAGGATTCAATGCAGGAGTTGGACTGATTCAGCATCGCGATCACGGAATGGAAACAGGCTGGGGAGATCCGTATTTTACTAATTCAAATGTTGATGCTCTGACAAATGGTGTGAAGACACCGGTAGTTTTTTCCATCAACTGTCTGACTGGTAAGTTCAATTACACAGGGGGTGATTGTTTTACAGAAAGACTCCTTAAGAAGCAGAATGGAGGAGCTGTCGCTGCTATTGGTGCATCTGAGGTCAGTTATTCCGGTTTTAATGATCTTCTTACACATGGGATTTTTGATTGTTTCTGGGACAACTATGATACAAATGATGGAGGAAATAATTACAACCACTCATGGAAACCAGCAGAAGCTTTGCTGTACGGGAAATTCTATATGCTTACCTGGGAAGGGGACAACTCCGATACTTTGTATCAGTACAGATTATTTCACTGGTTTGGTGATCCTGAACTGACTCTCAGACTGAATTCTCCAATTACTCCTGTAATCTCACATGATGACCCTATTCCGGTAGGAGCCACTGACATTAATGTCTTCTGCAGTGAAAACGATGCTTTAGTGGCTGTAACTGAAGGGGGAGTGTTACTTGGAAGAAATTATGTTTCAGGTGGATCAACATCTGTAAACCTCAACCCTGTACCTAACATTCCTACCTCTTTGAATATAACAGTCACTGGACGAAGTATTGATCCCTACGAGGCGATTGTGGATGTCATTGTTCCAGATGGTGCTTGGCTGAGCCATGATTCGCATACTTTGGATGATAGTACAGGAAACAGTGATGGTATTATCAACCCAGGTGAGACAGCAACAGTTACTGTAACAGTAGAAAATGTTGGAGCCGATCCAGCAACTTCGGTTACAGCGATATTGTCGGAGAATTCTTCCTACTGTAGTGTAATTGACAACTCTGCAACCTTTCCTGATATACCGGTTTCTGCATTAGCACAATCTAATCCTGATCATTTTACTTTCTCTGTTGATCCTACCGCACCCAATGGACATGTGATTGTATTTACACTGAACTGGATTGCTAATGGAACTGACACGGGATCAACAACATTTAATGTGAGTGTCTGTGAGCAATTGGTTATCTCAAATATTCAATATACAAATGTTACAACTGATTCTGTAGATATAACATGGACCACAAATCATCCAGCTGATTCAACTTTAACATATGGTTCAGCAGTACCACCGACAATTATAGAATCTACTTCAGGATTGGTTACGAATCATTCGATTTCTGTGTCTGGATTAATAGATTGTTCTCTTTACTATTTCATGGTCACATCATCTTCTCAAGGGTGCTATACAGCAATCGATGATAATGGCGGAGCATATCATCACCTGGAAACATATTCTCTCAGCTCTGCTTTTAATGATGATGTAGAGTCGGGAAATATCGGCTGGACTGCAGACAGTCCCTGGGCTATTACAACCTCCAGCTCTCATTCATCTACACACAGCTGGACTGATTCACCATCCGGTAATTACGGCAACAGCATTGATACTTCCCTTATGTCTCCTGTCATAGATCTTACAGGATACTCCTCTGCTGAAGTATCATTCTGGCACCGCTATTATACTGAAAGCTGCTGTGACAGAGCTTACTTTCAGATATCGGTGAACAACGGTGCATCCTGGACTACTCTTGGATCTTATGCCGGGATTAATACAACCTGGCATGAAGTGAATTTTGACCTGACACCTTATGTAGGGACATCCCAGTTCAGGATGCGGTTCCGTTTAGATACAGACAGCAGTATAGTTTATGACGGGTGGTATGTAGATGATATTCAGATATCAACACCAACACCATGTCATGCCGGAGTTCTGACAATGGACAGCAGTATTTACTCATGTTCAGGAGATACAATCAGTTTTGAATTATTGGATATGGATCTGAACCTTAATCCATCAGTAATAGAGAATGTTTCTATTGAGCTGAACAGTACAACAGAGAATGTTCCTGAGACAATAATATTAATTGAGGATGGGGTCAATTCAGCATATTTTTATGGGTCAGCTCAGACAACAGATTTATCGCCAATACCTGGAGATGGTATTATTTCAGTAATTGACCAGGATACCATAACCACTGTTTATAATGATGCAAACAATGGCGGAGGGATTCCTGCCTCTGTTATAACCACCGCAACTACGAACTGTGTTCCTCCTGTAATATCGGGAGTATATGTATCTGGTTTGACCGGATATTCTGTAGTTATCAACTGGGTAACAGATATAGATTCAGACAGCGTAGTCAATTATGGCACTGTTTTCCCGCCAACAGAACAGTCATCTTCAGCAAGCCTTGTCACTTCTCACTCTCATATGTTGACAGGCCTTCAACCCTGTACAATTTATTATTTCAGTATACAGTCTTCAGATGAATATGGAAACACAGCTATCGATGATAATGGAGGTAGTTATTATCAGTTTGAAACTTTCAGCCAGACCATATACATTCAGGAAGACTTCGAAACAACTCCTTCTGGATGGAGCCATGGAGGATACTACGATGAATGGGAATGGGGGACTCCTACGCTTGGTCCTCCGGGAGCACATTCCGGCAACAATGTATATGCAACCGATCTTGATTCAAACTATAAGAAATCGGGTGGTACTGGCGATGTAGAATGCTATCTGACAACACCTTCAATTGATCTGACAGCAGCGTCGGGAAATGTCTCCCTGAGCTTCTGGCATTATTATGAAATATGGAATGATGCTGCACCGAACGGACTTGACGATGGTGCATGGCTGGAGATTTCAACAAATGGTGGTTCAACATGGTCTGTTTTGACTCCTGATGAAGGTTATAATAATACGCTTGATAGCAGTGCACCAAGGCCAAGCGGTTCCTGCTTTTCCGGAGACAGCGGAGGATGGATCGAATCAACGACATCGCTGAATTCCTACATTGGTTACAATGTAAGTATCAGGTTCTGGTTCTTTTCTGATGATAGCCAGGGAACAGCTTTGCCTGGCTGGTACATAGATGATGTTACGGTTCTGGGAGATTCAGGGCCCTGCGGTCCATATGTATTGTATGAATCATGTACAATTAATGATTATCCGATCGGAAACAACGACGGGGGAATAGATCCCGGTGAAAGTATTACTCTACCAGTGGCGTTTATAAATACAGGAGTTGAAGAAGCAGGAAATGTTACTGCTCTTCTTACATCAACCACATCGGGAATAACAGTAATTACTGGAAGTACAGATTTCCCGGATATTCCTTCTTCAGGCTCTGGACAGTCAGTATCTCCACACTTCAGCTTCAGAGTTGACAGCTCTGTTCCCTGCGGTACAACTATTGAGTTCAGTCTTGTTATTGATTATACAGATCCTGGTGGAAATCCAGGGCAAAATACAGATTCATTTAGTTTAAGAATAGATGGGAGTTTGCTAGCGCCTGCAAATGTGGCTATATTTCAAGACACTAACCCATGGGGTAGAACATCAAATCAGGATATCTTAACTGCCAACAACATTCCTTTTACATTTTTTAATACTTCCGGCATCGCTTCAGTTGATCTATCACCTTTTGACAAAGTAGTGATCTCCTCTGCACAGAGTTTGACATTCTACCAGACGATTGCAAATAATCTTTCCTTGTTTGAATCATGGATACAGAACGGTGGTGTTTTTGAAATGCATGGAGCATGTCAATCTTCTAGTAACTGGAGTGGTTTGACGATGCCCGGAGACTGGACGAGTATTTACAGAACCTCAGACACTTTGGGAATCAGTGATATATTGCACCCAATAGTTACGGATCCGACATTGATATCGGATAGTGAAATTGATAACTGGAGCGCAAGTACGCATGGGTATATTTCAGTTCATCCTGTTACTGCTGATCTCCTTATATTCGATGAGACTTATATACCAAATCAGCCAGTTACTATGGAGTGGAATCTGGGAAGCGGAGCAGTAATTGCCTCAATGCAAACACTGGAGTTCGGATATGATAATCAGTATTCTGATATTCTAGAGAATATACTTCTCTATATGCCCGTCGGCACAGCAGGATGTGAACCCTTTAGTGAAATACATTTGGATGGTACTGACTACTCTTGCGAAGATGTGATCGAAGTTAGAGTTATAGATGATGATCTGAATACAGACCCGGGAACTGCTGAAACTGTTGATGTGGAGATGACATCTTCTACTGAAACTGTACCAGAGATCCTTACACTGACGGAAAACGGTCCAGATACAGGAATTTTCATGGGAACAATAGCTGTTTCGCTGACAGACAGTCCCGGTGTTCTTCAGATATCGCAGGGGGATACTGTTTACGGTCTTTACCACGATGATGATGCATTCGGAACAGGTCCTCAGGATTTTACTGCAGAAGCATTTATCCAGAGTGACTGTACCCCTCCTGTAATTTCGAATGTTGCTGTTACAAATATTACTGGAAGTACAGCCTTAGTGACATGGACCACAGATGAACCAGCTGACTCTTTTGTAGAATATGGTGCAGATCCCATGCTGGGTTCAATGACTTCACTTAGTGGATTTGTTACAAACCACAGTATTTTACTGTCAGGTTTGACTCCATGCAGTGGCTATGTTTTTAAAGTTGGCTCTACTGATGGCGCAGGTAATGTCTCTATTGATGACAATGCAGGAATTTTGTGGTCTTTTGAGACTTACGGAAGTACAGTTTACCTTGATACTGACTTTGAGAGCGGTGCATCCGGCTGGACCCATACAGGTGTGTATGACCAATGGCAGCTGGGATATCCTTCATACGGTCCATCTGGGGCACACAGCGGAAGTAATGTTTATGCAATAAACCTGACTGGAAACTATACGAAGAACAACGGTTCAACAAACGGAAGCAACTGGCTTATAACCCCATCATTAGATCTGACAAGTGCTACAGGTGCGGAACTTTCATTCTGGCACTGGTATTATATATATACCGACAACCTTACAAACGGAACTGATGATGGCATCTGGCTGGAAATTTCAACTAATGGCGGTGCCTCCTGGCAGGTGCTTACACCGGACAATGGATACAATAATACCCTTGATGATGAAGCACCGTATCCTTACGGCCCCTGCTGGGCAGGTCTCAGTACAGTCTGGGAGGAAGTGACGGTTGACCTTTCAGCATATTCTGGAAACACTGTTAACTTAAGGTTCAGGTTTTTCGAAGATGATAATTTCGGAACTGCACGTGCAGGATGGTATATAGACGATGTTCTTGTTAATGTTGATGCACCGTGCACGCAAAGCTGTTCACCTGTTATTGCATCAATAGATGTGATCAATCCTGATCCTGAAGTATGTCTGGGCACTGAACAGACTCTCTATGGCAGCGGAAAGGGAGAAGGAGCTCTAACTTATGAATGGGATCTTGATTATGACGGGTTCACATTTAATGTTGATGCAGTTGGTGAAGTAATAAGCCATATGTTCCCTGTTGCGAATATTGATTTTGCCCTGAGAGTGACGGATTCCTGCAGTGACCCGGGACCGCAGCAGGATATTGACATTGTCAGTCTGAACCTTTATGGTCAAATATCAGCTTCATTCAACTGGAGTCCAACAGACTGCTCAGTTCAGTTTACAGATACATCTACAGGGGGAGCAGCTCCGTTCATTTATCAATGGGACTTCGGAGATGGCAGCGGGATTTCTACAGCATCGAACCCTCAGTATACCTACTCCCTGTCAGGTACCTACACAGTTGAGCTCACCCTTACTTCAGCTGATGGTTGTCAGGACTCGCATTCAGAGTCTATTACCTGTACAACTGGTGTCAGGATACCTGAAATTATTACAGTTGAGAAATCTGTAACAGGAATAACCTTCAGCATTGATAATCAGAGAACAAACTCATTTCACAATCTTTACAGAGGTGAACTGGGAAACTGGTACTCCCACAATAATAAAGTATCAACTGCTGAGTGTCCAGGTAGTCCTGCAGGCTTACTATCAGATGATACTTCAGTAACGAAAGATAGTGATAATTACTATTACATAATAAGTTATTCTGACGGTTTCTGTGAAACAGGATTCGGATACAACAGTGATATGGTTGACAGGTCAACGGTGTTTCTGCCTTCTGAGATGTGCACAGAGCTATGTCCTTAACCCAAGGAGAGGTTGAGAATATGTATATGAGAAGAGCAGGAAAAAACTAAAAGGGGAGACAGTATATGCTTAAGAACAGAGTAACAGACTTCGTGATAATAGTTTTACTGGCAATTATTTTGTCAGTATGTTTCATTGGTAATAAGGTATTAACCGCTGCGGATAAGGAATTTGAAAGGATTTATGAACTTAGGGATCCTGGTCTGAATGCTGACAGTTATGAAGAAGATGATAATTGTACGGGGGTTTTATCAAACATTATCGAAGATAGCGAAACCCAATCACATGATTTCTCAGATGACGGCGAAGACTGGATTGCCTTTAACGGATGTGCCGGGACCACATATACAATTTCAACTTCCAATTTAGGCCTGTTTGCTGATACTCTGATAGAGCTTTATGACAGGGACTGTTCCATATTACTCACATGGGATGATAACAGTGGTGGTGGTTTAGCATCCCTGCTTTCATGGACCGTTACTGCATCAGGTCTGTATCATATAAAAGTTCTTCAAGCGGATGCGACTTTTGGAGCAGAAAGGGAATACGATCTGAACCTTTCAGGAAGCACTGCAAGCTGTCTTTCTTGGATAAAAGCTTATGGAGGAACTGCTGATGATGCCGGAAGTTCAGTTTGTTCGACATATGATGGAGGTTATATTGTTTCAGGTAAGACATATAGCTTCGGTGCTTTAGCAAATGATATGTGGTTCCTAAAACTGGATGCCTATGGATCAATCGTATGGGAAGAAAGGATAGATGGAAACTCAGAGGATATTCCAGAGGAAATAATCCCGACTTCTGATGGTGGGTATATAGCAATGGGTTATACATTCTCACAAGGTGTCGGAGGGTACGATATATGGATTTTAAAACTGAACAGCTCCGGTAGTATTATTTGGCAGAAAACTATCGGATCATCAAGTGACGATGTAGGGTATGACATGGAGAACACTGCTGATGGAGGCTTTATTATTTCCGGTTATACCTTGAGTTCAGGCAGTTCAGATGCTTTGATCATCAAATTAAGTTCAGACGGTTTGATTGAATGGGAGATAAGAGCCGGAGGGACAGGTTATGATAATGGTGCATCAGTTGTACAGACATCTGACGGTGGATATTTTGTGACGGGACAGACCTCTTCATATGGTGCTGGTGGTTATGACTGTTGGCTGCTGAAGCTGAATTCCTCCGGTAATATTTTGTGGTGTAAGACATATGGAGGTTCTTTTACAGACAGGGGAAATCATGTAATAGAAACTTCTGATGGCGGTATCCTCATTACAGGATATACCAGTTCATATGGGGCAGGTAATGGTGATTTCTGGGTAATTAAAACGGACTCATCAGGTTCAGTGGATTGGCAGAAAACATATGGGGGAGCACTGAATGACATTGCATCAGGTTGCATAGAAGTTTCAGATGGATTTATAATCTCGGGAATGTTAACAGGTCTGGGAAACGGCAACCAGGATTCCTGGTTCATAAAACTGGATTTAACAGGATCTGTGGTGTGGCAAAAAGCATACGGCCTTGACCTATATGAAACAATTGGATTTATAGCACCAACACCTGATAAAGGAATAGTTGCTGCTGGAATCTGCAATTCAATTGGTTCTGGTGGAAATGATCTTTGGATAATGAAGTTTGATGAAACAGGGAGTCTCAGCAGTGATTGCGGTTTTGAAACAATCACTTCCACCGCAGGTTCAGATTCAACCGCATCAGTTAGTAATCCATCTGTTTCAGCAGTTTCAACATCCCTGCTTGTACTTGCCTCAACTGCCACTGTTCAACCATCAACAGCTCTCATTACAAATCCATGTCCTGACAGTGACGGAGATGGGTTATCGGACGATCTGGACAACTGTCCCTTTGACTTCAACCCTGTCCAGGCTGACTCTGACACTGATGATGTTGGAGATATTTGTGATGTATGTCCAGATGATCCCGATCCCGGTCAGGAGGATCAGGATACAGATGGAGTTGGAGATACCTGTGATAACTGTCCTGCCGTGAGTAATCCTGGCCAGGAGGATACAGATGGGGACGGAATTGGAGATGTCTGTGATCTGGACGCCGATGGTGATGGGATTGATGATGATATTGATAACTGTCCATCGGTTCCGAACCCTGGACAGAATGACACAGATGGGGATACCGTTGGCGATGAATGCGATGCCTGTCCCGGAGGAGATGACAGAATAGACTCCGATATAGATGGTGTTCCGGATGTATGCGACAATTGTGAATTCACTATTAACCCTTTGCAGGAGGATGTTGATGCCGACTACATGGGAGATGTCTGCGATAACTGCCCGACAACTTATAATCCCGGGCAGGAGGATGCTGACCTGGATGGTGTTGGAGATGCTTGTGATTTGTGCGCAGGATTTGACGATGCTTTAGATGTTGATATGGATTTAATTCCTGACGGATGCGACAATTGCCCGTCGGTTGCAAATCCATCTCAGCTTGACAGTGACGGAGACGGTTATGGCGATTCCTGCGATGTCTGTGTCGGAGGGGATGATAACCTGGATGCCGATGGTGACACGGTTCCTGATGAATGTGATAACTGCCCTGATATTCCAAACCCTGACCAGGAGGACGAAAATGCAAACGGCGTTGGTGATGTTTGTGATCTTGATGACTGTATAGGAGCCATACCGATAGATGTTACACCATTTTCAGACAGTTATAATGTAACATCAGCAACTCATGCTGTTACGGATCCTGTTTCAGTATGTCCCTCCTCATGTCCTTCTGATGACCACAGCGTATGGTTCCGGTATGAAGCCACCACCAGTGTTTCGGTCATTGTAGATTCTGTGGGAAGCAATTATGACACCATCATGACCGTTTACAGTACTGACCCGGTTCTTGGCTGTGATTCACTGACTTATCACAGCTGTAATGATGACTATAGCGGAACCCAGTCACAGGTGATGTTCACAACATGTCCCGGGGATGTTTACTATGTTATGGTGACTTCCTATGATTGCTCAGGAGGAACTCTGGTCCTCAATGCCAGCACTGCCGCACTTAAGGACAAAGACGGTGACGGTGTGGGTGATATCTGTGACAACTGCATGAACACTCCCAATTCCGGTCAGGAAGATGTGGATGGCGACGGTGTCGGTGACGCTTGCGACAACTGTGTATCAGATCCTAATGCAGACCAGTCTGATGTGGATAGTGATGGTATTGGCGATGTCTGCGATACATGCCCTGATGATCCCGATAACGATATAGACGGTGACGGAGTTTGCGGTGACATAGACAACTGCCCGTTTGATGCAAATACAAACCAGAGTGATGTGGATACTGACACTATCGGCGATGTATGTGACAATTGCCAGGATGATGCTAATACTACCCAGGATGATGGCGATTCGGACAATGTTGGAGATGTATGTGACAATTGTCACTCCGATGCCAATACAGACCAGTCGGATATTGACGGTGACGGGATCGGCGATGTATGTGATATATGTCCTGGTGATCCATGGAATGATATCGATGGTGACGGGGTCTGTGGTGATATTGATAACTGTCCAACCACTGCCAATCCTCTTCAGGAGGATGCCGACAGTGACGGTGTTGGGGATATATGTGATAACTGCGTAAATACATTAAATCCGACACAGGATGATACAGACTCTGATGGTGCTGGAGATGCATGTGACAATTGTGTGAACATTCCTAATACCGATCAGGAGGATATCGACAGCGATACTGTTGGAGATGTTTGCGACAATTGTCCTAATGATCCGAATACTGATCAGGCTGATGCTGACGGAGACGGCACTGGCGATGTATGTGATATCTGCCCGTTGGATCCCGATGATGACATTGACGGCGACATGCTCTGCGCTGATGTGGATCATTGCCCGGAGCTTTATAATCCGATCGTTGACTACTCATATGATGATACGGTCACATACAGTTTCATTGATGCAACATCGGGAGATCTTGTTCTGGATATCGGAGATGATGCCCAGGCACTAATCCCGATCGGATTTGATTTTGTTTTGTACGATGGAGTTTACAGCCAGCTGAATGTCAGTAGTAATGGATACATTACTTTGTCATCTGATGGACTTGAGCCTTACAATATATGTATTCCTGACATATCAACTCCTGATCTGTTGATAACCCCTTTCTGGGATGATCTTAATATTACAGGAGATGCTGCTATCTACAGTATTCTCGAAGGAACTGCCCCCTACAGAAGGTTTACGGTTGAGTGGTATCATCTCAGACATTATCCTGGAATAGGAAGCATTACATTCGAAGTTACTTTCTATGAATCTAATAACGAAATAAGAATGCAGTATCAGGATACTGACTTCGGAGATGTGACCTTTGATCTTGGAGCATCGGCAACATCAGGGATTGAGGGACCGGGGGGAACAGTCGGAACGGACTACTCATGTGACAGCCCTGTTCTAACAGATATGCTTGCTGTTCACTATACTCCAATAGTATCCAATGATGATACGGACATTGATACGGTCGGAGATCTGTGCGATAACTGCCCGATTGATGCCAATACAGATCAGTCTGATGTTGATTCAGATATCTTCGGTGATGTCTGTGATAACTGTCCTTTAGATAATAATCCGGGTCAGGAGGATGTGGATAGTGACGGTTTAGGTGATATCTGTGACAACTGCATGGATATAAGTAATCCAACTCAACAGGATTATGACGGAGACGGACTCGGTGATGACTGTGACAACTGTCCTGATTATGCAAATGCCGGTCAGGAGGATGTTGACGGAGACGGTATCGGTGATGTTTGTGACAACTGTCCCGATGAACCCAACTCTGACCAGTCTGATGTGGATGCAGACGGTATAGGAGATGTCTGTGACCTGTGTCCTGGTACTCCATATCCGGGCGTTGGTTATAACTATGATGAAACAGCGGCTTTTTCTTACATTGACACTTCTTTGGCAGGTATAATCGCTATAAGCAGCGGAGATGATACTTCGACGGATATTTCCATAGGATTTGACTTCGAGTTCTACGGCAATATCTATAATTCGATAAAGGTCAGCAGTAATGGATATGCCACATTCGGAAGCGATGGGGATGACTACTCCAATGACTGCCTGCCCTACAGTCTTGATCCCAATGATCTTATTGCTGTGCACTGGGATGACATGTCTGTTCCTCTGACAGGTATGGTCAGTTATTTTCTGGAAGGCACAGCGCCGGACAGACAGCTTACGATAGAATGGTATCATGTTGAACGGCTTGGAAGTTCAGGGGACATGACTTTTGAGGTCACATTATACGAAACTACAAATGAAATAAAAATGCAGTTTCTTGATGTCGTTGTCGATGTACCTTCCTACAGTTACGGAGAGGGAGCAACAACAGGACTGGAGAACATAGATGGGACCGAAGATGTGTCCTTTTCGTGCAATGTACCGTTCCTGTCAAACGGGCTTGCCATTATGTTCTCACCCAGGGTCCCCAACAGTGACTTCGATGGAGACACTATCGGAGATATCTGCGACAACTGTCCCAGAACACCAAACACTGATCAGTCTGATGTGGATGGCGACGGAGTAGGTGATGTCTGTGACAACTGTATTGATACTCCGAATGAGGATCAGGAGGATGTAGACAGTGACGGTGTGGGTGATGATTGCGATAACTGCCACGATAACAGTAATTCCGATCAGAGTGATATCGACACCGATAATGTTGGAGATGTCTGTGATAACTGTATAGATACACCAAACGAATTTCAGGAGGATGCTGATACCGACGGCGCTGGTGATGTTTGTGATAACTGTGTTGACGGGTTCAATACCGGTCAGGAGGATGGTGATGTTGACGGTGTGGGAGATATTTGCGATAACTGTACAGTAGATGCAAACAGTGGCCAGGAGGATGCCGATTCTGACATAGTAGGTGATGTATGTGACAACTGCCCGTTGGATGCCAATCCTGACCAGTCCGATGTTGATACTGATACATACGGTGATGTCTGTGACAACTGCCCATTGGACACGAACACCGACCAGTCTGATGTTGATACCGATACAGTGGGAGATGTCTGCGATAACTGTCCAGATGATGCGAACACACTTCAAGAGGATGTTGATACAGATGGTGTGGGTGATGTTTGCGATAACTGTCCGGCAGATTTCAACAGTGATCAGAGTGATGTTGACGGTGACACTGTGGGAGATGTCTGTGACAACTGTCCAGATGATGCAAATACACTTCAGGAGGATGTGGACGGTGACGGGATTGGAGATGTATGTGATGTCTGCCCAGATGATCCCGATAATGATATTGACGGTGACGGAGTCTGCGGGGATGTGGACAACTGTCCGGCAACATCAAACAGCGGTCAGGAGGATGCTGATACAGACGGTGTTGGGGATGTATGTGACAACTGTATTGATGATGCAAATACCCTTCAGGAGGATGTTGACGGTGACGGTGTCGGAGATGTCTGTGACAACTGTCCTCTAATAATTAATATTATCCAGCAGGATGAAGATCTCGACCTAGTAGGGGACTTCTGTGATAACTGTCCCTCAGTTGCCAATCCTTCTCAAGTCGATGTTGACGGTGACGGTGTCGGTGATGTATGCGATGTCTGTCCCAATGATTTTAATAACGATATAGATAGCGACGGATTCTGTGCTGATGTTGACAATTGTCCTCTCATCTCCAATCCCAAGCAGAAGGATTTCGATGGAGACGGCATTGGTGACGACTGTGATGATGATGTTGATGGCGATCTTGTGAACAATGAAATTGACTGTGAACCCTGGAACCCTGCAGTATGGGCACCTCCCGGTCCGGCTTCTGACCTGATGCTTTCAGGCGGTGCCAACACCGTTATGGAGTGGACAACTGCAGGTATAACCGGAGGATCAGCTTTTACATTTGATCTTATCTGCAGTGAGGACCCGTCCGATTTCAGTGCCTGTAAGTGCATTGAATCAGACGACAACGATACAACAGCATCAGATCCTGCAATACCAGCTAACTGTTTCTTCTATCTTGTAAGGACCAGGAATGGCTGTGGCGAAGAACTGGGAACAGACTCCAACCTTGTTTCAAGGAGTGCATCATCTTGCCCGTAAGATGAGAAATATGCTCACCACATGAGATCGATTTACAGGAGGAACAATGTTGAGCAGCGCTGAATGTTTAATTGGCAGAGGTGGTACATTTTTATTCCGGCGATTACACTTATTCCTTTGAACATTTCAGCCATTTGTTCCGGCGTGGGTGGATTATAACTTTTGTCGAACATGGAATGAACGGGCCTGAAGAAATGGAACCTTCCTCCGCTCACTTTTGCCAGAAGCTTACAGAGCTTCTCTCCCGGAAGAGTTCCCTCTTCACTTCTGAAGCAGGGATTAAGCACAAAGAGAAGGGTCTTATGTCTCCTGTATTGAGATGCTGTCTGAATTGCATCCTTATAGGCAGGCTCATCAAATACATCTTTAAACTTATGGGTCAGAGGTTCGGGGTAGAAATCACTTATGGCAAGAACAATATTTCTGGAACCGGGTTTCCTGAACCTTTCCAGGCGACACATTTCCAGTCCTTTCCTCAGTCCGTCAGCGATCGGTGTTTCCCCGTCTACAGCAAGTTCTGAAAGATGTCGCAATATAACCCTGAAATTATGAGTGGGGTTATTAATAATCTGAGCCTGCTTCCCCTGAATGGAGACAAGTCCGACCCTGTCATTGCTCCGTTTGAAATAACCTGTCAGGTTCTTCAGAAGTTCAGTGAACACCTTCACAAAAGGCATGGTGGACCGGCTGACATCAACAGCAAGAACAAGAGTAAGGCTCTGAGGTTCAGACTTCTCCCAGCCCAGAATATCCTCTCTGCCTATCCTGAACTTTCTGTCAGTGAAGCTGTACTTTCCATTGAAAAGAGCTTTATTGAGAGTAGGAAGAAAGGCTGGATTATTAAGGGATTCATTATATTTAACAGCCCTGATATTCCTGCCTGTAACAGATGAAGAGGAATATGTTTTCTTAACTTTGTTCCTGCTCCTTCTTCCCGAACTCTTTCTGAGCTTTTTGAAAATATTGTGGAGAAAATTCCTGGCATTAAAAACAGACTGGAGTCCTCTGTAAACAGGAAGTTTGTCCTCTGTTTCTCCTGGCGAACTGTCGGGAAGGGTCTTTCCCGGTTTTCTCTTACTTTCAGGATTTGATATTACAGATTTAATACTGTTCTTAATTGACTTTGTCAGTCTTCTTAAGACAGAGGGCTTTTTTTTTCCTCAGAGACACCTTCTTTGGTGTAAGAAACATCTCCCGGGGATGACGGCGGAACTGTGCCTTCCAAGGCCGGTTTCTTTCCCGGTTTCAATCCAAGGTACTTCGAAAACACTTCGTATATCTCTTCTTTAGTTGGAGGTTCAAGAAGTCCTCCGTCCCTCACTCTGTGAACAAGGGCAAGTTCGGCACTCATAAGAACATGGCTGTCTTCTGCAACAGTCTTTCCGTCAAGAGCTGCAAGAGTTCCTGCTGTCTTTGTGATGACAATATCAGGCCGCTGGCCGTCAACCTTAAGCTCTGCACATCCCGATGAGATGGCAAGAATAAGACTGTCGCCTATTGTTATATCCGGAAGGAGCGATTTTGCTTTTATAATTTTTTTGGCTGTCTGTCTTTCCTCTTCTTCAAACTTTTTTGCGAAAGCATCAGGATCATCTTCAAAAAGAATGTTCCTCTTGACAATTTCCACTCTCAATGAAGGATCTGATACAGTTTCAGGTTTAACACAAAGAGGAAACCTGTCCAGGATCTGAGGCCGCAGTTCTCCTTCTTCGGGATTCATGGTCCCCACAAGAATGAACTCGGCAGGATGGGAAACTGATAAACCTTCCCGTTCGATAGTATTCCAGCCAGATGCAGCAACATCAAGGATATCGTCAATAAGATGATCGGGAAGAAGGTTCACCTCATCAATATAAAGGATATTCCCGTTGGCATCACCAAGTATACCGGGTTGGACCTTCTTCTCTCCGTCCTTAAGAAGCTTCTCAATATCAACAGTTCCGATAAGCCTGTCCTCTGTGCAGCTGAGAGGAAGATTCACCACCCTCATTGATCTGCTTACAGGTTCACCCAGAGGGGATTCACCACAGAAGGAACAGAGCTTTTTCGGATTTAGGGGAGAACATGAAAAAGGACATTCACTGTAACTTTCTCTATCAGGAAGAATGGAAGTGACGGAATGAACAACAGTGCTCTTGCCCGTTCCCTTGGGGCCGCTGATCAAAAGACCGCCCAGACGGGGATTCACAATATTGGCAAGATAGGCAGTCTTAAGCCTGTCCTGTCCAACTATGGCACTGAAAACAAAATGTCCTCGCATAAAAACTTCTCCCGTAATTACACTCCAACAGAATAGCTTTATGGTTCGATGATGTCAACAGTTCTGAGCAATGCCGAAGTATGCTGTCGCAGGCAATTCGTTTTATTGATATTTCTCCTGTTTTTGCTAAAATGCGCTCGTTTCTGCTACAATTAACAAGTGTCCGCTTATGAGGACACAAGATATAGTCTGAACTGTTAAGCGCAGGTGAAATAATGGAAACGGCAATAATCGCCAGCATCGGTATAATACTGATACTTCAGTTGATCAATATGATTATCCTGAATAAATCAAGCAGGGCTTCTGCCAATGCCGAACTTAAGAAATACCTGATGGATCAGTTCACTCAAATAAGGGACGAATCAAGAAAATCCTCCAAAGAAAACAGAGAGGAGCTTTCCGGCAATCTTCAGCTTTATCAGGACGCTGTTTTAAAGAGAATGTCCGAGTCTTCCGGATACCAGAAAGAGCAGCTTGAGACTTTCACCAAGCTGCTTGCTCAGTTGACAGAGGGAAATGAAAAAAAGCTGGAGCAGATGCGGACAACGATTGAGTGCAAAGTGAGAGAGCTTCAGGAAGGCAATGAGAAAAAGCTTGACGAAATGCGCAGGATCGTTGACGAGAAACTTCAGGAGACCCTTCAGAAACGCATCGGGGAATCCTTCAAGCTTGTGAGCGATAATCTGGAAAGGGTTCAGAAAGGTCTCGGCGAGATGCAGAACCTTGCAACCAGCGTTGGGGGCCTGAAAAGGGTTCTTGAAGATGTCAGGGCAAGAGGAGCATGGGGTGAAATCCAACTTGGAAGTCTCCTTGAAGAATTGCTGATAAAAGACCAGTATGAGGAAAATGTCGTCACAAAACCAGGCTCGTCCCAAAGAGTTGAATTTGCTCTCAAACTCCCAGGATATGATGAGGAAACACCAGTCAGGCTTCCCATTGATGCAAAATTTCCGCTCGAAAAATACAGTCAGGTTCTTGAGGCATACAACAATGCGGACAACGCTGCGCTTGATGAGAGTATTAAAGAGCTTGCCAACGCCGTTAAAAAATCTGCAAAGGACATTTCTGAAAAATACATATCGCCGCCCGACACGACAAACTTCGCGATAATGTTCCTTCCCATCGAAGGGCTTTATGCTGAAGTGTTAAGGATTCCAGGTCTTGTGGAAAAGCTGCAACATGATTTCAGAGTGGTCGTCTCCGGTCCTACAACGCTGGCGGCTCTGCTAAACAGCCTCCAAATGGGGTTCAGGACCCTTGCAATCGAAAAACGCTCCGGCGAAGTATGGAAACTGCTGGGCGCAGTCAGAACGGATTTTGACAAATTCGGTGAAATGCTTGACAAGGTTGATAAAAACCTTCAGGCAGCCGGGAACAATCTCAGAGCAGTCACCGGAAAAACCTCAACCATAAAACGGAAACTAAAAGATGTTCAGGAACTCCCGGTAAATGAAGCAGCAGGAATGCTTGGGGATGGTGAGGACGATTAGTTCTCGGTTTCTTCTTCGTCAGGGATAAGAGACAACCTGTATAAAGCCCATTCAGCTGTTGCTCTGACAGCAGGATCACTGTCTTTCCTTGACTTTTCAAGATAAGGCTTAGCACTCTTAAACTCTGCTCTTCCAAGGGTTTCAACGGCCTTTTGACGGACATAG
The DNA here is from genome assembly GCA_964509835.1 of uncultured Acidobacteriota bacterium. Taxonomy (GTDB): domain Bacteria; phylum Acidobacteriota; order CAZDZC01; family CAZDZC01; genus CAZDZC01. The sequence continues at coordinate 185,209 of CAZDZC010000003.1, forward strand.
GCTTTATAAGCATTTGATAACACATGGACCATATGTTCATATGTAATTTCAGGGGGAAATTGCTCTAATGCTCTAATTGCATCACAAGCGACCCATTCATCAAGTTCAGTAAACTTTGCGATTACAGGAATTGCTTCAGGTTCCCCTATATTTACTAAAATCTCGAAAGCATCGTTAACAATACTGTAGTCCAGTTCGGGTTGAGATATCATCTTGCATAGAGGTTTTACTAATGCATCACGACTGCTTGTCCCGGATAGTGCTTTCGCTGCTGAAATAGCGATATCAGAATTGTTTGAATCAAGGCAATAAAAAAGGAACTGGATTGAATCCACATTATTCATTATTCCCAGTGTTTTAACAGCAGTTTCCATTAAATCATATTCATCACTCCAACTTCTGTATGCTTCACTGTTTTTTTCATAGTCAATCACAGCAGATTTCAGTATTTCGATATCAATGGATACGCCTCGTTCCGTCAATTCCTTAACGACCCATGCCCTTAGATTAGGTTCAGGCCTGTTCACCAGACTCATCAGAATATTTGTAGATTCTTCTGTCTTGATATAATACAGTTTTGCTATAGCAGATTGCACAGTTTCGAAGCTGCTTGACTTAACCATCTTTTTAAGTATTTCTACTTCTTCAGTAGCTTCTTTGGCTAGATACCAGTCCGGATCAAACTTATTTAAAGCTTCAGCAATCTTATAGCTGCTATATTTTTTATCGAAGTATTTTTGCTTAAGGATATCCGTTGATTCTGAATAGTCTGTTTCAATCAAACAATCAACATAATCATTAATGTCATACTCACCAAATAATTCCCATCTGTTCAGAAAGAATTCAGCTGTTGCTCTCGGGTTAATTTTCTTCATCAGATTGAATATAGTACGATTATCTCCTCTAGATTCAATGATTTGAAACTTCAAATCTTCATACATTCGTTGTGCCTGTGCACTGTTAACCCAGTCCGGATCAATGTTGTCCAGAATCCACATTATGTAATAATAGTCGGCACTGACATTAAGTAACTTAATTAACGGTTCCACGGCAGATTTATCATTGAAGTGAAGGAGGGCTTCGTAGCATAAGTCATCCAAACTTATGTTTTGGTTTTTTGAACTGGAACTATTTTGAAGAATTGTAATTATCGTTCTGATGGCTCTTTTATCCCCAAGTTTTTTAAGGTTCAGAACTGCTTTGCATTGTTCAACCTCGTTGTCACTATTTAGCTTTTTGATAAGTTCCTCGTATTCTCCAGCAAATGACATAACAGAAAAAAGAAGAAATATAACTGTAAATAATTTCAGTTTCATTTATCCTCCAGTACTTCAGGGAACTCTCTCTGAACCCACATAATAAAGTCCTCGACCTGTTCTTCCAGGAGCTTTCTGGACTGTTTCCTAGCTTCTTCCATAGGAATTGCTTCCTGTATAATAGGGTCATAGAAGAGGGCTATGTTTGCTTCACAGTCTTTTCCAAGATCCTCTTTTATCTGCTGTGCATCCCCGATTAGGTTATAACTTTGAACGCTTGATGTATTTTCAATGCTCTTCTTGTTCAATACTTCAACATTAGTATGAGTAATATACTTTATCCCAAGATTGATATCGTCTCTGTAACCGTCAAACACAAAATCGTGTTCCTCGGTAATTTCTATGTCTTTCTTGTAATCAACGAAGTACAAGTGTCTTTTGGTGCTGTTATAATTTTCCTTGAACAGATAATCCCTGGATTCGAATTTAATGCCTGCATTTTCCAGTTTTTTTAGGATGATCTCCTTCGCATCAGATTCTGAAATGAAACAGGGGGGTGTCATAACTATACATCCTGTAGATCCTCGCCCATCACCGTGAATGAATATGGGGGCAATCTTGCAGTTAATATTTTCATTAATTTCCATTGTGAATTGCTCTTTTACCGGTTTTCGAGGTGTAACGACTACTGTGTCGTCAGGTGTATCGATATTTTCTGCTGAGCAGTTACCTCCAAAAACAAACGCTGTCAAAGCACTTGCGACAATACTGCTTTTAAGCCATTTTGCGGGGACATACCTCAAAAGCATCTCCGGGTTGTTTTCATAGACAAACCGTTCAGGATACTTCGGACTTTGGTATTTCCTTTCTGCCTTTATCTTCATTTCTATACCTCTAAAAAGAGTAAATACAAATTTGACAACGAAATACTATGATCAAAAACATATTAAGTCAAATAAAGTCAGTTTTCTAAAAGGGATAATCTGTACAATGCCCACTCTGTTGTGGCGCGAACTATTGCGTCTTCGCTCTGCATTTGTTTTCGGAGATATTTGACAGCATCTTTTCTCCCAATTCTCCCCAATATTTCCGTAGCTTTCGCTTTTACATCTCTGTTTTCACTTTCTTCAAGAGATTTGAATATGTAATATTTAATTTTATCATAAGTGAAACATGAAAGTGCTTCCAAAGCATCACAGGCTACATATTGATCTGAAAAGGGATTGATGTCAGTGCTGGAAAGGAATTCTGCAATAGATGGAATACTTCTATCATCACCGATTTCACTGAGTATATGAAGCAAGTCTCCAGTTCTGTGATCAAGTGGTCCTTTCGCTTTGAGCAATTCACAGATTAAAGGAGCAGCCTCTTCACAATCTCTTTCAGTAAAAGTTTTAGCAGCTTCAAAAGCGATTTCGGGAACCGTTTTATCAGAAAGGCACTTTAGAAGCAGTTGTGTGGACTGTTCACTGCGGTCATCGTTGAGGATTGTTATAACTGCGCAGATTAATTGCTTGATATTATTCTGTCTTCTGTCTGCTCTAAGTTCTCCATTATTTTTCAGAACGAACTTTCTAAGATCGTCGAATGAGAATGATTCTCCTCTCCTGTAGAGTTCTTTAAGAGCATCGGCTTTATGAACACAATCGCTTTTAATAATAATTTTGAGAAGATCGGTAGCTTCTTCTGATTTGATCTCCAACAGCCTGTTGAGAGTATCATTATCATATTTGTTTGCATGAATGCTTTTTTCAAACTCTGCGAGAGCACTGATAACCGTATCTGATTTATACCAGTTTTCGTCAAGTCTATACAGTGTTTCAGCCATTGGGGTAAAACAACAGTCTTTTTTAAGAAATATAGAAGTCAATATCTGCACTGCTTCAGGATTATTTGAGTCAGAAATGCATTTAAGGATACTTGGCAGCTCTTTTTCTAAAAGATCGGATTTGGCAAGGAAATATGAAGCAGTCTGTTCTGGATTAATACTGATTAGAATTTCAAGATATCCGGCCTTGACCATGCCCTCTCTTTCAACATCTTTAACGATACTTTCGAATAACTTGGAAGCTTCATCCGTCTTTGTCCAATTCTTGTCCAGAGAGTTCAGAATCGGGACTAACCAGTACGGCTCCCTTGTTTCCTTAAGAGACTTGATCAACGGTTTTACTGCTATAGGATCGTTAAGCTTCTCTAAAGTATCCCAGATCTCTCTAACAAAATTACTTCTCCAGTTTCTACTTTCCATAGCATTGATCAAGTGCGGTACAGCCCTCTTATCGCCAAGTTCACGAAGCTTCAAAACAGCCTTGTACTGCGTTTCAATGTTATCACTCTTGAGATCATTGATAAGGGTTTCATAATCTGAGGAAAAGGAAACAACAGGAAGGAACAGCAGCATCAAAATTATAATTCTTATTCTCATGTTACATCCTCAAGATAGGAAAGCATCGGATACATGACATTGTAATGTTTCTGAATAAACAGGGCGTTGCGTTTTTTAAACAATCGTTCTGCGAGTCTGTCTGCAATCGGAATAAGCAATCTCTCTGTTTCACAAAGGAGCGGAGAAACCTTTCCAATATTGCCCGTAGTTTGCCAATTAAGACATCCGCATCTGTGTTCACATCTCAGATTAAAAGCACACTCAGTACATTCACTTCCACATGATTGTGATTGTTCATAAAGAGCATTAACTTTGTCAGTGTCTATACCTGAAGAAATATGGCCGATCGAGTATTCAGTATTTGAAACTCCGTCCTGAACAAACTGAACACAGGGATAAATGCTGCCGTTCGGTGCGATGGAGACCTGCTTTTTCCCAAGCTGGCACTGGATGCAGACAGCTTCCTCTCCCCGGATATGAGAAGCAATCTTCTTTTCAAAAGGGCTGAAATAGAATTTGACATTGTTCTCTGTAAGTCTTTCATATTCCTTGGCCATCAGTCCGTATTGTTTTTTCAATACAGTCAGATCCTTGTCAGTCCATTCGGCTGAATGATCCAGTGAAGTCACAATATATCGAAAACCTTTATCGAGCATATTTAAAAAGGATGAATGGAAATCCTGCACTGTGTCCGGTGAGATAACCATGTATGCTTGCGCATAAGGTTGGAATTTAAGAAGAAGCTTTGCACGGTTTGAAACAATGCCGTAAGAACCTTCCCCTGCTGAATTTTTTCGATGGGAATTGTGAGCTTTCTCTGTACCGTCAATACTCAAAGCTACCGTGAGCCTTGATGCAGAAGCATATTTCAAGAAGGTCTCATCCATAAGAAGGCCATTAGTTGTGACTTTATGATGAAAAGAAATCCCTTTGCTTCTTGCGAGTTCAGAAGAATATTCTATCGCTTCGGAAATCAGTTCCTTTTTAAGAAGAGGTTCCCCGCCGAAGTATATTAGTCCAGTGTCGGGAGATGAGAAGGTTGTTGTAAAATCAATTGCCTGCCTGAGAGTTTCAGGTGACATATCTATCCTGTCTGAATGGGGCGCATAGCAGTAATCACAATTTAGATTGCAGCCTGTCGTTAGATGGAGAGTTATGTGCATCAGATTCCTTTCTTATCAGCATATGCAGGGAACTCTCTTCTTAACCAATGAAGAAAATCATCAACTTGTTCAGCCAACAGCTTCCGGGACAGAGTCCTTGCTTTTTCCATATCATAGTTACCATCCATCTTAGTCATAGGATCATAAAATAGCGCCATGTTGATGTGAACCTCATTTTTCATTTTCTCTCTGAATTCCTGGGCTTCACCTAAAATATTCGTGTAACCCACACTTATCCACACCTTATCTTCCGACTCTTCAATGTCCCTAAGTTTTCTGACATTATCATGCGAGATAAACTTAATTGCCAGGTTAATGTCTTCAATTAAACCGTCAAAAACAAGATCGTTAGTTGTTTCGATTAAGAAGCTGTGATTCCCGGTGATATTGTGTTTCAGAATGTGTTTTGTGAAGTTCTTTCTATGAACATAGTTTCTTGAGTCAAACTTAAGACCATATCCTTCCAATTTGCTGAAAATGATCTCCTTTGCATCAGCTTCAGTAAGAAAGCAGGGAGGGTTCATTACAATGCAGCCCGTACTGCCCCTTCCATCACCATGAATGAAAAGCGGCGCTATAGAGTAGTTCTTTTTTAAATTGATCTTATCTGGATGGTCAAATTCACCGTCTGTGATCGCTACATCTGAATTACCGTCTGATGAGCAACTCAATGTAAATCCAGAAAGTACAAAAACTGATAAAGCCCCGGTGATGACCCGGTTTTTCAGCCATCCATAAGGGATGTGCTCCAAAATAAGTTCCGGATGCTTTTCATAAACTAATCTGACAGGATAAGAAGGTGTTTTATAATTTTTCTTTGCTTTCAGCTTCATTCATGTACCTACCAGAGTATGCAAGTCGAACTGCGTTTTATACAATCTGATACTAACTTATGTCCAATCAGCAGTCAATCAATATTTGTAATTTTCAAAGGTCTCTGTTGGAGAAGAACCAGTTATTGTGTTATCATTCGCGAGAAGGGGAATTCGTATTTATTCAGGAGGTTAAAATGCAGGTCAGACCGGTTAAGAAGTATAAACTGCCGAAATATCCCGATCAGGAGCTGTTTTTTGATAAACCGGAACTTCTGCTTTCCAATGCCCCTGCGGATTGGTTCAAAAAGAAAACAGTCATTGCAGCTTTGACGGCATTTACTGTTGGCAGTTCATATGCTGAAAGTCCGGTTGATAAACCCGTAGTTGAGCAGGTCGAACCTTCGGAGTTGAAGGAACAAGCCGTTTCTGAATCTGAGATTAAAATAGAAGATAAGCGATGTAAAATAGCTCCATTGTTTATTCACGGTGAAGGCAGAGGAGCTACGGGGTGTGTCGTAATATCACCTCCATGCTTTATGTCGGAAGTTGAAGCTTTCGAGATCATAGTTACAGAACTCCGGAAAGCTGGAATCGAATTTCCTGAGTTCAATTATCACTGGAAGGACGATTTTTCTAAATTCAAAGGCTATGATAGCTATGATGCTGACGAACCTGTCACCATTAAATCATCACTTGTCTTTGATGCATTTAATGAAGAAAAAAATCTGGGTATAAAGTTTGTTTCAATATTAAACCATAACAGATTGACCGATAAAGACACATCAGAAGAAATGCGAAGTTCTGTTCAGAGCTATGATCTTATGTCCGATGCGCAGCTATTCAGAGAGAAACTGAAAGAGGACTGTGAAGTCAATGCAGCTGTATTTTACGATCCAATGTCCAGCTGGGAGAGGACTGATGATGGAAAAAGAAATGATGCCAAAGCAGAATCCAAAGAGCTTCTGAAACAGCAGGTAACTGAATTCATTGACTGGTTCAGACTGGAATTCGGAGAAGAGAAATGAAAAGATTTCTCTTGATAATTATTGCCACATGTCTGCTTGCTCCATCCATTTTTTGTGAAGATCAGACCCATTCAAAGTATGAAAAGCTTAATAGTCATGATGTTTTGGAAAGAAACGAAGCTCTTAAGGAGTTGATTATCACAAAGGACCCGGAAGCTGCCAGTCCTTTGATAAAACTCCTGAAAAGTGAGATCGGAAGGGAGTATCAGGCAGACCATGTTGAAGATGTTTTGAGCATACTGGTCAAAATAAACAGTCATGAATCGGTCAAATCTTTGATTGAGCTTATTGATGGCGGTTATTTCTCACTGGAAATAATCAATGCTCTGGATTCTATGTCGCCGGACTGGAGAGAATTGCCTGAAGTTGAGGCATTGGTTAAACTTTTAAGATCAAATATCAGCAATCACAACTGGAAAAGAATTCCAGAAACATATGAATGTTATCTAAAAATTGATCCTTATGAGGCAAAAGAGTACTTTAATCATAACTATCATAAAATCAATGACTTCTCGCACCTCAGTAAAGTTTCTCTTCTGTTTGACTCTATTGAAAATGTTGAATTCCGAGACTATCTGATAGATTGGATGACAGATCCTGAAAAGATATGCCGATTCATTCCTGAAGTTCTGGATAAGTTCTTTCCGGGCTGGATGGAGACAGAGTATGCACAGACAAGAATAAATGAGTTCAATAAATATGTGATGTCTCTTGCGGATGAATATGATCTTGAGGATGCTCTATGGGCTTATAATTGCTTCCATAATGAAGAGTCTTTGCTGATCCTTGTAAACAACACTAAATCTGATGATAACTACATCTGGGAGGGGACACTGGATACTCTTGTTGATATTGATGATGAGTCAACCATAAAAGCTGTAAAAAACCTTCTTTATGAAAGTGGTGAATTGAGAAAATGGACAGATGATAATGACTGGGAACTGGAAAAATCAATCAAGTGTCTTGGACAAATTGACTCTCCTGAATCAAAAAAGCTGCTTATGGAACTGCTCCAGTCAGAAAAACATAAATCCTATGCTGCAAAAGCCTTAGCTGGCTTTGAATCAAAGGAAGGGGCTAAGACTTTGATTGATGAACTGAAAAATAATGCGATATCATACCGTCATGATGGATACTATTACGAACTTGAAGAATCAATAACATCGTTAGTTCAAATGGGAGAGAAAGAAGCAATACCCGCTTTGGCACTTTGGATTGATAAAAATGACTATATTGCAATTAATGCACTGAATGGACTAAATGAGCTGGATCCTGACAATATTTCAGAACATTGCCTTTCAGTATTGGAACACTCAAGTAACAAATGGACAAAATTAAGAGCAATTGAAATACTGGGTGAAAAAAGAGAATTTAAAGCACTGCCTTTTCTTCAAAAGTTGGTTAAGAATGAAAACCCGGATTTAAGAGCAGTTGCTGAATGGGCTCTCTACAGAATTAAATCAGTTCAGTCAAACTAAGATTTAAACTACTCTTCCATCCTCTTAAAAACATAACCACCTTTCTCGGCACCCCAGATGTGGTTGCCGTCGCCATCGAAACCTCTGTCCCAGCTTATGATGGCATCTTTGGTGACAGTTACTTCCGAAGTGGCATAAGTTGCGCCGTGAAGCGAACTTTCACAGTCCTGATCCTTGGTGCTGCCTTCAAAGGCATCATGACCGTTCCATTTCAGGAAGACTGTGCATCCCTTTCTTG
>CAZDZC010000003.1:193669-203378 GCA_964509835.1 uncultured Acidobacteriota bacterium
CATTCTGAGGACAATCTCATAGTAATCTTCATCGGCTGCAGCCTGCTCAGCCGAACTGAAGCTGCCGGTCATCCAATCAGCAAGCAGATTGATGTCCGGTGCAGATGGCACGGATTTAATCCTGTTCTGATGATGACATCCTGTTAACATGCTTAAGAGGACAGCTGTAAACATTATGACTGAAAGTGTTTTATTCATAAATATCCAATAGAAAAAAATAAAATTCAAGCCAGAAGGATACATCCGGTTTCGGAAACAGTCAAATTTACAACCCTGAAAGAAGAAATTGTCGCCCGTCCGTGATATTATAAGCATTCTTAATAAGGAGGTACTTGTGTTATTCAGGAAATTAATCTTTGTTCTCTTTATTCTTTCCATAAAACCAGCTGCAATTTGCTCTGTCATAGTTACCGAAGTGACACCTGGAGGTTTTGCCGATAAGGCGGGTATTGTTGTAGGGGATGAGATAACTGGATGGGGATACTCCGAGGAAGAAACCCTTTTTGTTCCTGAACCGATTGGATCTTATAATGATTGGATTTTCTGTCTTGAAGAATATTCCCCGAGGGGAACAATCTATATAACTCTTAATAGGGAAAGCGAATTTCTGGTAAAAGAAATCAACAACGGTCTCTGGGGAATCACGGTTAAACCTCAAGATGAAGACATTGCCTGGACTTACAAGTCTGCCGCTGATGATGCCAGAGATTCAGGAGACCCGGGAAAAGCCCATGAGCTTTATGAATCGGCCCATGCTAATATGAAAGACAGACACTATGCTTTCAAAGCGTTAGTGGCTGACGCTCTTGCCTATTCATACATGATGTCGGGTGACCTGGACGGCATGGAAAGAATGGTCAATGAGGGAATGAAGATCAGAGAGGATAATTTCGGAAAGAGTGTGAACCTTGCCAAAAGTTATTATATAAAGGGTCTCATGTACAAAACGCGAGGTGTTCTGGAAGATGCCCTTGAAAACTATAGCCAAGCCGAAGATATTTTGTCCGATTTTGCTTCAGACAGTTTCCTCATGGCGAAAGTGATAAACAGCATTGCAGTTGTGGAAGATGAACTGGGCAGCGCTGAAAGGGCGGAAAAACTTTACATGAAAGCGTTAGGTATGATGGAAAGGCTTGCCCGGGGAAGCAGAGATCTTGGCATAGTTTACAACAATCTGGGAACTCTTGTATCAAACAGAGGTGACCTTGTCACTTCCGAAGAATACTACCTGAAAGCTCTGGAACTGTTTGAAGCTGACGAACCGGGCGGATTCAACTCCGCCGCTCTGTATAACAATCTTGCCATAATTGCTGCAGACCGGGGTAACAGTGACCTGGAATCCTCCTATACTCTTAAAGCTCTTGAGATCTTCGAAAAGATGGCTCCAAACAGTCTCGAGTATGCCATGCTCTTGAATAACATGGGTGCTATACAGGACAAGAGAGGAGAACACAGAGTAGCCATAGAGTACTTTGAGCAGGCCCACCTAATAAGAAATGAGCTTGCGCCAGGAAGTCTTGATGTGGCCATGGGGCTTGTTAACATGGGGTCTTCCTACCAGCTGCTTGGAGAATATGAAGATGCCCGAAAGTGTTTTAACGGTTCCCTTGCCATTCTTGAAAAAGTAAGTCCACAGGGACTTTTCATGGCAAGCAACCTTTACGATCTGGGCGCATTGTCATATTCTGAAGGGAATCCCGGAGAAGCTGTTCAATACTATCTGAAAGCTATGGAGATCTACGAGAAACTCTCACCGAATTCAACAGCAACAGCGGAGACAAACAAGGTAGTGGGAGATTTCTACTGGAATAGTGGTGATCTTGAGGAATCCGAGAAATACTACTCAAAAGCTGTGGATGTGCTGGAATCCCAGATCAGTATGCTCGGCGGCTCTGACGATACAAGGGCTGATTTCAGATCAGACCAGATGGACATTTACAAAGGCTGTATAAGTGTTCTAATGGCTAAAGGGAAGAGCAAAGATGCTTTTAAACAGCTTGAAAGGTCGAGAGCAAGACAGCTCCTTGAAATGATCTCTCAAAAAGATCTTGTATTTACTGCAGATATTCCAGAGGAGCTTGAAGGGGAAAGAATAGAATTGATCAATGAATTTGCCTCTCTTCAGGAAACCATGAGCTGGTACTCTCCATTGGAAGATGCCGAAGAACTTGAAGCAGTGATTATTCAGATGAAAGCTCTCAGAGATAAGCAGGAGGTTGTGAGGAGAAAAATCATTGATGCTTCTCCGAAACTCGCTTCTCTCAGGTATCCCGAACCCTTTGATGTAAGTGAGACTTCTGCTTCTCTTGATGATGGCACTTTGCTGATCAGCTACTCAACTTATTATGACAGATTATATGTTTTCACATTCGGTCCCGATAAGGGAAAATTCAAAGCCATTACAATACTTGCAGGCAGGCAGGAACTTTCCAGTCTGGTGAAGAAGATAAGAATGCAGATAGGAAATCATCAGATGATAACTGATGATTCCGTGCGTTTATCTGAATATCTTCTGAAGCCTCTGAAAAAACAGGTCAAAAGGGCTGACAGGATAATCTTCTGTCCCGATGGACCATTGAATTTTCTTCCCTTCGGGGTTCTCAGTTCTCCGCTTTCAAAAAAGAGATACCTTATTGAAGATAAACCCATTTCTACAGTCCAGTCTGCGACAGTTCTTGCAGAACTTAGATCACATAATAGGGAGAGGAAAGGAAAACGGTTTCTTGCAGTCGGTGATCCCGTGTATGACGCCAAGAGATCAGGCTTTGAAAGACTGCAATACTCCAGGAAAGAGATTGAGGGGATAGCAGATCCAAACCGATGTGACACAAAAATCCTCCTCGGTGACGATGCAACGGAGAAAAAAGTCCTGGAATCATCAAAAGATTCAAGAATAATACATTTTGCCTGTCACGGAATTGTTGATGACAATTATCCTCTCAATTCCTCTCTTGCTTTGACAGGAACATCTTCGGGAACGGAAAATGACGGCAACTTGCAGGCCTGGGAGGTCTTCGAGCATGTCCGGATAAATGCAGACCTTGTTGTACTTTCAGCCTGTGAAACTGCTCTGGGTAAAGAATCGGACGGTGAAGGACTGATGGGGCTTACAAGAGCATTCCAGTATGCAGGGGCTGGAACTGTGCTGGCATCCCTCTGGAGCGTGGACGACGAAAGCACATCGATCCTCATGAGGAATTTTTATGAAGCGCTGAATTCCGGTAAAACAAAGGATGAAGCTTTGCGAGATGCTCAGATTATTATGATTGAAGCCCAAGACACAAGGCATTCTCACCCTTTCCACTGGGCACCTTTTCAGCTTATCGGAGATTGGAAATAAAATAAATAAGGTTTCCCCGCCTATGGGGTTAAGAAATGCCTGTGATTAATATTACAGCACGGATCATTTCATTTTGTTCAGCAGAGTCTCCATATTGTTCCTGTATCTATTTAAAGCTTTATTCCCGGTTTTAGATATTTTCATCACTGTTCTGGGCGTTCTGTTTACGAAGGACTTGTCTATTTCAACATAACCTGCATTTTCCAATTTTGCCAGGTGGGCAGATAGGTTGCCTTTTGTCAGACCTGTCTCTTTGAGCAGGAACAGAAAGTCAGCCTCCTCCACAATTGATAGATAGGACAGGATCAGTAATCTTGCAGGTTCATGGATTATCCTGTCAATGTTCTGCAGATCATTCCTGCTTGTCATCGCAATCCTCGTCATCTTTAATAACAGGGTTGTTTCTGACAAAAACGATAAACAGATATATGCCGTGTACAGACATCAGGAGGCCCATTAAAACAAAGAACATTATAAAACCGGCATTTATGTCTTCGGCAGATAATGCCGGAGCAGAAAACCCGGCAGCAAGGGAAATCAGCAGGAACGCCCAATATATTTTTAATTCTGCTTTTACCGCGATATGGTAAAATACAATGGCGAAAATAATCCCAAAGACTACAGGTGACAATCTGATAAACAGGCCGGCATCCCACATATCATCAAAAAACCTCTTGTTGATTGCGAGCACCACAGGGAAAAGAATTGTAGGCAATATTACAAGTGCTGCAAAGACCGGATTTATTTTTACCTGATATCTGGCATATCCGATCCTCGGATAACTGATTTTTCTTCTGAGTAATTCGAGAATGAAAAAACCGAACGCCCCGTAAAAAATGAATATGATTGTCGGGAAATCAGTTTTGAAATAATTCGCGGCAGCCTCACACATACCGGCATAAAGAATAAAAAAGAATCCGAGATAGGTTTCGAGAAGTCCGTCTTTCAATGTGTGCCAGAAAGCATTACGATCAAGTTTTGAGATTTCAGGTTGAATGTTCACTTTTGTAGCTCCTTTTTGTAAACTGGTTTGTTATGCAAACTAGTTTACGACAAATATATGTTCAAGGTTTCGTCTTGTCAAGAAAAAATTTGGCGGATGAATATATTTCTATTGAAATCAGGGGAGCGTTTAGTTTAAAATCCTCTTTCAAATTTCAGATGCCGCTGCAGAGGATTAGAAAAGTAGAAGTAATAATTAGCAGTAAGATTACCAGTTATGCTGAAGGTGAAATTCTAAAAAGAGAATTGAATTTAATTGATGCTTCCCATGTCCTTTAAAATATTACTAATAGCTTTTTTTCTTGTTTTCACTGCTATGTTTGCAGCCTTCCCGGCGGAACCTACACCTGCCGAAACGGCTTATATGAGGGGAGACGGTAATTTTTCGGTTGGTTTTTACGGGCAGTTTTACTCAACCAAGAATAATCCGTATATATCTCTTAAGGGAAAAGCGCTAAAGTTTCCTGTTATTGAAGCTGGGCTGGGTTTCGGCGAGAAGATGGATTTCGAACTTTACTGGCCCGCTTATATCTACTGGGATGGGGATAAAGAAAAGGAAACTACTTTCGGCGATGCGAGGATATTTTCAAAGGTAAGGCTTAAGAAGAAGGAGAACTATTCCCTCGCGTTCAGGGTAGGCTTTAAGATCCCCAGTACTTCTGATGATTCCAGACTCGGAACTGACAAGACGGATATTTTCGGCACCCTTCTGTTCAGCCGCCGTATAGGCGAAGCCGACCTTCATGTCAATTTCGGGATCGGCATTCTAGGGAATCCATATAAGGAGAGGGCTCAGATGGATGTCCTTACTTATGCCGCTGCATTTGATTTGCCGTTGACGGAAAAACTCGTCTGGCATTCAGAGGTTTACGGTTATTCAGACGAGGAACCATGGACAGATATGGGAACTTTTAAAACTGGCATAAGACAATCTTTCGGAAGGTTTACACTGCGGACTTCCGTTATGGCCGGATATACTTCCAGAAGCCCTGAATGGGGAGTAGAGTTCGGCATTTCAAAGACATTCAAATTACCGCTCTGACAGGGTAAGACAGCAAATTTCCGCTGCGGGATTCAAAACGCTTGACATTTTTCTCCACATAAGTATATTTTTCAGACAAGGCGCGTAAAGACAGGAGGTGGAATAGAGTATGATCTCTGTAAAAAACATATCCAAAAACTTCGGAGCTACGAAGGCGGTTGACTGCGTCTCGTTTGATATAAGCAAAAGAGAGGTTGTCGGCCTTCTCGGCCCTAACGGTGCAGGGAAAACAACTACCATGAGGATTTTGACGGGATTCATCCCGCCTGATTCAGGCGCTGTTGAAATCGGCGGATCATCCATAACGGAAAATTCTGTGGCGACCCGCAGAAAAATCGGATATCTACCGGAAAATACCCCTCTTTACGAGGAAATGTCTGTTCTCGAATACCTTGATTTTATAGCGGAAATGAGGGGGTTAAGCAGCAGGGAAAGAGGACACAAGCTTGCGGAAATGATAGAGGTCTGCAAACTGGAAAGAATGATCCGCAAAGATATTGGCGAGCTTTCCAAGGGTTACCGGCAGAGAGTGGGGCTTGCCCAGGCACTGGTACACTCGCCGGAAGTGCTTGTTCTTGACGAACCTACTTCCGGGCTTGACCCGAAACAGATAATCGAAATAAGAGAGCTGATAAAGGAGATCGGAAAAGAAAAAACCGTTCTGCTGAGCACGCATATTCTCCCGGAGGTTGAAGCTACTTGCGGAAGGCTTCTGATAATCAACGACGGCAAAATTGTTGCCGAAGGAACAACCGGAGAACTTGCCGGAGGAGTGTCCGGAAAGGAGAAAATTACTGTCTCCATCAAGGCTGATCCGGAAGAAGCCGGAAAGGCGTTAAAAGAGTTGTCCTTTATCGAAAGCATTAAGCGCGGAAACTCATCCGACGGATATCACTCCTACCATCTTACAGTTGTTGATAAGGACGCAAGGGAAAAAATCTTTGATCTTGCAGTGGAAAAAAGCTGGAAGATAAATGAACTGGTTACGGAAACAGCTTCACTTGAGGATGTTTTTCTGAAGCTTACAACAAAGGAGGATTATCATGCGTAATATCCTTGCGATTGTGAAGAAGGAATTCAGAGGCTACTTCTCTTCGCCGGTTGCGTATATATTCATCACGGCATTTATTGTCTTTTCGGGCTGGCTTTTTTTCAGGACATTTTTTCTTAATAACCAGGCCGACTTAAGAGGTTTTTTTGTTTTTCTGCCGTGGATATACCTTTTCTTTGTTCCGGCTGTGACGATGCGGCTTTGGTCCGAGGAAAGAAGGTCAGGCACAATGGAAGTCCTGATGACTCTTCCGCTGAAGGATCACGAAGCGGTTCTGGGGAAATATTTCGGAGCGCTTCTATTTCTGGCCCTCAGCCTGATTCTTTCATTACCGCTCGCTTTTGTGACATCTTTTCTGGGGGATCCCGACGAAGGGATCATCATCGGAGGGTACATCGGCGCGCTGCTTCTGGGCGCAACCTATCTGGCTGTGGGATTATTTATTTCTTCCATAACAAGGAACCAGATAGTAGCTTTCATTCTTGGCGTCTCCCTGTGCTTCATTCTTCTGATGCTCGGAGAAAGTCTGGTCACAGTAACGCTTCCGAAGGCTGTTGTCCCTCTCTTCACCTTTCTGGGGCTCGGAACTCATTTTCAGAGCATCGGAAGAGGGGTTCTGGACAGCAGGGATTTAATTTACTATCTCTCCGTAATTGTTTTTTTCCTCTATTCAAATGTCAGATATATCGAACGGACAAAATGGAGGTAAATCATGAACGCATCTAAATTAAAAATAACGGGAAACGCTCTGCTGTCAGCCGGCCTTCTTCTGGCTGTTCTTGTGGTCATAAATCTGATCTCGAATGAGCTTTTTGTAAGGGTTGACCTTTCCGAAAATAAAATTTATTCAATGTCGGATTCCACGAAAAAAACCCTGAAGGAACTGGAGGATGTGGTCAGCGTAAAAGCTTATTTCACGGAGAATCTTCCACATCAGCTCACGGGGATCAGAAAGGAAGTGAAGGACATTCTTGATGAGTACAAGGCTTATTCGGACGGTAATGTCGCATACGGGTTTATAGACCCGTCAAATGACGACGATCTGAAGCAGAAACTCAGGTTCACGGGAATTCCCGAGCTCAGGGTAAATGTGGTTGAAAAAGATAAAGCCGAGATAATGAATGTGTATCTTGGCATGACAGTCAACTACGGGGACAAGCAGGAAGTTATTCCTGTAATCCGTAACACAGTTAACATAGAATATGACCTGACATCAGCCATTCTGAAGGTCACTTCAGATATAAACAGAAAAATAGGCATATACACCGGCCCCATGAGAGAGGATGGCGATTACGATGATTTCATTTCGGAATTAAGGAAGCAGTATGAGATTCAGTCCATTGATCCGGAATCCGGAATGATACCTGAAGACATAATGACCCTGATTGTCGCCGGACCTGAGAAAAGCGCTCTCCCCGAAGAATTTGTCAGGAATATTGACCGGTTCATAATGAAAGGCGGAAAAGCTGTTTTTCTTATTGACAAAGTCTCCCTGATGCTTAACAACCTCAGTGCCGCTCCGGCTCAAACGGGCGTGGATGAACTCCTGGCATCCTACGGATTCAAGGTCGAAAACAACCTTGTGCTGGACGGGAGGTCCAATATCATGGCGTCGTTCAGAACGGCTTACGGATTTTTCAGCTCGAACTATCCTTTCTGGGTGAAGATCGCCAACGACGGACTACATCCTGATTCCCCGATTGTGAGGGAAATCGAGTCCATAGCACTTCCCTGGGCAAGCAGCGTCTCATTCACTGGAGGCGACGAAAAGGAACTTATCAAGCTGGCGGTTTCATCTGAAGACTCCTGGACGCAGTCCGGATCATACCAGCTTAATCCGCAGCAGAGATTTTTTCCTACGGGAACTCCGTCAAAATACGATATGGCGCTTCTTGCAACAGGGCGGTTTGAAAGCCATTCAGGAGATTCCGCCCAAACCAGCCCCGATACCTCCATTGCTGTCATCGGCGATTCGGATTTTATTTCCAGGGATTTTGCGGGGAGATCCCCGGGGAATATGATATTCATGCTTAACCTTGTGGACTGGATGACATTCGGAGACAGCCTTATTCACATAAGATCCAGACTGAATCTTGACCGGCCTCTTGATGAAACCTCCGAAAACGAAAGACTTATGCTGAAGATTTTTTCTGTTCTTGCAGTTCCTTTCCTGCTGATAATTTTCGGGATAACAAGGTGGCTGATAAACAGAAAAGCCAAAAGGGACCATGAACTTTACATGAGCAGGAGGTAGAAAATGAAACGGATAATTCTTTTTGCGGGCCTTCTTGTCCTTCTATTTGTAGTATTCATATTTGTCAGAAAAGGCTACGACAGCGGAGACGGCATCACTTTTCCCGTTTTCAGCCCTGAAGATGTGTCATATCTCAATATTTCCGCTAAAGACAGCAGGGTTGAGCTTATCAGGACAAACGGAGAATGGTATCTGAAAGGAACCGGCAAAAAAGCCGACGGTGAAGCTGTATCAAATGCGCTACAGACATTGTCGGAACTTAAGACCGGTGATGTCATCTCAAAAAAAGCGGATAAGCACGCAATGTTTGAGGTTGATATCGAAACGGGAACCGCGGTTGAGGCAGGCGGTGAAAGCGGCGCCATCCTGAACATTATTGCCGGGAAGAACGGACCGTCCTTTTCAAGCAGCTACCTGAGAATAGCGGGTGACGATAAAGTCTATCTCGTTGGCGGTTACATAAAACCGCTTTTTACAAAAAGCGCAGGAACGGGATGGAGAGAAACCAGAATATTTGATTTTGAAGCAGCTACCGCGCGGGAAATAATCATTGAATCGGAAGCGGGAACAGTTTCATTGGTCAAGAACGGGGAAGGGGGCTGGCAGTTTCTTGCGCCCGAAGAAGGCATGGCTGATCCCGCGAAGATAAACGCTATTCTTAACCGAATGTCTTCGTTGAGGGCCGATGGTTTCGCCGATGACACGGACTATACAGAAGCAGGTCTGAACCCTGCGTCAGGCAGAATAACGGTAAGATGTGAAAATGGAGAACACATCCTGCTCAGAGGGCAGGAGCTTCCCCCCGATAAAATATATGTCAGAACCCCTCAGAATGAAGAGATATACATAAAATACAAAGCCCAGGTTGATTCGCTGTTTATGACAAAAGAACAGATGGCATCCGTGCAAACCCCCAGCACAAAACCGCGCTAAAACACAGGCAAAATCGCTCCAGGCAGCGACTTACACCCAATACTGCAAGGTTTTGACCGCAGAATGACGGTAATCTGCACGAAAAGA
>CAZDZC010000004.1:0-128196 GCA_964509835.1 uncultured Acidobacteriota bacterium
GCCCGAATTAAGATAGGTTCTATTTCAGCCCCCGGAGGAATCCGGGGGCTTTTTTCATTTGTGCGCCCGGGAGGGGGAATCTTTGACGACAGGTCGGAGAAAAAAAGCCCCTCTTTTTTATACGGGGCTTCAATAAATGCTGATGGTAACCTCTTGCTCTGCTGCCTGTAGAAGTTCAGATACAAATCTTCTTCTACGGCATGTATTTAATTGTGCTATAGCCGCTTTCCTCCTGAAAGCGGCCGGAAAACATTGTTAAGGCACCTGAATGCCCGTGTCAAAATCAAAAGGCGGCAGAGGGAACCGCGGGGGTTTTTTCTGTCTGTCTTTTGATGTTATTGTTGCAGACCGAATTAAAAGCCCCAGGGCTTCGAGAAGCTGCGGTCTGTCGCAAAGCGCGGATTCAGCGACTACAAGCATCATTTTAATCCATGCCTCCATCGCTTCAAAAGCCGTGTCGCGGTCCATCGTCAACTGTTGGGAAAGCGAATCTGCCTCCTGAAAGTCTGCATAAGCGGCTTCCGTCTGATTGACCTTGGCGAGGCCTTCATTCAGCTTATCCGCGGTTATGTTGAATTCAGTCAGCACCGCAAGAATATCCGGCTTCAGAGCATTTGTGAAAAACAAACGCACTTGAGCTATATTGCCCGCGATGGTGTCTTCCCGGTCGCCTTTCAGTTCAAGAAGGTGGATTGCGCCGTTTTCTTCACTGAAGATATTCCGGGCGATCCTGAAAAATCTCAGATAATAACGGTTCGTATCATCGAGAAGGGCGCGGAACCGCTCGTTGAGCCCGACACGCAGGGCATACTTCTCTTTCCTGAGCATCGTGAAGGTTGTTGCGGTGTCCACCAGAAGCTGACCTTCCTCGAATTTCGCCGCGTCATACCCGAATTCTGCGAGAGCAGCGGAAATTTCCGGGTTTGTCCAAGCGTTTTCATGAGCAAGCCTGGCCCTCAGCAGCCGTGCTGCAAGGGACCTGCTTTCGATTAAGGTCTTTTTCTCTGTTTCTTCCGCAACAGTTTCTTCGGAAGCTGCAGTTTCGTCAACAGTTGCAAGTTCTTCAGCTTCTTCGGTCTCTGAGCCCGACGAAGCGTCTTCTGCTTCTACATCAAGTGAGTTGTAATTATTCATTTTAGTCTCCATTAGAATAATTTTCATTGTCAATCCTGCACCTATATCCAGTTGCAGGGGTAATCTCAGAGATCACCATCAGCTGCAATAATCCTCGAGGATGCTTTCCCCGAACATCTTCGCATTTCTTTCGTGCAATATAATGCGAAAACGGGAAAATGTCAAGGTGATTAACGAAAATAATGCGAACGCGGTTCTTTTAACAAAAAACCTTTACCAGTATTGACTTACAGCTTAGACCAAAATACAGTGATATCCGGCAAAGACTGCGCAATGTCCTGAAAAGGCCGTGAAGGTTCAGGCAAAGGCTGTGCAAAACCCGGCAGAGGCCGTGCGGATTTCCGCAAAGGGCGCGCGGTATCGGGCAACCGGAGAGAGAATCCGGACGGAAGGAACGCTGAATCCCGCTAAATGCAGGCAGTTTCCCCCGTCAATCAAGAGGTGTCGGAAGGAGAAAGGGCTATTCTTAAGCAAAGGCTTGTCAGGGAAAACAGGCATCGGGTAAGAAAATAGAATTTTCGTGATAAACTTTCCTTCCCCTCTGCTTGACATTAAAAGCCTTATAATATAACATTTACTGTTTGAACGGCTTGTCAGCAGTGAGATAAAAATATGACTCCAACACAACTCCCGCCCAATGTTCAGGCCCTTAAGGCCAGATGGGAAGCAGACAGAAAATCGCGCATATTCGGCCAGCTTGCCGAGGAATACCGGAAGCTCAATCTTCTGGATGACGCGATCGCGTTATGCCGCGAAGGGCTGAAACTTCATCCCGGCCATTTCACCGCGATGGTTACGCTGGGGCGCGCCCTGATGGGAAAGGGCGAAAACATGGCTGCCGCGGGCGAGCTTCAGCAGGTGATTGACGCGTCACCTGGCAACATCACGGCGAACAAGCTTCTGGGCGAGATATTCCATCAGAGGGGCGATTTCCGCAACGCGCTGAAATGTTTTGATATGGTTAAACAGCTCAATCCCCTTGACGAAGAGGTTGCAGCTCTTGTTGACGATCTGAAGGCGAGGCTGGGAAGCGAGAGCAGGGAGAAGGATTTTGTGGAGGCTCACCGCGAAATGAGCAGGGGAGTCCCTATAGACTTTGACGAGTCCTCAACAGTTATGGTTTCTGCAGCGGATCTTGAGGCATCCAGGGGGCTGACGGACGATGAACCTATCGTCCGGATATTCGAAGAAGAAACCTCTTCAGAAATAGAGGTTTCGGGCGGAGAGATTGTGGAACAGGAAGAGGATGCCATCCTGGATACAGACGGGGAGCCTGACGAGGATTTCGGTCTGAAGCTGTTCCCGGACGAAGATGATGAAAATGCCGGAGAAACAGCTGATGAGGCTGCGGAAACCTCTGCGGAGAAAGAAACTGCTGAGGGTCCGAATGATTTCGGGTTGAAATTTTTCTCTGAAGGATCCGAAGATGATGCAGAGGAGGAAGAGGACGAAGGTTCTTTTACCGCGTTGACGGATGAGCTTGTGCCTGATGTCAGGCTGTTTGACGATGATTCCGGAGGTTATGACGGGGTTCCGACGGAGGAAGATGAAAGTGCCGACGGGGATGAAGACGGAATGCTGACATCCGAAACCCTTGCCCAGCTTTATGAAAGGCAGGGGCACCCCGACAGAGCGCTCAAGATTTACGAGAAAATGCTTCTCAGGGACCCTGCGTCGGAGTTTATAAACGACAGAATACAGGAGCTTACTTATAAAATATCAGGCGCTTCGGCGCTAGCCTCCGCTGATGCAGGGGAACCCTTGCAGGAAAAGGAACCTGCAGTTGAGGCTGTATCGTCTCCGGCAGTGAGCGTTAAGGAGGAGGATGTAAAGAGGCTCCGGGAGGAGATCTCGGGTATGAAGAACCCCGGAAGACAGAAAAAAATCCGGACGCTTAACAACTGGCTCAATACGGTCAAGAAAGAAAAGAGGGACTAATGTTCAAAGAAGCGCTTCAAAAAGTTTTCAGCAGCACGGATAAAGTAAGGCTGGTCGCACTGCTCGGGATGGACGGAATAATGATAGAATCCTGCTCCGACCCTGACGGCACGCCTTTCGAGATAGATCTTTTCTCGGCAGAATACAGCAATCTTCTGAAGAATATAAATAAAAC
Source organism: uncultured Acidobacteriota bacterium (assembly GCA_964509835.1). Classification (GTDB taxonomy): domain Bacteria; phylum Acidobacteriota; order CAZDZC01; family CAZDZC01; genus CAZDZC01. The sequence continues at coordinate 3,248 of CAZDZC010000004.1, forward strand.
AAACACGAACATCGAGTTCGGAGACACGAGGGAATTCCTTGTCAGGACGGACAAATACACGATTGTCATAAACAAGATTGCTGAAGAATACCTTATTGTTTCTGTAATTGACAAAGAGGGCAATCTGGGCCGCGCCAGGTACGAGAACAACAAGGCGGCCATTACCCTCGAAGACAGCATGTAATCCAATGCGCTGAAGCGCGGTTTTTAAGGGTGAGTATATGGCGAACGCTTCATACATATCCAGGACGGAAAAACTTTCCGCGAAAGTGAAAAAAGAAGGACTTGACGCCCTTCTCGTGACTTACATACCCAACATCAGATACCTGAGCAATTTCAGCGGTTCGACCGCGATGATGCTTGTGCTGCGGGACAGGTCTATTTTTTTCAGCGATTTCAGATACACGGTGCAGGCATCGGAGGAAATAAGCGGTTCCGAATATATCGAGGTGCAGAGGAGTTATCTGCCCGATGTCATCGCTAAAGCCAAGGAACTCGGCGTTAAAAAGCTCGGGGTGGAAAAATCCATAACCCTCGGAGATTTCGGAACTGTTGAAGAGCTTGCGGCCCCTGACATCGAGCTGGTCAGGACGGCTCAGATGGTCTCGGATTTCAGGATGATAAAGGATTCTACCGAGGTGTTCATGATAAAGAGGTCGCTCGACACGGCAGTGAGGGCGTTCAACAGGCTTCTTCCGGCGATTAAGCCGGGAGTGATTGAGAAGGACTTGATGGCTGAGCTTGAATACCTGTTCATGAAAGAAGGGGGCGAAAAGGCCTCTTTTGAAACTATCATAGCTTCCGGCCCGAGAGGAGCCCTTCCGCACGGCAGAGCATCGGACAAGCGGGTTGAGAAGGGTGAATTCATCGTGATAGATTTTGGGACCGTGCTGGACGGATACTGCAGCGACATTACGAGGACAGTGTTTGTCGGGAAGCCGTCTGCCGAAGATATTAAAATATATAATACTGTTCTTGATGCGCAGGTGAAAGCGCTGGAAGGCATCACGCCGGGAATGAAGGCCTCTGACGCGGACGGCATAGCAAGAAAACATATTAATGACGCGGGATATGCCGAATACTTCGGGCACGGGCTCGGGCACGGGCTCGGACTGGAGGTTCATGAGGGGCCTGCTGTCTCTCAGAAAGGCGAGACTGTTCTTGAAAGTGGAATGGTTTTTACCGTGGAGCCGGGGATATATCTTCCGGGAAGACTCGGGGTCAGAATAGAGGATGTCGCCCATTTAACGGTGGACGGCTGCGAGATATTGACAGATTTGACGAAGGAACTTATTATCATCTGAGCAGTGCAGATCAGGAAGGTGCAAATTTATGTATAACACAAGCGATATAAGGAACGGACTGAAGGTTGAGCTGGACGGACAGCCCTATGAGATCGTGGATTTTCTCCATGTCAAACCCGGCAAGGGAGGCGCGTTCATACGGACAAGCCTCAGGAACCTTGAAACGGGCGCGGTGATCCAGAGAACATTCAGGGCTACGGAGAAACTTAAAGAGGCGGATGTAGAAGACAGGAATATGCAGTATCTTTACAGCGACGGTACAGATTACATCTTCATGGACAACGAGACCTACGACCAGCATCATCTTTCAGCAAAGGTGCTCGGCGACGCGGTGAAATACATGAAGGAGAACACTGTCGTGGATGTGTTATTCTCAAAGGGAAGGCCCATCAATGTTGATATCCCTATATTCATGGAACTCAGGATAAAATCAACCGAGCCGGGATTCAAGGGCGATACAGCGACCGGCGGGAACAAGCCGGCTGTGCTTGAAACAGGCGGAACCATCCAGGTTCCGCTTTTCATTAGTGAAGGCGATCTGGTCAAGGTGGACACACGCACCGGCCAGTATGTGGAACGGGTTTAACCGGAGGAGCCAGTTTTGAAGAATGAACAGATAAAAGAGATTATAGAGCTGATAAGGGAAAACGGTATCAGCGAGTTTGAGCTTGAAAGAGAGGGCATACGACTGAAAATACTTCGTGAACAGGCGGTTCCGGCGCAAACAGTGATGATGCAGGAAGGAATGCCTGTTGTGATGCAGTCTGTTTCTCCGGAGCCTGTTCAGGCGGAACCTGAAAAGCCAAAAGAGAACCTTGTGGAGATAACTTCCCCGATAGTCGGGACATTTTACCGCGCTCCAAGCCCCGATTCCGATCCTTTCGTTAGCGAAGGCGACTATGTGAAGAAGGGAACAGTCATGTGCATTGTTGAGGCGATGAAGGTTATGAATGAGATCGAATCCCATGTCAATGGCCAGATTGTCCGGATAAACATTCAGAATGCGCAGCCGGTGGAATACGGCGAGGTTCTTTTCAGCATCCGCCCGACAGACTGAAACGGGACGGCTGAAGATCATGGATAAAATACTCATCGCGAACAGGGGGGAGATTGCTCTCAGGATAATCTGGGCCTGCAAGGAGATGGGGATAAAGACGGTAGCCGTCCACTCCGATGTGGACGAGGATTCGCTCCATGTCCGTTTTGCGGATGAAAGCGTCTGCATAGGCCCCGCGAAGAGCATCAGCAGTTATCTCAATATTACTTCAATCATCAGCGCGGCGGAGATATCCGGCGCGAACGCCATACATCCAGGATACGGTTTTCTTGCGGAGAATCCCTATTTCGCGGAGATTTGCGGGGACTGCAATATTAAGTTCATCGGCCCGAGGCCGGAGACCATAAGGCTGATGGGGGACAAATCCCATGCCATCGAGGAAATGAAGAAAGCCGGAGTGCCGACCATTCCCGGAAGCGACGGCCCTATTACGGACACCGATGAAGCAATCAGGCTTGCCGCGGATATCGGGTATCCTGTCATCCTGAAGGCATCCGCCGGCGGAGGCGGAAAGGGGATGCGCGTTGTAAATTCCGCGAAGGAATTTGTTCCGGCTTTTGAAGCCGCAAAGAACGAAGCGCAGGCCGCGTTTGACAATCCTGCCGTTTATATGGAAAAATATCTTATCAATCCGCGCCATATTGAATTCCAGATCCTCGCAGACGAGCACGGCAATGTGGTTCATCTGGGGGAGAGGGAGTGCTCCATTCAGAGAAAGCATCAGAAGCTTCTCGAGGAATCCCCGTCAACCGCGCTGGATCCGAAGCTCAGGATAAATATGGGTTCCATTGCCGTGAAGGCCGCGGAGCAGGCTGGTTACTGGAACGCAGGGACGATAGAGTTTCTTCTGGACAAGAACAAGAACTTCTATTTCATGGAGATGAACACGAGGATCCAGGTGGAGCATCCTGTCACTGAATGCGTTACCGGGATTGACCTGATAAGGGAACAGATTAAAACCGCAATGGGGGAGAAGCTCGGGTTTAAGCAGAAGGATATCAACATCCAGGGGCACAGCATCGAATGCAGGATAAACGCTGAAGACCCGGAGACATTCATTCCGAGCCCAGGAACGATAAGCGTGTTCAATCCCCCCGGAGGAATAGGAATACGGCTGGACACTGCGGCTTACGCCAACTATACCGTTCTTCCGTATTATGATTCGATGATAGGGAAGCTGATAAGTTTCGGCTCCGACAGGAATGAAGCGGCGGAAAGGATGAGAAGGGCGCTGGATGTGTTTGTCGTGGAAGGGATTAAGACGACCATCCCGCTTCATCAGAAAATATTGAGCGACCGCAAATTCTTGGCGGGGAAGCTCAGCACCGGGTTCATGGACACATTTCTGAAGCGGAAAGATGGCTAAGGAATTTATTTTTCCGAAGGTTTATCCGGTCACGGATCTTGCCATGTCCGGGATGACAAAACACTATCAGATCGTTGAGCTTCTGTGCAGGGCCGGGGCGAAGATAATCCAGCTGAGAGCCCCAGCCTACACCTCGTGGGAATGGTATTACGACGCGCTTATAGCGGCGAAAACGGCAAAAAACAATAAAACTGTACTGATAATCAATAACAGGGCTGATATTGCCAGGGCGATAGGAGCTGAAGGGGTGCATATCGGAAAGAACGACCTTCCTCCGGAGGCAGTGCGGATGATTGTCGGAACAGATGCTCTGATGGGGATGTCAACCAGAAGCATTGAAGATGCGAAAACAGCTTCCGACAACCCGGATATTGACTATATCGCCGTCGGACCCGTATTTAAGACCATAACCAAAAACACCGGGGTTGAGCCACTCGGGCTTGATTTCATCGGTAAGGTCAGGCAGGCTGTCACGAAGCCTGTTGTCGCGATCGGCGGGATAACGGCGGACAGAATTGCGGATGTTCTGAACGCGGGCGCGGATTCGGCGGCATGCATCTCATCAATCATGAAAGGCAACATCCCCTCCAATTTCGAATCACACCTCGCCGCTGCCGCAAAAGCGCGCTGAACGCTTAATGTTTTACAATTCACTAATTCTGGAAAACGGCAATATTTATATAGACATCAGAACTGCTGTCCGGTCCATTTCGATCAGGAACGGAATTGTGGAAAGCATAGGACAGAAAGATATCTCGGGCGCGAAAAAGGTTGATTTGCAGGGAAAGACTGTCATCCCGGCAATGACTGACGCGCACTGTCATTTTTCTGAATTCTCGATCGGGCTGAGCTCGGTGGATTTCAGAAACACCAGGTCGCTTCAGGAATTAAGGGAGACACTCAGGGAAAAAGCGGTTTCATCGGGATCCGGTGAATGGATCGAAGGAGGGCGCTGGAACCATAATTACTGGCCGGAGGAACGCACACCGGTAAGGCAGGATATTGACAGTATAACGCCCAGCAATCCTGTTCTTCTTTACAGCAGAGAGGGGCATCAGGCCCTTGCCAATACAGCCGCGCTGAAGCTGGCCGGGCTGGACAGGAATTCAGCGAATCCTCCCGGAGGGAAACTGGAGAGGGATGCTTACGGAGAACTGACGGGTCTTCTTGTTGAGGAGGCGGTAAAAACGGTCAGGGATATTATTCCTCCTCCGTCGCCTGACGCTTTCATAAACGCGCTCCGGAAAGGTGCGCACGAGTTTCTGAAATTTGGGATAACATCAGTCCACGATTTTGGAACAATGAGAGGGCTCAGATATGCCGCGGAGAGCAGACCGGATATAAGAATATACAAAATTCTAGAGGACACTTTTCTGGATGAGGCAATCGCGCTGGGTCTGACGACAGGGTTCGGGAACGATATGCTCAGAGCAGGGCATTTCAAGATATTCGCGGACGGTGCCCTGGGTTCACAGACAGCGTGGACAACATTTGATTACGAAAAAAGAAAAGGATACAGAGGGATACCTATCCACAGTGAAGAGGAACTTGATCTGCTCTTCGCGAAGGCATCATCTGCGGGGATAGCGGTTGCCGCTCACGCTATTGGTGACAAAGCATGCAGCTCGATTCTCAGCGCCGCGGAAAAGTGCGGCAGAGGATTGAGGCACAGGATCGAGCATTTTCAGCTTGCAGGAGAGAACGAGATAAAACGGGCTTCAGATGCGGGCGTTGTGATAGTGATGCAGCCGGTGCATATTCCGGGGGATATATCCCTCGGTGACAGGTGGTGGGGGAGTAACGCGCGGAATGCTTTCCCGTGCAGAAGCATTATTGACAGCGGGATACCGCTTGCATTCAGTTCCGATGCCCCGATTGCCGAGATGGACCCGTTCAAAGGAATCCATGCTGCCGTGACAAGGTGCAGGGAGGACGGAACCCCTGACGGAGGCTGGTATCCGGAGCAAAGGGTAACAGTGGCGCAGGCGCTTCATGCCTACACGGCAGGCGGAGCGTTCGCTGCAGGCGAGGAGAAAATCAGAGGGACACTGCATCCGGGGAAACAGGCAGATTTCGCTGTTCTTTCAAAGGACATTCTTGCTCTGTCGTCTGCTGACGAGATTCCCGATATCAGAGTGGAAGCAACCGTGCTGGGCGGAAGGGTTGTTTACGGGAATCTTTACTAACGCCACTGGGGGAAGCACGAAATCCCGCCGAGTTCATCCGCTGACGGCCTCTGGATGCCGTTGCAGTCATCTCCGTAGTCCCCTTCAAATCCGTTTCCGGTCGCGACAATAATATAATAATGATCCACAGATGACAGAAGTTCATCGGTTCCGGCGAATGAAAGCCCTCCGGCCCCTGAGCAGGCTGTCAGTTCAGAGGTATGGTCATAGGCTCCGGACGCGAGAGAGACAACAGTTCCTCTGTAAATCAGATAGCCACTGCTGTTCAGCGCAGCACCCCATTCAAGGACAAGATCATTGCCTGATTTGGACGCGGTGACATAAGTTCCGGGAATGTCGTCTCCGTCAGGAACTTCACCCGGATTGTCCGTCATGATGAACGGAGCCGAATAATATGAAGAACACCCCGGCTCATCTGAAACGGAAAGCGTTACTGTGAATGTTCCCGGTGCTGTATAGCCGTAAACGGGGTTCTGCAGGGTTGAATTTCCCGGCCCGTCTCCGAAATCCCAGAGATAATCATAAGGGGGAGTTCCGTCAGAAACCGCTCCTGCGAATAAAGCTGTTTCACCGACTGTGAGCGGAGAGTTCGTCGTGAACGACGGCTCCGGAAGGTCGATGACCACCTGAGAGGAAAATGTTGTCTGGCCGTCACCGTCGGAAACAGTCAGCTCCGCGGTGTAGGTCCCGTGGGCGGTGTAGGTGTAAACGGGGTTCTGCAGGGTGCTGTCCCCGAAGCCGTCCCCATCGAAATCCCAGCTCCAGTCCTGCGGAAGCCCTGCCGAGGTGTCTGTGAAGGTGACCGGGATATTTCCGCACTGCGGGGACGAGAAAACCATGAATGACGATACCGGCGGGGAGCCGACACTGTCGCAGTATCCCTCCGCCGGATCATACAGAATGAAATTTTTGTGTAGAGCGGTTCTGCCGTTTGACCAGTCCGCTTCAAGCCCCTGAAGGGTTACAATAACCTTACCCTTTCCGAAATCCCATTCCTGCGTCACAGGCTGTCCGGGATTGGTTTTGGTGTCCACTGCAAGCGTTAAAGCTCCTGCAGGGGAAGAAGCAATATATCCCGACGCGATTCTCAGATCCAGGGCGACAACTGTTTCCGGTTGATGAAAAACAGGATGCCCCGCATCGGCAATCGCGAGAGCGTTAGAGAAGCCGTAAACCGAATGCCAGTTCCCCGGCATGGTCAGATCGCTGTAGTCTTCTGTGGTAAAAGTGTAGCCGATCCATTTGAAAATCCCTCCGGCTGCTATCCACTGCTCAAACCAGTCCCTGTTCTCCGCGACCTTTTCGTAATATCTGCGTTCCTGCTGGGAAGTGGAGATGATTATTCTGTAGGGGTTGAGATCAACCATTCCCATGTCTGACGAGTGATAAAAGTGGACGGTAATACCGCTGTCAATCAGGACCTCCTGATTGGGAGTGAACCCCCACGGGTCATGGTCCTGAAAGATTGCCACCATAAATGGTTCCTGCAAGTCGGATGAGAAGGGGATGGTAAGCTCCTCCTGCCATGAAGCCTGAGCACATGAAATGCTGATGGTTATTTCAATCGGCGTCCCGCAAGCGATGGCCGTGTCCGCAGTTATTTCGTAAGCCGTCAGGGATGATTGAGAAAAACCTGGAAGGATGTCATTATATGCAGACGATGCCGCTGTAATAGTGATCCCCAGTGTCGGAGATGATATGTCCGCGGTCACTGAGGTGGCAGCTACGGTTCCGGTGTTTTCAAGGACAATCGTGAGCAGGAAGGATTCTCCCGGGTCGGGCGAGCCGCTGCCGTTCCCTGAACTGTCGTCAACAATGTGGCTCAGATATCTGAGAAGAGGGGCGGATACTATCTGAACGGCCGAAGAGGTTAAACCGGAACATCCGTTTGCATCTTCCGCCGAGAGGATTACCGTGTAGCTTCCTGCCGAACTATATGTGTGAACAGGGTTCTGCGAGTAGGACACGGCCCCGTCACCGAAATCCCAGTTGTAGCTGTATGGGGCTGTCCCTCCGGCCGTCAGGTCGGTGAACGAGAGGGGCTGACCCTGCAAAGCCGGGGAATCGGAGGTAAATGCCGCCAATGGCGTTTCGTTGATTAATATGTTTCTGAACGCTGAATCATTTCCGTCCGCGTCGGACACTGTCAGCCAGGCTGTGTAGCTTCCCGCTGAGGAATAGGTGTAAACCGGATTGGCAGCCGTGCTGTCAGTGACAGAGTTGCTGTCGAAGTCCCATTCCCACGAATCCGGTGCACCTGTTGAGATATCGGTAAACCGGACTTCCGAACCGCTGCAGAGCGGATGGGAGTTGATGATGAAAGCGGCATCGGGCGAACTGTTCCAGACATCGCACTGCGACAGGGCGGTTATCCTCTGGAGAAAACCGTAATCTCCCCCAACCTGGTCCTGAGCCAGAATATCGCCCGGCGGATAGGGCGCGGTTTTCATCGTTTCGAGCGAGCCGAACAGCGTTTCCTTCGGGGCTGAAGGGCCGTATTGTATATTAATATCTCCTGATGTCCATGTCAGCCCGATGAAATAATATTTTCCGGACGACACCGGGATGTGCACCGTGCCCGAACTGTAAAAACCTTCCCCGGGGCCCTGCGCCGGAACTTCGTTCTGGTATATTCTTGTATAGTCGTCGGTCAGCGATGTTCCCTTATAAACAACGAAAACAAGATCAGCGGCTTCCTGAACATCAATATAAAATTCTATCTCCTCTATCACAGTTGATGTTGCGACAGAATATACATTTCCAGCCACAGTTTTTTCACTGGTCAGTAAGTTTCCCGTCCCTCCCGCCTCATCGGTGAGAGGAGCCGCTCCTGCCGTTTCAATGCTGAATGAAGAAGTATAATTCCCGGCGGAGCAGGAAATATCCAAGTTGAAATCCATATAGCTGCCGCAAGGAACAGACGGGGAAAGCACTATTTCGAAATGAGGGCTGACTGACTGTCCGGAACCGGCAGGTGCGATGTCGGGGAATGTTGCTGTCCCGTCTGTGACAGACACCCCGGCCGTCAGAGAAGTGAGGACAGCAGAGACTGTCTGTGCCTCGGCGTTGCCGTCATTTGCGAGAGTTACCGGTATTATCAATGTTTCTCCCGGGTTTGCGGCGCTGTCAGCTCCGCAAAGTGAATCATCAACCGAGTGACTTTGATATCTGAGGAGAGGCGCGCAGGATGCGTCTGCCGTGTCTGAGGCTGAAGCCGGGAAGCCTGTGCCGTCATCGCTGTCATAATAGGTTGCGGTAATAATATCACCGTCGGTTACCTGAAGAGTTCCATCCGGGGATGGGGAGCCGGAAACCGTTGGAATCATGCCTGTGAATATATCGCTGTCGGTTGTTTCTTCCGTGAGAATAACCGTCTCAGGAACGCTTTCGGTAGTGCTTGAGATTTCAATGGAAACTGTTTCGGCAATTCCCGGATCGGTGTTCAGATGCAAATCACTTACCGTTACAGGTATGTTTTCTCCGCATGCGTAAGAAGGCTGGTAAAGAGATATGATCCCTTCTCCGCAGTTCCTCAGGCTGTAAATGCTTATGTCGTCAATGTTCCATCCGCTGAAGGAAGAGGATCCGTTTGAGGTCAGTTTCCATCTCACCCTGCAGTCGGGGTTGTTGTCCGCGTAGTTCGAGATATCGATGTCAATAAGAGCCCAATCGCTGTCTGCAATCTCCTTCGGATTCCGCCATACGACATTCCATGACGGATTTTCGTAAACCTCAATGACCGTCTCGTCAAAGCTTACCGATTCAACATTCAGAAAACGCATGAATTCAAGATGTATTCCGTAAAAGCCTGTCAGATCAACGGACGGGGTTTCAAGATAGAACCCGGATGCGTTTTCGGGATAGTCACCGTCACCGGAAAGATCGTTTCCATAAACATTTGCGCCGGAAAACGCAGTTGCTGGGTCGCTGTTGCCGGAAAATAGCCCCCCTCTTCCTTCGGGAATGCCGAATTCCCAGTCGCCTGTTTTGGACCACTCCGGATCGGAGTCAAGATGTTCGACGAGATGATACAATCTGCCTTTTGTTGTAAACGAATACCAGCTTCCGCTGTTGTCGTCTGTTGACAGATTTTCGGACGGGTCTTCCGAACTGACAGAGAAGATATAAAATTCACATGGGGAGAGGTTTTCTGGAACGATGATGTGGGATGTAACCATGCCGGCTTCCGCAACGGACAGCGACGGAGGGGCGGAAGTGCCGTAATCTGATTTTGATGACGCGTTTTCATCCGTTGTCCATGATATCGAAGCGGAGGTTTCAGTCACCTCCAATACTGCCACATTGCTGATCGCAGGGGAAACGCAGTCTGCTGATGCCGTGCTTTCAACCATGACATTCAGGTTCCCCTGTGAATCCTTCGCGTCAACAATCCTGACTGTAACAGTGTCCCCTTCTGAAACCTGAAGAATTGAATCGGCTGAAGGGGTCCCGGAAGCAGTGAGGATGGAACCCCTGAAAAATCCTGAGCCTGCCGTAATTTCTGTCAGCGGGACGGTTTCAGGGGTGGCTTCGGTAGTGCTGAAAATATCCGCAGTATACGCGCCGGAGCCCGAAAGATCTTCATCCCTTGCCGTTATATTGATTTCTGAAATGCAGTTGTAACATTTGCTGTCCAGCCATACGGTGGCTGATGAAAAGTCTATATCTCCTGTTACAACAAGCGCGAAGGGCTGGGGACCCGCCGGAACGGCTGAACCGTTTATTGTTATTCCGTAAATGCCGGGGGATGGTGCTTCAAGTCTGACGCTTTCCACAACATTGAGATTGTCGGCGCTTCCTCCCGTAACCGAAACCCCACCGGAGTAGTTATTTCCAAAATAGAAGGAACTGTCAGGCACTGTGACGGACAGGTCTAGATTGTTGACAATGTTAGGGGAAGCGACAGGCGTTCCGGGGAAGTCAGACCAGCAGAGCGTTACTTCCAGGGGTTCAGCAGTGCTCCCGACAGGGATATCGAATTCAATACTCTCCCCCTGTGCTATGTCCGTGTTATCCATTATACACAGTTTTCTGCTGTCCCCGCTGAAATAAAGAGCGTCATCAAGCAGAACCCTTCCCCAACCCTGTCCCATCGCCGGGGAGGGAGCGTAGGAAGCCGAGCCGTCCCCTTTCGTGTACGCGCCGGTCATGTTCCGGGCTGAGTTGACAATGACCGCTTTGGTAAGAGCGGCCGTAGGGGAAAACCCGTCTGAAGGAATTTCTGTCCCGGACGGATAGAACCCTTTTTTGAAATATTCATTGATCAAAGCGGCAAAGCCGGAAACTGCCGGCGCAGCCATGCTTGTTCCGTTCATTATTCTGGAAGTGCAGTTGAAGCTGTTTATGTCCGCGTCTGTATTTGCTGAAATTACTTTGTTTCCGGGTGCTGCCACATCAGGTTTCAGCCTTCCGTCGTCAGCGGGGCCGTTTCCACTCCAGCACATGATGCTTTCCGGGTCGAGCGAACCATGTTCAGCTGCGCCGACTGTTATGCAGTTCTTTGCGGTGGAAGGCGAGGTTACGCCTTTCGTGCTGTAACAGGGGCCTGAGTTTCCTGCTGAGAACACTATGTTCATGTCGGGGTTGTTCCAGATGAATTCATCAATATCCCTGCTCCATCCGGTATATGCAGTACTTGTGTCGTTCCAGCTGTTGTTGTGTATTCTGGCACCGTCAGCGTACGCCTGTTCAAACATTCCGTAAAGATAATCCGGGATGTTGAAAAACGAAGTATTGCCCACATCCTGGATTACAAGTTTTGCGCCGGGAGCCATTCCGTCTGCGTGGTCATGGGCAGGGAAGGACAGGAACACATTTCCGCTGTCGGATAAATTGTTTCCGGAAGCCGTTCCTGCCACATGAGTGCCGTGTCGGTCCTCGTCCCAGTTCATCAGTGTTGTCCAGTAATGATATGAAATGACCTTTCTGTGCAGAGGGTTCAATGATGAAGAAGGAAGCCCTTCCGTTTCGTCATGGAAATAACACATATCTGCGTCAAGCCCTGTATCGGCTATTGCGATCACCTCTCCGTCACCTGTGACCCCGTTTGTCCAGACCGGGATTGGATCCACTGAATAGGAGTATGACTGGCCGACCCATGCCGCATCATTGTTTGAGGGTGCGGGCTCTCCGCAAGCTTCGATATATTCAACCTTCGGTGAGAAGGCAAGGAATCTCACAGCCTTTGATGCTGTTTCCGGAGGAACGGAGATCCTCAATCTTTCTCCCTGTCCGGACACCGTTCCTTTGAAGGCGTTCAATATCTGCAGTTCAATGCCATCATGCTTTGCATCTCTGAACAGAGAAACTCTTAAACATACCCATTCATCTGGAATTTCATCAAGAATTTTGACCACTTCCGGAAGAAGTTTATGGCCTGGCTGGTAGATGGAGAATAACGCAGACCCGTCCGAGTGCCTTTGTTTTTCTTCCGCTGTCAGCAGAACTATACATGAACCGTCCGGGAAATATGTAACCGGATTTACCCCGTCAGGCTTTTCTCTGAATTTTACGATGTATGGAACAAGGCTGTTTTCAGGAATGCTCTGATAGACAAGATCACTGCGGAGAGTTGATCTCTGATCAGGCACAATCCCCCCTGCATCTGCTTCTGTGATTAAGGCACATATCAGAAGACATGGAATCAATATGGATACAACAGCCGGTCTGATCACTTTACACCTGAACGGAATCCTTACCGTGTCGGAAGAATATAAGTTTCTTCTGAGAGATTGTCAAACCGTGCCGGCTGTTTTACTGAGAATCAGAATATATCCTCAAGCTTCTGCTTCGCAGTTCGTGCAGCTTGGGTATGCGGGTATTTCTCAATCAGGCCCTGAAGCTGAACAACTCCCTGAGCCGTCTGGTTCAGCTCAAGATAGGAAAATCCCTTCTTGAGGATGGCATCCGGGGTTTTGTCGCCGCCCTCGTATTTTCCAATCACCTCTGTGAACACCGCGATTGCTTTTTCGAATTCCTTTTGCGAATAGTGACACTCACCTACCCAGTAAAGAGCGTTATCGGAAAGTTCACTTTCGGGATATTGCTCAATATATTCTTCAAAACCCATTATAGCAAGAGGATAATTCCCCTTGAGAAAATCAGCGTATGCTGTGTTGTAAAGCTCTTCAGGACCTGCGCTGCCGATGGCAACAGTTTCGGATCCCTCTTCCGGGTCAGTCCCGGTTACCGGAGAGTATGAATAAACAGATTTGTTTGCCATCCCGGATATTCTTGCATTTGTGTCGTTCAGTTTTTCTGAAAGTATCTGCATCTCGGTTGTAAGTTCTCTTATTTCCAGCAGAAGATCAGCCCGGAGCTTGGAGTCGTTGTCTCTCTGTTCATTAAGCATTGCCTGAAGGGTTTCGAGTTCTTTTTTAAATTCAGCGCTGTTTTTACTTATCTTCCAGATGTCCTGCCTAATCTCGCTGATATCTACCTCCATCTGCGAGGTCTGGACCGCTTTGGACTGCATCGGGACGCACCCGGTAAAAAGAGCTGCCGCTGTTAATGCAATAATGACAATAATTTTTTTCATCTCTTCACTCCCTGCCGTCAATTGCTTTTTGAAAACTGGCATCGTCTGTTTTTCGACCATGCATCTTCCGTTTCGCCATGAACAGCGGGAAGCTCTTCGCCGTAGCTGATTGTCTGTATGCGCGACGCGCTGATACCCATCGAAATAAGATAGTTTTTTGCGCTCTCCGCTCTTCTGTCGCCAAGCGCGAGGTTATATTCATCAGTTCCCCTGTCGTCGCAATGACCCTCTATAATGATTGCCATATCAGATTTCTCCTTCAGGATGCGGGAGTTCTGAAACAGGATGCTTCTGGCTTCCTCGGTCAGGGCTGAGCTGTCAAATTCGAAATAAATTGCCTGAAGACCTGAATCATTAACGGTTTCATTTTCGTTGTCATAATCAATATAGCTTTCTCCGACACTGCCCTCAGAAACGGGCTGCCAGCCTTCATCTTCAGAGGGGGTTTTCTGTTCGTTAAGGGATACAGTATCCTTAATTTCCAGTTCATTCTGGCTTCCGGTAATTTTCCTGTCCCCGATATGCTTCTTCATGCACGCTGTCGAAAATAACATTGCAGAGATTGCGATAAACATCACAAGTTTTTTCATTTTTTATCCTTCCTTCTGATTGCCCCATTCGGGGGTTTTATTATTGCCTTCACTTGTGACGGCTTTTTGCATCGAGCCGTCCTTTCTCATTATAAATATGTTCCATTTGCCTGTCCGGTCTGAAGCGAATGTTATCATGTTTCCATCGGGGGACCAGCATGGGCTTTCGTTATTATGCCACCCCGCAGTCAGAAATTCCGTACTGTTTTTTTCAATGTCATAAACCGCTATATGAAACCGGCCTGAATTCCTTGCGGTATAAGCAATTCTACTCCCGTCAGGAGACCATGCCGGTGAATCGCAGTAGTTTGAATCCCATGAAATGCGTTTCACATTTGTTCCTTCCGTATCCATGATGTATATTTGAGGAGTTCCGGAACGGTCTGATGTGAATGCTATTTGCCGTCCTGTCGGGGACCAGCAGCCCGAGGAATCAATCGCGTTGTGGGTTGTCAGCCGGCGCAAATTTTTGCCGTTCCTGTCCATCGCATACAGTTCAGAATTTCCGTCCCGTGTAGAGTTGAACAGAATCCTGCTTCCGTCATCAGAAAATATTCCTCCTGTCGTCAATCCCTCAAAATCAGTGAGTTGATAGACATTTGCACCGCTGCTTTCGGCAATGTAAAGATTAGGCTGGCTGCCCTTGTACGATGTGTAAATTATGTATTTTCCGTCCGGCGACCAGGTAGGGGTTATGTTCAGTTCCCCTCCTCTAGTTATCTTTTTCGCATTACCTCCGTCGTAATCCATGATCCAGATGTTTTTTTTGCCGTCCCTGTCCGAAGAGAATGTAATCCTGCTTGTCAGGATTCCCTTCCTGCCGGTGTAATGGTAGAGGATCTCATCGGCAAGCATGTGCGCGATTCTTCTGGCGAGCTCAGGCTGACCCTGATATCTTTTACCGATTATCATCTGTTTTGTTTTGACATCGAAAAGCCTTCCCTCTACAACAATATTTCCGCCCGCAAGTTCCAGTGTTCCCGTGAAAAGGGCATCCGAGCCAATCGAGCGCCAGTCCTCGAAACGGATATCGGTCAGGCTTTTATTCGGAATGTATCCGTAATATTCAGGGTTCACAACCGAAAAGAGCCCTGTGAATTCAAGGTCGCTTATCACGACATCCCGTATCGTCCTGACTGCTTCAGATCCTGCTGATGTCCGGGACACAATTTCCGGAACCGCTATGCTTATGCGGGAAACTCCTTCGCTTGTGCTCAGATATACATCTTCGGCTATGGTTAAGACAGTTGCAAACAGAAGAAGCAGCGATGCGAAACTAAATTTTTTCATATTATGAACCTGAAGTGGACTCCCAGTTTATTTTCCCTGAAACCTCTCGGAAGCGGGGGCAGCGGGCTGGATGCGATGACGGCTCTGAGGCAGGCCCTGTCTGTGCTTGATATGCCGCTGGATTCCTTCACTTCCGCATTTATTATCTTTCCGTCGGAAAGAACCTGAAAATATATTATAACACTGGAGTTTCCGTCATTTCCAGTCCATGAAGGCTTCACCCAGTTTGACGACAATTTGCGCTGGATATTCTCAAGATACCATAGATACTCAAAATCCTCTGTGTCGAGATGGGCGACAACACCTGCATCCCCCGTTTCAAGTCCAGGAATTCCCTGTCCGGTGCCTGAGTCAGAACCACCATTGCTGTTCCCCGTAGTGCCTGACGGATCATTTTCAACAGCAGACTGATCAGGAACAGCGGATGTTTTTTCGTCCTCAGTAGGTATTTTATCAGTCTCCATTGAAATCGGACCGGGTTTTTTCGGGGGGGCTTTTGCTTCCGGAGCGAGAGGAACCGGTTTTTGAATTTCAGACTCAGCAGAATCAGGTTTCGTGGATGATGGTTCAGGTGCAGGTTTTCCGCGCCCTGCAGTCATCGTCCCTTTCGGAAGACTGACCATTTTTACTTTATATCCTTCCGGGAAACTGTAATTTTTTTTAGCAAAGCCGGGGGTGATTATCATCGCCAGGAGTATCACGGCATGAACAGCGATTGACGATATCAGATATTTTTTAAACGAAGGCATTACCGTTCCGTTCTCCTTTCCACAGGTGACATGACAAGCGAAACAGTTTCCACCCCTCCTGATTTAAGAATGTCCATAACCTTTATCACCTGACCGTAAGGAATGCTGCTGTCAGCCTGAAGGAAAACCGATACATTGCCGATCCTGCTAAGAATTACTATTTTTTCGGGAAGAAGATTTATGTTCACTATCTCCTCATTCAGATAAATATCTCCGTCTCTGTTCATTGAAATAATAAGCCGTTCTTCTTCATGGACCGATACATTTTTTGCGGTGGGGAGGTCAACATCTATTCCGACCTTCATCATAGGGGCGGTTACCATGAAAATAATCAGAAGGACAAGCATGACATCCACAAGCGGGGTCACATTGATCTCCGCCATGGGCTCGTCATGAGCGAATTCTGTATGGCTGTCGTTGAGAATCATTTCTCTCTTTCGTCCGCGGATGAATCCTTCATCACCTTCGTAAGTATGTTTACGAGTTCGAGGCAGAAGTCGTCTATATCAGTCGCAAAGCTTCTTATTCTCTCATTGAAATAATTGTAACCCACAACAGCGGGTATTGCTGCGAACAGCCCGACGGCAGTCGCAACAAGGGCTTCGCTGATTCCCGGCGCGACAACCGCGAGATTAGCGGACTGCTGGATCCCTATCTGCTGGAAGGAATTTATTATTCCCCAGACGGTTCCGAAAAGTCCTATGAAAGGCGAGACGCTTCCGGTTGAAGCCAGGATGACCAGTTTTTTTCTCAGAGATTCAAGCTCCAGTTTTTTCCCTCGGCTCAGGGCGCGCTCAAAGGAAGGAAGATCAAACGCGGCAGATTCCCTGAAAGGAAGAGTGGTTTGCTCTTTTCCTTTTGAAGTTCTTCTGCTCTGAAGAAGCAGTTCATCATAACCTATTCTGAAAACCCCGGTAAGGGTTGAGGGATGGTATTTTGACGCGAGGTCTTTCACTTCCAGCAGGCTGTTGCACTTTCTGAACGCAGTTCTGAACGAGCTGTTCTTTTTGTGGATTGTTCTGAAATGCTTGAATTTAAAAGCCATCACAGCCCACGACGAAATTGAGGCAGCAAGCAGAAGCAGAAGAATAGCCTTTCCGAACCATCCCGTCTGATCAATAAGTTGCCACATCCCACCTTTTGCGAGGACTGACGAAAATAATATGTTCAAGAAAGTTTTCCTTTAACTATTTCCTGGACCATTGACCCGTCGGCAACAGACCTGTATTTTGCCATGAAAGCCCCAATGACCCTGCCCATGTCCTTGATTCCCAAGGCTCCTGATTCCGTGATTATCTCCGTGACAATCCTTTCGGTTTCCTCGCGGGAGAGCTGTTCAGGCAGGTAGCTTCCAATTACAGGGATGTCAGCCTCTTCATTCACGGCAAGGTCTTCCCTGCCTCCTTCACGGTAAAGTGCAGCGGCATCCTTTCTTTTTTTCACGGCTGTTTTAAGCAGTGAAATTGCATCATCCTGCGTCAGGTCTGAACCTTTCTTTATTCGTTCATTCTTGAATTCGGAGATAAGCATCCTCAGGACATTCACTCTGTTCCTGTCTCCTCCCTTCATAGCGGTTTTCAAATCTTCCTGCAGTTTGCCGAGCATATCGGTCTCCTTTCATATTAAAATAACTGAACAGTATATATATAGAACAGATGCAAGTCAATTTCGATTGAAATCGAACACTTGCGAAAACCCGCTCCGGTTCTTATACTGTGGTATTGATGAAAGGATGATATGAACAAACTTGAACATGGCGCGCTGCATATCGCAGAGAAACTCGCGGGAAAAGGATTCCGTGCGTTATATGCCGGAGGTTTTGCACGCGACAGGATATTGGGCAGGGAGATCAGTGATATTGACATTGCCACAGACGCGCTTCCGGAGGATATAAAAACACTCTTCCCTAGGAATATTCCGGTAGGGGAGCAGTTCGGGGTCATGATAATTCCTGTTGACGGAATAAACTATGAGGTTGCGTCTTTCAGGAAGGACCTCGGGTACAGCGACGGCAGAAGGCCGGACGCGATCGAGTTCTCATCGCTTGAAGAGGACGCGGGGCGGCGGGATTTTACCGTGAACGGAATGTATTATGATCCGTTTACAGACGAGACGATAGACCTTGTGGGAGGCAGAGAGGATATAGACAGTAAGGTGATCCGAGCGATCGGGGATCCCTCGGAACGCTTTAACGAAGATAAACTCAGGCTTATGCGCGCGGTGAGATTTGCGTCAAGGCTGGGGTTCCGGATAGAGGACAGGACATTCAACGCACTGAAGGACTTGTCATCAGGGATTATGACGGTCAGCCGCGAAAGGATAAGGGAGGAGCTGATAAAAATTCTTACCTGCGGGAAGGGGTCTTCGGGGCTGGAACTGCTCAGCGGATCAGGACTGCTTAAACATATTCTTCCTGAAGTTGAAGCGATGAAGGGGGTTGAGCAGCCTCCTCAGTTTCATCCGGAGGGCGATGTTTTTGTACATACGAAACTAATGCTGGAACTTATGAACAGCAATGATCCGGTGCTTGCGATGGCGGTCCTTCTGCATGATGTCGGGAAACCGCCTACTTTCAAAATAAGAGACAGGATCCGTTTTGACAGGCATGCTAAGGTCGGCGAGGGTATGGCAGCGAAAATTTGCGGAAGGTTCAAATTTTCAAGAAAAGATACAGAACTGATAACCTCTCTGGTAGGAGAGCATCTTAAGTTCATGGAAGTGAAGAAGATGCGCCAGAGCACCCTGAAGCGGTTCCTGGATATGGAACGGTTTGATCTCCACTTGGAGCTCAACCGGCTGGACTGTATGGGGAGCCATGGAGATATGTCTTCCCATGATTTCTGTACTGAAAAACTGAAGGAATTCACCAGCGAGGAGATAAGGCCTGAACCGCTGATAACAGGAAATGATCTTATTTACATGGGGCTTGAGCCGGGTGTGATTTTCGGGGAAATCCTCGGTGCCGTCCGTGAGGAACAGTTGGAAGGGAATGTTAAATCGAAAGAGGAAGCGATGAGTTTTGTCAGAAATAAATGGGATTTATGACACGATCCGGGACATTCCTTGACTAAAAGGTTCACGAGTTTATAATTACCGGTTTTAATAACGGGATGGAAGGCGGTTCCGTCTGTTTTATAAAGGGAATAAGCCAAATGAATAGTCAGATATCTCCTCACGGCGGTCAGCTTAGAAACCGTCTTGTTACCGGAGCTGAAAGGGAAGAGCTTCTGCAAAGGTCTTCCGGGATGCGTTCATTCACTCTTTCTGAAAGAGAGCTTGCCGATCTGGACATGATTGCATGCGGGGCAATGAGCCCGCTGGAAGGGTTCATGATTGAGCGGGACTATCGGCAGGTGTTGGAGGATATGCATCTTGCCGATGGAACCCTCTGGAGCATCCCGGTGGTTTTTTCCGTTTCAGGAATTTCTGACCCTCCGGAGGCTGGAAGCGAAATATGTCTGAAAAACGCCACCGGGAAGCCTGTTGCAATTATATCCGTTGAAGATGTTTTCAGCCGGGGCATAAAAAATGAGGCTGTGAAGGTTTATGGAACCGATGATGAAAACCATCCCGGAGTGGCTTCACTCTTTAAAAGCGGGGAAGTCTGTATCGGCGGGAAGGTGAAGGTGCTGAACAGACAGGTGCATAACGATTTTGAAAAATACCGTCTCGACCCGTCCGGGACGAGAGAGCTGTTTGCTTCAAAAGGGTGGGCGACTATTGTGGCTTTTCAGACAAGAAACCCGATTCACCGCGCCCATGAATATCTGCAGAAGTGCGCCCTTGAGATAGTTGACGGAATACTCATCCATCCCCTTGTCGGCGAGACTAAAGGGGACGATATTCCAGCTGCTGACAGGATAAGGACATATGAAATAATCATGAAGGAATATTATCCCGCAGACCGTTCTGTAATGACGGTTTTCCCCGCAACGATGAGATATGCGGGGCCAAGGGAGGCAATCTTTCACGCGATATGCCGTCAGAACTACGGATGCACTCATTTTATCGTAGGCAGGGACCATGCGGGTGTCGGGAACTATTACGGAACTTACGACGCGCAGAATATATTCAGGGAACTGCGCCCCGGAGAGCTGACAATAACCCCGCTTTTTTTCGAGAATTCATTCTACTGCAGAAAATGTGAAGGCATGGCGACCGCGAAAACATGTCCCCACGGAAAGGAAGAGAGGGTTTTCCTGAGCGGCACGGAAGTCAGAAGGCTGCTCTCCGCTGGAGAAATGCTTCCAGTTGAGATGACCCGTCCGGAGGTTTCTGCCGTTCTGATTGAAGCAATGAAAAACAGGAAATGAAAAGACTCATACTCATCGGCCTGGACTGCGCTCCGCCGGAATTTATTTTTGACAGGTGGAGGGCTGAACTCCCCGTTCTGGACAGACTCATGTCAACAGGGGCATACGGAAAACTTGAAAGTACGATCCCCCCGATAACCATACCTGCGTGGGCATCAATGTTCACGGGAAAGGATCCCGGAACGCTGGGGTTCTATGGGTTCAGAAATCGGAAGGATTATTCCTACGACGAAATGTGGATCGCGACTTCAAAAGCCGTTAAGGAACAGAGAGTGTGGGATATACTTACAGAGAAAGGTTTGGCATCCATCATAATAGGTGTTCCGCAGACATATCCTGTTTCGCCTCTCAAGGGGGTTATGGTTAGCGGATTTCTGACCCCCGATACAGGCTCTCGCTATACCTATCCGGAAGAACTGAAGAACGAGATTAGGGAAACGGTAGGGGAATATATTCTGGATGCGGATGATTTCAGAACCAACGACAGGGACAGGCTTCTGTCGGTAATCTATGAAATGACGGATAAGAGATTCAGTCTCGCTGAACATCTTATGAATACCCGCGATTGGGACTTCACTGCTCTTGTGGAAATTGGAACGGACAGGATACATCACGCCTTCTGGAAATATATGGACAGCAGACATCCTGCTTATGTAGAGGGAAATGTTTACGAAAACACAATTCTGGATTATTACAGATACATTGACCGCAGAATAGGAGAATTGATAAACAGTGCTCCGGATGCATCCGTCATGATCGTTTCAGACCACGGGGCGAAGGCGATGCTCGGCGGGGTATGCGTAAACGAATGGCTTATCAGCGAGGGCTACTTGGTTTTGAAGAAAATGCCGGATTCCGTCACGCCTTTTTCTGAATGCAGGGTTGACTGGGAACGGACAAGAGCATGGGGTTACGGCGGATATTACGGAAGGATATTCATTAATGTTGCAGGTCGGGAACCGGAAGGGATTGTTCCTGAAGGGCAGATGGATGCGGTAAGGTTTGAAATTGCATCAAAACTCGCAGCGATGGTTGATGAGCACGGGAAATCGCTCGAAACAAAGACATACAGACCGGAAGATGTTTACCGTAATATAAAGAACATTCCTCCCGACCTGATTGTTTATTTCGGGAATCTGGACTGGCGGTCGGTTGGAAGCATTGGTCACGGATGTGTTTTCACGAACGATAACGACACCGGGCCTGACGGCGCAAACCACGACAGATTCGGTATTTTCATGTATAACGACGGAACTGGTCCGAAAAACAAGACCGAGATGGAAGGGCTTCAGATAATGGACATAGCCCCGACAATTCTTAATTTATTTGGCATCGAAGTTCCCCCGGATATGCAGGGGAAGGTTATAGGAAAGGATTAAACATGGAGCAAAAAGGAGTCACTATCTGGTTCACGGGGCTTTCCGGGGCGGGGAAGACAACGGTTTCCAAACTTATTGAGGAAATTCTCAAAAAGAAAGGCTGCAGGGTGGAGAGATTGGACGGCGACACGGTAAGAGAAAGCCTCACCGCAGATCTCGGTTTTTCGAAAGAAGACAGGAACACAAACAACATGAGGATGACATTTGTCGCGAAGCTGCTCACGAGGAACGGTGTCATATGCATGGTTTCAGCCATATCTCCATACCGTGAGGCAAGAGAATACGCCAGAAAGCAAATCGGGAATTTTCTGGAGGTATTCGTAAAATGTCCCATAGAGGTATGCGAGGAACGGGATGTCAAGGGAATGTACAGGCTCGCGAGGGAGGGAAAGATAGAGAATTTCACCGGCGTTTCTGATCCTTACGAGGAACCGCTGTCCCCGGAGCTCGTGCTGTCAACATCGGAGGAAACGCCTGCGCAGAGCGCGGAGAAGGTTATTCACTCTCTTGAAGAACTGGGTTATCTTGAAAATGACGGGAATGATGACCCCTATACCGGAAAAGATAGAGAGAAGGTGGAGAAGAGGCTCAAGGACCTCGGTTACCTCTGAGCAGTGAGAATGGAAAAAGGCAGAATAGATCTTCATATTCACACCACCGCTTCAGACGGGACATTCACTCCGCGGGAGGTTGTTCGGTATGCACTGGAGAAGGGGATACTGGCGGTTGCGATTACCGACCATGATGATGTTTCCGGCGTCGAGGAGGCCCTGATTGAGGGAGAACTGCTGGGAGTCGAGGTTTTCCCCGGGGTGGAATTCAGTGTGGATCACGAGGGAACGCCATTTCATCTCCTCGGGTATATGATTGACTACCGCAACAAAACCCTTAACGAAACACTTGACCGCCTGAAGAAAAAGAGAGGAGAGCGGAACCTGCGGATAATTGAGAAACTTAACGAACTCGGATTTGAGCTGACCTATGATGAGATTCTTGAAGAAGCAGGGGAAGGGGCCGTCGGACGGCCTCATTTCGCGAGGGTGATGATGAAAAAGGGGTATGTCGGAAATTTCTACGAGGCGTTCAATAAATATCTGCGTAAGGACGGCCCGGCCTACGCGGAAAGGGACAGGGTAAAGTTCACGAACGCAGTGAATATCATCCGGTCCGCTGGCGGACTACCTGTAATTGCTCATCCGCACGGCCTTGAAATGAAGGACAGGAGAGATCTCGGTGCTTTTCTGGATGTTCTTATCGGTCTTGGGCTTGCCGGAATTGAGGTTTATTACAGCAAACACACGAAAAATCAGACTGCAATGTATCTCGGCCTTGCAGAAGAGAAAGGCCTTGTCGTTACCGGAGGGACGGATTTTCACGGAGAAAACAAACCGGGTGTGGATATGGGCTCAGGAAAGGGCAATATGTTCATCCCTTACAGCCTTGCCGTTAAACTTAGAGAAGCATGTGCCAAAAAATCAGGATGATAGTATAATAGAACCCGGATTTAAATTGGGGAGATAAATGTTTTTGATAAACCGGAAGACAAAGGTGGGAAATGGTTAAGATAATCAATATTGTAGGCGCACGGCCAAACTTCATGAAAATAGCTCCCATTATGGAAGCTGTCGTTAAGCACAATGAGGATTGCGGAAACAGGATTGACCAGCTTCTCGTACACACCGGACAGCACTATGACGCGGAGATGTCGAGGAGTTTTTTCGATGTACTCGGGATACCTCAGCCCGATATAAATCTTGAGGTCGGTTCTGCCTCCCACGCAGTGCAGACGGGTGAGATAATGATCCGTTTTGAACGGGTTATCCTTGAACACAGGCCTGACGCGATCGTCGTCGTAGGAGATGTAAACTCGACGATAGCATGCGCCATGGTGGCCTCAAAACTGGGGGTCAGGGTTGCCCATGTCGAGGCTGGACTCAGAAGTTTTGACAGGACAATGCCGGAGGAAATTAACCGCGTGCTGACTGACAGCATTTCAGATTTTCTGTTCACAACTTCAAAACTTGCCTGCGATAATTTAAGAAATGAAGGGGTTAAGGAAGAGAAAATATTCTTCACAGGAAATGTGATGATTGACACCCTGATGAAGCATATATGCAGGATCAAGGAACCCGATTACATGCGAGGAGAGAATGAATACTGCGCTCTTACGCTCCACAGGCCGTCAAATGTTGATTCTCCTGAAAAGCTGTCCTCTGTAATAGATATCCTTGAGGAGATACAGTCGGATCTGAAGATAATCTTTCCGCTTCATCCCCGAACAAGAGGTATGGCTGAAAAGCACGGGCTGATGAAGAGGATAGAGTCCCTTAAAGGGATCAGGCTTCTTCCTCCCGTGAGTTACACAGATTTTCTTTACATAATGAAACATTCGAAGTTTGTGCTGACCGATTCGGGCGGCATTCAGGAAGAGACAACCGTGATGGGAATCCCTTGTCTGACGATGAGAGAGAACACAGAGCGGCCTGAGACGATAACGGAAGGAACCAATATTCTTGTTGGAACGGACAGGGACAGAATCATGAGTTCCGTGGAAGATATTCTAACCGGCAGGGCGCGCAAGGGTTCGGTCCCGGAAAAATGGGACGGACATGCTACAGAGAGGATTATCAGCATTCTGGCGGAGAAACTGCATGGCTGATTTTCTTGTAACAGGCGGAGCGGGATTTATCGGTTCCAATATTGTTGACCGTCTTGTTTTTCGCGGTCACAGAGTAACAGTATTAGATGATTTTTCTTCAGGAAAAGAAGATAACCTATCGGTGGTATCCGCGAAGATCCGTTTGGTGCGAGGGGATGTCCGAGACAGAGACGATGTCCGCTCAGCAATGAAAGGCGCGGAACTTGTTCTGCATCTGGCAGCAATCCCGTCTGTTCAGCAGTCAGTTGAAAATCCCGTGCTTATCCACGATGTCAATGTGAACGGCACGCTAAATATCCTGGAAGAAGCGCGAAAAGCAGGGGTGAAGAGGCTTGTCCTGTCATCTTCCTGCTCGGTTTACGGGGATTCCCTGGAAATCCCGCTGTCGGAGGCAGTTCCTCCGAACCCACTTTCCCCTTATGCCCTTTCGAAGCTAATCGGTGAAGATTATTGCAGACTTTATCATTTGCTCTACGGGCTTGAGACAGTCTGCCTCAGATATTTCAATGTGTTCGGGCCGAAGCAGAACGCTGCGTCAGACTATGCCGCAGTTGTCCCGAAATTCATAAACGCTCTTCTGGACGGAGAGTCTCCAAAGATTTATGGATCGGGTGAGCAGACGCGGGATTTCGTTTTTGTTGAAGATGTTTTCAACGCGAATTTAAATGCCTGCAATATTTCTATCGGGAAGTGCGGAAAGGTTTTCAACATAGCGGAAGGAAGAGAGGTGTCGGTGAACGGTCTTCTTTCGGCGATAAAGAACATTACCGGATCATCCGAAACGGCGGAATATTTCCCTGCCCGGCCAGGTGAAGTTATGAGGTCGGCTGCAGATACGAGGCTGGCGGAAAGAAATCTGGGATTCAAGGCCTCCTACAGCCTTGAAAAAGGGCTTGACGAAACAATATCATGGTTCAGGAAAAACAGATGAACAAGCTTTTGTCCAGACTGAAGCTTCATCTCAACAATTTCAAACCATTCAAAAACCCTCCCGCTGATACAGCAGCAAAGGCTTTAAGAGCAGCGGGGCTTCTTGAAAATGCCGTCAGATACTCTCTTCCGGGAAACTTCAAACCCAGGCTCACCCAGTCATTTCCGGCTGTGGTCCTGTGCGAGGTGACGAACCACTGCAATCTGGCCTGCTCCATGTGCTTCAACGCAACGATGAAACGCAGAAAGGGCTTCATGGATATCAAACTTTACCGTAAAATTGCAGACGAGGTTGCGGAACACAGGGGAGTATTTTTTCAGCCTCTCGGAAGCGGGGAGCCTCTGCTTCATCCTGACTTCCCTGAAATGCTCCGGTATGCGAAAGAGAAGGGGATCAAGCCTCTCGGAACTACAACCAACGCTACCCTGCTAACTCCGGAGATGACAGACAGGATAATTGATTATCTGGATGTTATCTTTATCAGCCTTGACAGCATGGACAGTAATAAGCTTGAGAAGATAAGAAAGGGTGCGAAATTCGATCGGCTTATAAGCAATATCAGATACTTTATGGAAAAGAAGAAAGAGAAGGGGAAGCCTTTTTCTGTCCTTAACTTTGTTCTGATGGAAGAGACAGCTGGAGACCTTGAAGGCATCAGGACTGAATGGGGTGGAATCTTTGATGAAATACAGGTGTTTGAGTGCCATTCCTGGATCAACTCGGTCAAAGGGGAGCATAACCCTGCCAAACTTAAAGGCTTTCCGTGCTATCAGCTCTGGAACCAGATGTTCGTGTGCTGGGACGGCAGGGTAAACCTCTGCTGCAAGGATCCTGAAGCGAGGGAGATAATGGGGGACGCTGCAAAAGAGAAACTGGTTGATATCTGGCATTCCGATAAATACAACCGGCTGAGGGATGTGATGGTCAGGAATGAACTTAAGGGGACCCTTTGCGCGCAGTGTAACGAATTCTGGAAATGGCCTTTCCAGAAATAAAAACCCAATTTCATAAAATAAAAAAACCCGCTCATCTTTCGACAAGCGGGTTAATTTAAGCAGTTAATTAAGCGTTATGCTGCTTACTTACCGAAGTCATAGCCTACATTCAGATAGAAGCCGTCCCAGCCTACATTGTAGGTGTCGTCATCATCAATCATTCCATATTGTTTGTAGTTGACCCTTGTTGCAACATCCTTCCAGTTGGCATATTTGTAACCGAAGTCACCGTATAATCCCTGGAAGATGAAGAACTTGAAGCCCAGATCAAGTCCGTACTGAACAAATGTTTCGTCGGTCGAGTTTCTCCAGTCCTTGTTGTTGGATGTTGCCCAGGAGTATTCTCTCCCGTAATAAACATCCCTGTCGCCTGAAAGGAAAGCAACATCAAAACCGCCGTGGATTGAATAGTTGTCGGTGAACGCGAAGTTACCGCCCAGACCGCCGAACAATCCCAAACCGTCCGATTCGGAATTCGCCCACTTGTAAACATCGTCAGTGCTGTCCCAGTTTCTATTCCAGCTCGCAAAATCGTACTCGAAATAGCGGAGACCAACCGTGTAGTCAACCGTCCATTTCCCTTTTCCGGGAACGCTGTTGCTCCAGGCTATCTCAATCTGCTTGGCATCTGTTTCAAAGTGGAAGAAAATCTCATCCCACATATTTCCGCCGGGTGTGAAATATGTGTTGGAATGACCATCATTTTGAGTATCATCGGTATAGAAATCAATCCCGTCATCGTAACCGTCCCAGTAGGAAGCGGAAAGAGCTCCGAAGGTGCCGAAATCATAACCGAAAACAAGTTCGAATGTGAATTCATTGTCGAACTCGAAGGATACAGGCCTCCAGAGCTGTTTGCTGGAGCTCTCGTCCTTGAAAGCGCCGAAAACCTGAGAGTTATCAGGCTGGGCGTACCAGGTATCGAGTTCAACAAAAAATCCTTCAGCCATTGACGGTACTGTGAGAAGTCCGATAATAGCTGCTGCCATTAATATTCTTTTCATTTAAAAACCTCCAAATAAAATCTAAAATCAACAACAGGGTAACTATTTACCGAAGTCCCATCCGAGGTTCAGATAGAAGCCTTCCCAGTTAACATCCTCGGTCTTATCAAAGTCGTTCTCATTCGGTCCGCCTTTGAATTCGATCTGCGTTGCAGTATCAATCCATGATGCGTAGCGGTATCCGAAATCGCCGTAAAGACCCTCATAGATGAAGAATTTAAAGCCGAAATCAACATTGAAATGGGTGAAGATTTCGTCATTATAAGTCATCTCATCATCAAAGCAGCCACCTGAATCATCTCTTTTATAGACATTCACTTCCCTGTTGCCTGCGAGAAAAGCAATGTCCATCCCGCCGTGAAGATAAAGCCTGTCCGTGAAAGAGAATATTCCTGAAAGGCCGCCCGAGAAGCCCAAGCCGTAAACATCGTCATCCCAGTACATTCTGAAATAATCGCTTGAACTGTTGTAAGCTTCCTTGTAAGCCGCAAGTTCATAATCGAAATATCTCAGACCTGTGTAATACTCTCCACTCCATTTTCCGTCTCCGCCGAAGGTGTTCGACCATTTCAGGTCAACCTGCCAAGCTCTGGTTGTGAAAATGTGGTATAAATCGTCATAATTTGGACCGCTTGGTTCAAACCACCAGTCGCTTCCAGCGCCTTCTGTATAGTATGACCATGTGTCTTCATAACCGTTCCAGTAATTGACGCTGAAAGCTCCGAAATCGCCTGTGTCATATCCGAAGCCGAGTTCCCATGTCCAGTCGTGACCCATGTCGAATTCAACAGGATAATGATGTTCCATGCTTCCGCTGTCATCCACATACTGGCCGAATGTCTGTCCGTTTGACGGCTTAGCGTACCAGTTACCCATCTCCACAAACCAGCCTTCGGCCATTGACGGAATTGCCAGAAGACCGACAAGCACTGTTACCAAAAGTAATCTTTTCATTTAATAACCTCCAAAGTAAAAATCTTAATTTCCTCGACCACTCTTATTTACCGAAGTCCCATCCAAGAGCCATATAGAACCCTTCCCATGTAACATCTTCGGATTCATCAAGATCAACTTGTCCGAATTCCTTGAATTTCAGGTTGGTGGAAGCATCCATCCATCTGCTGTACTTGTATCCGAAATCGCCATAAAGATTGTCGGTCAGGAAAAATTTGAAACCGAGGTCAATGCCAAACTGGGTGAACAGTTCGTTGTTATAGGAGAATTTCATCTCCTCACCCCAGCTGTATCCATCCCAGTCGGTGTCCACATCCCTGTCCCCTCTCAGGAAGGCGATGTCAAATCCGCCGTGAACCGAATATCTGTCGCTGAACGAGAAGATCCCGGTAACGCCGCCGCTGAACCCGAGGCCGTTGGAATTCGCATCCCATGTCTTTCTGACCCAGTCGGTTGAGTCATAGTAGTTGTAGTTGTTTGCTGACAGTTCGTAATCGAAATATCTCATTCCGACATAATATTCACCGCTCCATTTGCCTTCGCCGCCGAAGCCGTTTGTCCATTTGAAATCAACGGTCCATGCGTCAGTTCCGAAAGCGTAGAACATATCGTAGTAATTATTGCCACCCGGGGTGAACCATGTGCTGCTGTTTCCGTCATATTGACTGTCATCGGTGAAGAATTCGTAATCTCCTTCGTAACCGTTCCAGTAGGTCAGGCTGAATACGCCGTAGTCACCCGAATCGTATCCGAATCCGAGTTCCCATGAGTGCTCGTGGTCCATATCGAACTCAACAGGCTCATGAGTTTCAATGCTTTTGCCGTTATCAACAAATTCACCGAATTCCTGTGCGTTGCCGGGTTTTGAATACCAGTCCCCGATTTCGATAAACCAGCCCTGTGCCATTGACGGAACTGCAAGAAGTCCGACAACCGCGATTAACAAAAGTACTCTTTTCATTTAATAACCTCCAAATAAATTAAAAAGAAGAAAATTCCGCATTTAAAAACCCCTCAAAACACTACTCAGTTCCACCACCTCCTTACTATTTGCGTTTCAATTCTTTCTGTTTCATTAACACACCATTACCTCGCTTGAACACGGATTTATATATCAATAATTCTGCCATGTCAAGTATTAATGACAATCCTGCAGAAAGTTGAAGGAGTAATCCGTTTTTATAAATACAGATAAATGTCAGATTGATGTGTTTATTGCTATCCGGCCTGAGCTCTCAAAGAAAAATCCCGAAGTCTTGCTTTGCCGAACTCTTAAAATCGGATATTTCTGAACTGATAATTTGCCGGGCCTCTGTTCAATTCTTGACTGACTGAAGGACTGCTGTTAGAATCATGCATCTGGAGCATAATAATTTGAGAAACAGTTTTCTTCTATTCATTCTGGCAGTATTTGTAATGTCACCCCTCGTGAAGGGCGGCGAGTATGTGATTGTTACAAAAGATAACGCTGTCGCTTTTGAATCGTTCACGCTGGGTGAAACAGAGTATTTTGAACCTGTCTGTCTTAAATCCCTTGGTATTGAGGTAGTTGTTTCCGAAGAGGACAGCACAGTTATTCTGCAAACATCATCTTCTAATATTGTCATTTCCACAAAGCTCAGAATAGCCGTTGTCGGTGACGAACTTATAACACTGGACAGGCTTCCCGTTGTCAGGGACGGCAAGACATTGATCCCTCTTTCATACATGAAGGATTTTATTCCCGAACTCACAGGAGCAGGCAGTTTCAGTTTCGGATCAACCGAAGATATGATGTCTTTGATTGATGTGGTAATTTCCTGTGAAGGAGATCTTTTCAGGTTGAAACTTTCCGAACCGAGGCTGTATAAAAAGGAAAACCGAAGCCTCTGCATGGTGCTTGATTTTCCGGGAACAAAAGTTGCACCTATGTTCAAGGGCAATCTCAAGTCCAGTTCCGCGATTGACCGCATCACGCACGAATCCTACATGTCAGGGGATAAACTTTACTTCTATTATAAGAATGTCGGACTGCGGAGCTATAATGCCGGAGATGTTTCGGGTGACGGAGGAAGGGAGATCGCGATATCATTTGTGGAGAAAAAATTTATCTCCCGAGATCAGAACACCGATAAGGGAGAACAAGAAAATGAAAAAGGGATTGTTTTGGTTCTTGACCCCGGACATGGCGGGGAAGCAAAGGGTGCTGTCGGCCCCGGAGGGCTTCTCGAGAAGGAAGCAGTGCTTGACCTTTGCCGTGAGCTGAAAGTCCTGCTTGAAAACAGTCCTGGCATCAGGGTGATTATGACGAGAGATACGGACATCAACATTCCGCTGGAGGAAAGAACCGAACTCGCGAATGAGGTCAAGGCGGATCTCTTTATCAGTGTTCACGCAAACGGTTCAAGGCGGCACGACGCGCAGGGGGCGGAAACATATTTTCTGAGCTATGAAGCAACGGATGATTATGCCAGAAACCTTGCAGCTATGGAGAATTACGGCAGGGATAACCCTGCTTCCCCGGATAATTCAGAGAAAACGGGGTTGGGCCTTGTTCTTTGGGGAATGGCCCAGGCGCAGTTCCTTGAGGAGAGCAGTGCTCTTGCAGAAACAATTCAACAGAAACTGAATGCTTTTCTGGGTGTAAGGAACAGAGGAATCAGGCAGGCCCCGTTTGTTGTCCTGAAAGGGGCGACAATGCCCGCTGTTCTTGTTGAGATAGGTTTTATCACAAATCCTGAAGAGGAAAGGAAGCTCCGGCAGACTGATTACCGGAGAAAAATATGTGAAGCACTGAGAGAAAGTGTTCTTGCCTTCAAGGATCAGAGGGAAAGAAGGCTGAACGCCGGCAGTCTTGGTTCTGGGGATGAATAGACGGATTATCTGGGCCGCAGCAGTTTCTGCGGTTGTTATTACAGTGTTACTGATGTATGTTTTCTTTAAACCTGGAAAAGAGCAGGAAACTGAAACTGAAAAAGAAGCGCCGGCGGTAGTCAGCTATCTTTCAGAGAAAAACCAGCGTGAGGTTGTGTTGTTCTTCCAGAGAATGGGTTCCGACAGTCTTGTTCCCGAATATCGCAAAATAATGAAGACTGCTACCGTATCAAGCCAGGCCAAACAGGTTCTGGCATCGCTGATAGAAGGTTCCCGCGAAGGGCTTGTTCCCGTCCTTCCGGCGACTGTAATGGTGAAGGAACTGCTGATATCTCCCGAAGGAACAGCCTATGTGGATTTTTCTCATCACATCAGAACCGATTCGGCGGGAGGAACCTGCGATGAACTCATGATGATAAGTGCTGTCAACGAATCCATAATCCGGAATTTTCCGGAGATTTCAAGTGTGAGAATTCTTATAGAAGGAGAGGAAACGGAAACCATTACCGGCCATATTTCTCTCAGCTCTCCATTCATTCCCCGGATTGCAGTGGAAAAACGCGATCCGGAGCCCGTTTTTTCTTCGGACAATATTCCCCTTCCCGTGCCTGATGTCCAGAATTCTGCGGAGTAATGTATGGCGGACAATAATCCCATAGGTGTGTTTGATTCAGGGCTTGGCGGCCTTACAGTGCTGGCCCAGATAAAACAAGAAATGCCGTCGGAGAATCTTGTTTATTTTGGAGATACAGCAAGGGTTCCATACGGAACAAAATCGCCGGATACGGTCATAAGATACTCTATGGAAATAGCATCCTTCCTTGTATCACTCGGGGTGAAAATAATTGTCGTAGCCTGCAACACCGCTTCCTCCAGCGCTGTTGACGAGCTAAGGGAGAAGCTGGCAGTCCCTGTTATAGGAGTTATCCGCCCGGGAGCGGAAACAGCGGTAAAGACAACTGTTAACGGGAAAATAGGCATCATCGGAACCGCCGCCACAATAGCAAGCGGGACTTATGAACGAACTATCAGGGAAATTATGCCGGAGGCAAGGATATTTTCCGGGGCCTGCCCGCTTTTCGTTCCGCTTGCGGAGGAGGGGTGGCATGATAATGAGGTAGCTGAAAAAACAGCTCAAATCTATCTCTCTCCTATCAGGAACATGGGCATTGACACGCTTATCCTCGGTTGTACTCACTATCCAGTTTTGAAGGGGATTATTTCGAAAGTTGTCGGACCTGAAGTAAAACTGGTTGATTCAGCGGTGTGTGCCAGCCTTATGGTCAGAGAGGTTCTCACAGAAGCAGGTCTTCTTTCTGATGGTTGCAGAATGCCTGAATACAGGTATTTTGTGTCGGATGAGTCTCAACGCTTTAAAAGTGTCGGAGAACTGTTCCTGAAAGAGCGGCTTCCAAATGTCGTCAGAATAGTTCTGTAGAGCATATTAACCGTTTGTTCTCTCTGGTTTACAACTCATTGCAATTTCTTTCTCACCGATTTTCACAGCTTAACATCTTGAAAGGCCTTAACTTATGATGTTCTTCCATCTAAGTGTTTGAAGCACAATAAGTTGTATTGTCAAAATAAAAGAGCACAATATGTTGCGTATTTTCCTGCAAAACCCCTTGACATCATGTTTCCGCGGTGTTAAGGTACTGCTGTTTAGAAAAATGAATATACGCCCCTGAGCCTTTGATTTTTTTCATGGAGGAGGGGTTGGCATGTTAAGATCAAACCCGGAGGAGATTATGGAATATTTGCAACACGGAAGCCCTGCTGGCAGCAGTGATAAGCCTTTCAACGAAGTCCCCGCAGCTAAAGGCGGACCGGTCAATATAAAAGACGGCATAAAAATATCGTTGACCGACAATGCGATGCGGGTGCTGGAAATGCGCTATCTCCGGAAGGACGAAAAAGGCAAACCGGTTGAGTCCCCTGCAGAATTGTTCCGGAGGGTGGCTAAGAACATTTCCCAGGCAGACACATTCTGGAGCGGAGGGAGATCTGCGGAGGAATCGGAGGGAATTTTCTACGACATGATGACCTCTCTGGATTTTATTCCCAACTCACCGACATTGATGAACGCGGGGCGCGAACTTCAGCAGCTTTCAGCGTGTTTTGTTCTTCCGATAGAGGATTCAATGGAGAGCATTTTTGACGCGATAAAACACACAGCCCTTATCCACAAAAGCGGGGGAGGAACCGGGTTTTCGTTTTCAAGGATACGGCCGACGGATGATACCGTTCAGTCCACCAAAGGAGTCTCAAGCGGCCCCATTTCGTTCATGACAGTTTTTGATGCCGCCACTGAAACGATAAAGCAGGGGGGAACCCGGAGAGGTGCAAACATGGGAATCCTGCGGGTGGATCATCCTGATATCCTGAACTTCATTGTTGCGAAGGAAAAAAATAATCATCTTAACAATTTCAACATTTCTGTCGCGATTACAGAGAAATTTATGGAAGCACTGTCAAATGACGGGGATTATGACATAGTAAATCCCAGGAACGGGGAAGTCGTAAGGCAGGAGAACGCAAGAAAGGTATTTGATCTGATAGTTTACGGTGCCTGGAAGAACGGCGAGCCTGGAGTGGTTTTTATTGACAGGATCAATGAAGGCAATCCCACTCCGAAGGTAGGTTTGATAGAGAGCACCAACCCATGCGGGGAACAGCCTCTTCTTCCCTATGAATCATGCAACTTGGGCTCATTGAATCTGGCAAATATGGTTACCGGGGGGAAGATTGACTGGGAAAGAATGAAGCGTGTTGTTCACGAATCAGTTCATTTCCTTGATAATGTCATTGATATGAATAAATATCCACTCCCTGAAATTTCTGATAAAACAAAGGCAAACCGGAAAATAGGTCTCGGGGTAATGGGATTCGCGGATATGCTGGTTAT
The DNA here is from genome assembly GCA_964509835.1 of uncultured Acidobacteriota bacterium. GTDB lineage: Bacteria > Acidobacteriota > CAZDZC01 > CAZDZC01 > CAZDZC01. Next base: position 37,320 of record CAZDZC010000004.1, read on the forward strand.
GCTCGGAATCCCCTATGATTCGCAGAAAGCCCTCGAAACAGGCGAGAAGATAATGGAATTCATTGATTTAGAATCCAAAGAGGCTTCACGCCTGCTTGCCTCGAAAAGGGGCCATTTTCCTAATTTTCCGCACAGTGTTTACTGCGAGAAGGATGAAAAGGCGCTGAGGAATGCGACTACCACCACAATCGCCCCCACCGGGACAATAAGCATCATTGCCGGCTGTTCAAGCGGAATAGAGCCGATGTTTGCCATTTCATATGTGAGGCAGAACATTCTGGATGGTGAGGCAATGGTCGAGGTCAATCCGGTTTTCGAGAAAACTGCCCGAGAGAGAGGTTTTTACAGCGAAGAACTTATGAAGGAAATCGCTGAAAAAGGTTCTTTGAAGGACATAAAAGCTGTTCCAGAGGATGTGAAGAAGGTTTTTGTCACCGCTCATGACATCAAACCTGAATGGCATGTCAAAATGCAGTCGGTATTTCAGAAGCATGTTGACAATGCGGTTTCCAAAACCGTCAATTTCCACAATGAAGCAACCATCGAGGATGTGGAGAAGGTTTATATGATGGCGTATGAACTCGGATGCAAGGGTGTGACTGTTTACCGCGACGGGAGCAGGGATATTCAGGTCTTGAACATTGATTCCAAAAAGACGGAATCTGGTAAAATGGAAAAGACTGCAGAAGAAGGTTCCGCTCTTGTTCCGAGAGCGAGGCCCACGAGGACCTATGGGGTTACCGAAAAGGTTAAGACCGGATGCGGAAACCTTTATGTGACGATTAATCAGGATGACTACGGTCCTGCCGAGGTCTTTTCGCAGATGGGGAAATCCGGAGGGTGTGCGTCAAGTCAGAATGAAGCATCCGGAAGACTTATTTCACTTTGCCTCAGAAGCGGAGTGGAACTTTCAGCAATTGTCGAGCAGCTAAGAGGGATAAGGTGCCACAGGATGGCGTGGCAGGACGGCGAGCCGGTTCTTTCCTGTCCGGATGCGATGGGGATATCCCTTGAAAGGTACCTGAGCTGTGAATATGCTCCGGAAAAGCTTAACGGTAATGGAACCAATCCAACCATACGGAAAAACAAAAAGGAAATTGGCGCCTGCCCTGACTGCGGCGGAACGATAGAGCATGAAAGCGGTTGTGTGAGATGCAGTTTCTGCGGCTGGTCAGAGTGCTGATTTCCCTTCGTGGTATGTGATGGAAGCAAATATCCTTTTTTATGTTAGCGGGCACGGTTTCGGGCACAGTGTAAGGGAAATAGGTGTTATTGACAGCCTTAACGCTTTAATGCCCGACCTGAAAGTCTCTGTCCGGACATCAGCACCGAGATGGCTTTATGAGAGGGGATTGAATTTTCCTTTCGATTACTATGAAAGGGAAATTGACCCCTGTATTGTTCAGGATGATGCTTTTTCAGTTGATATCCGGGGTTCTTTTGAAAAGGCGTCAGATTTCTACAAAAACCTCGACAGTTTTGTGGACACGGAACTGGGTTTTATACGAAACAGAAAGATTTCCATGCTTGTCAGCGATATCGCTCCCGCGCCATTTGAGATAGCGCGGAGGGCAGGCATTCCCGGTGTCGCTATAGCCAACTTCACATGGGACTGGATCTATTCATCCATCTTCAGGGACATAAAAGAAGCGGAAACCCTTGTGAAGAATGTCGGGAATCTTTACAGGAATGCTTCCGCGATACTCGCAACCCCGCTCAAGGGAGGGCTTGATGTTTTCGAAAATGTAATTGACATTCCTTTTATCGTAAGATCTTCCACAAAGAGCAGGGAGGAGATGAGGGATAATCTGGGCATCCCGAAGACATCGTGCCTTGTTCTTCTTTCATTCGGAGGTTTCGGCCCGGGATATATTGATGTTTCAGGTTTAGGGGAAATGGAGGGCTATTACTTCGTTTCCCTGACACCGTATGATTGTTCTCCTCCAAATGTGAAAAGTGTTCCTCGCGGGCTTTATGAACATCAGGATCTTGTTGCTGCCGCTGATATCGTGGTCGGAAAACCGGGATACGGAATTGTTTCAGAATGCGCATCCTGCTCAGCCCGCTTTCTTTATACTGACAGAAATGATTTTCCGGAATATGATGTTATTGTTGATTATCTGGAGAAGAATCTCATCTCGCTTCACATTCCGCTCGATGATATCCGGAAAGGCAACCTTCTTGGTTTTTTGGAGAGAATAAGGCTTCTTCCTTCACGGAACTGTCCAGGGCCGTTTGACGGAGGAAGGAAAGCTGCCGCCTTTATAATGGAAATGCTGATAAATCAGATCGCCCGGAAGGGGTGAAGACCTTCTCTCATACCCTTATATCTTCTTTCTCACTGTCTATCATGTCTTTATTGGCGTCAAGCAGAGAATTAACTTCATTGTTTATGAACTCATCCACCTGCTCAGCTGCTCTTCCTGTGTAGGAGGATGGTTCCAGAATCTCAGCTAGCTCTTCAGAATCTATATTGAACGCGCTGTCCTGAGCGAGCCTTTCCAGAAGATCATTATCAAGCCCTTTCTCCTTGACCGTTTTAGAAGCTTCTATGGAATGAAGTCTTATTTTTTCATGAAGCTCCTGCCTGCTGCCGCCGCGTGAAACTGCCTCCATCAGTATATTCTCCGTTGCCATGAATGGCAGTTCAGCACAAAGATGTTTCTTTATCGTTTCAGGATATACCCTCAGTCCGGAAACGATATTAATGTAAAGAAGAAGAATCGAGTCAGCGATCAGGAAAGATTGCGGGATGTACATTCTTCTTCCCGCTGAGTCGTCCAGAGTCCTCTCCATCCACTGGTTTGCCGCTGTGTGAAGAGCGCACTGGGTATTCTCCATCAGAATACGCGAGAGGGATGTTATCCGTTCCGCTCTCATCGGGTTTCTCTTGTATGCCATAGCGGACGAACCCACCTGATTTTTCTCAAATGGCTCTTCTATCTCCTTCATATGCTGAAGCAGTCTCATGTCCGTGCTAAATTTTGATGCTGACTGAGCAACTGATGCGAGAGCAAATATGACATGAGCATCGGTTTTTCTCGGGTATGTCTGACCGGTTATAGTAAGCGATCCTGAAAATCCCATGGCCCTGCAGACAATGTCGTCCAGTTTTCTTACCTTGTCGCTGTCTCCGTTGAACAGGCTCATAAAACTCGCCTGGGTTCCCGTTGTTCCTTTCAGACCTCTGGGTTTAAGATTTGAAATAACCTGTTCAATTGCGTAGAAATCTGTCACAAGGTCCTGAAGCCACAGGGTTGCCCGTTTGCCGACTGTTGTCGGTTGAGCAGGCTGAAGATGCGTGAATCCGAGGGTCGGAAGATCTTTGTAAGCAAGGCAGAAATTTTTAAGACAACTTATCACATTCAGAACCCGTTTCTTAATAAGAAGCAGGGCATCCCGCATCTGAATGATATCGGTATTGTCGCCAACAAAAGCGCTTGTGGCGCCCAGATGAATAATCGGTTTGGCAAGAGGGCATTTATCTCCGAAAGCGTGGATATGCGCCATTACATCGTGTCTTGTCTCTTTCTCATATTTTTCGGCAACATCAAAATCAATATCGCTTACCGCATTTTTCATTTCTGCAATTTGAGCATCGGAAACAGGAAGACCGAGCTCTTTTTCACCTTCTGCCAGGGCAATCCAAAGCTTCCGCCATGTGGTGAACTTGTAGGAATCCGAAAAAATATGGAGCATTTCGCGGCTTGCGTACCGTTTTGCCACAGGATCGTAATAAAGTTCTCTTTCCATTTTTTACCCTTTATATTGTTTCAGGATCGGAGGATTGCTGTCAGTGATCTCAAGATAAGAAGAAGTGTCTTTCCATGCCGGCAGACTGTAAATATTAAAATCTTCAATGCTTAAAGATTTTTCTTCATGAAAATGCCCCGTTATCAGGCCGCTGAATCCTTGCGATTTGAGCTTCCTGGCTTTCTCAAGAATATCTTTTTCCGGAAAAACCGATTTGTTCCTGATATTGGTTGATCTCAATTTCTGTTCCATTCTGTCCGATAAACTGTTTAGCAAGATTGCCGGAAGCAATCCCGCGGTAAATTTTACAAACCTGCTCTTGGATAATGCATTCCAGAGAATATATTGGCGGTCGTTCCTGTTCAGTTTGTCACCGTGAACCAGAAGATATTTCTCTTGTCCTGTCTTGAGGATAGCTGTTGAATCTGAAACAGATGAAAATGAACTTTCAAGAAAGCTGTTTTTGATGAAGAAGTCCCTGTTCCCTTCTACATAGTGGACTTCAATCCCTTTTCTCATAGCTGATTTCATGCAGCCAACAAATAAACCATGGTAGGACTTCTGGGCTTTCCTTAAGCCAATCCAGAGGCAAAACATATCGCCGAGAATATAGAGACGGTCTCCCTTCTGAATGAATGAGTCCATGAAACCCTCAAATACACGAACCCCGTCTATATTTTCAAAATGGCTGTCAGCGAGAATGAGATTTTTGCCTGGCATTTCAAGCTGCTCTGTCAAAAGACAGAGTTTAGTCTCCGTCTTCGGAAGACTGTTTATCTTGGTTTTCTTTTCCGTCAGATTTTCCCGGCTTCAGAGGTTCAAAGTTTATGTAATTACCGAACTGCTTTGCGCTTGATATATTTGAGACAGCATGTTTGAACACAAGCTGATCTCCTTTGTCCGTTTCCACAAGAAGGGTGAATTTATCAAAAACCTTTATTCTTCCAATGATTCTTTTCCCGCTTGTAAGAAATATCATCACCTGGGAATTGGTTTTTTTTGCTTCATTGAAAAAATCCCTTTGAATATCAAATCCGTTAACTGTCATTTTGTTTCCTTCAAATAATCTGGTTGAATTCAGACCTTACAAGTGAAAGAGCGTTCAGATAAAGGTCTTCATAGCTCTCCGCATTGAACCATGTTACATCACTTTCCTTTTTAAACCAAGTCAATTGTCTTTTCGCGTAGTTTCTTGTTCTCTGGCTTATGAACTCGACGGATTCTTCAAGGCTGAGATTTCCGTCAATGTAAGCCTTGATTTCGTGATAACCCAGAGCTTTGAATGCATTGCTTTCTGGTTTGCTCCCTCTTTTCAGCAGCCCCCTGACTTCGTCTATAAATCCGGAACGAACCATCTCTTTCGCTCTTTTGTTTATCCTGTCGTAAAGAGCGTTCCTGGGTATTGTCAGACCTATTTTAAGGGCTTTGTACCGTTCCTCTCCGGTTCTGTTCAGAAGGGATGACATGGGAACGCCTTTTTCGAAAAATACCTCAAGTGCCCGGACTGTTCTCTGCCTGTCAGCAGAATTAACTCTTTCCGCGGAAGCAGGGTCAACTTTCATCAGCATCTTGTGCAGATGCTTCTGTCCCTTGGATTCATATACATCCTCCAGCTTTTCGCGTATTTCTTCATTGCGGTCTGTTCCGTCAAAAAGCCCCATAAGAAGAGCTTTAATGTACATTCCGGTTCCTCCGGCGACAATAGGAACCTTCTCCCTTTTTGAGATATCTTTTATTACCGCATCCGCATCCCTGACGAAATCCGCCGCAGAATAGTAATCATCAGGATTTTTTATATCATAGAGATGGTGTGGAATATCACGCATTTCATTCCGATTTGGCTTTGCAGTTCCGATATCCATTGAACGGTAAATCTGCTTTGAGTCAGCATTTATGACCTCTCCGTCAAGAGCTGATGCAAGATCAACCGCAAGTCTGCTTTTTCCGGTAGCAGTAGCCCCCAGGATGATAATGATATCAGTGACGGAATCTCTATTTTTTAAGTCCTGAATTGATCTCATCTATCGTTTCAATAGTATGCTTGTCGCAGTAAATATGACCGTACGGGATTTTCTTCCCGCACTTGGCGCAGCGGGTGGTTTTAAAAAGGCTGCTGCTTTTCTCCAGCACCCTCATCAGGATTCCTGCGCATATCATCACAGCGCTTGTCAGAATCCCCAATTTAGCAATATTATTAATATTTATTCCGAAATACATATCAAGGAACATTAGCGTCGCCAAAGAAATAAGCAACAGAAGTGCGCCTGTGTTAATCAGTTTGCCTGCCATTTAGAAGAAAAAATACCCTACAATTAGGAAAGAAATGATTAAAAATGCCAAAATAACAATTCCCTTTTTCTGTGATGAAGAAAATTCCAATGGCTACAACTCCATCCTGAATCCCTTGAGAGTATTGTAAACATGTTTTTCATGTACTTCCCCAAGGGTCTTTTTTATAGCGAGAAGTTCTTTGTAAAGAAATTCATTCAAAATTCCTACAAGCAATGCCACAGACTTTTCTTTTTCGGTTAGTGACAGGTTCTCGTTCAGAAGCTGTTCATCAAGCGTTCCGTCTTTGAGTATCACTGCGTCTTTAAGGATCTCCCCTCCCGGCAGCTCCTGAAGCTCCCTGATATATTTACCGAGAAGATAATCCGTAACCGGTCCTATTTCCCTGAGCATATACCTATAGATGTAAGAGAACATTTTATTATATTCTTTAATAATGGTGTCTTCTTTGCGGTCTTCAGCGACCTGCTTTTTTTCTTCAACTCCGGCTGGAGGTCTGATAATGTTCACATGGCCGATTGAAATAAGAATATAAAGAACCTTAAGGGTTTCAAATTCTCCAATCTCGCTTTTCGAACATATTTCTCCGACGGTTCTTTTTCCGTCAATCAGTCCGATGACATGCTTTTCATACTCTTCAAAAGCAATTTTTATTTCCGCTCCGGGATTTAGTTCCAGCGAAATGTCCTTAGTCGGGATTCTTTCCATGAAAAGAGACCTGTTTGTGACCTTCCTTATCCCCTCGACAACCAGCTCTGTTATTTCTATGTCCACAGTGATATTCTCGTGTTTTTCAAGCTCTTTTTCAACGAACATAAAATCGCCGCTGTCCCAGTCGAAAAGGCTGTAAACGATCTCCTTTATCTGGTAGCGGACACCCTCCCAGAGCTCCTTGGGATTTATCGCTCCCATTTCAACGAGGATTGTCCCCTGTCTTTTCCCGTCTCCAAGCATTGAAGCTGAGTGATCATAAGCCTTTTTTGTGATCAGACCCCTCTGGAGAAGAACATCCCCCAAGCGATCCTCATCCAGATTGGAGGACGCGAAGACGACATTTCCTTTCTCAATGAAAAGCGTTTTTCTGACAGGTCCTTTCCTGAGAATAAGTTCACCGGTGTTTTCCGTCATTTTCAGGAATTCCAGAATGTCCGGAAGCCCGAGAGCCTGAAGTTTACCCTTTAATTTTTTCTGTTCCATAATAAATCCCGCCTGGAAAAGAGCACAATGTTATAGCAACAGCGGAATGATGTCAAGAACAGAGCGACAATAGGAAGTAAACAAGAAAAACATCCGCAGAAATCCGGCAAGGCGGGAAAACGGCGGATGCTTCTAAATAGGTTTTACGACAGGATAGCGATTATTACCAATATCAGGGTCAGCGTGAGAATCATAATTTTTTTCACCATTTCTTTCTCCTTACGGCTTAACAATCCCAACAATAAAAGTTGCAAGAGATGTGCCATATATTCACTGCCACATCTATGCCCATAATAACCATAAAGAGAAGATCCTGAATAAGTTCCGCGAAGATTCCCTGCTTAGATTATGTTCGTAAATGAACACAATTGTCCGTTAATGGACAATCATTGCTGTTGCTCCATTAAAATGCCCGCTCCTGTCCTTATTATTTTATTTGCATAAAGAAATGTAGAAATTCCTGTTGAAAAAGGGACCAGTCTTTATTAGAATCCTCTGTGTTATAGATTTTTGGATCTAAAGGACCTTCAACATTAAAAGGAGTCTTGCATGTTCTCAAACAGTGGATTAAGAGTCGGTGCTGTTTTCTTTGCGATGGCTGTTTTTCTTTTTATTTCTCCTTTCACCCTTGCCGGATCGAGGTTTGCCAAAACATACGGGGGACAATGGAACGACTGGCTTTATGACGGTGTCGTAACTTCTGATGGCGGGTTCGCCTTCACAGGCTGGACCGACTGCTACGGTGCCGGAACAGAGGACCTCTATGTGGTCAAACTTGACGCTGATGGGGCTGTTGAATGGAGTGTGACTCTCGGTACCGGAAGCGAGGAGATAGGCTATGCTATAAAACAGACCTCCGACAGCGGTTTCATTGTAGCAGGATACACATACAGCTGGGGGGCTGGCTGGCAGGATTATTATGTGGTTAAGCTCTCCAGTACGGGAACGGTGGAATGGGAGAAGACATATGGCGGGACAAGTTATGATTTCGCCGAGGATATCTGCCAGACTTCAGACGGAGGATATGCAGTGGTCGGGCATTCTCAGTCATTTACATCAGGATACTCTGACGGCTGGGTCCTAAAATTGGATTCTTCGGGAAATGTGGAATGGGAAAAAAGTTACGGTGCATGGAACAATCACGACAGATTCTATACTGTTTGCGAATCACATGATGGGCATATTGTAGTTGGCGGGTATTCCGCTTCATTCGGCCCCGGACGGGATGAACTCTGGGTAATGAAACTGGACTGCTCAACAGGTAACGAAGGCAACATTCTGTGGATGAGGCTTTTTGAACAGTTCGGAACAGCTTATAAAATAAGGAAAACAGCAGATAACGGGTTCATCGTTGGTGGAAAACTTCTTGAACCATCTGTAAGTACAGGGTACGGACTTGTGAAGCTTGATGTGGCTGGAGCTGTTCTGTGGCAGAAAAGCTATGGCGGTGAAAACAATGATTGTGCATACGATGTTATCGAAACTTCCGATGGCGGATATCTTGTTGGCGGGTATTCGGAATCTTTCAACTACAGCTCCCTGCTGAACGAATTCTGGGTGATAAAAACGGATTCAACAGGTATGTATGAATGGCAGAAAATTTATGGCGGATCTGGATCTGATATTGCCTATGCAGTCGGAGAGAACCCTGATAACGATGCCTACTATATTGCCGGCTACACAACTTCCCATGGACACGGTTCCTATGATGCGATGGTACTTAAAACCGATCTAAACGGCAACATTCTTCCTTCCTGCGGATTCTATTCAGAGGTTGCCGGTACTGAATCAACAACGGCTTACACCACTTACAGTCCAAACCCAGCGCTTACAACCGCCTTCAATACCGAAACAGTAACAGTTGCAGCAGCATCTCTGGACGCGACCCCTTTCGGGGCAATTGAAGAATGCGGTGTTTATGGACCTTACTTTGAGAATGCGGGGCTCAGCCAGAGCGACAATGGCAACTTTGATGGCATTACAGATCCTGGTGAAACAGTTGATCTTGGGATTACACTTGAAAATATAGGTGCAGATGATGGTTATAACATATCAGGTACTCTATCAACGGTTACTGCCGGAATAACTGTAACTCAGAACTTCTCGACATATCCCGATATTCCGATGTATTCTAATGATATATGTGATTCTCTTTTTCAGTACACGGTGGATGCTTCTGTGCCTTGTGGCACATTGATTGATTTTTCTCTGTCAGTTGACAGCGAAAACGGAATTTCCTTCCCGTTCAACAATAATACAGGTTTTCAGATAATGGTTGGAGATACCCTCCCACCTGTAGAGCTTATTGCCGAAGATTTCAACTCAGGCATTCCATTAACCTGGACAGTTGTTGACAACGGCACTCCGAACTATACATGGACAACAAACGATAACTGCAACAGAAACAAATTTCCGGATGACTACCCTATCATAGACACAGACTGTAACGGTGGAGGGATCACCTGGGATGAAGAATTGACAACCCCTGTGTTTGATGCTACAGGCTATGATTCTGTTGACCTTTCTTTTGATAACTATTTTCAGGTTTACAGCTATGTTGAAGTGTGTGATGTAGATGTGAGAAGTTCGAACACTTCAGGTGTCTGGACAAATGTGGCAAAATACACCGGAGGCAGCAATATCGGTCATATTGAAATTGATATCACCGCAGAGGCTGCCGGAGCATCTGATGTTGAGGTCAGATGGCATTATTACAATTCGGGATATGACTGGTACTGGGCCTTTGACAATGTGATTATAACAGGTTCATTCAATCCGGTCTGCGAACCCTTCAGCGGTCCTCCTTCAGAAGTTTCTGTTTCAGGAGCTGCGCAACCGCTTGTCTTTACTGATAAGACCACCATCATCTGGGAAGACAAGGCACTGAACGGAGCGGACACATTCAATGTTTACAAAGGAAATATTTCTGATCTTTCATCCGGATATGGCAGTTGTTTTTCAAACGGTCTGTCATCGAGTACTGCAACGGATAATTCCCCGACGGCACCGGGAACTGCGTGGTTTTATATTGTTACTGGTGTTAACGGATCAGGTGAGGGGACAATGGGAACAGACTCTGACAGTGTTGAAAGGAACAACGCCAATCCCTGTCTTTAACAAATAGTGATGAAAAAATAAAAAAGGCTTCCCAACCGGGAAGCCTTTTTATTCGGTCTGAAAAAACATAAATCGGATTTAAGGACAAATAGTCAATCCGCAGTTATCAGCTGATGCCGGTCTTTCAGCACTGCTTGTATCCGTCCCGTATCCTGCTTCGCAGCTTCCGTTCCCTGCGACAACCAGGTAGTAGTAACCGTTTTCATCCTCCAGAGGGCTTGAACTGTCAGTTATCACCATGTCACCTGAGCCGTCACCGGGGCAGACATCATCGGCAATCCTGATGTCGTGACTGTACCATGTTCCAAGTTCTCCTCTGTAAGCATTGAAGTACAGAGCGTCACCGGGAGAATATTCAAAGTTAATCTCAATGTCGTAACCGTTCTTTGCCAGTTCAAGGGATTCCACCTCGCAGCACGGTGGAGGAAGTACCGGACAGCCTGAGGACACAACCCATTCGCTGTAAGTGTTACTGCATCCTGTCGCGTCAGTCACTGTCAAAGAAACGAAGTACGAGTTATCGTAGGCATATGTATAGGTTGGATTCTGATCGGTTGAAAAACCTGTTCCGTCACCGAAATCCCATGAGAATTCAGCTGGAGGTTCAGCAACAAACGAATTGTCGAGAAAATTGACACTGCAGTCCATGTTGTCAGTCCACATGAAGCCGGCCCATGGGGCTTCACGGATGATCACAGTGGTGACCGCGGGAGCGGAACCACATGCTAAGGAACCAACTTCAACTGTGGCTGAATATGTTCCCGGTCCAGCATAAGTGTAAGTCGGGTTCTCCATGCTCGACCATCCCATTGCATCTCCGAAGTCCCAGCTGAACCAGTAAGGTGCTATCCCGCCCGAAACATTTGCGGAGAAGTTAACCGGTTGGCCATCGCATTTGGGGCTGTCATTCAGTGGTGATGCAGAGGGAGGCAGAGCTACTGTCACATTCACGCATTCGGTATTCCCGGTACAGCCCCCGGCATCTGTAACACCAACGCAGGCAGTATATGTGCCGGCTGCCCCGTAAGTATAAGCTGGGTTCTGATAAGACGATGTCCCCATCCCGTCCCCGAAATCCCAGGTGTATGTTCTGGGGTTCATTCCTCCCGAAGGATTGGCGTAAAATTCTATCGGAGATCCGACACATCCGTTGTCAGCGGATGGCGCAACAGAAGGCGAATTGTATACAGCGATCCATATGCAACGATTCCCGCTGGAACATCCTGCCGAGTCGTCCACTTTAAGACAGATCTGATAGGAACCGGTTGAAGAATAAGTATAAGAAGGGTTCTGTTCTGTAGATACTCCTGAACCGTCACCGAAATCCCATTCAAATGTATAAGGCGGAGTTCCGGCCGAAGGATTGGCTGTGAAATTCAGCGTTTCTCCAGGGCAGGTCGGGCCTTCCGATAAAGGATTAGCATCCGGTCCAGGCAATTTGTCCGCAAGGGTCCATAAAGGACTGCCTGTGCAACCAGCACTGTCTGTTACTGTCAGGAACACAGTATAGCTGTTTGGTGCTGAATAAATATAACTTGGGTTTGAAAGTGTTGAAGTCCCCACTCCGTCCCCGAAATTCCAATTGAAGTTGTAAGGCGGTGTTCCTCCTGATGGGTTTGCAGTGAAATTTATAACGCCGCAGCTCGGGCCGTCGTTCGTCGGGGAGGATGTCGGTTTTTCCCTGATATCCACAAGTGTATATTTTGGTGTGCTCTGACATCCATTGCCGTCTGTTATTGTAAGAAATACGGTATAGCTGTTTGTTAAGGCATATGTATAGCTTGGGTTCTCCTGTGATGATGTTCCTATCCCGTCCCCGAAATCCCAGCTGAAATGATAAGGGAAAGAGCCACCCGAAGGATTGGCTGTAAAATTAACGGCCACTCCCGGGCAGGCAGGACCGTCATTTGCGGGAGATGATGAAGGTTCTGAATTGACTTCTGCAGTTGTACATTCATTGCCTGACGGGCATCCGTTGCTGTCCGTCACTGTTACACAGGCCGAGAAATTCCCTGTCGATGTGTAAGTATAGGAGGGATTCTCCTCAGATGAACTTCCGACGCTGTCGCCGAAATCCCAGCTGAATGTGTAGGGAGAACTTCCTCCCGACGGGTTGGCTGTGAAATTTATCTGGTTACCGATGCACACAGGTCCGTTGTTCGATGGTGACGCAGATATATCATCAATTACATAAAACCCTGTCATCCCGGCATAATCCGGAAATGCCGCATCGCCGTAAAAAAGTGAATAAGACCCGTTGTACCTGACGATCTGCCCCGGGATATATGTGGTGCCTCCGAGATCCACCGGCGCATCAAAGCAGAAAAGGCTGTCGCTTCCGCAAAGTTCATGATAGCCGGTGATGTTCGCATCGGCAGGTATCCCGGCAACTGAGCCATCGATATACATGTTCAGCGAATTGTCCCCGTTAACACGGGCAATGTCCATCGGTTCATAGGTTGTTGCTGAAACAGTCTCCGGAACATCGAAAGAGATAAGAAGAAGGCCTGATGAACTAAGCGCAAGTGCGTTGATGTTCGCTGAAGCTGATAGTCCGAGTGCTGAACCTGATTTATACATGGAGTACTCCACACCGTTCCACTGCACAATATCTCTTGGCTCAAAATTGATTGAAGAGGCTGTAAAAGGTGCGTCTGTGGAGAAGATAATGTCCCCGTTCCCGAGCACAGCAATGGCGATTATATTGACATCCATCCCAAGTCCTTCAGCAGCCCCGTTGAATGATACCGAGTAAACTCCGCTGTCATGGTGAACAATCTGGTTCGAAAGGTAGTTTGTTCCTGATATGTCAGAAGGAACATCAACACCGAAGTCGAAAACCTGCGATAAAGCAAGACAGGGAAGGAAAATTAAAAGAGCTGCAGCTAATAGCGTTTTTCCGCCTTTGAAAGATGACATCTTGCAATCCTTTTATTAAATGTTTCAAAACATAAGATTCCAGAACTGATTACATTATATTCCCGCCTGCGTCAGTGCCGCCGTTCACGGGACCTGAAGAATTGGATTTCAGGATATTGTTCCGGTAATAACCTCCGGAGGAAATACCGTAATCACCGTTCTCATCACAGTGGTTACCATCGAGCAGGTGATTTGAATTTATAGCACGGATACCGCAACCACCGTTTTGGCATGCTATGTTTTCCGAAATTGTACAGGAGTAAACATCGCCAATATCAAAATAGAACCCATGGCCTCCGTTATACATCGAAGTATTTTTCTTTAAAATGTTCATGGGTGCCACACTACCTAAATGTATTCCATGATCCCCTGAAGCTCCGTAGTACACGGCGTTGCCCTCAATAATATTCCCGGCTGCGGAAATGTTTTGCATCAGCCCGGGGAAATCAGTATTACTCAGGACACGAATTCCAGCGTCGACTCCCGCATTGGCTGACCCGAAACCGTCTATGCTGTTGCTCATTATCTCACCGCTCCGTAAGCCTTCCAGGAAGATTCCGTTGAGGCCTGTATTTCGAATGTTATTATCCGAAACCCTACCGTTAAATACAGCTGAATTACCGGAAACCCATATTCCATGACCACCTGTATCGGCGATGTTGCAGCCTGTTATCTCTATGTTCTCAACTGCCATCAGATATATTGCATAATCAGCACAGTTAAGGATTGTAACATTACTGATGCTGAAACGGCCCCTTGTTGTACTGTTCTGGTTTACCCCTTTACCAAAGTTCTTCAGTGTCCCTTTAAAGATAGTGATGTTTGTTCTGCCGGTTATGTCTATACCGCCGTAAACCCCGTTTCCCGTGATGGTGTGTCCGTTCAGGTCGATGGTCACATCATCGCAGAGCACATCAATGGCATCACCACCTGTGTATGTGAAATCTCGTGTCAGGTAATAATGGCCTGGAGTTGATATATCAATTGCACTGTAGATTGGCACCCGTCCGTCGATCCCCAAAGAAACTGTTACCGAAAATCCAAGAAAAACTGCTGTCAAGGCAAATTTTTTTATAACGGTCATATTTCTCTCCATTTTATTCAATTATATTCCCGCCAGCATCTGTGCCGCCAGAATTGATTCCGTTTGTCAGTATATTGCTTCGAAAGTAATTAGAAGGTGTGAGATAGAGATTATGCTCCTGGTTTAGATTAATATTATTGTTTTCAATAAGATTGTAAAGTCCTGAAACTTGTATTCCGTTCATGCCATTATTGCTTGATATATTTCCGCTTATTAAACACGCATCTGAATTAACATGCATCCCGTCGCCCGTATTGTCACATGAAGTATTATTTTTTATGATATTTCTAAAAGTGTGCGACCAAAGACAAATACCATAACTTCCATTCAACCCATTTTGAATGTTATTTCCATCTAGAATATTCCCTTCGCCTGTGACATCAAAGAGAGGGTCTTTACCCAGAAATAATCCCGATGCCCATGAAGATGAACCAAAGGTTTCAATTTTATTGCCTCTGATTTCAGCACTGCTTATATTTAAAAGTAAGACGGCATATTCGCCCGAATTAAGAACCGCATTTCCGCACACACTTCCAAAAAGTTTCTCCGAATATCCTGAAACATGTATTCCCTCCCCTCCTGTATCTGCGATTACGCAGTCAGTAATCTCAATGTACTCCGCTGCCATTATAAAAACGCCATAATCAACACTGTTAAGAATGTTGATATTATTAATATTGAATCGCCCCCTGGTAGTGCTGTTCTGGTTCACTCCCTTACCGAAGTTCTTCAGCGTCCCGTTAAAGATAGTGATGTTTGTTCTGCCGGTTATGTCTATACCGCCGTAAACCCCGTTTCCCGTGACGGTGTGACCGTTCAGGTCAATAGTGACATCGTTGCACATCACATCTATTGCATCTCCGCCTGTATATGCAAAATCCCGAGTCAGGTAATAGTGACCCGGAGCTGATATATCAATGGTACTGTATATTGGCACCCGTCCGTCGACTGCAAAAGAGAAAGAAGACATGAGAATACATAGAAGACCGAAAATCCCAGCAAATTTCATTTTGTACGCTCCTGAAAATGTGATTAACTTTCTTTTAACCGTGTAGATGATAATCCAGATTCTAATGAAGAGTCAAGTACCTAAATGTAAAAGAAAAAGGGCTTCCCGAAGGAAGCCCTGATGTGTGTTTTGATCGGAACAACGATCGATGTTTCTTACAGAAACTTAAATTTACGGACAACTTCCAAAGCATGCCTGTCCGGGCCAGAAGGCACCGGCTTCACGGCTTGCATTTGTGCTGTCAAAGCCGAAACTGCTCTCACATACACCGTTTGTGGCATTTATAAGATAGTAATAATTATTACCATCTGTAACCGGATCACTTATATCGATTATTACAGTGTCTGGACTACCCTGGCATAATTCCTCTGTCACTTTCGTATTGTGAGAGTACCATGTTCCCAGAGTCCCTCTGTAAAGGTTATATGCTGTTGCATTAGAAACATTGTCACAGACAAAAGAGATATCACTTCCAACTTTCTCTACAGTCACTGGCGTTCCCGGTACATCCTCACCATCAGGAACTATTTCCGGAGGAGGTGTACTCAGACTGCAGCTGACAGGAAGCACATCGTTGGATATACATCCGTTGGCATCGGTCAGCTCAAGAGACACCACATATGTTCCCGAACCTGCGTAAGTATAAACTGGATTCGGAGAAGTAGAGGACCCCGAACCGTCCCCGAAATCCCAGCTGTAACTGTAGGGAGGCATTCCGCCTGAATCAGTAGAACTGAACTCCAATGCACAGTCTGTCTGATTATCCAGATTCACAACAGTGAAAGGATTGTCATTAATCACAGGGAATGTGCATACCGAAGTACTTGTGCAACCTCTGTTATCAGTTACAGTTAAACATGCAGTATATGTACCTGCAGATCCATAAGTATAAGTTGGATTCTCATCTATTGAAGTGCCCAGACTGTCTCCAAAATCCCAGCTGAATGAATAGGGCATTGCGCCGCCTGATGGATTGGCACTGAAAGTAACTGAATTCCCTAAACATTCAGGTCCGTTATTGGTTGGAGCAATTGTCGGTGGATTATAAATATTAACTCCTGTGCACACAATTGCACCTGAACATCCGTATGCATCAAAAACATCAACACAGGCATCATAACTGCCGGGAGCTGCGTAAGTGTATGATGGATTTTCTTCAGTCGAAGTTCCTGATCCATCCCCGAAATCCCATACAAATGTGTAGGGAGGAGTTCCTCCAACAGGACCAGCTGTAAAATTGACTGGTGAGTTTGTACAGCCGGGAGTATCACTGTTCGGTGAAACCGATGGTTTCGCTCCCGCAATTGCGATCACGGAGTTAATACTGAAACATCCATCAAAACCTGTTACCTGCAGTGTAACTGTGTAGCTGCCTGCTGAACTGTAGCTGTACCATGGGTTCTCCTGATTCGAAGTTCCCATGCCATCGCCAAAATCCCATGCAAATGTGTATGGAGAAACACCTCCTGCCGGATTTGCTGTAAAGTTGATCGTATCAAATATACATACAGGACCGTCATTTACCGGACTAGATGTAGGCGTAGGCTGAACACTGACAGGTGTGTCCATAGTCATGCTGCAGTTCCTGCTGTCTGTAACTGTAACTGCTGCCAGATATGAACCAGATGAACCATAGGTGTAACATGGATTTTCAGTAGTTGATGTTCCAATGCCGTCCCCGAAATCCCAGCTGAATGTGTAAGGTGGTGTTCCCAGAGATGGATTAGATGCAAAGCATATTGTGCCGCATCCAGGACTGTCATTAGTCGGTGCTGCAGTTGGTTTATCAAAAACATTGACTGAAGTGCAGTGCCATGCGCCTGAGCAGCCGACTGAATCTGTAATTGTCACACATGCGTTGTATGTTCCGGCAGAAGCATAACTGTATGATGGGTTTCTTTCAGTCGATGTTCCCATGCCATCATCGAAATCCCAGTTGTATGTGTATGGGGATATCCCGCCATACGGACTGGCTGTAAAGTTTACTGGGTCCAATACACATCCGGACCCATCAGTTGATGGAGATGCTCCGGGATTTGAACTGACAACTGCCATAGTGTTGTTCACAGACCAGCATCCGTCAAATCCTGTAACAGAAAGAATAACAGTGTAGCTTCCTGAAGAAGCGTAACTGTAAGACGGGTTCTCCAGGTTGGATGTTCCTGAACCGTCACCGAAGTTCCAGAAAAATGTATATGGCGTAACCCCGCCTGAGGGATTTGCTGTGAAATTGATAAGCTCGAAAGTACATGCTGGGCCGTCATTGGACGGTGATGATTCAGGACCGGTTACTGATATATCTGTGCATGCCGGAATGGATACACATCCGGCTGAATCTGTCAGAGTCAGGCACGCGCTGTAGAATCCGGGGGAGGCATAAGTGTATACCGGGTTCTCTTCAGTTGAAGTCCCGGTAGCATCCCCGAAATCCCAGCTGTAAGTGTAAGGTGGGGTTCCGAGCATTGCGTTGGCCCAGAACTGGATACCTGTATTTGCACATCCGGGCCCGTCATTTGAAGGGTTCGGTTCAGGAATTTCGTTGACAACTATATCTACAGTAATCACATTCTGACAGGGAGGATCTTCTTCCCACTGGTACATATATGCTTTTCCACTCATACTTCCTGCTTTAGCTGATTCAGCTCCGATCACTACATCAGATCCGTTTGTGGCAACTGCATAACCAAAATAATCACTGGGGGATGAATCCGAGGCTTTCAAGATCTCCATTTCCCCCCAGTTGCCAATTCCTCCAGAATCTTTACCGAAAACATAAGCCTGGCCGTTATCGCTTCCTCCCGCATCTGCACGCCAGGATCCCACAACAGCATAATCAGCATAGATTGATACAGATTCGCCAAATCGATCATCGTTACTGCCATCAGAAGGAGTAAGTCTCTTTAACTCACCCCAGTTGTCTATGCCACCCAAATCTTTAGACAGAATATAAGCCTGTTCACTTGACGATCCAATTAAAGCCATATCACCAAACAATGAAACAGCCTGTCCAAACTGAGTATCCAGTTCAGGGTTGGAAGCTTTCACAATCTTCAGCTCCCCCCAGTTGTCAATACCGCCCAAATCCTTCTTGTAGATGAAAACCTTACCACAGTTGAGCGCACCTGCAGAATCAGCAACAGGCGCAGAAACAAATGCATATTCACCTTTCAAAGCAACAGTATTCCCGTAATAATCAGAGTCTGTTACTTCAGACGGAATAAGTGTTTTGATTTTTCCCCAGTTATCGGCTCCTCCGTAATTCCTGTTGAATATATAGGCTTTTCCGGAATCAAACCCAGCAGTTCCAACGATTATATTAGCACCATCAATAGTTACAGAGTCTCCAAAAAAAGAGGTATCTGGTTCTGTCAGAATCTTTACCTGCCCCCAGTTATCTGTTCCTCCCTGGTCTTTATAAAAAACATATGCCTGTCCCTGTCCTGATATTGATCCACAGGCACCCACAACAATATAATCCCCACTTATAGCCACTGAATATCCAAACAAGTCTCCGTCTGCACCATCGGAGGCTGTAAGTACTTTCACTTCACCCCAGTTGTCTGTTCCACCCTGGTCTTTATACCGGACATATGCCTGTCCTCTGTCATCCCCTCCTGAATCTGCGTAACTTGCTCCAATTACAGCTCTGTTTCCATCTATCGCAATAGAAGTTCCGTAACTATCGTAGTTAGCTCCATCTGAAGGTACAAGAATCCTCTTTTCCTTAAAGTTCTCAACTCCTGT
Source organism: uncultured Acidobacteriota bacterium (assembly GCA_964509835.1). Lineage (GTDB taxonomy): Bacteria > Acidobacteriota > CAZDZC01 > CAZDZC01 > CAZDZC01. Next base: position 56,432 of record CAZDZC010000004.1, read on the forward strand.
AAAACCGGAAATTGTCAGTTCCACGGAGTATGTCCCGGGTATGGCGTATGTGTAGGACGGATCTTCTACAGTCGAAGAGCCTACACCATCACCGAAGTTCCATGTAAACAGATAAGGTGTTTCACCGCCTGATGGATTTGATGTGAAGTCAACTCTCTCTCCGTCACACACCGGATCGTTCGTGACAATAGATGCCATCGGCAGGCCATTGACATTCATATTCATGCAGATGGCCCCGCTGGATTGACCATAATCGTCTGTTACTGTCACACAGATTGTATATGTTCCCGGAGCTCCATACAGATAAGACGGATTCTCATGTGTTGAGGTCCCCATACCATCACCAAAATCCCAGGAGAAAGTATACGGAGTTTTTCCACCTGATGGATTAGCTTTAAAACTTGCCATTTCCTGGAAACATGTAGGCCTTAAACTCCACGGGCTGGCAAATACAAGACAGTCAGCATTTGTAGTTAGATTATTTGTACTGATATCAGTGCAGCCGTTTGAGTCCGTCACGGTCAGAAGAGTTGTGAATGTGCCACTGACAGTGTAGGTATAAGTCGGGTGCATTTCCGTCGAAGTCCCGATTCCGTCACCGAAGTCCCAGAAGTATGTTAAAGGTGGAGTTCCACCGCTTATCGTCGATGTATAGGCAACTTCACACGGCGGAAATGGCATAGCTGTATAGACACTTGACGGTCCAGAGATTACCTCGACAGAAGTGCAATCCAGTGGGCTTGATATGAGCATGCTGTCAGTTACGATAACACATGCAGTGTATGTTCCTGTAGCAGTGTAGCTGTACATAGGATTACATTCAGTTGATGTTCCAGCTCCGTCACCGAAATCCCAGGCATATGTATATGGTGAAACCCCGCCGGCAGGATTTGCAGAAAAACTTACAGGCTGAGAATCATAACATACCGGTCCGCTGTTAACTGGGTTTGCACTAACAGATGTTCCGCATCCAGTAACTGTAACTCCAGGTTCTATAAAGGAACTCATACATCCGTTACTGTCAATGATATCAAGAGCAACAGCATAAGGCCCGTTGGCTGTGTAGGTGTAAACCGGGTTCTGAGCTGTTGAGGTTCCCGAACCGTCTCCAAAATCCCAGGCGTATGTGTAGGGTGATGATCCTGCTGCAGTCATATCTGTAAAAGAAACTGTGCAGTCTGCATTATCAAACCATGTGAATCCTGCCACAGGGTCCTGATTTATTGTTACGATCGTGATCTCAGGTCCGGCAGGGCAGCCTGAACCGTCAACCAGCTGAACAGAAGCAGTGTATGTTCCTGGTGATGTGTAAGTGTAATTAGGATTTTCATTTGTTGAATTCCCTGTGCCATCCCCGAAATCCCATATATATGAATAAGGGGATGTTCCACCCGTTCTGTTTGCTGAAAAATGTACCTGAACACCTTCACAGACAGGGCTGTCATTGAAGGGTGCAAGGGTTGCTCCACCACCTGCAATATAAAAATCGGTCATTCCTGATGTTAAGGGCCACATAGGAGCAGAGAAGTACATAGAGTAATTCATACCGTCATATTGAACGATCTCTGTCGGATGATACCATGTTCCGCTAAGATTAATCGGGGCATCGAAATTGAAAAGGTAATTTCCGGTACAGTCCAGCTCAAGACCGCAGATGTTTGAACTGGGCAACATTCCATTCATCTGTCCCTGGAAAAGCATTACAAGTAGTCCTGTATCTATCTGCGCGATATCACAAGGTTCAAAGCTTATTACACCAAGGTCAACTGGAGCATCAAATGAAAGAAGTATATCTCCCGTTCCATTAACAGCAAGAGCATTGATGTTGGCTCCTTCCATTAAACCCAACGGTGCGCCCGGTTGATACATGGTTGTTGTAAAACCATCCCACATGACAATATCTCTGGCTTCATACCACATTAAGCCGTCAAAAAATGGAGCATCTGTTGAAAAAATTAGGTTGCCGGAAGGTAACTCGGCAATTGCGTTAATGTTTACGTTATCGACCATTCCAACAACTGAAAGGTCAAAGTCTAGGGAATACAAAGCTCCGCTGTGAAGAACTGTCTGGTGGGCAAGGTAATGTGTACCATTAAGATCTGTCGGTACATCAATACTGAAAGTAAAATCCTGAGCAAAAGAAATGCCCGGGGAAAGTAACAGCACAATGACCAGCCATATTACCCCTGAAGATCTGTTATTAAATAACATGTTATCACCTTCAGCTTAATAGTTGGTTGGAGCTAAGCAGGCCGGACCGTCGTAACATACCTGGATGTTTGTTCCCAAATCATTATATGGAACTCCACTATTTCCCAAAGCACGATTATTACCGTAGGTATTCCCCATAGTTGTAGCATCAAACATAATTCCGTCAGTACCGTTCCCTGAAATTACATTCCAGTCAAAGGAATTATCGGCGGAAGCGTTAAGAACACTGATCCCGTTTGTGGAATTACCGCTGACAGTATTGTTGCTTAATGTGTTAAAACTGGAACCTCCATTGAGAGTAATACCGTCTGTCATATTCCCGGAACTGTTGTTGAAAGATACTTTGTTGTTATTTGCCATGCCAAGGAATATTCCACTTGAACCGTTACTGCTGATATCATTATTGCTTATATCGCAGGCCCAGCACTGAGAAGCGTTAATACCGTTACCACCCCAGTTGTCCATGATAGTGTTATAAGTTGCCTGCACTGACATACAACCCATCATCATAATCGCATCGGCAGGTGCACTTTGTACGGTGCAATTATAAACTTTACCGTTCATTCCGGAAGTAATGTCTATGTTCTGAGCGATGCAGTCGTGTATTGAAAACTGCATTCCAAACTGATAAATCAGCGAACCAAAGAGCTCAAGATTGTCGAATACAAATTCTATACCGCCGTTAGAAGCGTCCAGGTTGCCGTTGATCCTGCCGTTTGTAATTCTAATGTTATAAACACCCATCATGGTACTGTCTACCTGAATATTACCAGTCACAGTGTGTCCATTGAGGTCCAGTGTTATATCATTTACATCCACCTGAATGTTCCCTGTAATGTCCTCAGTAAGATAGTAAGATCCCGCGTTGGTTAAAGCGGTTGGCTGATAAATGGGGATTCTTCCATCTGCTGCAAAAACTGCCCCCGAAACAACTGCAATAATGAAGATCATAGATACCAGAGCATTAAAACGCATATTACACCTCACTGTGAAAAATAAATTAATAACCATGATCTTGCATAATAGGATAACTGTAGTTGTGAATCAAGATTTTTTTTCTATCCAATATCCGAACTCGGGAAGACAGCAGGATGCGTCCAGATCTGAAAGTTTCTCATGGAGAAAAGTCTGGGAGTCGTTCACAGCTATGTTAAAAATAGTGGGCCCAATCTCTTTCAGAACAAAGTCAAGTATTAACGCTGCTTTGAGATCTCCTATATCCTGATCAAGGTTTTCGGAAAAATACCGCCTTATTGAATTAGTAATATATTCCTTCTGTTCGTCTTTCAGTTATATCATTCTTCTCTCCTTCCATGAATTGAAATTTTAAACCACTGAGCATGGTTATTCAATGTTAAGTGTGTTATTTTGTTACTTTAATTAATTATTTTCCGGAGGATGGAAATGAAAATATCAAGACAGACAATTGCTTCTGCAGTACTTATGCTCATTATAACCGCATTCCGCTGCACAGCAGAGGAGACAAGTATGAAAACAGAACCTGTAAAGATCGGGGACATTGCTAACGGTATTTCCCTGAAAGACCAGAAGGGCGAAGAAGTTTCACTCAGTGACTTCAGAGGGAAACAGAATGTTGTGCTCTATTTCTATCCCAAAGATGACACTCCTGGATGTACCAAAGAAGCCTGCACCTTCAGGGACAGCTTTGAAGTCTTTCAGGATGAAGGTGCAGTTGTGATAGGAGTGAGTTCTGATTCCGTTGAGTCACATAAAGCTTTTGCAGAAAAATACAATCTGCCTTTCACTCTTCTCAGCGATACAGACGGGAAGATCAGAGAATTATACGGTGTTCCATCAACGATGGGGCTTCCGGGAAGAGTGACCTATGTTATCGATAAAGAGGGAGTTGTGAGGCATATGTTTTCATCAATGATGAAAGCAAAGAAACATATAGATGAAGCTCTTACGGCACTTAAGGAGCTGGATTAGTTTTTTCTTTGCAGCTGTCAATGATTTCCGAAGTCAGCTTCAGGTAATCAATTCCACTGTGGTCCTGATATGTGAATCCTTCGATGGATTTAGGAACTGCAGGTTCTATCTGGGTTCCCTCATGCCATTCGTTGAAAGATGTAATCCCCACAAAGGGTGGGGCAGCATCCAGTGCTGAATTCAGCATTCTTCTGTAATATTCTCCATTCTCCCGTGATCTCTGATTGGCAGTGTTCCAGGGCCTTATTCTCAGATCGGCATAGCCGGGGCCTGCACAGGGGATGAAGATGAGATTGTTCTCATTTGCAAAAGCAGAAAGGGTCTTCCAGTTATCATTTGATGAGCCGTAAGTAAATCCGTCAGTTGCGAAGTAAGTGTAGAAACCAGTACTGTCCGGTAAAAATGTCATATATCAAACAAAGCCATCTGAGTTACTGGATCACGAGCCATGGACAGCCTTTCCGGTGTTATCCTGAAAAGCTGCACAAGGGATATTCTATCCATCAGTGCTGCTGATATCATTCTGTGAAGTAATGTTATTGTTCCATAATATCTGGACTGGAATTTTATAAATGTTAAAAGCAGGTAATAGCACATTGCAACCCATATCTGTGTCATCACTGCATCTGGGCTTGTTCCAAGAAAGGTTTTTATTTTAAGATTCTGCTTTATCCACTTGAAAAATTCCTCTATCTTCCATCTTGTCCCGTATATATCGGCTATTGTCTTTGCCGACAGATGGAATATATTCGTTAGAAATTCATAATATGTGTCTGTTTCAATGTCATAATACCCGACCATTCTCAATTGGCCGGAATATTTCCTTGATGTATTAACACCTGTTAACTCAATAATGTCATCCCTTATGATCTGATTATGCTTGATTGTTTCATGCTGTCCGGTAACTTTGTGTTTCATGTTTCTTTTTACCCTGCTAACAAAATACACCCTTCTGCGATTCATGCTGTTCAGCATTTCAAAATCTATGTATGCTTTATCCATGGCAACTATGCTGTCCGGTAAGAGCTCAAACTGAAGCCCTTTAGAGGTTTTAGCTACTTTTACATCATGTGTTTTCCCGTCTGATATGGTCAGAAAAGTCGGCATTGCATATCTCTGGTCATACAGGTAATGCAATTTGATCACTCCCTTTGTCTTCCTGAACTTCGCCCACTGAAAAATGCTCAAACATAGCTCTATGCTTGTTGAATCAAGAGCATATAAAGGATTTTTAAACCGGAATTTTCTCGCTGGTAAAAATTTCATACATTCTGACAACAGACTCTGGAACACTTCTTCAAACACTGCCGACGACCTTCGATTCATCGCATCGGAAAGCGTACTCCGTTTTACACCTTTAAGACCGATATGGAACCACTTCCCCTTCTGAGTATGAAGCGAAGTCTCTATTTCCCTAAGACTGTCAAGTCCGCGGACCTGGGCATAGAACAATACAAGGAACTGTTGCCAGGTGCTGAAATACTTCATATAACGATCACCATCATAAAACTTTGTGGCTGCATGAAAATCATGTCTCGGAAAAAGTTTTAGCAATTCGCTCATCAATGTGTTAAAATGTGCCATGGTCTGGTTCTCCTTTGTTCGTAAACATTTCAGAAGATACAGTGTACCTTCTTTTATAAGGATTACCAGACCTTTTTCATTTTTTTACCGGACACTACTGAAGCAAAGCAATAATAGTTCTGTTTTCACCTAATTGTCAATAAAATAAATCTTAGCCAAACCAATTTATTTTAAAATAAGAATTAACAACAAAAAAGGCTTCCCAACCGGGAAGCCTTTTCTGTTTCAGTCATTATTTTTCAGGGGCAGACTGCACCTGTTCTTTCTACTGAATTTGAATCTTCATACATGTTGTCACCGCATGTGTTTTTAACCCTGACCAGATAGAAGAAATAGCCTGCAGGTGGAGTTTCGGATGCTGTTGTGTCTGAGCTGTCGTTCGACTCGACACAGACAGCGCCTGACCAGTCCGATGCGGATGCGCTTCTGAGCAGATCGTAAATAGGAGCTGTGCATCCGGCTTGAGCAGGAGCGTTCCAGATGAAGGTAACAGGATCTTTCCCTGAAAGTTCAAGGCCGGTCACTTCGGAAGGTATTGCCCAAACATTTCCGTCAGCGGAATCACAGTCCGAACTGTCATCGACACTGTCTCCGTCCGCATCTGTATCACAGACATCGCCAAGTCTGTCAAGATCGAGATCCTCCTGACCGGGATTGCTGATTTCCGGACAATTGTCATGACAACTGTGATGTCCGTCCGCATCCGGATCAGATAAGTTGGCAGCGGTCATTGACGGGAGAATAATGCACCAGTCGTCACCATGATCCGTGTCAGTTCCGGCGTCATCTCTCCCGAGGTTATTTCCAGAAGAAGGTGTCTGAGGGGTAGTGGATTCAAACCAGGCAGTTCCTGCCGGAGGATTGACAACTGAACCGCCCCAGCGGACAAAATCAACACCTGTCGTGCCGGGTTCTAAAAGTCCGCATGAGCCTCCGTTTGTATCTGTCCAGTTGATCAGAGATCCCGCAAAAATTGTGTCGCCATCGTTGGATCCGGAGCCTTCAAGTATTTCAACATAAGCCCCCGGATTAAGCGTGAAAGCTGGCAACACGAAACTTCCGCTGTCAGGCGCAGTATCCGTCCACTCGATTGTCCATCCGGAAAGATCAACCGGAATGCTGTCTGCATTGTAAATTTCAAGACCGTTAACAGTATCAATATGTATTTCATTGATTTTAAGATTTGTTACTGTGGATGAACAATCAAAGTTTTCTATGACTCGTTTCATCATATCAGCTCTTTGCTGGCTGGTTCCCAGATTAGACCACTTGCATGTGGATATGAATGTTGTATTGTAATGCGTATCTCCGCAGCCATTATATCTGAGCATTCCCGCTTTCATGAAATCTTCATGTGAACCCTGGCGCATGGCCATCACTGCACCCGGATAGGAAGGGTGCGGCTGAACATGATCAACATAAACGGCTGATATGTTTATATCTTCAAGTCCGGCAACCGGATCAGGCCTGCCGACATGGACTTCATCAAGGTACCAGAACCAGTCGTTGTTACCCACATACCTGAACCTGATCCTGACATTTGATTTCCCCGCAACCCAGGAACTTATGTCAAATGATTCGAACCCTCTGTTATTTGCGCTATAGGTAACTACATTTGCAATATAGCTTATACCTCCATCCAGGCTTATATCCACATAAGCAAAATCACCTGAATCATAATCCGAGTAGTAGTGCTCGTAAGTCAGCAGAACCTCCGTTTCGGAGCTGCAGTCTATAACGGGGCTGATTAACCATTCATCCTGTGCACCATTGCCATAAGTTACCTGCATTTTATAATCTGTTCCGCTCTCCAGAGCTACTGACCAGTTATTGCCGATCCCGTAGCTTTCTATTGTCCAGCCCGAAGGCAGAATTCCGTTTTCGTCAAAGTCTTCCCAAAGCAATGCCGAGGGCAAGTAAACTTCAGGTTCCATTACAGTTGCACCAGTGGTGTCATTAAGGATTTCGGCATGGAGATATTGATCATGTAAAACCGTGCCATGAATTATTTCAGAAATATCAGGCCCGATTAGAAACAAACTTTTTTCGGCACCTTCTGTTCCGCTGTCAAGGAAAGAGACCATACTTGTTTGCTCATCTCCGTCAGGATGCCCAATGGGCCATTCCTGTTCAGCCCAAACAATCGATTCCCAGAAATTAAGACCCTGTAAGGAATTTGATGATTCATCGTCTCTGTTAATAATGTCATATTTTAATCCGTTTGCGTCCAAAGCTGCCATAAGAGCATCCCTGTTGGCATAATCGGAAGCGGTTTCAAAAACACAGAGAACCGGTTCGTTTCCAGAGTGAAGAGCTACATTATCAATAAACCAGTAGTAACCGTATTGGCCCACATACCTGAAGGCAATCTTAACCTGGGAATGTCCAGCGGCAGCAGAGCTTATATCCCAGACACGGATTCCTCTTTCATCCGTTGTCCAACTGACGACGGTATGATTCCAATTCCCGCCATTGTCATTTGACACATAGATTGAAGCAGAATCATTTCCATCAAAATCATTATACTCTGTCCATACGCTGAGCTTGACATTTGAATATGTCGAACAGTCAAGAGCGGGAGTGATGAGCCACTCATCCTGCCAGCAGGTACTGCAACCGTAATTGACAGCCATATCCCAGTCCACCCTGCCGTTTGACATCTGCCATGTCTCCACATCAAGGTTCTGTATTGTCCATCCTGCGGGAAAGACGCCGCCCTCAAAGTCTTCTGAAAAAAAGGTTGCACCATCAGCCGGAAAACATACAAAAAGAAGAACAGAAATACACAATAAAAACACAACAACATTTTTCATAAATTTAATCTCCTAAGAATTTCAATTCGGTAACGACATCCTGTTTCATGTTCATCATAAAAACATTATCCCGACGATCCTGACATTGAGAGCAAAACGGCAACAGTCTAGTAAAACGCAAAGCAAAAAGCAAGGGAAAGGATTCACGAAGGATTAGCCTTTGTTTCTGTCATTATTTGTCAGGGGCAGACTGCTCCTGTTCTGCTTATAGAGTCTGAATCTTCGTACATATTTTCACCGCATGTGTTTTTGACCCTGATCAGATAGAAGAAATCGCCTGCAGGTGGAGTTTCAGATGCTGTTGTGTCTGAGCTGTCGTTCGACTCAACACAGACAGCGCCTGACCAGTCCGATGCGGATGCGCTTCTAAGCAGATCGTAAATAGGAGCTGTGCATCCGGCTTGAGCAGGAGTGTTCCAGATGAAGGTAACCGGATCTTTCCCGGAAAGAAGTAAGCTGGTCACTTCGGAAGGAGCGGCCCAGACTTCCGGGTTCATCTGCTGACAGTCCAAACCATTTTCGGTACCATCACCGTCCATATCAGGATCGCAACCGTCTGGTATAGAGTCCCCATCCAGATCAGCGGAATCATCAAATCCGGGGCATACATCGCAGCCGTTTGGAACAGTATCGCTGTCAGCATCAAGACTATCATCAAATCCGGGACACTGGTCACAGCCATCTGGTACACCGTCTCCATCGCTGTCCACTCCATCATCACCGCCGGGACATAAATCGCAGGCGTCTCCGAAACCATCACCGTCTGAGTCAATCTGGCTTGCATTTGATACTATCGGGCAATTGTCGGTAAGATCGCATATTCCGTCACTGTCCGAATCCGTTCCGTCATTCAAAGGAGCCGGAGTGTAATCGGGCCAGGGAGTCGGAGTGGAGGTGCTGGTCGGATTTTGGGAACAGTCATCACATCCGTCTCCGTCCAGGTCCTGACAGATCTGAGGATCAAGGGGATCATAATCTGAAATATCGGGAACACCGTCATTGTCACAGTCTGGGTCGGTATCATTGCACTGGCCGTCACCGTCTGTATCCACGCCGTCCATAAAGGGATTGGGTGAATAGAGAGGCCAGGGAGTCGGTGAAGCAGGACCGGTGGGATTATATGAACAGTCGTCGCAGAAATCACCATCCGAATCTGCACATAACCACGGGTTCCAGGGATCGTTATCAAAGCTGTCTTCAACTCCGTCATTGTCATCATCGGGATCACAGTCATCTCCGAGACCGTCCCCGTCAGTATCGGTCTGATCTGCATTTGCTACAAAAGGACAGTTGTCGCATTCATCTCCTATTCCGTCCGGGACAGGTGTGATTACCGGCTGCCCGGTCACCCACTTCACAGCTCTTGTGTCATCACTGAGAGGCTGAGTCCAGAAGAGACTTAGCGTTCCGCCATTATTTCTGTAGATCCTGTTAGGGTAGTATCCGTTCCCGTCCCCCACTGCTACATCGGGATCGCCGTCACCGTCGAAATCAGCGCTGTCGGAGGCGTAGGTGGGCCTTGAAAGATTATCGAACCAGGTTGTGGCTGCCCCCATGTTCCCGCTGCCGTTATTGCTCCATATATAATTATAGGTATTTGTAACACCTTCAAGGAGGTCAGGGCCGTTTACACCGTCGAAATCTGCAAGAGCCATTGAGCCGGTGCCGTATGATATGTTGGACTGCCAGAGAAGTGAGAAAGTACCGCTTCCGTTGTTGCTCCATATCCATGCAGGAGCGCCGTTGTTCACTTCAACCACATCAAGTGTGCTGTTGCCGTCTACATCCATGAACATGATATCAGTGGTGTTGGCTGAATAACTAGAAACCCAGGTAGGAGTGAATGTGGTCCCTCCATCATATCTGTATATCCTGTTCTGTCCTATATTCCCTTCAAGAAGGTCAAGATCACCGTCACCGTCATAATCGCCCCAGTCAAGGGCCCAACCTGAAATACCGACAGGAGACTGCCAGACAAGACTGAAAGAATTGCCTGCGTTGTTCATCCATATCTGTGTCCTGCCATTGCTTCCCACAAGTTCAGCAAGATCGGGGAAACCGTCATCATTGAAATCACCCCAGGCGACATTATAGGAGTAGTAACCCTGTCCCGAGTTCCAGGCTGACACAAGGGTTCCCGCATTGGCATCCCATTTGTAAACATAAAGTGGCTGCCCTGCACAGGATATAGCAAGATCATAATCACCGTCACCGTCCATATCCGCCCAGTCAAGGCCTTCGATGTCACCAATGACCGGAGAGGTCCAGACAAGGTCGAAAGTGAGCGTTGATGAATTGTACCTGTAAAGTCTCGTCTGATTGGAGCCGATATTTCCGAAAGCAACATAATTACTGTATTCTGTTATGTTATCCGAATCAGTCTGCGACGGATTGGAAATGAATTCGCAGTTGTCGCAGACATCGCCTACACCGTCTGTGTCTCCATCTTCCTGACCGGAATTTGAAACAGTCGAACAGTTATCTCCTGAGTCGCACATACCGTCACTGTCGGTATCTGTACCGTCATTCAAAGGAACCGGTGTATATCCGGGCCAGGGCGTTGTGGAACCTGAACTTACTGGATTCTGTGAACAGTCATCACATCCGTCACCGTCAAGGTCCTGACAGGTCCTTGGATCAAGTTCATCATCATCGGAAGTGTCGATCACTCCGTCATTGTCATCATCTGTATCGAAGGAATTGCACATCTGATCACCGTCGGTATCAGGGCCGTCATCAAATGTGTCATTGTTCGGATCCGGTCCGTAGCCGTCCCCGCCGCCGGTGCAGTCATCGCATCCGTCACCGTCTGCATCTATGCCACATGTGTAAGTGTCGAAGGGGCCGGGGTCTGAAATATCATCCACACCATCATTGTCGTCATCAGGATCACATATATCACCCAGACCGTCTCCATCATTGTCCTCCTGTAAAGGATTTACATCGTCAGGACAGTTGTCGCACACATCCCCAACACCGTCAGCTACAGAAACCATGACCGTTTGGCCGATAATCCATTTCGCCGCTCTTGTATCGTCCGAAAGGGGCTGGGTCCAGAAAAGGTTCAGCGTTCCTCCGTCGTTCCTGAATATTCTGTTGGGATAATTACCGCTCCCGTCTCCCACAGCAAGATCGGGATCACCATCATTGTCGAAATCACCTGCATCACTGGCGAATGTACTTCTTCCCAGACCATCGTTCCAGGTGACTGATGAACCTAAATTACCGGAACCGTTGTTGCTCCATATCACATTTGTTCCTATTATCCCCTCAAAGAGATCAACTCCGTTTGCGCCGTTCCAGTCAGCGACAGCCATCGAGTATGATGAGTATGATGTGGGAGATTGCCACAGTGTCGAGAAGACACCGCTGCCGTTATTGCTGAAGACCCATGCCGGAGCGCCTGCGTTGACCTCGATTATGTCCAGAGTAGTGTTACCGTCAACATCTATGAACATTATGTCTGTTGTGGAAGTTGAATAGGGAGAAAGCCATGCGAAGTTAAATGATGAGCCGCCGTCATATCTGTATATCCGATTATTCGATGCGTTATTAGCCTCTATGAGATCGATATCGCCATCTCCATCATAGTCTGCCCAGTCCACACACCATGTTCCGAGGGAGTATGGTGACTGCCACGATTGTGAGAAAGTTCCATTGGCATTGTTATGCCATATTTTTGTGTAACCGTTTATTGCTTCGGCAAGATCAGGAAATCCGTCTTCATCATAATCCCCCCATGCCACATTGTATGAAGAGTATCCCTGTCCTGAATTCCAAACCGAATTAAGAGTTTCATTGTAAGCGTCCCATTCAAAAACATAGAGAGGCTGACCGACACAGGCAACTGCAAGGTCATAATCCCCGTCCCCGTCCATATCTGCCCAGTCGAGGCCTTCTATTATCCCTACATACGGAGAAGTCCATATCAGGTCAAATGTCAGGGTTGAGGAATTGTATTTATAGAGTCTTATCCTCGCGGATCCCACATTTCCGAATGCTATATAATTGAACTGTTGTTCAATGTATTCGGAATCCGCCTGATCTTCATTGCTGATGTCAGGACAGTTGTCGCATGCATCTCCATGAGAATCGGCATCTGAATTTGTCTGGGTTTCATTATCCACTGTGGGGCAGTTATCACATGCATCGCCAAGAGTATCAGTATCACTGTTGGCTTGATTTGAGTTGGATGTGTTCAGGCAGTTGTCACAAACATCGCCTACACCGTCGCTGTCGGCATCCTGCTGAAAATCATTTCCGATAGTTGGACAGTTATCGCAGAGATCGCCGAACTGGTCGCCATCGACATTTTCCTGAAGCGGATTCGCAATTCCCGGACAGTTGTCAATTTCGTCGTCGATGCCGTCATTATCGAGATCCAAAAGATAAACATAGGCAGCACCCGTTGAGGAATTCTTTCCGTAAGCTCCAACAATGGCTTTGTGATCGTGAAGGCCGACTGAATAGCCAAATCTGTCGTCAACAGCAGCATCACTTGCAACTATCTTCTCTTTCTGAACCCATGTTGATCCGTTCCATTCAAAAACATAAACCGAGCCTGTTCTTCCAGTACCCGTATCATCATAATATGCTCCGACAATGCATCTGTCATCCTGCAGGGAAACATCAATCCCGAACCAATCCGTACCTTCACCGTCTGAAGCAAGAAGTTTCTGAGTTTCAGTCCACGAGCTGCCGTTATAGTCGAAGATATAAGCTGCTCCTGCCTGCGAACCGTTGCTGTTTGAATCATCAAAAGCTCCGATAATAACCCTGTTATTGTCAAGATCTACACCCCAGCCGAACTTGTCCTGTGAAGCTCCATCGGAAGCTGTTATCTTTTGGGTTTCAACCCAATCGGTCCCATTGTATTCGAAGATATATGCCGCGCCGGTGTCAATAGCGTCGCCCAACGCACCTACGACGATCCTTTGATGGAAGTCATCAAGCGCTACAGAGCATCCGAAGGCGTCATAGGATTCTTCATCAGATGAATTCAGTTTCTGGTCCTCGTCCCAGCTTGTGCCGTTCCAGTGATAGACATAGACCGAACCAGAAGTGTCACCGAGGTCATCATCTCCCCTTGCCCCGACAACTGCCCAGTCGCCAGAGACGGCCACATCGTTCCCGAAACTGTCCCCTGCGGCGCCATCAGAGGCGGTAAGCTTGCCCATGACTTCCCAGAACCCGCCATTAAACTCATATGTATAAGCCGAACCTGAAGCGTCGCCCATATCATCGTCCATGGGGGCACCGAAGATAACCCTCCATGAATCAATGTCCACACAATGGCCGTACTGATCGTAGTCTGCGCCGTCCGAAGCATAGAACTTTCCTTCGGTTGTCCATACAGATCCATCCCAGGAGTAAAGATACACTGAACCCTTGGCAGTATCATCACGCCAGGCCCCGACCACGGCAAAATTCCAGTCTATATCAACAGCATCTCCGTAACTGTCGTTCGATACAGGATCGAAGGCAGTCAGAATGGTTTCGCTGACTGCCGTGCTTTGAGGCGGATCAATGTTTCTTGTAGGCGGGACAAGCGCGTTTTCCGAAGAAAATGAAATTCCTGAAATGCAACAGAAAATTATCAGGATTGAGATGGCAGTTTTACAGTTTGATTTCATCAGGTGTCTCCCTGTTAATGTGTGTTAATGTCTAAATAAAAAACCGAGGCGGCATTGTAATAAACCGCTGGATGGAAAACAACCTAAATGCGAATAAATTCCTGTAATAATACATTATCTTGTCCATAATTCCGGACAAGAGAAGAGGGATCTTAAAGTGTTATTTAAAAATTAAAAATCGAACCGAAATATCGTCTAAATCTAAATTCAGAATTTCAGTTCTGTGCGGCAAAAGCCTTTAATTCATTGAGGTCATCAATAGAAAAATCTGCACTTCGGCATGGCAGTATGGTGTTATTATGAAAAAGGGGTTCTCCTGACAGATCAAATGGGGAGGTTTTTGCTGCTTCATGAAATAGTCTCGTTCCCGGAACAGGAGAGTATTCAGCAATCCGGGGTTTTAATCCGAAACCCTTAGCAAAATTTATGGTTTTTTTGACATCCGTTGCTTTTTGACCGGGAAGCCCCGCGATGACATATATGTCAAGTTCCTCTGGCCGGTATCCGGCATCCGTAAGATTTGTCACACCGGTTTCAAATTCAGAAGAAGATACTTTCGCGCCATGCCTCTGGTGAAACCGGTCGTCTGACGATTCAAGGCTCAGCCGGATTGTTCTGAATCCCGAGACTTTCATTATTGCGGCCACAGAAGGGGTTAGATGTCTGACATGCAGCCCGTTCGGGGTATGAAACCTCAAACCGGTCGTCATTGCCATTATCTTTTTCATTAGAGGAATGAAATGTTCTTCGCTTTTGTGAAGAAGGGCATCGTCATAAAATGCGAAATCCCGGACATTGTAATTATCAGCCCAATGTTTAATTTGATTGCAGACATGGTCAATGTCCTTTTTTATATATTCCGGATCCAGAATGCCTGACGCGCAGTAAGAGCATCTGTCGGGGCAGCCGCTGGAAGCGCTGATGACAATATAGCCCGGACTATTATAGAGATCAAAGCAGGGATAATGTTCAGAAGCATGGTCAGGTTTAATTCCGGTGACATCACGGAGAAAACGGTCCAGTTCCAGTTTGTTGTTGATGATGCAGTCTGCCCCGGCTTTTTCTGCATGGACTCGGCAAAGCCTGCTGTAAATTCCTCCCAGCACAATTTTGGCGGATGGCTGGATTTTTCTGATTAAATCAATTGCCCTCCATACTCCCGGATACCAATAAGTCATCATGGACGAGACAAAGAAAATGTCTGTATCATATTTTTTTTCAAGCTCAGAGATGAAGAGTTTTTCAGGCCAGCCGTATCTTTTGTATTTGCGGGGGATTATTCCTTTGAGGGGTCCGGGTTTCTCTATTTCCTCTCTGTAATATTCAACTCTCCCGAATCCCATTTGCTTAGGGGTGAAGCATGTCTTCATCCCGGGATGGTTCATGTCGAGGCAATCAAGCAGTGATACTTCAAATCCCATATCACGCAAATATGAACCTGTACGCAGCAGGCCTAATGGTTTTGCCCAGTAATCAAAGGCGGCGAAATCGTAAACCCAGGGATTTACAAGACACGCTTTAACACCCATGAATTACTTCGTCTCAGGAGCGTTCCTGCGGAGGAAGATTACGAAAATAAATCCCGTGATAATTGAAAGAACCGAGATGAACTGCGATGTGCTAAGAAGCCCGTTAAACAGGAACCCTCTTTCGTCTCCCCTGAAAAATTCAATAATGAAACGGTCAATTCCGTAAAGGATGAGGTACATCGAAATAATCTGTCCGTTAAACCGTTTCTTTCCGTGGAAAAACAGCAGGATGAGGAAAACAATTAAAACCCCGGCTGAGCTGTAGAGCTGGGTAGGGTGAACAGGAACATTCAACGGAACATTTGTTATTTTATGGGCAACAGGATCAGTAAATGTTACCGCCCAAGGCATGGAACATTCTTTACCGTAACAGCATCCTGCGGCAAAACAACCGAGCCTTCCGATACTCTGGCCCAGAGCTATCGCAGGGGCAAAAGCGTCCGCGGTTTTCCACCAGTCCATCTTATGTTTTCTGACATACCAGAAACATACCGGGATGGCGAGGATCAAACCGCCGTAAAAAACGCCGGCATTTCTGAGGGTATGAAGGATTTCCCCAGGGTACTTCCAGAAATACCGTATTTCAACGATCAAATAAAGAAGTTTTGCTCCGATTATAGAGGAGACGAGAGCGATAAGTCCGAGATCAAATGCCTTTGATCCGTCAATCCCGCTTTTTTTTGCCAGGTGAACGGCGACAAAAAGAGCAGTAAGGTAACTCAATGCAATTATCGGCCCGTAAACAGGAAAGATGAAATCGCCTATCTGAAATATCTTTGGGAACATTATTCTACTGAACCTGTGTTATTTGTTTTTTTTGAATTGTCATTCCCGCTATGAGATCAATCGCGAGTATTATCGCGCCGACTGTGATGGCTGAATCCGCTATGTTGAACGCAGGGTAATGGTATCTGTCAAACCAGTGGACATCAATGAAATCAAGCACCGATCCAAATCTCAATCTGTCAATGAAATTCCCGAGCGCGCCCCCGACAATCAGCGATAAAGCAACACCGTTTAAAAGGCTCAGGTCTGCTGATCTGAAAAGGTAGATTAAAAACACCGCAATGGCAATCCCCGGAATAAGGACAAAGATTATCCTTCTCAAGGGATTGTCAAGGTGGGACAGAATTCCGAAAGCGCCGCCTTCATTTCTTATGTGGATGATCCAGAAAAAGTCTTCAGCGATCACATTTTTTCCGAAAAGAGGAATTTTTATGGCAATCAGCTTTTTCGATAACTGGTCGGCAGTGAAAATCATCAGAATGACCAGTGAATATAAGGCTCTGCGGTTCACTGGCACCTTTCCATTCCGTTAAGGACACCGGAGCACCTTCCGCATATTGAAGGATCGTTACGGTCTTCGCCGACTGTCTCCGAATAATTCCAGCATCGTTCGCATTTTCTGCCCGGAGCAGGAAGCACGGCCACTCTGATCTTTTCGGGTGAAGTCCCGGTGTGAAAATTGTCGGGAAGATTATCCGTCAGCGATGCTTTTGAAACAATGAAAAAGGCGGGAAGATCCTTCTCATATTTCTGAAGGACCTTCTGTGTTTTTTCGGGGGCTGAGATCAGGACCTCAGCCTGCAGTGAGTTGCCTATCAGTTTATCAGCTCTCGCAAGTTCCAGTGCTTTGGAAACATCCTCACGGACATTGAAAAGAATTTCCCAGTAAGGATCCAATTCCGGCTGCATCGGCAACCCGAACCTGATGAATTCTGCCATGTGGATACTTGCATGCTTCTGTGTTGCACCGGGTATATGTTTCCAAACATCCTCGGCAGTGAAGGGCAGTATAGGCGCCATCAACCTGGTCAGCGAGCCGAGAATGCGATAAAGCGTCCACTGCGCAGCAGTCCTGTCATCCGAATTTTTTCCGCTGACATAAAGGCGATCCTTGATGATATCAAAATAAAGAGAGCTCATGTCAACCGAGCAGAAATTATTAAGCGCGTGATATATTTTATGGAATTCGAATTTTTCATAAGCGTCCAGAACGATGTCCTCGAACCTTGCCAGCTTCGAGAGAGCCCATCTGTCAATGTTGTGAAGTTTGCCGCGGTCAAATTCGGCTTCCGGGTTGAAATCATCAATGTTCCCCAGCGCGAACTTGCAGGTGTTTCTGATTTTCCTGTAGGCTTCGGAATTCCTGTTCAGCATCTCCTCTGATATGTTCACATCCACTTTGTAGTCGGTCATGGCAACCCAGAGCCTGAGTATCTCGGCACCGTACTTGTCCATCATTTTCTGGGGGGAAATGAAATTGCCAAGGGACTTGGAAAGCTTTCTTCCCTTTTCATCCACGACAAAACCGTGGGTAAGGACCATTCTGAACGGAGGTTCTCCGTCGGTCATTGTTCCCACCAGCAAAGAGCTCTGGAACCATCCTCTGTACTGGTCCGTTCCCTCAAGATACAGATCACAGGGCCATGGAAGGTCCTTTCTTTTTCCCAGCACCGCTTTGTGACTCGTTCCTGACTCAAACCACACATCAAGAATGTCCATTTCCTTTCTGAACGATGATGAGCCGCACGAAGCGCATTTTGCCCCCTCCGGAAGGAATTCGGAAACGCTCTTTGAGTACCAGCTGTCCGAGCCTTCTTCGGAGAATGATTTTATCACCTTGTCAAAAACCTCTTCATTTGCGAATGATTCACCGCATTCAGAGCAATAAAGCACGGTTATCGGAACCCCCCAGCTCCGCTGTCTTGAAATGCACCAGTCGGGCCTGTCTTTCACCATTCCAGTTATCCGTTCATCCCCCCATGACGGCACCCAGCTTGTCCGCTGAATACCCTGAAGGGCTTTTGTTCTGAGGTCAGCTTCGTTCATTGAGATAAACCACTGCCTTGTCGCCCTGAATATTACGGGGCTTTTGCATCGCCAGCAGTGAGGATAGCTGTGCTCGATATTTTTTAACGCCATCAGAGAACCATTTCTCTCCATGAGTTCACAGATGTGTTTGTTGGCTTTGAACACCTGCATTCCTGCGAAATGCTCCACATCATTTACAAAACAGCCTTTTTCATCAACGGGGGCGTAAACATCAAGCCCGTATTTCATCCCGGTAACATAGTCGTCATGGCCGTGACCTGGGGCAGTATGGACACATCCCGTGCCGGCTTCCAGCGTTACATAATCCGCCATTACAAAGACTGATTCCCTGTCATTGAAGGGATGCCTGCACGCGCCGCCTTCCATCTGTTTTCCTCTGAACCGGTCAATTATTTCAGCGGTTTCGAAGCCTATGGCTTCTTTCACCCCGTTCAGCATTCCTTCAGCGATAATAAAGACGCCTTTCTCGGTGTTGACTGCAATATAATCCAATTCCGGGTGGAACGCCACCGCCAGGTTGGCAGGAAGGGTCCACGGGGTTGTTGTCCAGATGATAACCGAAGCGCATTTATCAACAAGCTCTTTTTTGAAAAATCTTACAAGAGGGAATTTCACATATACGGAAGGCGATTTGTGATCGGCGTATTCAACTTCCGCTTCGGCCAATGCGGTCTCGCATGAGACGCACCAGTGAACCGGTTTAAATCCCTTGTAAACGCTTCCTTTCAGATAAAATGCTTTTAATGCTCTGATAATCTCGGATTCGTAATCTGTGCTCATCGTAATGTAGGGATTGTCCCATTCGCCGAACACACCGAGCCTCTTAAATTCATCCTTCTGTATCCCGACAAACTTAGCGGCGTGTTCCCTGCACAGTTTTCTGAACTCGACCGGCGATAATTCGGCCTTCTTTCCTCCGAGAGCTTCCTCCACCTTCAGTTCTATGGGAAGTCCGTGGCAATCCCAGCCGGGAATATAGGGGGCCCAGAAACCCTGCATGGATCTTGATTTGACGACAACATCCTTCAGTATTTTGTTCAGCGCGTGCCCCATGTGGGTGTTACCGTTCGCGTACGGAGGGCCGTCGTGCAGGACATACGGTTCCTTTGCTGAGCGGGTTTTTTTGATCTTGCCGTAAATATCAATCCTGTCCCATTCAATTATCTGTTCAGGTTCCCGCTGGGCCAGATTGGCCTTCATGCTGAAATCAGTATTGGGAAGGTTCAGGGTGTCTTTGTAATTTTTCTTCTCGCACATTGTCAATATTCCTCTGGAAAGCAGAATGAAAAGCGTGATAATATAATCTGCCGCTTTGCATGTCAAGCTTGTAAATATGCGGCGGGGCGGTCTGGGCAATCAGCCCCGGGGAGATATGGTGAATTTCAAAATAAAGATCCGGATATGGCAAGAATAGTCAGCTTTAGAAAGACGCACACAGCAGGGTTTCTCTTTTTCTGGAACCGCGTGTTTGAACAGCGCCCCCGTTATTATTTCCTGACCGAAAGAACATTCAGCGGAAGGGTTTTGAACCTGAGGGAGTTCAATCAGTCCCGGTTGTTGCTTCTCAGGCAGGGAAAAGCGATAGTCGGAGCGTGCCATTCAGCAAAACTGAACGGGAAAGGCTACATCGCATTTCTCCATGTTCTTGAAGGATGGGAAGACGAGAAAGCCGCTCTTCTCAACGCAGCGGAGATTTTCCTGATGCCGGTCAGCGAAATATGCTTTGCCGACAGCAGGATGCCTTTCTATGCATACAACGAGGCTTTCCGCCAGCCGTTCTGGGGGTCATCCAGGCATCTTGCCCTTGAGACGGAGGATTTGAAAACAATTGAATCTATGGGGAAGGCCGGTTACGCGCCGTCGGAGTATATGACAACCCTCGCCTGTATGGGGCTTAAACATTATGACGAAGACAATTTTGCGGTTCTGGAGCGGGGGATGCGGCTGGAATATTACAAAGGACAGAAGATATGGAACTGCCCTTTTGTTTTTTTTGACAGAAGTCGTGCCTGGGAGGTGTTCGGCAAAACCCCTTATAACAACATAAGGGCGATTTTTCTTATGAAAGGGGAAAGGACAGCAGGTTTCGGGGCATGGTATTCGATGAAGGAAAGATCGTATGCGTGCATCGCTGAAATTTCCATACAGGATGAATTTCTTAACACAGGCGCTGAAGAGATCCTGCTTGAGGCCGCGATGAATGATATTCACAATGAAGGTTTCAGGAATATAGAGACGACGGTTGACCCCGCTGATAATTCTCCGGTTTATACCGCATGCCTTAGAAAGGGATTCAGAATCAACTCACGATGGGTTTCCCTGAAGAAAAGAATGCAGGTTTGATGAGTAACATTGTGTACCGGGGAAAAGACCCTGAAAATGATGTTTTGTCTGAACCGCGGATCACACAGATATGTTTGATTATTATGTTGTATCGAAGGGAGAGTGAAGAAGCAATCCATAGCTTCGGTTCACAATACATCACAATTCATCAGGACTAATGTAACAAAAATCTTTTTATCACTCATATTTTCCCGGTCTTTCATGATATTTTACCGGGACAGTGTCATAATAATGCTGGAGAATATGGCTATTATATGATCTTATGTCATATTTTTCTGTTCATTTGTTATATTAAGTCGAGGTTTTATGATATTTATCGGGCGAATTATCATTTTTTACCGGTAATGTATGATATTTTACCGGGAGATATTACTTTGAAGCAGTCGTTTATGATTTTTCACAGGGAAATATGATTTCTGATAGGGAGATATCATTTTCTGAAAGCGATATATGAGATTTAGACCGGAATGTATGATATTTTGACAGTAAAATATCACTTTTATCCGATCGTATATGATTTTTAAGCGACAGAAATCACATTCTGACCGGGAGATATGATTTTTTTATGGTCATGTATCATTTTCTGACGGATTTTATGATTTCTGGACGGCAGGAATGATTTTTTAAAAATCATATATGATGTTTTACAGGCGGTGCTGAATGAGATTGTTATTAAACCTGTATTATATTCTGCATATTGTCATGAGAGGATTTTTGTGAAATAATGTATTCATGTCAAAGATAAATTTCAGAGCAGGAGAGAGAATGGAAAGATATATTGTATTTGCAATACTTTGTTTGACGGCTTCTTTTATTTCCAATGCCGATACCGTTGTCAGCGGTTCGGTGTCAGGAACATGGGACCTTGCCGGGAGTCCGTATATTGTGACTGGTGTTGTAACAATTGACACTGGCGATATATTAACGATTGAGCCTGGCGTTGTTGTCAAGTTTAATGATCCCGGTTTTGGGTACAGAATTGTTGTTAATGGAACTCTCATAGCAGATGGAACACCAGCGAATAAAATACAATTTACATCTAATGCTGGAACACATGCCGCTGGTGACTGGGAAGGGATTATTATTAGTTCAAATGAATCCAGCTTGATTGATAATTGCATTATTGAGTACAGTGGGAATGGTATCAGTATTTTTAGCTATCAAAACAGCACTACAATTACCAGCTCTTATTTCTTGAGCTGTGGTGTAGGGATTTATGAAGAAGGTGGAGGAGTAAAATCAATTAATGGATGTACATTTAACGGGAATGTAATTGGTGTAATCTTATGGTACTCTGACATGGAAGTTACAAATAACATATTCGATTCAAATACTAATGCAGCAATTAGTATTGTGGAGAGCTACCCTGTCTTCTCAGGTAATACAGCAACCAACAATGGGAGGAATGGAATTGTAATTGATAGACCAAATGTTGATACAGGCGGAACCTGGAAAGCGGAGCTTCCATTTATCGTTGAAGGATATGAGATAAATGTGAATCCTGGTGTGACACTAACAATTGGAGAAGGAAGCACATTCAAATTCCTTTACGGTGGAATTAAGGGGGATGGTGCTGTTATAGTAAGTGGCACAGCGGAAAACCCTGTAATATTTACTTCTCTTTACGATGATATAATCTGTGATTCGAATAATGATGGAAGTGCAACGACACCGTCTTGGGGAGATTACTTTGCATGTCTTAGAACAGACTCAGTGTCTGTTGAATATGCAGAATTTAGATATGGCGAACTTGGAATATACATCCAGAACGGTACTTTGAGTGTATCAAACAGCATTTTCAGGGACTGCGGAGTAGATGCCAACAATTCAACAGGAATTGTTTCAGGAAATATTTTCGACTTATGTGGTTTATATGCATCAAATTCATCAACTTTGAAAGTTACCGGTTGTATATTCAGGTTTAATTATTCAGGTGTTCATATTGACGATACTTCGATCGCCGATCTCGGCAATCTCAACGATGCAGACCTTACAAACGACGGGGACAACACATTCATCTGCAACACTGTTCATATTCGAGATGACAATCCCTCTGCTCTCATGGCAGAAAATAATTACATCGGTAATGATCCTCCCAATGCATCGAAGATAATCGGTAATGTGGATTATGATCCGTGGCTGAGCGGTCCTTCCGTTGAACCTGTTCAGCATCTTATGAGCAGTGTCAGCACAAATGATGTTGTTCTTGACTGGAGCGACCAGGGAACTCCCACATGCGGATATATTGTATATCGCGGAACTTCTCCAGACAGAGCTTTAATGACAAACCAGTCAGGAATCATTTTTGGCTCTGGCTGGACTGACTTGAATGTCGGTGATGATGGGATTGATTACTATTATGATCTGAGAGTTGAAGGGGATTAGATTATAATCCTATCATCTTTAAATCCTAAGAATCCTAATTCAGACAGCTTCTTATTAATATGTCCAGTAAAGTATTGCAAGAGAATAACACTTCTTCTGAAATCACATTTTTCTGGAGATTAATATAGATGCGTGATACACTTTACCGGAGATGATAGTCAGTATAAATGACGATATTTTGGAGATAAGGATTGAAAAGGCTGCTTTATAAAAATCTTCTTGAGTGGAAGAGTAGTAAATTACGAAAGCCTCTTTTGCTTCAGGGGGCAAGACAGGTAGGCAAAACCCACCTTGTTACAGAATTCGGTAATAACGAATATGATGATTTTGTCTATCTTAACCTTGAAAGGGATTCCGGATTAAAGACGCTGTTTTCCGGAACTTTCGATCCTGCAGGGATTCTGAGTAATATTGGACTGTATTTGGGTAGAAAGATCACCACTGATAAAACACTGGTCTTTTTTGATGAGGTCCAGGTCTCCCCTGAAGCGTTGACAAGTCTGAAGTATTTTTATGAGCAGAAACCGGATCTGCATATCATTGCTGCAGGTTCTCTTCTTGGGGTGAGTGTCGGGAAAGAAAGCAGTTTTCCTGTTGGTAAAGTCAATTTCATGACCCTTCATCCTATGATATTCTCGGAATTTCTTATGGCATCAGGTGAAGAGATGCTCTCTGAAGAAATATCAAAAAGACAATATCCTGAAGCATTACCGGAAGTGATACATACTAAACTTCTGGAAAACCTTAAGCTTTATCTCTTTCTGGGCGGGATGCCGGAAGTTCTGCAGATCTACATTTCGGAAAAGGACATTGCTCTGGCGAGATCAATTCAGAAGGATATTCTCAACGCTTATGAAAGGGATTTTTCAAAGTACACTGAAAAGGCACAGACAATCAAAACCTCTGAACTGTGGCACTCCGTTCCATACCAGTTGGCTAAGGAAAACAAGAAGTTCAAATACGGTGATGTAAGAAAGAACTCTAGAGCTTCGACCTTTGAGCAGACAATAGAGTGGCTTAATAAGGCAGGATTGATAAATATAGCCTGTTGTGCAAGGAGTGCTAAAATACCCCTTCCTGGTTATGCGGACAGTTCCAGGTTTAAGATCTATCTCTTTGATACCGGTCTGCTTGGAGCAATGCTTGGATTGCAGTCTGATATGATTTTAAAGCCCAATGACCTGTTTTCAGAGTATCACGGAGCTTTCATAGAGAATTTTGTTGCTTCCGAATTGATTGCATCTGGTGAGAACGGTTTGTATTACTGGTCTTCCAGAAGTGATGCCGAAGTGGATTTTCTTTTGCAGCATCATAAAGATATATTCCCCCTTGAGGTTAAAAGCGGAACAGGCAGAAATATGAAGAGCTTAAGAAGTTATGCTGATAAATTCGATCCGAAACTTGTCCTGAGAACATCTCCACGGAATTATACCCGCGATGATGATTTCATAAATATTCCTTTGTATGCTGTTTCAAATGTGAGCAGCATTGTTTCACATTGTATGGAGTAAAGTTGATTTTATTGATTCTATTTAGATAAAGGTGACCACATGAAAGTACTTGCAATTAACGGGAGTCCGAGGAAGGACGGGAATACATTTACTTTGTTGAACAAGGTTCTTGAACCGGTGAAGGATGCGGGGATTGAAACTGAAATCGTTCAGGTGGGTGGAGAGAATATAAGGGGCTGCAGCGCGTGCAAGATGTGTTTCAAAAACAGGGACAGACGATGCGCGGTGGACAATGATATTTTCAATGCTGTTTATGAGAAGATGCTCAAGGCTGACGGCATAATTATCGGTTCACCGACCTATTTTTCGAATGTAAGCGCGGAGGTAAAAGCCCTGATTGACAGAGCG
This sequence comes from uncultured Acidobacteriota bacterium, assembly GCA_964509835.1. Classification (GTDB taxonomy): domain Bacteria; phylum Acidobacteriota; order CAZDZC01; family CAZDZC01; genus CAZDZC01. The sequence goes on from CAZDZC010000004.1 coordinate 81,574, forward strand.
GGCCTGGTTTCGATGGCGAACAAGGGCCTGCTTGCAAGAAAAGTAGGAGCAGGCGTCGTTGCTGTAAGAAGGGGCGGGGCGGTGAATGTTCTGAATGCCATTCATCATATGTACCTTATCTGCCAGATGGTTATTCCGGGTTCAACCTACTGGAATTTCGGGATCGGCCTTGACAAGGGCGATGTTGAAGGTGATGCCGAGGGCATGGCGAATATGAAAAATCTCGGTGAGAACATTGCCTGGCTGCTTAAGTGTATTGAAGGAAACTAGATTCTCCGGATCAAGGAGACATTATGACTGATAAGAAATTCGATCATCACGGAGTGGGGGATAACAGCAGTGGTGACCATCCCAATGAGACAATGCGGCTTCTCCTTGAACGGGCAAGTCTCAGGAATTTTTCCGATAAAAAGATAGAAGAAGATGTGCTTGAGAATATTCTTAACGCCGGAGTTCATGCTGCTACGGGCGGGAATCTTCAGCCCTGGTCGATTATCAAGATAGAAGACAAAGCTGTTAATGAAAAGCTGGGTGAAATGTGCTGGCAGTCTTATGTCGGCAAGGCCCCGGTGAATCTTCTTTTCTGTATGGACTGGAGAAGGCTTGAGAGATGGGCAGAACTTCAGGGTGCACCTTTCACTGCAAAGGACAGTTTCCGTCACTTCTGGATATCTTTCCAGGACACTCTAATTGCTGCCCAGAATATCTGCACTGCTGCCGATGCCATGGGGCTCGGTTCTGTTTACATCGGAACTATTATGGAATACATTCCTGAGTCAAGAGAGATGTTTGATCTGCCTGACGGTGTGTTCCCCGTTGTTCTTCTCTGTCTCGGTTATCCTGAGAAGGGAATGGCTGCTCCCAGGAAAAAGCTGGGGATCGATGTTGTGGTCCACAATGAGAAGTACAAAGACCTCCCTGATGAAGAACTTCTGAAAGCCTATGACGAGAAGTATGACTATTCCCTTAAAGACATTGATGATGAATCGCTGGAACGATTTGAAATGGTCTGCAGAGAGTGTCACGGACAGGAGTTTGCCGATGAAATGGTTGCTTTGGTCAAAGAAAAGGGAGGCTTCAACAGGGCGCAGAATTACTTCGGACTTCATTATGTTGCCAATGGAATGGCTGACGGGAATGATACTTTTCTTCAGCACTTCAAAGATGCCGGTTTTAAATGGTTTGAGAAGTGGGAGAAAGCGGAGTAGGGGATCAGGGGGAGACTCTGATGTAGATAACTCTACCACCACAGCCGCCACCACAACTTCCTAGGAAAAGAGAGATAAAGAACTCATTATTTAGCATGAATGCGTTACAGTTGCCTCCACAGTGACCATCAACTGTTAGCTGGTAGGCTTGTTGTTCTTTAATCATGTAAACCTGGCGTAAGTGATTATAATCAACGATGTAAATTATTTCGTTGCCATTAGGATAAGAAAAGTATGATATAGATTCAGTTTCGTTTTCATTACCATAATACCTGGAGTTCCACCTATAATAGTGACCTTTGTATGATTCTTCTTTGCTTATAATTTTATGAAGTTCAGAACTAAGTTTAGCATCATGTATTTCAGCCAGTTCAATTTCCTGAAATGAATTGACATTACTATTTATCAAGCAATAGTAAGAGAACCACTCGTCAATTTCCGGCATGCATTGTGGTGTGGGTATAAAATTCCCTTGACCACTTGACAGTATGTCAGAAACTTCTCGTACATCGCCTGTCACTGCCTTGCATAGATCGTTCGTTAAAATTGTTATCTCTGTTCCAGGTTCTAGTATTCGATAATCCAGACATATCTCTCTCATATCTTCTTCTGTGCAGGGACGGATCTCCACAAACTGAGGTATGGTATCAGCTTGATAATGGAGTATTATCCCGTCACTTCCAACTATCCAGCCTTCATTAGGATTAACAAAATCGACATCATTTGCCTGAAAGTCCTGGAGTGAAAAGCTGTACATAGTTTTGTAACCATCTTTGAGCGTTGCATAAGTCGTGCACTTTGAATCTGCGCAGAAGTCCTCACTGTATCGGCTTTCTATCTCCCAGTAATGATGATCGTCTGCAAATTTATGCTGGAATGGGAAGTTAATGACACTGACTTCTACCTGACCATGTTCTGCTGTATTCCAGTTTGTTCCATTCCATAAGAATGTTGCTTTATTTGTAGAAACCAAATACTGCTCATTTGAAAGAATTTCGACATCTATCAAATCATGCTTTCTGTCTGGATAAAGAAGATCGTATACAGACATCTCGAAAGGCGGATCGAGATTCTTCCAGCTTAATCCATCCCACATCAGAATTGTTCCAAAATCTCCAACGGCAATTGCATAGTCTTTAGAGTGCATATCCACAGCATTAAGGTTGTAACCTGTTGGAGAATCCATTTCGTCCCAGCAACACTGATCTCCGCTAATATCCAGAGGATCAAAGCTCTTCTTATGTAATACTTTATCAATATCCTTTGCGGGGATTTCGTATAAAACTTTGTCCGTTGAGAAGTAGTATGTATCTCCAAGGCGCGTAAACCCAGTTATGTAATCAACAAGGATTCTTGGATCTATAATTTCGTAAGAGATCAATCCCGCTGACCGATTATTGGGCATAGAGTTAACTGTTTTACTACTAAATGGAGTTCGTTTTTTCAAGCTCTCTGGCTCTACAACTATCAGGCCCCTGTACTCCTGTTTGGCGAGATATTCAAACATGTTCTGCCCACTTTTAATGAAAATCGAGCCACTGGTCGCTGGTAAGAATTTGCTAAAATATTTATCCCAAATAGTAAACTTATTCATAAGTTCTAGCTCTTTGTCTGTTACCTTAAGAATAAGGCCCTCGTTAGTGTAAAACTCATGCAATGATCGATCATGAATAATAGAATGGAAATCTTCAGCCTTTTTGAGACTAAGATCTGAAGGATTCAGCTCAAAGTTTCTATCTGCCATAAGAGCTACTTTATTTTCCTTACTGCTGAATCTAGTGTGATCGAAAGTATACAAATCATTTCGATAATCCAAACCTTCAGGAGGGAAATCAACAGTGGGACAATCACTGCTTAGTGTGCGAGTATTTAATTTTATAAAATCTATTTTATTTGAACTCCGGAAGTCTCTGATAGTGAGGAGTTCGCTTTGCAGATTACCCTTTGTGATCCTGAATAACATAGTAGGTTCAGCATATAATTCTGCAGAGCACCATATGTGTGAATCCGTTACAATTGCATCATGATTGACATAGTGGCAGGGAAGCTGTTCTGTTTTCCATGTATCCTCTCTTTGCTGTACAACATAGGCCACACCGCAATCGCAGAATGATTCCTGTACAATCAACCATAAATCCTCTCCATCTGGAAGAATGTGCGTCACATTGCCCTCTTCAAACTCCTTCATCAGTGACCATTTTCTTGTGTCTTTATCGAAGGCGAAAAGGTTTCTGTCGCTGCCGAAAAGGACTTGATCTTGATAGGTTGTAATCGCAACGGGATTCAAGGGTTTGTCACCAACTAGGTAGTGTCTCGTTTCTTCCCCTGTAACAGTGCTATGTTCAAGAACAACTCCCGGAGAACCTACCCAGATAGTATCTCCATCTGTCAGAACACATTGAGGTTTCCCGATGGGAGTTAATTTCCACCCTTCGGGAAGATCATCACAAAGCACAACAGAACATGTTAGCAAAAGTATTAAAACGGCCAGTTTTTTCATTTTCTCCCCTGAGTTAAGTCAAACAAAAAGCAAGGGATTATTTTACTCCTGATAAAAATCATTAGCAAGTCTCTGGTATGAAGATTGATTGATAATTTTATTACCAACTTTCCGGTTTAAACAGCTTGGTACTATCCTTTAATATTATTGGATCTGAGAATTGATATTGTATGTATTTCTGCTTTTTAATTTTGAAACTCTTTTCCCTTAAATAGTTCTTAATTGCTAAACTAAACCTTTCATAGGGAAAAGCGCACCATACTTCTTTTTCAGGAAACATTTTGTTTGCCTTTTTGATTGCTGGCAGCATGTCACTATCACCCGAGACGATTACAACTATCTCAGCATCATTATTGTGGAACAGCTCAAGCAGTTTAACTCCCATGGCAACATCGGATTCTTTTTCTTCGAACTTGATTGACACTTTTCCACAGAATGGGCACTTTGAATGCTTTTTCTTGAAGTCCGCAAGATGTACCTTAACCCCTGAGTGTTCAAGCGCTTTGATGTATGTTAGATGCCTTTTTATAACATCAGGCCTGTTTAAATGTTTTGCAAGGGCTGAGTAATAATGAACAGATGTAAACCTGGAGTCTTTGCCCAGTATGCTCATTAAAGAGTTGCATAGTGCTGATATATCAAGCCATTTGGCTCTTTTAATATCTCTGTGATCTTTCTGTAGATTTCTGATTGAGTGGTAAAGGTTGAATCCGTCGATTATGAATGAAACTTTCTTCATATTTCCCCCTAAAAATAAACCCCCAGGCCGTGACCTAAGGGGGCTCGAATGTCTTGCATCCGAGGATGACTGCACTGAATATATATCCTGGATGATTTTTTGTCAAGCTACTTCCTCAGAACATAGATTATGAAGTTGGGGACCCGGAGTTCGTCGTCCAGTTCGGGGTAATCATTGAGCATTCCTATAGAGAGTGACCGTTCGATCAGTTTCTCAAGTTTGAATCCTGCCGCATTGAAGCTGTCAAGATATGTTTCCAGAGTTCTATGGAAGTTGGTGAATTCGCAGTTCATCATTTTCCATGTTCTTTCCCCTTCATCAAGATAATCATCAAGAATGACATGGTCTTTTGTCCCGTCATCATTCTTTATCCACCCACCTATCTTTGATGCCGATCTCATGGGATGGATGTTGGCAATGATGAATCTTCCCTTCGTTTTAAGAACTCTGAAAACCTCTCTGTTGTTTGCATCCACATCGGGAAGATCGCACTGGTTCAGATAGGAAATAACAAGATCTAAAGAATTGTCTTCAAGGAAATCAAGGTTCTGGGCATCCTCAATTTTATATTCCACTCCCTTCATTGGAAGCTCCTTTGCGGACTTTATCATCGGTTCACAAAGGTCGATACCGAGAACATATTCTGCTCCCAGTTCAGAAAGTTTGCGGCAGAATCTCCCCTCCCCGCATCCACAATCAAGAATACGAAGTCCTGCAACATCACCACAGGCTTTGATCATGGGAGGATCAAGAAGACCTTCTCTTGTCGGGTTCCTGCCTTCTCTCGCTTCCTTTATCCATGGGGTAGACAGTTTTTTCCATTCTTCAGTCAATGCACTTATCGATTTAGAATCGGTCATTTTCTTTCTCGATATCGATTTCCATACCTTTTAGAAAACCTCTGTATTCAGCAATAGGCTTTACTGGTATTAGCTCAATGCGGTTCTCATGGACAATAATATAGAATTCCTGTCCGGGTACTAAGTTCAAATGTTTTCTAATTGTTGTTGGAATGCTAAGCTCATATTTATTGGTCAATTTGACTGAAACCATAGTCTACTCCACTTCAAATGGAACAACATCCCAGTCGTAGACCCATTTCATTTCGAGAGTTCTGATCTTGCAGAAGATCTTGTTTATCCTGATGACATGGGGACCGGGATCAAGGGAACTGATTTCAATTGAAGCAAGAAATCCTTTCTGTCCAGTTTCAGGATATTCGATGCTGTACCATCTGTGACCGGGCAGAGCTTTTCCGTCTATAGTGATATTGTAAAGATCAATAATCCCAGGGTTTGAATCAGTCAATCTGAACATCTTTTTAAGATCGGGGTCTTTATTTATCTGTTTCAGTGTGAAGTGATCTTCTTTGTAGGCTGCAATGAACAGCTCAAGTGTTTTACTTTCTATATTGAAGCTGTTGACAGCTGTTTTATTTATTCTCCGTTTTTCAATTCTGATATCCCGGTAATGATCACTGTTCAGCTTTGTAACATCTGCTTTCTGAAAATACCACACATTATCCCTGTTTCTGAAACTGAAATCGTCAAATCCCGACCAGGATATTCCCAGAATGATCAGGAAGAAAATGCCGAACATGACAAATGTTTTCAGTCTTCCTATATTTGTCACAAATATGAGGATGTTCTGCCCCGGTGAAAGCTTACTCAGCCTTTGTGCAAATTCTGTTTTCTGGATCTTTTTGCTGAAGATCGCATAGAGAATGGAAAAGACATACACAGAGGGAATAAGGATATACAGCATAATATTATTGACAAGTTTGATGTCCAGTCCCGTGAGAAAAAGCACAATTATAACGAAATTCAGCAGGAAAAATCCCAGAACAAAAATAACAGATGTGAAGATAAAGGAAAAAAGCAGGCTGCAGATCTTTTCAAGCCTGATCACAAATACTTCAGGTCTTTCGCAGCCAATATTTTTTTCTCTCTCCCGAAGGTTTTCTTTTTTAACCCCTTCAGGAAAAACATAACTGATACCTACCATGCCGGTCCAGATCCCTCTCATAATAAGATGGAGTACGAGGACAAGCTTGAGTGCTGTTAAAATGCATATTGTGGCATTGTAGGATATTAGAGAAATGGCATCGAAAACAGCAAAGTCCTGTACGAGCATCCCGTAAAAGTTATAAATATAATTGGATATGATGAACAGCGAGGTGAGAGTGATACCTGAGATAATAATCTCTGGCTCCCAGCTTTTGTTCTGTATATCCTTAAGCCATTCCGGTGTGGAATTACTGTTCAAGAAAATCTCCTGTTACATATAGAGTCAATTCTACTGTTATGTAGGATATGCTTAATCGTTTCTGTCTTAACCCTGGCAGTTTGTTTTCCGCTGCTCTATCTGCAGAGTTATAGGAAAAATTTCTATGAAGCGTTATTCAGCTTAAACTTCAACCAAATTATAATCCATCGACCCAAGGCCCATTCTTTCCGCTATTTTGATGTGGCGGAGGGGCGAGATATGGTGGACTTCTTCGAACACATCATGTCCGTTCATTTTCAACAGCAGGTCATAACTGGCTTTTTCGACAGCGACAATGTCATCACCAAAGACAATGCCGGCGTCATCGCTGAGTTTTTCCCCCGGATCGCTGTCGCAGTCGCATCTTTCGGCAATATCAAAAATGCAGTTGATATAGTAGGGTTTTTTGTAGTTACCTATCCCGGAAGCTGCGGCTTCAACAAGCAGTTCATCAAAATAGTCTGTCACTGTTCCTATGCAGTCTTCAGGGCAGATATAGGAGCAGTTGGAACATCCGCAGCAGAATGTTCTGTCGAACACCGGTTTTTTCATGTAAATACGGATATGTGAAGTGGGGCAGTTGTCAACACATTCACCGCATTCAACGCACCCCCCTTTGTAAACGGGCTTCCCTCCGTGATGGATGAGACCCTTGGTCTCTCTGTCCATGCAACCCATCCCAATATTTTTTATCGCAGCACCGAAGCCTGTGGCAATATGGCCCTTCAGATGACTCAGGATTATCTGGCCGTCGCAGTTGATCATATCCGAACATACCTTGAAATCCATCACCCTGCCGGGGATTTTTTTTGAGTTGTTCGAGATTATCAGCGGGCACTTCATTTTCTTTTCGCTAAAGCCGTTATTCTTCAACACTTCACAGTAACCCTTTACGGAATTTCTGGGGCTTGAATAGACGACCGGCGAATCAAAAAGAAAGGGTTCGAGGCCGATGTTTTTCAGAATGAAAACAAATTCTGAAAGAAATTCGGGTTTGAAGGTGTAAGGATTACCTGGTTCTCCGAAATGAACCTTGACGCCGATGCGATCGCCCTTTTTATAGATCCGGGAAAAGCGTTCCGAGAGGATCGATCCGAATTTTGATATATCTTTAATATAAAATACTTCTGACATTCAACTCTCCAGGACATTCAATATTGTTGTCGTAATCTAAAAATCATGACGACGGTATTATACTATCCCCTGAAATAAAATACAGAAATTATTTAAAAATTTTAAAGATGTGATAAAATGACCCTGTTGTTTTTTTAGAGGAATATAATATGAGCCTTGAACCCGGAAAAGATGAACCCATTTATACGATAGGGATCGCCGCGAAGCGACTTGGAATTTCCGTTTCGACATTGAGAATGTATGAAAGGGAAGGGCTAATTGTCGCGTATAAAACGGAGACAAAACGGAGGGTTTATTCACAGAGAGATATTGAGTGGATAAACAGGATCAAGAAGATGATCAAGATAAACGGCCTTAATATTGAAGGCATAAGGAGGCTTCTAGCGCTTATTCCCTGCTGGGAAGTGACTTCCTGTTCTGCCGAGAGCAGGGAGAAGTGCAAGGCATATCTTGAAGAAACAAAACCCTGCTGGATGTCAAAGGAATCAAACGGGTGCGAGAAGTCTGATTCATGCAGGGAGTGTGAAGTTTATATCGAGGCATGGCGATGCGAGAAACTGAAGGAAATGTTTAAACTAATGGAAATGGAGGAAGATGAGAAAACTTCTTGAATTTATAGGCAATACCCCGCTGGTTCTGCTGGAGGGGATAAGTCCGAACCCGAAGGTTAACATTTACGCTAAACTTGAGAACTTCAATCCTTCCGGTTCCCTGAAGGACCGTATTGTCAAGTTTATGATTGAAAAAGCCGAGAAATCAGGTGTTTTAACGAAGAACAAGACCGTTGTTGAGGCATCAAGCGGAAACACAGGCATTGCGATGGGGCTGGTTTGCGCGGTTAAGGGATATAAGGCAAGGGTTTACATGCCGGTAACTAAAAGTATTGAACGCCGCAAGATAATGAAGATGAGAGGGGTTGAACTGATCCTCACAAGCGGAGATGACCAGAATAGCCATATCCGCGCCGCAATTGAATGCGCTCAGGACACTGAAAATTTCTATTATCTTGACCAGAACGGGGATGAAAATAATATTCTGTCACATTATCACGGAATAGGCACCGAGATTGTAAATCAGATGGGTGACAATAAAATTGATGTTTTCATTGCCGGGCTGGGAACCGCAGGAACCATAATGGGTGTTTCAAAACGGTTGAAGGAGGTGGATCCGGATGTCAGGGTTGTTGCAGTTGAACCCGCGAAACCGATAAGCAAGATAGAAGGTCTTCTTCACCTCGACGGCGATTTTGAGCCTCCTATATATAAAGCTGACGCAGTTGACGAGCATTTTCTGGTCTCTGACGACCAGGCAATATTCTGGGCGCGGGAAGTTATCAAAAGGGCAGGGGTGACTGGAGGCATAAGTTCAGGCGCTAATCTGCAGGCTGCGGTTGAGATGGCAAAAACAATGGATTCAGGAAACATCGTGACGGTTTTCGGGGACGGCGCGGACAGATACTTATCTACTGTTCTTTTTGAAGGACTCGAATAGGATTTCCCGTTCAACCTTTAGCAGGGCCTGAATAACTTTCCTCGACTGTAATGACTACCGCTCTGATAAACGGAAAGGAATCTTTGAGTTCATTTACGAACCGTTTCTTTATTTTTCCGTGTTCGTCTTTTTTTACATTACGGTTGGTGACGATATCAAAAACGATGTTTACTCTGTCACCCTTTCCCACAATTCTCAGATCATGAAATGACAGAACGGAATCATCAGATTCTGAGATGATCCCGATTTTCTCTTCTATCGCCCCATAATACTCGTAATCCCGGTTTACAGGGTCAACATGGATAACTGATTTTGCCTTCAGGGCTTTTTCAATGTCATCTTCAATGTGCTCTGCAAGTTCGTGAGCTACCAGCGGATGAAGCGAATCCGAAACTTCTATGTGAAGTGATGCAAGACGGAAAGACCCGTAGGTGTGAACTATTATATCGTGCACCCCTTCAACTTCCCCGTGTGAAAATGCTATTGACTCAATTGTTTTGATGAACCCAGGATCGGGAGCCTCTCCAAGCAAAGGGTTTACAGAATCTCTAGCTATCCTGTATCCGGCATAAATTATTATAATCGAGACAAATATCCCGGCATAACCATCGAGGCCGCTGAAACCGAATTTTGAACCTATAAGAGCCGCAACAACAAACACTGTGCTTATAGAATCCGTCCTGTGATGCCAGAAGTCCCCTTCCAGAGCTCCGGAACCGATTCTTTTCCCGAGATCTTTTGCAAAAAGGGCAAGAAATTCCTTCGCAATTATTGTGGATGCAATCATAATGATCATACCCCAACCAGCACTTATTTCAGTCGGATGTAAAATTTTAACCACAGATGCTCTCATGAATTCGACACCTGTAACTGCTACAAGGATCGCAACAATCAGAGCCGTGATATATTCCGCGCGCTCATGTCCGAACGGATGATCTGCATCTGAAGGTTTTCTGGATACTTTGAAACCGACAAGAATTATTATCGAGCTTCCGGCGTCAGACAGCGAATGGAATGCATCTGCGATCAGGGAAATGCTGCCGGCCAATATTCCCGGGACCAGCTTTATGACAAACACTATGAAATTGACGGCTATCGAAATCCATCCTTCCAGAATGCCGTAGGATGCTCTTACATCAGGGTCTGCGGTATTCAGATAGTCCTTAACCAGGAACTTCAGAATTGAATCAGTCAGGATCATTTCAGACCAGCGCTAAAGCTTTATCCAGATCTTCGATAATATCCGCGACATCTTCGCAGCCGACCGACAATCTCACCAGGCCGTCTGTAATGCCTGAAGATACCCTGCTTTCAGGTGACATTGCCGCATGCGTCATTGATGCAGGGTGCTGGATAAGGCTTTCAATTCCGCCCAGAGACACTGCAAGAGCTGCAATTTTGACATTATCCATTAGAATTCTTCCGGCTTCCATTCCTCCTTTCAGTCCAAAGCTTATAAGTGAGCCTGTCCCTTTCATCTGTTTTTTGACAAGATCTTTCTGATCGAAATTGTCAAGTCCAGGATACTTTACCCATTCAACCTTCGGGTGTTTATAAAGGAAATCCGCAACTTTCACCGCGTTAGCCTGTCCTCTTTCCACCCTCATCGCAAGGGTTCTTATCCCGCGGATGACAAGATATGCCTGATGAGGGTCCATTGTTCCACCGTGATAGATCAGTGTTTTATACAGAAGTTTGTAGAGTTCCTCATTCCTCGGGATGATAATTCCAGCGACGACATCACTGTGGCCGTTCAGGAATTTTGTCATGCTGTGGAAAACAACATCCGCGCCGAGCTCCAGAGGCCTTTGAAGAACAGGGCTCATGAATGTGTTGTCAACAACAAGAACGGCTCCGTGCTTATGCGCTATTTCAGCGCACGCGGCAATGTCAGTCAATCTCATTGTAGGGTTCGCCGGTGTTTCAACAAATATCATTTTTGTGTTGGGCTTCATTGCCGATTTCACTTCGTCCAGATTGCCTGAGTCCACGAATGAGTATTCAACCCCGAATTTCGCGAAATCCCTTTCAATAACCACTCTTGACGGACCGTAAATGGATGAAGTTGCGACAATGTGGGAATCTTTGGAAAGAAATGCCATGTATATAGCCACGACCCCCGCCATTCCGGTTGATGTGGCCAGCCCGCCGTAACCTCCTTCCAAATTAGCGACGGTGTCTTCAAGGGCTCTTATGGTAGGGTTTCCCATCCTGGTATATATATATCCGTCGCTTTTCCCTGAAAAGCAGTCCGCTCCGTGCTGCGCGTTCTTAAAGCTGAAGGTTGAAGTCTGGTAAATAGGAACCATCACAGCTCCTGTTAGTTTGTCCGAACCTCCGGCGTGGGCTGCTATAGTGTTGATCCTTTTTGCTGAATGAGGGCAGTATTCATTGATATTAGATGTTTTTGGTCCTTCGTTCAGGTATCGGGAAAGAACTTCACTGGCGGTATTTCCCTCGATGGTCGCCATCTCTACATTGAATTCCGTCGTGAATGATAAAGCGTGTTTACCGATTCTCGGTGCAATTACAACATCGCATTTCAGATCTTTAAGAAATCCCTTTGCGCGGCAGTTCCACTTGCTGCAGTTCTGTTCCGGGGCGTTTATCGTTTCGGTGCTCAGAACATTGCCGTTGTCGGTTTTTACGATAAGGTAAAATTTGCCGTCTCCAAAATGGCTTGAAACCTTGCTTTCCAGACCCTTATTCTCTTCTGTTGGTATTGCGATTATTTTCATTTCTTTGTCTTCTCCATATTGTTTTATCTCTGGACTCAGTCCATCTGTGATTTTAAGGACGCTACAATTTTCCTGAATTCGTCTTTGGCAGGTGATTCAATTTTGTTAAGCATGAACGGGACACCTTCATCGCTTGATATCATAATTCCCGGTTCCATTGGCAATCTGCCCAGAAACGGGATATCCATCTGTTTTGCCATATCCTCCGCTCCGCCGCTTTTAAAGAGCTTTATATCCTTTCCGCAGTCCGGGCAGATTATCCCGCTCATATTTTCTATGACACCGGCAACCGGGAGCCCGACTTTTCTGCAGAATGTGACCGATTTACGGACATCTGTTATTGCAAGGTTCTGCGGTGTTGTTACAATTACCGCTCCGTCAATGTTCGGGATCATCTGGCAGACAGAAAGAGGCTCATCTCCTGTTCCGGGGGGGGAATCCACTACGAGAATGTCAAGGTCTCCCCAATTGACATCCTTTAAGAACTGTTTGATTACGCTTATTTTCATAGGCCCGCGCCATATAACCGCGTCATCCGGATTTTGAAGCAGAAAACCGATAGACATAACCTGAAGTCCGCTCCCGTATCCTATTGGAATAATGGAACGATTTTGAACTTCAGGGGCCGCTCCGACCAATCCGAGCAGGGTGGGGATGCTCGGGCCGTGGATGTCAACATCCAGAAGCCCCACCTTAAGCCCCGACTCGGCAAAAGCCGCTGCGAGATTGACCGCAACAGTGCTTTTTCCGACCCCTCCCTTTCCGCTCATAACGACTATCTTATGTTTGATACGGTTCATTTTTGTGTTGAGTTCCTGCCGGTCTATCGCCTCCTGAGGGTTCGGGCTGCCTTCAGCCTTAGGGGCAGAGCACTCTTTTTCACCGCATGTTTTACAATCAGACATTGCTGTTTTCCTTTATCCGTTGTCTGTAATTCAGTATTGCCAGCCTCATTGCACGGACTGCAAGGCTGGCACAATGTTCATGGTCAACCGGAAGGCCTCCGAGAAGATTGATAAGGTCTGCCGAGCTGAACGAGAAAGCCTTATTGATGTTATCGTTTGTGACCTCTTCTGAACATGCGCTTCCGCACGCAATTGTCGCGCCGCACCCGTCAGTGACAAATGCCGCTTTTTTAATTATACCGCTTTCGATCCTGAGGAAAAAAGCCATTCTGTCTCCGCATTCACCTTCCACAAGCGCGAACCCGTTATGGTCTGTCATCTCCTCAAAGTTCCTGGGCTGCATGATATGTTCAAGGGTCTTCAGGGAAAAACCTTCATTATTTTTCTCTGAAGCGTTTGAACCATCTTTAAACTGTAAATCCTGTGACATCTACCCATCCATGAGTATTCTGAAAATCAGGTTCGGGTAACTCTTTAAGAGCCGGAACACAATTGCCAGCGCAACATAAATAAACTCATTATGTTAAATTATTCAGCCCTCTAAACTCAAGCTTTTTCTTTCCTCATAGTCTCCTTTTCATCTCTAAAGTGATAATTCGAATAAAGGGCACCTGCCGGATTGTGGGCAAGAACCCTGTCTTTAACAACGATGGTTGTCACAGGCGCGTGCGACTGACGGGTGAAAATCAGGTCGTGCCCCAGGCATAATCCCATAATGATATTCAATTCTGTCCCTGCTTTTTCAAGCGCGAGCGCCTGGCCGGAGGGATTGCAGGCGGATTCGTCCGGGTTGCCGGAAAGACTTGGCAGACTGAGCGAGGATTTGGGAATGGCGCAGATTTTACAGCATGCTGATGAAACGACGAAATGTTGTGACAGTATTGAAGAAAGAATTTCCGCTTCATTTGACATTCCTACGCAGAATGCAATACCGAGATGGCTGAAATTCATTTTCTTCGAGAACAGCATCAGCTCCTGGATCCTGTTCAATTGCCCGTATCCCTCAACTTCCACTTCGGATGCCGCTTTCATAAATCTTCTGTTCAGGTCGTCGTTCAACGGGATCAATGAACCCTCGCGAAGATGAAAACAGTCCTTTCCATTTCTGCATTCTTCAGTTTTGCAGTGAGCGCATTTAATTTTTAACATGTATCATGCTCCTTTTTCAGATCCGAAGGTTTTCATGCCGGAAGACCCGCATTTAGCACAGACAGATGGAGCTCCTGTTACGGAATCAGCAGTCCAGATGTAATCGCAGGAAACGCACCGGAATGTTTTCCCTGAAATGACGAATTCTCCGCCTTCAATCTTTATTGCCTTTCCTGTTACAAGAGCGTCCGCAGTGATTTTTCTCGCAGTTTTAAGCACCCTGCCGAAAGTTTGTCTTGATATTTCCATCAGTTTCGCTGCTTCCTCGTGTTTCATCCCTTCGAGGTCGGCAAATCTGAGCGCTTCCAGTTCAACCCTTGAAAGCCTGATATGTTCAAGTGCTCTCAGAGGAATCCCTCTGGGTTTAAAGTAGTCTGCCGCGGGTTCGGAATATATTCTTCTTTGCTTTTTCGGTCTTGTCATTAAACCACCATTATGAGCATAAGCCCATAATCACTCTACTCCTTTATCGGATTATGTCAAGATAAAAATCAGGTATAATATTAGGGGCCCCGCCTTCGCGGGGCCCCTTACTAGGAGTGTCTGACAGCGTCAGTCACAGAAATCCGGTTTTACGCGGCAAGCACCCTGAAGATAAGACTGTAAAGTTCATCCGGGGTGAACGGTTTAGCCATATAATCCTTTGCGCCGCTTTTTACAGCTTCCACGGCCGTCTGAACAGACGCATAACCTGTTACGATTGCTATCGGAAGTTCGGGCTGCATTTCCTTAAAACTCGAGATGAGTTCTATTCCGTTTTCATCACCCAGTTTCATATCGAGTATCAGCATATCAAACGGGGTTTCAGCGGCTTTTCTAAGCCCTTCTGTGCCGGAGAAGGCCTCAACGACTTCATAGCCTTTTCTGGTGAGTATTTTATGTATGCTGTTGACAATAACAGCCTCATCATCAACCACTAGAATTCTTTTGCCGGAGGAGACTTCGTGCCCTGTGTTCCATTTTCCGGCAACCGGCATGTCAGAGCGTCCAAGCGCATTGACATAGTTTCTGCTGGTCATGGATTCCAGCAGTTCGGCGCTGAACGGCAAATCCACATCAATAGCATCACTGATTGAGGAACCGATGCTTTCTGATTTCCCTGCTTTTTTCCTTTCTGCCGCAACGATAGGGCACTCGGATGTTTTGCACATTCCCTTTGAGACAAATCTTTTGCATTTTCTTTTCCCGAGCGAGCAGTATTCTGGGCTTAAAGTGTCGTTAATTTTGATCACTTTCCCCTCTTTCCGGGCGGGAGGATTGAGGGCTTTTTCCACAGCGCCGGTCAGCTCCTGAGGAGTGAAAGGTTTGGGCAGGTATTCGCCCGCCCCGAGCTGGGCAGACTCAACAGCGGTCGGGATTGAAGCATAACCGGTTATTATCATCACCGCAATTTCGGGCCACCTGTCTTTGATAACCTTTGTAAGCTCCATCCCGTTTGTTCTTGGCATCATCAGATCGGTGATGATAAGGTCAAATTTCTCATCTTTTTTATCTTCAAGTAAATGAAGAGCATCTTCAGCACTGTTGACCTTTTTTGTTTTATGCCCTGCACGGTTAAGAATATTCTCAACACTCCTGCATACAGTTTCCTCATCATCAACGACAAGGATATTTACCTTTTTAGTGTTTTGTTTAACTTCTAATGCTTCCATTTTATGCTGCTCCATTAAAGCAATGGTGGTTAATCGTTCATATCAGGTCATACAGTAAAGCAATTTATGTGCCAGGATGACAGCCGTTTGCTTGAATAAATTTAACTGTATGATTGTAGAGATGTTAGCAGGAATATAAGTTCTGTTTGCCGCATCATAAATGTTTTTGGTGCATGCAAAGAACATGCATATGGGCTGGTCGCGACTACAGTTTTGTGTCCCGATTTGGATATAAAAGATGAGCTAATGCTATCTGTCTGTAGGGTTAAAGAATATATCAGCGATATTGCATATAAAATATATGCGGTGAATATGGGTTATATTCACATTACCCGGCAGGGTTTATCTCTTCAAATCAGTTGCCGGAGCGTTTTTTCCCCGGCCTGATTTTGTGCTTTCTCATCAAAGACTGGAAGTTCTGCCTTTTGATGCCGACCTCGGCTGCTGCTTTTGTTACATTTCCGTCATTTCTTTTCAAGGCTTCAACGATGAATTTCTGTTCCAGCCGAGAGGTTATACTGTCGCGGAGTTCCTTCTTAATGCGCAGAAATTCTCTGTTATTAAGAGGAACGGGGACCTCTTTATCGGAGACGCCTGTCAGTTCTTTCGGAAGATGGGAGGGTTCGATGACATCCGCGTCCCATGTTATTGCAATCCATTCAATCACATTTTCCATCTCGCGGATATTGCCGGGCCAGCTGTATTTTTCCATTATTTTGATGACCGATTCTGAAATTGAGGGGACTTTTCTTTCTTCTCTACCGCATATCTTGTTGAGAAGGTAGTGGGAAAGGACCGGAATGTCCCCTGTCCTTTCCCGAAGAGGCGGCAGGGTTATCGGATAAACATGAAGCCTGTAATAGAGATCTTCTCTGAAATCACCCGCTTTCACCATTTCAGAAAGATCACGATTGGAAGCGAATATCAACCTCACATCAACTTTTCTGGGCTCTGTTCCACCTACAGGGATAAACTCCCGCTCCTCGATGAAGCGCAGGAGCTTCCCTTGTATTTCAAGGCTGATGTTGCATATCTCGTCCAAAAATACTGTTCCGTTGTCCGCTGATTCGAAAATTCCTTCTTTCTTTGCAAAAGCTCCGGTGAAAGAACCTTTTGTGTGACCGAACAATTCGCTTTCCAAAATATCTCGGTTCAGGGTGCCGCAGTCAACCGGGATGAATTTCTCGTCTTTCCTTTTACTGCGGTTGTGAATGGCCCTCGCTACAAGTTCCTTTCCGGTACCGCTTTCCCCCAGTATAAGAACAGTGCTTCCGGTGGGGGCCACCTTTTTTATCATTGAGAAAAGTTTAAGCATCTTCGGGGAGCTGCCAATAATCCCGTCAATTGAAGAAATATTTTCCCCTTCTTTAATGGCATCTTTTTCGATGAGGAGCTGTCTTCTTTTAAGTGCTTTTTCCGTTACCGAAATTAGTTCAGCCGGGGTAAAGGGTTTCGGGAGATAATCAAACGCGCCCAGTTTCAGTGTTTCAACCGCTGAAGCCACCGAGGAATAACCGCTTATAACCACAGGAACAACAAGCGGGAACCTCACTTTTATCATTTCCAGAAGCTCCATTCCTCCCATTTCAGCCATTTTAAGGTCGGTCAGGATCACATCAAAATCCTCAATTTCCAGCAATGCAATAGCTTCCTTCCCTGAAAGAACCGATTTTGCCGACCACGAAATTCTTTCAAATACCTTCACACAGCTTTTTCCGACGGATAGCTCATCATCAACAATCAGAATGGATGGATTCTCAAGTGTTTTCAAGTTCAATCTCCTGTATCGGAAGGGCAATCAGGACAGTTGTTCCGTCAGGGCCGGATTTTTCCACTCTGATTTTACCTCCGTGCTGTTTTATTATCCCGTAAACGATTGACAACCCCAACCCCGTCCCAGTGCTCTTTGTCGAAAAAAACGGCTCGAACAGCCTTGATTTTATTTCGTCCGGAATTCCGGAGCCGCTGTCTGTAACCCTGATTTCTATGTTCGCGCCGGATGTTCTTGTCGCCACTGAAATATTTCCGCCGCCAGACATTGCCTGCACAGCGTTCAACATTACATTGAGCACCACCTGGCGGATCTGGTCCATATCCGCCATTATTTCAGGAAGACCGGTCTCAAGGTCGGATTTGAACTCGATTCCATGCAATTTTGCCTGATTCTGCATCAGCGCAAAAATGTCAGCTATCACTGAATTGATATTCACGGAATGCTTTGAAGGTTTTGTCTGTCTGGCGAAATCCAGAAGTCCCTTCACTATTTTCCTGCATCTCAGGGTTTCATCAACTATTATCTTCATATCCTCCCGTCGGGGGTCGTTTTCCGGGAGGTCCTCAAGAATCAGGCTGCTGTTGGTGAGAACGCCCGTCAATGGATTGTTGATTTCATGAGCTACTCCGGCCGCGAGTTTTCCTACTGCCGCAAGTTTTTCCGACTGTGCGAGCTGGCGATGGGCAATGTTCAGTTCCTCTGTTCTTTCTTTGACAATTTTTTCCAGGTTGTTACTGAATTCTTTCAGCTCGCCGTGAACGCGGGAAAGCTCCATTGCCATCCGGTTGAACCGTTTTGCCAGGACAGCGATCTCATCCTTTGTCCTGACTTCAATCCTCGGGGAATAATCCCCCTGGGCTATCTTTCTGGAAGCCAAAGCCATGGCCCTTATGGGTTTGGATATATTATGAGCAATCCGCACTGATATAATCCCGACAATGATAACCCCGATCAGAGCTATGCCCAGGAAGGTAAAGAGGCTCTTCCAGAGACTGTCCCTGTAAGGCTTTTCCAGGATACCCACATAAAGCATACCGATGATATCACCGCTGAAATCCTTTATGGGGGAATATGCGGATATATACCAGTCATTTACAACAAATGCTCTGCGGTGCCATGTTTCCCCCTTATGAAGGACTTTTATGGCAACTTCATCTGAAACCCTTGTTGAAACTGCTCTTGAGCCATCTCTGTTTAATACATTTGTGGATATTCTCACATCGTTCTGAAAAATGGTAGCTGTTCCTGTCACCGTCCCCTTGTGGCCCGAAGCCCCGAAAACTGTTGATTTAACCTGATCCACAAATGTGTAGTCCCTGTTCAGTGCTTTGCCGCCGTAAAGAACACCTGCAGGTGTCCCGTCATCGGAGAAGACGGGCGCGGCGCTCATCATGAACATTCCCGATGTTATTCGTTCCGTTTTTTTTGCCATAGCCATAGGTGTTTCCGTGATGTCCATGGTTATAAGGTCAAGAAGCTGCGGATTTTCCATTCTGATTATATGTTCCGGGACAATGCATGTTGCTGAAACTGCGTAGCCGGTTTTCAGCACATACTCTACAAGCGGGCAGTCTGACACTGTGTAATCTTTCGATTCCGTTGAATTTCCCCCGAAAAATAGAACCCTGCCTGAGCTGTCGGTAATGGAAAGAATATCAAGGCTTTCAGCCGACATAATGGCCCTGATTTTATTTCTGATGTTTTTGTCATCGGGGGATGACAGGAATTCCGTAAAAATCCTTCTCAGGGAATGAATTCTGACTACATCTTTCAGTCTAGCAAGCTGGTTGTTATATAGTTCTTCAGCTCCGGAAAGATCCGAGATCACCTGGGCTTCAGCCTGAACAATGACCTGCATGTATATCGTTCTGACCCCCACAACAGCCGTTATTATTGCGGTTATAATTATCGCTGACGAGAAACTCAGGATGAGTCTTGTCTGGATGCTGATTCGAGCTCTTCTCAAAAAAATTTCACCGTAATCAGGTCTCGGGTTTTACAGGAAAAATGAAAAATTCGCTTACAAGATGAACCTGACTAAGAATTCTATCACCGATTCAGGCCGGGGGCAAGATTCAGAAAAACAGGAAAAAGGGAAAGAACTCCTTGATTTGTATTTTGTTGCATATATCCTTTGTTTCATATATCATTATTTTTACAACAGGGATTTTTCCCTGCGTTCCATATAGGAATGAACATTCATAAGATTATGGCGAGGACACACGGGTTCAAGAAAATAAAAAAGGACAGAAGCGTTAACTTTGAGATGTTTGACGCTCTGGTCGCGAGTCTGCCGCTGGGATTGGGAACATTCGCCGGTGCGGTAATCAATCATTATCTTGTCAAGCGCGAGGTTCTTCTTCCCTTTCACTTGGGTGTTATAGGAGGGATTATCGGCCTTGCGGCAGGAATTGTTTACCTTTTCTACCGTTATATGTCCATCGGGAAGAACATTGCCGAGCTCAAGAGAAAACGCCGAAAAAACAGAAGTGATTTTGATTTCGGCCCTCTGCGGTGAATAAGTTTTAATTTTTATAAATGAGCTGTTGAATAAGGAATATTGGAGGTTATACACATGGCGGAAAAAATGAAAGCCGTCAGAAAGTTGAGAAAAGAACCGGGTGCGGATCTTGTGGAGATTGATATTCCGAAACCGGGTCCCGGCGAGGTTCTTGTTAAGGTGAAAGCCACTTCTATATGCGGAACGGATGTTCATATATTCACCTGGGATGAATGGTCCAGGAATCGGATTAAGAATGTTCCGCAGACCCTCGGGCATGAGCTCGCAGGGGAAGTAGTCGAGACAGGCCCCGGTGTCAGGAATCTGAAGACAGGGGATGTTGTTTCAGCCGAAACGCACATCCCATGTGATTCATGTGTTCAATGCCTGACAGGCCAGCGTCATATCTGCAACAATCTCAAGATACTGGGCGTTGATATGAACGGCTGTTTCGCGGAATACGCGATTATTCCTGAAATAGTCGCATGGAAGAACGACCCTTCCATTCCCGCGGAGTTCGCCAGTGTGATGGAACCCTTGGGCAACGCGGTTTATTGCACCCTTGCTGAGCCCGTGGCAGGAAAAACAGTTGCCATTACAGGGGACGGCCCCACGAGCCTATTTGCGGCTGGCGTGGCAAGAATCTCCGGAGCGGTACAGATATTCCATATCGGCATGGAACCCGCGAGGCTGAAGATAGCCGAGAAGATGGGCGCTGATATCACCATAAACATAAAGGACGGGGACCCTGTGGAGAAAGTGCTGTCCATGACTGACGGGGTCGGCGTGGATGTTGTCCTCGAAATGGCGGGAGCGGCGAAAGCAGTGGAAACAGGCTTCAGGATACTGAGAAAGGGCGGCCGTTTTTCGGCTTTCGGCATTGTTCCGGGGAATATAACTATAGACTACAACAACGCGGTGGTGTTCAAAGGATGTACCGTGGACGGGATAAACGGACGGCTCATGTGGGATACCTGGGTGAAGGCAACGAATTTCCTTAAATTCAAAAGGCTTGATATTTCACCGGTCGTCACGCATAAACTGCCGCTTGAGGATTATAAAAAAGGTTTTGAACTGATGACCGGCGAACCTAAAACCTGCGGAAAGATTATTCTTCTGCCTTAAGTTGACAGGAAAAACCGGACAAAATCAGAATAAGGAGGAAAACATTTATGACGAATATGGGCCTGTATAACGACAGGGTTAAGGATTTCAACTGGGAAGTGTCCGAGAAGGAACTCGGCTGCAGCAAAGACGGCATCATAAACATCGGATATTACTGTGCCGACAGGATATGTGAGATGGGTAAAGCTGACAAGACAGCGCTCATCTGGCAGGGGCATTCCGGGGAGGTAAAGCAGTATTCATTCAACGACATGAGGGTGCTGACAAATTCGATTGCCCATTTTCTCAAAGGGCTTGGAATTGAACCCGGAGACCGCGTCTGCCTTTTCATGGACAAAGTCCCCGAGCTTTATTTCGGATTTCTTGGCATTCTGAAACTGGGCGCAATTGCCCAGCCGCTGTTTTCGGCGTTCGGAGGGGATTCCCTGCACACAAGGCTTGAAAATGCGGCGACAAAAGCGATAATCACGCAGAAAAAACATGTCGCAAAGGTCAGAAAGATTCTTGAGAACCTTCCCGCGATGCATCATATAATCATAGTTGACGACGACGGAAGCAAGCCGCTCCGTGAAAAAGAAACCGCCTTCTTCATGGATAAGGCGGATAGAGTAGAGAGCTTCGACATCTTTCCGTCCAAGGCCGAAACCCCGTCCGTTCTGCACTACACCTCCGGGACTACGGGGACCCCGAAAGGCGCTCAGCATGTTCATTATTCTCTGATTTCTCAGTACATCACGGCAAAATATGTCCTCGATCTGAAAGACAGCGATATTTACTGGTGCACAGCGGATCCGGGATGGGTGACAGGAACCTCTTACGGGATTATCGGGGCGTGGGCGAACGGCGTCACCCAATGCGTCCTGGATGCCGGTTTCAAAGCCGAGACCTGGTACAAGTTCATCGAAGACCACAAGGTAACAGTCTGGTATTCGGCTCCAACGGCGATCAGAGCACTGATGAAAGAAGGCACGCAGGCGGTAAAAAAATATAACATGTCCACCCTCCGACATTTATGCAGTGTCGGCGAACCCCTTAACGCCGAGGCAGTCCACTGGTCGGTGGAAGCATTCGGAATGCCGTTCCATGACACCTACTGGCAGACCGAGACCGGAAGCATGGTCATTACAAATTACCCGGGAATGGAAATAAAAGCAGGCTCCATGGGGAAGCCGTTCCCCGGAATAACAGCAACCGTTCTGGACATGGAAACGTACGAGCCCATTAAGGAACCCGGAAGGGTCGGTCTTATCGCCCTCAAACCGGGCTGGCCTTCAATGTTCCGCACCTACTGGAAGAATGAGGAGACATATAAAAGCAAATTCATAAAAGGCTGGTATGTTTGCGGAGATCGTTCAAGCATTGACGAGGACGGCTATTTCTGGTTCGTCGGCAGGGATGACGATGTCATCAACACCGGCGGACATCTGGTCGGGCCGTTCGAAATCGAGTCAGCCCTTCTGGAGCATGAAGCAGTTGCCGAATCCGCGGCGGTCGGAAAGCCTGATCCTGTTAACATGGAGGTCGTGAAAGCTTTTGTCGCGCTGAAACCCGGCTTTGAAGCGACGGACATGCTCAAACTTGAAATCATGAACTTCGTCCGGAAAAAACTATCTCCGCTGGCAATGCCTCAGGAAGTAGAGTTCCGCGATTCCCTTCCGAAAACGCGGAGCGGCAAGATCATGCGGAGGGTATTAAGAGCACAGGAATGGGGGGAAGATATCGGCGATATTTCAACCCTTGAAAACGATTGAAACAATTAACGGATTTTATTTAAGACAGGAGTAAAAAATGGCGGAAAATATAAAAGATGTTGTCCTTCAGTATGTTATTGACGAATATGTTGAAGAAGATGACGACATGGAGGTCACATACAGCACCCCCCTGATTTCCGGAGGGATTGTGGATTCATTCTCAATGGTATCGCTGAAGGTTTTCCTTGAGACGAAATACGGCATCCAGATACCCGACGCGAAGGCGACCCCGGAAGCCTTTGATTCCGTGAACAATATCCTCGTCCTGCTCAAAGAGTTCGGTGTGGAATAAGGAGATTTGAGATGGCACTCAATGAACAGTCACGCGGATTTCTGAAACAGGAACTCGACGGGATAAAAGAATCCGGGCTTTTCAAGGTTGAGAGGATAATCAACGCCCCTCAGGACGCGGAAATAGATGTCGAATTCCCCTTTGGTTCCCCTGAAAAACATGTCATCAACATGTGCGCGAACAACTATCTGGGACTCTCGTCCCATCCCGAGGTTGTCAAAGCCGCCCATGAAGGGCTTGACAGCCGGGGATACGGAATGTCTTCCGTCCGCTTCATCTGCGGGACCCAGGACATTCACAAAGAACTCGAACAGAAGCTCACAAAATTCCTCGGCACGGAAGACACAATCCTGTTCCCGTCCTGCATGGACGCCAACGCAGGGGTTTTTGAAGCAGTCTTCGGCCCGGAAGATATTCTTATCGCAGACCGTCTTGTCCACGCGTCCATTGTTGACGGAATGAGGCTTGCCTCCGCGCAGCGCGACACATACAAACATTCCGACATGAAACATCTCGAGAATAAGCTCGAACTTCATAAGGACAAAAGAATGAGAGTCATCATAACTGACGGCTCATTCTCGATGGACGGCGATCTTGCCAAACTGGACAAGATTGTAGCGCTTGCAGAAAAATACAACGCCGTCGTTTTTCTGGACGATTCCCACGCGACCGGATTCATCGGAAAGACAGGCAGAGGGACACATGAACACTGCGGAGTGATGGGGAAGATTGACATCATCACGACCACACTCGGAAAGGCTTTGGGCGGTGCTTCCGGCGGATGCGTATCAGGCAGGGCGGAAATCGTGGAACTCTGCCGCCAGAAAGCAAGGCCATATCTCTTCTCCAACACAATAGCCCCCGTGGTTGTCGCCGCGGCGAACACGGTCATGGACATTGTTACAAGAAATACAGAACGAAGAGACAAGCTCGAAAAAAGCACCGCGTTCTGGAGAAAAGGCCTCACCGAAGCAGGGCTCATCATCAAGGAAGGCGAAACGCCCATCGTTCCCGTAATGCTGTTCAACGCGAAACTCTCGCAGGACTTCTCGAAAGACCTTTTCAGCGAAGGGATTTACGCGGTAGGGTTCTTCTTCCCGGTTGTTCCCAAAGGGCAGGCGAGGATCAGAACCCAGATATCCACGGCCCACGACCAGCATCATCTCGAAAAAGCGCTTGCAGCGTTCACCAAGATCGGCAAAAAATACGACATTCTGCACAAGACAAAAGAAGAGATCATCGAAAAATACGGAATGTAGATTTCTTCCCCGACAAACACATCAAAAGACGCTCGAAAGAGCGTCTTTTTTTTCATGCATAAATGTTTCCCTAAATCCTTTCCTTGCATCGCGGGAAGAGAGAGCATCAGCATGAACTCAAAAAAAATCGTCTGAATATCTTACCTTTGTAGCTGGTGGCGTCAACATCCGAATATGCTGATGGCAATATTTGGCTCTCCCGGAAGATGACGGGACTTTTGTACGATGTGGAAATTCATACCATCAACTACCATCTGAAGAAGATTTTTTCTGAAAGGGAGCTTGATGAGGATTCAGTTATTCGAAATCGAGTCTCACACTATCAAAGGTTTTGCCATGCACGATGAACGCCTGAAAAATTTGTCGAATAAAAGCTTCTATCCATAAAAAAACCGCTTGACATTTGCAGGGGGGGGGGGTATAATTAAATTGCACAAAAAGGTTTTTTCGGGAGGAACAAATGGCTTTGTTTTTTGCATGGAATGAAAACGCGGAAAGAAAACGACCGCAGGGAGCTTCTGTTTTTCCCGTACGAAAATTCTGAATCCTGCCCTCCCGTTTCGGGGCGGGAAGACAGGTTGCCTTCCAGCCCCACTTATCATAAAATTAAAATATGTGGAAATCAGCAGCAAGCATATTGACCATATTGGTTTTTGCCGCGCAGAACCTGTATTCACAGGTTTCTCTTCCTGTTGACGACCTTTTCCTTTGTGGGAAAATCTATATCGTGCACGCGGATAATCCTGAAGCAAAGGAAAAGGATGAGGCATTTCCGGATGCTGCAAAGGAAATAAAAAAAGCTCTTAAAAAAAGGGCTTACTGGCTTAAAAGAAAACAGCAGACTGTTTATATCAGCAAAACCGCCGGACAGGCGAAAACAGGTTGTTTCACATTCCATATCGGATCAGAGAGTGCAGGGTTTTTTGAAAAAGCTTCATTCAGCGCCACCGGCGGAGTTCTCGTTATTGAAGACAGAAACTATGAGCTGAGCGGGATATCCTGCTGCATTCGTTCTTATGACGACTCTATCTTTGCGTCATTAAACTGTCCTGCCGGTGATATGTTCAGTCTCGAACCGGGTGGATATATTGTCCGCGGTGAAAAGGGCATCATTGAAAAAGGAGCATTTTCTTCAGATGGGGTGAACAAGTTTATTCTGGCGGAAAAGATTGAGCAGGTGAATTTGTTGGAAGTTACAGGGGAGAAGGATAATGTTTTTCAATATAGCGGCAAAAACAAACGCTTCGAAAAGGCCGTTTCCCTTTTCCTGAACAGGGATCATAAGGAAGCCAGGGCCCTTTTTGAGCAGATGCTGACAGAGGAACCTGGAAATCCATTTGCAATGACATATCTTGCAAGGATCTATTTCCGTAACGGCGAATACGAAAAATCGCTTTCCCATTCAGGCGCATCTCTTCCATGGGCCTTTCTGAACAGGGGAAGGTCATTGATAATGCTGGGAAGATATCAGGAGGGCGAAGAAGTTCTCTGTCATATTGTTAACAGCCTGGCAAAAAAACAGTATGGCGACGAAACAGAACCGGTAAAACGGATAGCTTCCTTCTGGCTTAAAAAACCATATCTGACCACAGAGGAGTTTGTAAATCAAAACACTTCGGCATTTGTGCAGGGAAGCCTAAAGGAAAAAGAAAAGCTCATCAGCGAGATGAAGCGGAAACTGGCCCTCGACCCCGGCAATTCCGGTTTGCACTATGGCCTGGGATATCTTTACTGGTTCAGCGGAAATGTGCCCCATGCGATCAGAAATGAGGCAGAACTTGCAGAGCTCCTTGCCAGTACTGATGATGAGCTTGCAAAAGCAAAAATGCTTCGAATTCTTAGTTTGTTCAGTGCTATAGAAGATTTATGGAATACAATGCTGAATGAGGATACAATTGTAATGATTAAAGCTCAGGACAAAGCTTTTAGGAGGGAGATAAATAGGCTTGCAAGTGAACTTATGAGATTGAAAATCAGTGATGATGCAAAGAATGAGATTAGAAGAGTGGCAGGCATGATCAAATGACAAGGGTGTTATCGGGAATATTACTTGTCATCCTTACTGTGCTGATATCTATTGCTGATATAGAAATCCCTGTTATTGAAGATGCTGAATCAATCGAAGTCATCGGCACAAGCTGGAAAAGAGGGGACACAAGGAGCTATGCCATTTACCTGGACAGTTTCGGAGAAAAAGTGAAGGTGCCAGTCGGGCATACATATATTACATTTAACATACTTGCCAGAACAAAAGAAACAGGTCAGGTGGTTATGATCTTCGACCTTCTGACTGTTATTGACAGAAATGCCCTCGGGTATAACGGAATAGGCTACACATCGTCCAGGATTGTAACAGACCTGAAGGGCCGGCCTGTTTTCTACCAAAATGAGGAATGGGTTTCATCCGAAAGCTACCAGCCGGGGAAAACCCTGATGTCTTATGAAAATTACAGAAGAATGCAGTTTAACATCAGGAAGGATAAGATTCAGTATTATTATTCAGACAGAAAGACAGGCAAAAGATCCCCGGACAAAACAATAGACAGCGAATCGGTTGATATTCTTACAGATAATCAGGAATGGGCGCATCTCGCGCTTTATCTCCAGTGGAAGGAAATGAGGACATATAACGGAGAAGAGTTGAAGTTTCTGAGGCCGATAAAAAGCAGCGCCCTGGATTATTATCCTGTAAAGCAGGGGTTCAGCGAATTAAGACCGGTGTTTGGAACGATAAAGATAGAAAAAATACAGGAAAACGAAAACCTGCACAGGATCACTGCCGGTCAATGGGCAATGTTGTTCAACGACAGGGGCATCCTCATAAAAGCAGACAACGGCAAAGGCCTGGTTGTGGAGCTGGAGGAATGAAGTATTCATACTGTGCGGAAATATTTCCAAGGCTGACTTCTCGCATGCTGAACCGCCATACCATTATAGCGGCAATTCTAATCTTTCTGCTCACACCAGCCCTCTGCGACGATCTTCAATCCCTCTACAATCAATACTCCCAGACCACACTCCTTTCAGACCGCTATTTCGAAATAAAGGGTTTGACGATTGAAGAGGAGGCCTTAAAGGTCACATTTGAAGACGGGAAATTGTTCCTTACTGACCATATCTGTGACGGATACCGTGGAGCTGTTTTCATCGGAGAGGGGGCATTTTCCGTAAAAGTCCCTGAAGTATGGGAACAAGTAGTAACGAACAGACTGAAAGCCGATGTCTATCCGCTGACAGAATGCGGATTTGAAGCGGCATTTTTCCTCATGCCGCCTGAATATCTGGGAATGCACGATTTCTTTTCAAGCGGGGAGCTTATCCTTCGGGAAGCGGATGAGGTTGTTGTTGTGAATGAAGAAAGCGCTAAAATAAAAGCTGCTCTTATTGAGAAAGCGGAAAACATCTTGTATTCGAGAATTGGGCCGTCTGATCAGACAAGATTGCCGGTTATCTCATTTCTTAAGAATCACTACAATGAAACCCCCAAGCTGAAACCTCTTCTCTTTGATTTTGAAACAGGCAGATTTGGATGGCTCAGCTATGAGTTCCATCCGGAGGAAAAAGAGTCAATAAAGATAGTAAGTGTAGAGAAAAAGGCTCTAATTGACTACGAATTCTGGAACAGCAGGCTTATTGCATCGTTTAACGGTAGTAATGATCAAATGGAGAAAAAGGATTTCAATATTCTGAAACAGAATGTTGAACTGTTCATTGATAATAGTCCAGATGAGCCCGTGGAAATAGAAGATGAAATAGAAATAAAGCCGTATAAGAACGGATTAAGGTTTTTGGTTTTAAACCTAAGAAAGAATTTCAAAGGGTTTGAATCGATAAAAGTATCGAATATCATGAACGGTAATGGCCAGCATTTAGTATATATGCACAACTGGTTCCGAGGGATAATTCTTGTTGATATTGGGGAAGAAACAAAAAGCGACAGGAACGAAACTTTAGAAATCTATTATTCAGCAGACTTATTTGAGACGAGAGGTGATTATGTTCCTTGTACATGTTGCGAACAGCGTGTTGATAAGTGGATTAAAAGAGGTGGCTCACATCCTTTCCCTAAGGCAGGAGAACTATATGGCGAAAAATACTGTGATTGGCTGCCATTTATTTGTAGATCTGACCGCTTTGACACTTTCGCTACTATCAAAATAAAAAGAGACAATTTGAACGAAGATAAACACCGAATCAAACCCGCTTCTACTTCTTACTTAACTCTTTTAAATTCAGATAAGCAATACGATACATATCGTTTAAGCGACAGAGATGCGAATGATCCGCCACGAATGTATATAGGAAGGTATTCTACTTTCGATAGTAATGATAGCTGCACTTCTCTTGAAGGTGCTGATGTAAATGTGTTCACACTTCCTGCGCAAATGAAAAATATAAAAAAAATCCGTACAGAAACTGAGAATTTTATAAAAGTCATTAAAGGGAACTCAATCTTAAAAAATCTTCCTATTCCAGATTTTTTAAATATCATACAAGGTCCATTCATTTCACAGGAGTTTACTGATGCTGCTATGAAGAATAATATTGACTTTCCAGCCGGGTTTAGAAGTACTGGCATCTTTTTACCTGGTGAAGCTTTTCTGTCATCATTTTGGCCAGGCATAAATTCAGACTGGTTCCTGTTCGGAAGGAAATCTATGCATTTTTACAGATCCAGCGAAGGAAGCAAGGTGGATCAGTTCAATAGTTTTATCCCTTGTGGATATATTGAAAGTCAGGTTATGTCCCATTTTCTTCCTGAAAGTTACAATGACGAATGGCTGCCCCAAGCGCTTTCAGGCTATCTTTTCGGGAAATATCTTCATGATGATGATCCCGAAGTACAGAAGATGACTTATCAGAAATGGAGTGGTGTTTCGAATTCACTGAACAAAAATGAAGATCTCCCTCTTCATCTTGCAGGAATTGAAACGGACAGAAGAATCCGGGATGTTCTTCTGTACTGCAAGGGAACAATGGTCCTCAACATGATCGATACAATCGTCGGAGAGGGTATCATGATGAATGCAGTAAGAGAATTCTTCAATAAGCATCAGGATATGCAGTTCTCATACAGTTCATTCTTCGATATTCTGTATGAAAAAGTTGATCAATCCATCACAGTTATGAAAAATTCTGATAAAAAGAAATACTCAACGACCCTGGCAAAACTCGAAACATTCAGAGATATGAAACATGATTTTCTGAAAGACTGGATTATGAGATCAGGTAATACAGAGATGAAGATTGCAAAAGAGGTCATCCCTCAAGGCAAAAGACATCAGCTTCTGTTGAGAATCTCTCAGGATGAAGAGAGCTTCAAACACATGATCGTTCCGGTGAACATATATAAAAACAGCAAAAAGAAAGTTACCCTCCATGTTCTTCTGGACAAACCGGATAAGGTATTTGAAGCTGAGTTCCCGTGGAAACCGAAAAAGATCATCATTGACGAGAACAACACGCTTCCGACAAAGATAAGCACGACGGAATGGGAGTGAGTTGAAAAACTGATAGCTTCTGGAGTAACAATTGCATGAACTACACAACTGCCGCAAGAAACACCACAAGAAACCGCCAGTTCGGATCAGAACCCGGCCGTGCGCGGCTACTTAGTTACTTGGTTTGGAGAGAACTTCATTATTCTGTAAAATCAGAAGAGAGAATATTACATTGTTTGCGACAATAAAATATAATGATACTGTTTAAATTATAAAAGGGAGATAATATGGGCTTCAAGTCTTGTCTTATTTATTTAATCATAGCTGTTCTATTTCTATCAATCGGTTTAACTGTCGGCTATTTCTCTTATCCATATATCTACGAATTTATCTATGAACTTAATGACGCAAGAGCTGTTGAGATGTATCTGAACAAACCCGCACCGGACTTTGAAATGATGACTTTTGACGGTGGGACATGGAAACCGTCAGACGAAAATGGAAAAGTTATAATGCTTGATTTCTGGGCAACATGGTGTGCACCCTGTATTGCATCCATACCTGAGATCAAAGAAATCTATGAAAAATATTCAGATAGAGAAGATTTTGTAATAGTTGGGATTTGCCTTGATGAAGCTGTGGGTCGTCAAAAAGCAGAAAATACAATTAAAGAGAAAGAGATAAAATGGCTCCAACTCCATGATCCTGCTAAAGGATGGGATGTTCCACTGGCGACAGAGCTAAAAATATCCTCGATACCCACAGTTGTACTCATTGACCAGGAAGGTATTATCCGCACCCTTAATATTAATGGTAAAGATAAAATAATCAATATGATTGATGAACTTCTTTTGCAGAAAATAGAGAATGATTAGGTAAGAGTACAGTGGTTTTTGCTGTTCTGCAAAACTTGAAAAAGAGGCTTCTGAACTCATGATAGTGAATCTTTTATGAAACATAAAAACAAGATAATTGCTGTGCTCATCCTGATTGCCACACCAGCCTTCTGCGACGACCTTCAAGCCCTCTACAACCAATACTCCCAGACCACACTCCTTTCAGACCGCTATTTCGAAATAAAGGATTTGACGATTGAAGAGGAGGCCTTAAAGGTCACATTTGAAGACGGGAAATTGTTCCTTACTGACCATATCTGTGACGGATACCGTGGAGCTGTTTTCATCGGAGAGGGGGCATTTTCCGTAAAAGTCCCTGAAGTATGGGAACAAGTAGTAACGAACAGACTGAAAGCCGATGTCTATCCGCTGACAGAATGCGGATTTGAAGCGGCATTTTTCCTCATGCCGCCTGAATATCTGGGAATGCACGATTTCTTTTCAAGCGGGGAGCTTATCCTTCGGGAAGCGGATGAGGTTGTTGTTGTGAATGAAGAAAGCGCTAAAATAAAAGCTGCTCTTATTGAGAAAGCGGAAAACATCTTGTATTCGAGAATAGGGCCGTCTGATCAGACAAGATTGCCGGTCATCTCATTTCTGAAGAACCACTACAATGAAACCCCCAAGCTGAAACCTCTTCTCTTTGATTTTGAAACAGATGACTTTGGTTGGTTAAGTTACGAGTATGAACCTGATGAAAGGGAAAGGATCAAATTATATTCATCTGTCAAAAGAGCTGTTGTCGGAAAAGTGTTTTTCAAAGACAAAGAGATAGCATCCTTTAACATGAAAAGGGAAGAACTGTTCGATTCGGAAAATATTGATATTCTCCATCACAAAATGAACCTTGAAACATTCAATGTGATGAGCATTCTGAAGGTCAATCTGATTACCGGATACAAATCTGCCAAAGATGGGACAAGGTTGATTGAAATCAATTTGCCCAAAGACAAGAACGGTTATGAAGTTATTACGATAGATAACATAAGAGGTGGCGACGACAAAGACCTGACTTATTTGCATCTTGGCAACAGACTGTTAATAGATGTCGGCAAGCTCTTAAATAAGTCTGAATCAGGCTGTTTGAAATTTAAATATGATGTTGAATTAAGAACAAAAGATCAACGCGCCGAGATATTGACGGTATGGGGATGCTGTGAGAAAAATGCGAGAAAGGAGGAAGGGTCTCCCTACAACCATTATTGCCCTGAAACGACTGAAACAATTGTCATGCCAAAAGAAATGCATTGGCTACCTTACATTCCGGAAGATAAATTCACATTTGATGCGACAATCAAACTTCCTAAAAATTATGTCGCCGTATTTCCCGGCGCAAAGACGGTGAAAAGCGGAACGCAGGATGTATTGTCTTTAAATGAGGTGAATAAGTTCCCTCTTGTATTCGGGAACTATAAGATAAATGAATATAAGGAAGTAGTTCCTGAGCTTGATGTTTTTTCGCTGAAAAAACAGGAACGAAATGCCGCTGATGTCGCTGACACAGCAGCTGTCTGCTTTAATTGGTTATCAGGTAAGAATATTTTTAATGAAAAATATCCTTTCGAAAGAATGAACCTTGCACAAGGTTTTTTCAGATTTGTTCCAAAAACAAAACTAAAATTCTGTAATGGCAGATGGTATAAAATATCTCTTAGAAAGATTAGTGGTAATCTTAGCATTGACAAGGAGGATATTTCTGATATTAAAATCAATAGTCCGGGACTCGCAATATTGCTTGGAGAGTCCTTTGAGCGTAATCCTAAACTGTTCGATACATTGTGGATGACAGTTGATGATGAAATTCTCAAGCAGAAAATCTATTCAGAAAGGCAACTCGATATTCATGATGCAGTATCAAGAGCATACCTTGAATCCCAGCTCTATAAGGAGGGTTATTACGATAGCTGGATTGTGGAGTCCCTTATAAAATACATTTCCTACTGTTACTTCAGGGATGGTATGAGAGATGACGAATTCAGCGAATTCCTTCTTAAAAATTACAGAACTGAAACATTTCTGCAAAGCGAAAAGAATGACCTTCCGCTCAGGTTGGCAGGGTATTACACGGATGATGCAGATAAATGCTATAACAGAGGGACATTGCTCCTGCATATGATCAGAAGCACAGTCGGGGCGGATATATTCTACAGCACATCAAGAAGGTTTCTTAAAGAGAATAGATTCAAAAATGTAACAGCATCTATGTTCTTTGACATCCTGAGGTCAGAACTTGATGAGTTCATACTGAACAATCCTGATGAGAAAAATAACTTTTACGAACAGCAGAGAGCAGAAAATGTAAAAGCATTTCTTGAAAATTTCGATGCGATTATAAATGACTGGACCATGAAACCCGGATATGGAAAGCTCGAAGTTTCAAAAGAGGTCATCCCTCAAGGCAAAAGACATCAGCTTCTGCTGAGAATCTCCCAGGATGAAGAGAGCTTCAAACACATGATTGTTCCGGTGAACATATATAAAAACAGCAAAAAGAAAGTTACCCTCCATGTTCTTCTGGACAAACCGGATAAGGTATTTGAAGCTGAGTTCCCGTGGAAACCGAAAAAGATCATCATTGACGAGAACAACACGCTTCCGGCAAAGATAAGCACGACGGAATGGGAGTGAAAGGTGAAATCGTACATTACAATTATGGTCGTACTCTTCTCCGGTATCATTCATGCCAGTAGCTTCCTGATTCCGTTTGATGATTATGAAAGAGCTGCTATCATTGTTCCTGAAGACGATGATAAGCAGTACCTGGATTGTGCAAAAGAATACAGATCATATATCCATAACAGATCACAGTATCTTTTTTACACGCGGTCCCATGTAAAAATCCGGACACCTGATAAACCGGGCAAATTGGATAAACATGGCATTATCTGCCTTGGTACGAGTGACAATAACAGAATAACAAGATCAATACTTTCAGAAACACCCTTAACTGTTTTTACTGAAGAGGTCCTCATTGATGGCCGGCAGTACGCCAAGGCCCTCCTGCTCGCCAATATAGATGAAAACTATATCTATAACGGATCTGATTTTGATCCTGAACTTCTCACCCTCTCGAACGAGTACATTGTAAAGATGGAGGGGAAAACAGTGGAAAATGGACAAATTAACAACGGTGTAATCAGCAGTTTTGAAGTTTTCGGACAGAAAATAATTCATATTCCCGAAATTGCACATATAGATTACGCCCGGAAAGGTTATCTGCTTGAAACAGATATTGGAAAAAGAGCTTTAATGCTTTTCCAATCAAGAGAGAATGATAACTTTGCCGTCACGCTTTTTAACTCCCTCTTGATGAATAATCCTGAAGAACCGGAAGTCAAAACTTATCTTATGAGGTTGCATTACAGGCTGGGAGAATACGAAGAGGCGCTCAGGCTGTCACCCGACACGCACTGGGGAAGGTTGATCAGAGCAATGTCGTTGATAGCGCTGGACGAGACTGACAAAGCGCATGAAGAACTAAAAATACTGCTGGACAGCAACCCTCCTTCCAACATCAGGAATATGGCTCTCTTCTGGTATGATGAACCCTATCTTACAACAGATGAATATACAGAAAGACGGATTAACGACTTTCTGGGTGGAAAACTGAAAGATATGAGCAGAGTAATTGAGGATTTAAAACTGAAGATCGCAGCCGATCCAACCAGCTCAGAACTTCACAGATGCCTCGGCTTTCTTTACTGGAGTACAGGCACTCCTTATGCGACCCGTTCAGAAGGGAAAAGAGCGGCGCAGTCAGCGAACAGCGATAAGAACAAGATGATAAGAGGATTGCTTATAGAAGCTCTTGGGGTGAAAGTAAATCTGAAAGAAATGAATGCTGCAGACGATAGTTTAAGGGAAATATCACAGAAGACCCCCCAGGCACTTGCGGGACTTGCGAATCCTATATCAGATATGCAGGAGCTTTACATAAGAATGTACCTGCAAATAATTAAGAAAATTACTGAGCTTAATCCAGACCCCGAAATGGAAAAAGAAATAAGTAAAGTATTGGGGTGTACACCTGAATGAGAAACTTTACAATAATTTCAATTCTTTTGCTAATCAGCGCTTTTGCTCTAACCCAGGAACCAATCCGCCTGGATTCAGTTGAAGAGGTCTTCGTTCATGGCAAATACCGTGAAAAAACCAGGGTTTATACAGTTACGCTGGATAATAACATTCCACTGGGAAAACAGACCTACGCATTTATCGGCTTCAGTAAAGATCCCGATACCGGTGACATTGGCATGATGTATGACTTTACCTGGGTAACCGACCTCAGAGCTCTGGGTTACACCGGCAGGAAATACACAGTCGGTAGGATTGTGACCGCCATTACCGGAGAACCGGTGTATTACAGATTGGAGGAAAGCATTTCAGACGCTGCCTACGATCTGGAGAAACCTCTCCTGTCCTATGAAAACTTCCAGAGGCTGAGGTTTAAATTCAATAAAGATGAAACCCTTGTTTATCAGGATATTGATAAGAAGAAATTGAGTAAAGAACCAGTAATTTCGGTGAAAAACAGTGAAAAGATAAACATCCTTGCTGATCTTCCAATGGTAGGTTTCTTTGATCTCCATCTGATATTCAGTTCATTGGAAAAAGTGGATAAGCTTTCTATGACAGCCTGTTCCCCCATATCCAGAAACCCATTAGACTTCAATGAAAAGAGTTCCTCCAGCATTCCAGACAGCAAAAACTTCGCCTTCAGTTCGGAGAACCTGAAAACAGAAGAGATAGTTTTCGTCAATCTGGGCCTGGAAGATGAACTCTACAAAATTAAGATCAAAAACTCCGACTGGGCCCTCTGGTTCAACGAAGAAGGAGTATTGCAAAAGGCAGACAACGGCAAAGGCCTGATCGTGGAGTTGGAGGAATGAGACAGGATCGTAACCTGTCAGTTTCTTTTCTTTTAATCCCCGGCGATTGTTTAGAGGCGGGACGATGAAAGGAGACGAGTCAAAGGTAAGAAGTGACAACAAAAACACGCCAGACTTGAAAGAAAAAACATGAAAAAGTTTCTAGTTTCCGGGATTTTTGAACCACGGGGTAGGTATGTTGATTTTCTTGAAAAGATGCATACCCTTGATTGGGAATGTGTACTACAGTCTATTTTATTCCATACTAATAAATTTATGCTAAACTTTATAAGTGTAAATGCTGTTTGTATTTTCCCGAAAGGTATTTTATGAAAAGAAAGACATCACTTCTGATTTTATCATTTGTCTTTTTATATGGTTCTTTCGGTGTTGCTTCATCGCGTGCTGCGGAAACAGAGTGCCTCATCAACGGGAAAGTTTTAGACAGGGAAGGCTGTCCAATAAAGGGAGCACTGGTAGCTGTCTGTCCGGAGTTGAAAGAGAATTCGCTTTGGTCGGAAAGTAGCGACAAGTCCCATGCCCCCGGGGGCGGAGAGTTCAGATTTTCATATGTTGAAACAAGGAGCGGTGAAAATGGGCTGTTCTGCTTTAAAAATTTGCCGGGAAAAAACATCAGATTCACTTTTCTTTGCTGGAAGGAGGGTTTCGCCCCAGCCTTAGTTCAAATGAGAGATGGAGAGAACCTGATCTATCTGAAAAAAGGATCTCCTTCAAAGATTCACATAAAAGACGGGAACGGGGAACCCCTTGCAGGAATTGCCCTGTTCATGAAACCTCTTGATATGGATTTCAGAAAGACCATTGAAGTTCTTCTTCCGGTCGAACAGCACGAAAAATTCAGAACAGATGCGGATGGCATGGCTGAAATTCCTAATATTCCTCCCGGAGACTATGAGGTTCTTTTTGAAAAGAGTGGCATTCTTCTTAAAAAGAACCCGGTCATAACTGTCAGTAATGACTCTGAAATTGATCTGGAACTTCCTGTATATCCTGCTTTCAGCTTCCATGTGATCAGCGGTGATGGCGAACCGGTAGCCAATGCAGATATAGAATATATCACGACTGAAAAGACCAAAGGGAAAACCGCATCAGATGAAATGGGTCTTGTTAAGTTATTCTTCTATACTTCCGATATCCCCGATGCCATGGTGAAAATATCAGCAGAGGAATATGCTCCCAAGGGATATCCGCTTAAGGAAATACCTTCTGTAGTCATTCTGGAAAAATACGGTACAGTTTCAGGAAAAGCTGTCGACAAGGAAAACCATCCTGTCTCGTCATTCACAGTTGAACTTGAAGGGTTCTACAACCCTGAAAACAACACAGGAGCTGAAGGTCGGAAAGAGGCGTTCAATTCTGAAGAAGGCAGTTTCAACATGGAAAGGATCGAACCGGGAACAAGGCAGATCATTATTGATTCGCCGGGTTCTTCAGAACTTCATAAGGAGATAGAAGTAAAAAGCGGAAAGAACACTGATATAGGAGGCATTATTCTGTCAGAGGGCATTACTATTGACATTGAAGTTATTGACGAGGAAAAGAAACCTTTATCAGGAGCAACCGTTAAATACAACACCCGTTCATCTATATACAAAAATGTGGAAAGAGACAGCAGGGAAACAGATTACGAAGGCAAAGTAAAATGGGAGGGGTTGGAAAAACAGGAATACACAATACATGTTGAGCATGAAGACTATGCCCGGCAGATAAAGAAGATCAGCCTTGAAAATACATCTGAGAACTTCCATAATCTTGTTTTCGAAATGAAAACAGGCTGCGCATGTCAGGGATACCTTATAGATCACGCCGGGGAACCTGTATCAGATGCCTACATAAGAATAACCGCACCGGGTAACAACTCACAAACCACAAAAACCGGGTCTGACGGGTATTTCGAAATAAAAGAGTGCACATCGGGAAAAGCAAGAATAATTGCCAGAGGCGAATCGTGGGCCCTGATAAAAGATTTCTATATTACAGAAGAAAACTGTGTTGAACCTTTCACTCTAAACCTTGCGGAACCTTCTGTTTCTGGAAAGCTCTTATGGAACGGAAAACCACTGTCGGGTTCTATATACTGGAATGAGGATGCATACTTCTCTGCAGGTGGAGACAGTGGAGAATTCAGACTCTATGGAATGGAGCCGGGATCAACATACCGGTTCGGGACGCTGCTCAAGGGAAATGAGCTGTCGATTCCCAACAATGTCAGCGTTAACTTTGAATTAAGTGCCGGAGCGGAGCAGGATATCGAATTCAATGCGGCGGAACTTACTGCTGAACTTCCCGAATGCTACGGCAATCGAGGCATTAAACTGGCAGCAGCCCCCTTAAACAGCTTATTCAACCCCACACAAGACAGTTGTAACGGTGCTTCCTGCACCGGATTCTTAACCGGCGGGAAATATTATTTATCATTTGCAGAGCCGGGGGAATATCTGCTTTATTTTATAACTGTAAAAGGGAATGCACATGAATGTATAAATGAGGGTGGCTACTATGTGAAACTTGAAAGAGGCTCTTCGCTGATTATCAGGCCTGGCTTTCACTGTCAGTAAATCAGAAGAAAAGGGATTGCTTCAGACCTCATTCATGCGATGAAAACCAAAGATAGGCATGACGGAATGGGAGTGAAAAGTGAAATCATGCATTACAATTATGGTCGCACTCTTCTCCGGCACCATCTCGAAAAAGCGCTTGCAGCCTTCACCAAGATCGGCAAAAAATACGACATACTGCACAAGACAAAAGAAGAGATCATCGAAAAATACGGAATGTAGATTTCTTCCCCGACAAACACATCAAAAGACGCTCGAAAGAGCGTCTTTTTTTTCATGCATAAATGTTTCCCTAAATGCTTTCCTTGCATCGCGGAAGGAAATATTTATAATAAGGGTGTTGCAGGGATGAACGGAAAGAGGAAAGGAAAGGGATGCGCGGTGATGTTTGTAAAAATGAAGATGTCGGATGATAATATGTTATGTGTAACGCTGTAAAGAAGTGAATCCCATGATCACAAACATCAAAATGAAGCTTAAAGAAATCAGGATGCTGAGAACAATTAAAGGGACTGCCGACAAGATATTGAACAAGATAAGAAGAATTACAAATGGGCTTGGGAGCAAGATATTCAATAAAACAAGAAGAATCGCAAATGGGCTTGGTAGCAAGAGAAAATGTTATATATGCGGAAGAACTTTTAACTGTTTCACTAAATACAGGGACGGGAGTAAAAAGATTAGCGAATTTCGCAGGAGGCTGGATGGAGTTGGCAGCGATATAGACAATTTTGGCTGTATGTATTGTGGCTCCCATGACAGAGAAAGGCATTTATTCATGTTTTTTGATAAATTGATGCTGTGGGATCAAATGAAGCATCAGAATGTACTTCATTTTGCGCCGGAAAAACATTTACAGATTAGAATAAGCGAACAGGAACCGCACGAATATGTTAAAGCAGATATATGCCCAAGGAATTCGGACATAAGAAAAATTGACGCAACAGCAATACCATTCAGAGATGATATGTTTGATCTTCTTATAGCAAGTCACATACTGGAACATATTCCAGACTATCGCAAAGCCTTATCCGAATTCTTTCGGGTTATGAAGCCGGGAGGCATTGCGGTTCTTCAAACGCCCTACTCCAGACTGCTGAGAAATAATTTTGAGGATGAAGGCATCAATACTGATGAATTGAGGCTCTTTTTCCATGGACAAGAAGACCATGTAAGGACCTTTGGGGAGCGCCATTTTATGAAGAGTCTCGAAGATGCAGGGTTCATTTTGCAGATAAAAAGACATGAAGACTATTTTGATGCAGGTACAACATACTACTATGGCATCAATAGGAAAGAAGATTTGATACTGGTGGTAAAACCGATCAGGAAGCAGTAGGCAACAATACACATAACAAAGGGTTGCAGTGACATTGCCCCGTGCGTGCCGCCGGTGATGCTGTGCTTTAATCCCTTCCCAGGCAATCCCCCCTCTCTTCCCGGAAATCCTCCTGTCCCCTGAAGAAACAGCCTGACAGCCCACAGAAAATGCGATGCTTCGCAGAGTTTATCCTGAGCTTGTCGAAGGGTTCGCAAATGAACACTTCGACAGGCTCAGTGCAGGTAACGAAGAATCAAGAATGAAAAATAGGAAATCCGGGAAAATTCTTGCATCGCGAAAGGAAATATTTATAATGAGGTCGTTGCAGGGATGAACGGAAAGAGGAAAGGAAAAGGATGCGCGGTGACGGAAAGCATTATTTACAGATGAAAGGATAATGGCATGAGCAAAACAAAAGCAATTATACTGGCGGTTTTCACAGCATGGCCCTTTCTGTATATTGTACTCTTCTTTTGTGCGATATCCGGAACCATTTTATTTTCTGGCAGTACACATTCCCCTGTGCCATCAACTATAATGATGATCATCTTCCCCCTGCATTTGCTCACGATGCTCGAAATTGTCATTCTGATGGTAATCTACATAATTCATCTGTTTAAGACGGAAAAAGTGTCGCAGGATAAGAAAGCGCTGTGGGCTGTTGTCTTGTTTCTTGGCAACATGATTGCAATGCCGATCTACTGGTATCTGTATATCTGGAAGGAACAAAAGGAACTGACCTCCGAACCAAAAGTTGAATCTTACAGGACAGAAAAAACGCTTTAACTCAATTATTCACTGTTTTCCGCAGATTTCTTTCAGAAGTTTTTTCCTGCCCGTGCTCAGGAATCCTTCCTTGCATCACGAAAGGAAATATTTATAATAAGGGTGTCGCAGGGATGAACGGGAAGGCGGAAAGGAAAAGGATGAGCGGTTTATCGGGTTTCAATGTCACTTGCAACGGATAATAATGAACCAGAAAACATTTTTTAATGGAATAAGCAACGGGAAAAAAGATATTATCCAGGATATTCTCGATTTTCTCGACAGCAAAAAGATCAAGTATTGCATTATAGGCGGACTTGCGGTAAATGCTTATGTGGAACCTGTTGTGAGCCTGGATCTGGATATCGTGGTAACAGCAGAAGGGATTGAAACACTGATTGAATCGGCAAAAGAGAAGTTCAAAATAGAAACATTCCCTCACAGCATTAATTTAAGCAGTCAGAATTCCGATATCCGCATTCAAATACAGACAGATAAAAGATATCAAACCTTCATCAAAGGAGCCTCGATTAAAAATATCCTAGGATACCGGATGGTTGTCGCATCATTAGATGATGTTTTAAAAGGCAAAATATGGGCTCACACCGATGAAAAACGAAGAGGAAGCAAACGGCAAAAAGATCTGGCAGATATAATGCGAATAATAGAATCCTTTCCTGAATTGAAAAAAACATTACCCGGATCAATCAGCGAAATGTTTGACAAAAATGCCTAATGCTGCGCTGCACGCAAAAACCAAAAATCCTGAAACCCAAACCCGTTCCCTTGATTCGTTGGAGGAAATATTTATAATAAGGTCGTTGCAGGGTTGAACGGAAAGAGGAAAGGAAAAGAATGCGCGGTTTGTCGGGTAACATTGCTTCCAGTCATTGAATAACAATTTTGGCAAATATAAGCGTGAGGAATAGAACAATGAATGAAAATCCTGCCATATACTCCAGGAAGTATAGAGAGTCATTAGGATTTGCCAATCAAAACGATGCAAAAATTTTTCTTGCAGGTAAAGATTTATCTCCAGATGTCGATTATCAGTATATCGAAAAACTAAACAAACGGCTGATAGAAATTATAACCAGGATTAATGATGCAGCAAATGATAGCTACAAGTCAATGAATATTGCTGAATTTTCGGAAAGAAACATTCTTTCCCCTTATAAAATAATCAAAGAATCAGGTTTGTTGCAAAGATTAAATAATCAAGGACGAAGACCAGAGCAGGTTTTATTTTCGTGGCTGAAAGGTTATGCAGTTGCGGAATATTTCACACCTGCAATTTCTAAAATATTTGATGTATCGTTAAGTTCCATTGCCCAGATTGGAGAGGATGATTTAAGAGATATCGAAACTTTCAAAAGAAGCCCAACGGCAGATTTAAGAATTATAAAAGATGAAAATAAAATCAGAATTGAGGTTCAGTCAGGGTTTCAGGGCATTAATGATATTAAAGAGCATAAGGTCAGAGAAGCACGCAGAGTATTTAGCGTTAGCGGAGAACATTCTGTCTGTATTCATATTGACCTGTTTAATGGACAGGTTGCTTTTGTACAGCTTGACTCAATCCAGGAAAACGATGTTAATTTTGTGACTCGTCAACAAATGGAAGGGCAAAGCGTTTTTTCTATAGAACAAAATTACTTTAAGTGGCGATTATTAGATGAAATGCCTGCTTTTGATGATTTGGAATTATCGGTATGAATACTGGAAACAGACCGTTAGCGGTTGAGCTTTTTTCTGGTGCCGGGGGGCTTAGCATTGGATTAGAGAAAGCAGGGTTTAAAGTTGTTTTGGCAAATGAAATAGAAAGGGATTTTGCCGCCACATTTGAACTGAATCATTCAGATACAAAAATGCTTTGCGGAGATATTCATAATATTGATTTTGGTGCGGAGTTGCAAAAATCAGGTTTATCTAAAATAGATTTAGTTTCCGGTGGTCCGCCATGCCAAGGTTACAGCACAGTAGGTTCAAAAAATGAGAAAGATCCCAGAAATAGTTTGTTTTTTGAATATATAAGGGCTGTGAATGAAATAAATCCCAATTATGTTATTTTTGAAAATGTGTCTGGTTTTACTTCTATGTACAATGGCAAAGCATATAGAACACTTGTCGAAGAACTGGAATTATCAGGATATACAACAAAATCATCAATATTAGAAGCTTCAGATTTCGGACTTCCCCAGATAAGAAAGCGCACTATAATAGTTGGCTGGAAGCGAGATTTAGATTCCGTTAATTTACCTGTTCCAACCCATTGCGATGATTATAACCTTTTCAATTTACCTGAAAAATTGACAATTATGGATGCGATTTCTGATTTGCCGGAGCTGAAATCGAATGATGTTAAAGATTTTTATATATCTCCTCCGAAAAATGACTATCAAGAGACGCTGAGAAAAGGAGTGGAGATTCTGACTGAGCATAACAGCTCCAATTATGGAAGCAAAATGCTCGAAATTTTATCACTGATTCCGCCAGGCGGGACTGTAAATGATTTGCCCGAAAGATTAAGACCTGAAAATTACTTTTCAAATACTTACGCCAGATTAGTGCCTGGTCAACCCGCACCAACGATGACAAGAAATTTCGGAACGCCATCATCGTCAAGATGTGTTCATCCGTTTCAAAATCGAGCTTTGAGTACACGAGAAGGCGCAAGACTCCAAGGCTTTCCTGATTCGTATATTTTCTTTGGCAGCAAAACATCAAAAAATCTACAAATTGGGAATGCAGTCCCGCCAATATTTGGAGAAGTGATAGCTACGGAAATTATGAAATCAATGAGTAAAAATAAGAAAGCTGGCTCAAGCGTTAAAAACCTTCCCAAGCAATTCCCTACATCCCTGCGCCCCGCACAAACCCCGCTGCACCCTGAAGAAACTGCCTGATGCTCTGCGTGCTTCACGGAGTTTATCCTGAGCTTACTGGAATTCCGGAAAATTCTTGCATCGCGAAAGGAAATATTTATAATG
Source organism: uncultured Acidobacteriota bacterium (assembly GCA_964509835.1). Taxonomy (GTDB): domain Bacteria; phylum Acidobacteriota; order CAZDZC01; family CAZDZC01; genus CAZDZC01. Next base: position 124,916 of record CAZDZC010000004.1, read on the forward strand.
AGGTCGTTGCAGGGATGAACGGAAAGAGGAAAGGAAAAGGATGCGCGGTGTTACTGGTAACGAGACAAAGGTGATATACAGCAGGTTTCCTGTCGCCAGGTTATTATCACCGCTAACAAGCAACATAGATTAGGTAGTCATGAAGAGCAACCGTTGCTATTTTCATTAGTACACCTAATCTTATGTTATCTGAGAGGAATTGAATGAAGAAATGGGAAACAACTTACCGAGGGCACTCGATCGTTGTAGAGAATGGCTACAGCAGGGAGCGGCTCTATGTGGACGGCGAATTGCAGCATGAGAACTTTGGTTTCGGGTTCAGAAGCGAATTGCGTGGGGTCATTCGGAACGGCAACGCTACGGTTGAGCCTGTCAAGGTGATCTTGGGTGGGTGGTTTGTACAGTGCAGAGTCTTTGTGGACAATAGGCTCACCTTCCACAGCAAACCAGACCAAGCTGCAACGACCGCAATAGATGAAAACCAAAAGGATCTCAGATAACAACACCTTGGAGTTTACGGCATGTTCCGCGCCGAAACTCAAGGTGGATGTTCAACCCCTCGCGCCCCTGCGCCCCGCACAAACCCCGCTGCACCCTGAAGAAACTGCCTGATGCCCAGCGTGCTTCACGGAGTTTATCCTGAGCTTACTGAAATTCCGGAAAATTCCTTGCATCACGAAAGGAAATATTTATAATGAAAGAGTCGCAGGGTTGAACGGGAAGAGGAAATGAAAAGGATGCGCGGTTTGTCGGGTTTCAATATCAATCGCGGCTAGCAGGGTTTAAAACGATAAAAGAGAAATATACGCAATTGGGTTTATCTGTCCAAATTGAAGAGATAACTGCAATTGAGTTTACACAAACATTGGCGTTCATTGTAAAGAGACAGACTACCATATTGATAGACATTAAAATTAAGAGAGTTAAATGCAAAAATATTCAGTAAATCAATATTTGATTGATACCATTTTAGCTTGGGTAAATTCAGGCGAAATTGCGATTCCTGAAATACAAAGACCTTTTGTTTGGGACAGCTCAAAAGTCCGTGACTTAATGGACAGTTTATATCAAGGTTATCCGATTGGTTATATCATTGCGTGGAGAAATCCAAATGTAAGACTAAAAGACGGGAGTTTAAGCGAAGGTAAAAAAGTTCTTATTGATGGACAACAGAGAATTACAGCCTTAACGGCTGCCGTTATTGGACAATATGTAATAAACAAAACTTATCAGCGAGTAAAAATAAAAATTGCCTTTAATCCGATTGATGAAAGATTTGAAGTTCAAAACCCTGCAATTTTAAAAGACAAAACTTGGTTACACGACATTTCTGAAGTTATAAACGGTAGCGTTTTGAAAATTGTAAGGGAATATTTAAAACTCAACCCAGAAGCAAATGAGGAACATATTGAAAAGACAATAACAAGGTTAATAAATATTCCGAAAAAGCAAATTGGACTAATCGAACTTTCACCTGATCTTGACATTGAAACTGTAACAGAAATATTTATCCGTATCAATTCTAAAGGTGTTGTTTTAAGTCAGGCAGACTTTGCAATGAGTAAAATTGCTGCCGATACAGAAAATGGAGGAAATGAATTACGAAAAGCCATTGATTATTTTTGTCATTTAGCCATCGCCCCTGAATTTTACAAACACATTGTGGATAATGATAAAGAGTTTGCAAAAACGGAGTTTTTCCAAAAAATGAATTGGCTAAAAACTGAAAATGAAGACCTTTATGACCCTGATTACAATGATTTAATCCGAGTTGCTTTTACTTCTCAATTTAACAGAGGACGACTTTCTGATTTAGTGAGTTTGCTATCAGGCAGGAATTTTGAAACAAGGACTTATGAGTCGGAAATATCTCAACAATCGTTTTTAACACTTAAAAAAGGTGTTTTAAACTTTATAAACGAAACAAACTTTAAGCGTTTTTTGATGATTATTAAGTCGGCTGGCTTTATTTCACCCGACCTAATTCGCTCACAAAATGCAATTAATTTCGCATACATTGTTTACTTGAAACTTAAAGACCTTGGTGTAAATTCGGTAGCTATTGAAAGTTATGTAAAGCGATGGTTTGTATATTCTGTTTTAACTGGGCGGTATTCAAGTTCGCCAGAGAGTTTGTTCGATTTCGACATAAAACAAATCTCTCAAAAACCATTTGACGAATATTTGAAAGAAAAAGAAGAAGGCGAATTATCAGAAGCTTTTTGGAATGCCTCCTTACCTCAAAGTTTGGATACTTCCGTTGCAAGTAGCCCATATTTTCATGTATTTCTTGCTTCGCAGGTAAAAGCAAATGACAGAGGTTTTTTATCAAAAGATGTATCGGTTAGCGACTTAATTTCCCTTCGTGGAGATATACACCACTTATTTCCAAAGGACTACCTCAAAAAGAATGGATTGGATAGGAGCAAATACAACCAAATTGCAAACTATGTTTTTATGCAATCGGAAATCAACATAAAAGTAGGCAATAAACCACCCAAAGAATATTTTGATTTGATTAAAAACCAAATGATTGAAAACAACAGATTGGTTAGCGGACTTTCCACGGAACAGGAACTTTTGGATAATTTAAAAATGAATTGTATTCCAGCAGAATTAATGGAAATGACCATATCAGATTATCAAGACTTCTTGTCATTAAGACGTAAATTAATGGCGACTAAAATGAAAGAATTTTATTTTGGATTATGACAATAAAAAACAACGAAATACCAACAAAGTGTATCAGTAATTGGGGTTTTAGTAGTAATTCAATTATTCTGCCCCGCTCAAACTTCTGTGTTTGCAGAAAGAAAAGTAACCCGCAATCCCTTACTGCTGCTACACTCAAACATTCGGCCCCTTCCCAAGTAATCTTTTCTCTCTCCACTAAAGTATCACTGCCCCCTGCACAAATCCGCCTGCCTAATCCAGAATAACCGACCCAGCTTTTCAAAAGTCTTCCCCGGCATTAAAAACCGCTCTTTCTTTCAGATTTTTAATTGTGTCGATCCGGCTTCCTTGCATGGGAATCAGAATTGACTATAATCCAGATTTTGGCTGCCTTTTCATCGGAAAAGGCTGAGCAAATCTTCGAGGTTAAGACAATGGTGTGACCGGTAAAAACCCCGATAACCGGCGGTTATCTTGATATAAAAAATGGAAGGATATATTACGAATACTCCGGAGAAGGGCATCCTCTGGTTCTTATACACGGTACGGGGCTGCGCTTTGTGTCAACATAGTAGTCGCTTTTTTTAAGCAATATTCGCTTTGTGTCA
>CAZDZC010000005.1:0-122117 GCA_964509835.1 uncultured Acidobacteriota bacterium
TCGAACCGGTGAATAACGGTTTTGCAGACCGTCGCCTTACCACTTGGCTACCCCGCCGTACTCTTGATTATATCAGAGTGCAAATAATCCGCAAGAACAAAAATCACAAGTTATTTGTTCAGAAGTGAAATGATTTTTCTCTCAAGCCTCTTGCCGTCCCCGGGGGTATATCCATTTTGAACATGCAGAACATTACCTTTTTTATCAGCAATTACAAGAATTGGCAATGAATTGACTCCTAGTTTTGCTGCCAGGGCATGGCCGGTATCCTCCGCAACAGCCATTTCCAGTGGGTTTAATTTCAGAAAAGAGTCCATGGCACCCTTCTTCTCGTCTTCATTTACGGCAATGAAGAACACTTTTGAATCCTCATAGGATTTTGCTATTTCATTTATCTCAGGTAATTCCTTTTTGCACGGGCCGCACCACGATGCCCAGAAATTTATCACATTCAATTCCCCTGGAAGATTATCCAAAGAAACAGTTTTTCCATCAAGCGTAGTCAATTTATGCGGAGGAAGCCTGCCTTCACATAAAGCACTGAAAGCAAAAATGAATATCAGGGCGGAAATTATCAGTTTTGAGTTCAGTATTTTTTGCAACAAAAAAATCTTCATAGGTTATTAAATCCTTATACAGTTTTAACGGAATTTCAAATAAAATCACTCTCATCAGTTATCATTATAATACATGTATATCAAAATTGACTTAAATCTTTTTAAATAAGCATAATTTTCTGAATATAAGTTTAGATTTATTTTAAATTGTCCGCTATTAGTTTTAACGGGTGGATTGCTTTTACTCCTGTGTGAGTTTGAAATTGAATTCGGCACATGCCGCACGGAGTTACGATAAAATCAGGTCTTTCATTTTTTATAATCCTGAAAAGCGGTTCCCCGATCTTCTGTGATATCTCTCTGTTTTCTGATTTCAGACCGTAAGTTCCCGCCATTCCGCAGCATTCCTTCGGAAGCTCAATAATTTCAAGTCCGGGAAGCAGTTTCAACACTGCCAAATGGGTGTATGATTTATCATTTTCCGCAGAATGACATGGAAAATGGAAAGCAATTTTAAGAGGTCTCTTTTTATCAAACTTCTTTTCTTTGAGAATTTCAAAAATAAAATCAGTGAAGTCACGGACAACTGAGGAAAGAGATTCAGACTGTTCACCCGGAAAATATTCGGGATAATCTTTTTTAAGTGACACAAAACAGCTTGGACAACCTGTCAAAACAGGAATATCTCCTTTTTTAAGATAAAGAGAAAGTACCTCAAGATTTTTCTTTGCCGATTTTTCAAATAATTCTTTGTTGCCGTTCGCCAGAGCAGGAATTCCGCAGCAAGAAAAATCAGGAAGAATTACCTTGTATCCCAGTATTTCAAGAACCTGTATCAGCGGATTACCGTATTCTTCAGGGGAAATTAGTTTCGCATAACACCCCGGAAAGTACAAAACTTCTTTATTGTCCTGAGAGTTATGATCAGAAGCCTTTAGTGTCCCCCCTTCCGGAATAAGAGCAAGAACTCTGTCAGAGATACCCGTTATTTTCCCATTAAGATATTTGATTGTTTGAGAATTAATGAGACTCATTATAGTTCTAGGGATAAATTCTGCCAGTTTTGAAGCAAAAGAAGGATTCGAAAGGATAATATCCCTCAGCGTCATATCCTGTTTTGATGCGCTTATCCGCGTGAGTTTGAATGCTTCCACAAACATGGGACACATGTTGGAGCACCGTCTGCATTGAGAACATTTTGCAAGAATTTCTGTTTCGTTGCTGCCTTCTCCTGATTGAAGCAAATGGATTCGTCCTCTTGTACTCAACGATTCCTCGAGTGTGGCAGTAAAAATTGGACAGAAGTCCCTGCATGCTCCACAACCATGACATTTGAGAATCTCAGAAGAACCCGCGGAAAAATCCGGATTGATATTCTGAAAGAAATATCTTAAATTTTCGTTAATTTTCTGGGGAATATTTTTACCAGCAATAATCCCCGGATTGAATATATCTTCAGGATCAAATATTTTTTTTATCTCCTCAAAAGCTGGGTAAATGTTTTTGTAAAACCATGGAAGGTATGAAGAGCGAAGTCTTCCGTCACCGTGTTCGCCTGACATTGCGCCGCCTGTGTCTTTAATTATGTCATGTGTTTCATCCGCAAGTGTTTTCATCAGACTAACATCTGAGGGATCACTGAGATCCAGAAGTGGGTTGATGTGGATATTTCCGTCCCCCGCATGTCCGAATATTACAGCGAAAACATCATGTTTTCTAAACAGGTTTTTAATTTTGGCAACAAATTCCAAAAATCTGTCGGGAGGAATAACAGGGTCTTCAATGAACCTTGCCGATTTCTTTTTTCCGGGAAGCCTGTTTATTATCGGTGAAGCCTGTTTTCTGAATTTCCACAAAAGATGGTTTTCCTCGTCCCCGTCCGCGCAAATTGATTTTACAGCAATTGAAATAATGCTGTTCACAGCTGCGGCAAATGTGTCCGGAACTTCATGTTTGTATCCATCAATTTCTAGAACAACAGCGGCTTTTGCATTTTCAGGAATTTCATAAGGGATACTTTTCTCTTTTTTGAGAAGGCTGATAAAAGTTTCATCTATAATTTCCAAAGCACTGGGGTTGAGGAACCTAAGTATCAGAACAGCTTCGAATGCCTTTTCAATCGAATCAAAATATATAAGCGCAGTTTTTTTTGTTTCGGGCAGAGCGACGACCCGGAAAGTCATTTCAGTGAAAATACCGAGGGTTCCTTCGGAACCGCAGAAGAAAGGGGCCATGTTGTCGGGATTGTCTGAAAGGGCTTTAAGATTATATCCGCTGCTGTTTTTTTTCACATCCGGGAAAGCACGGAGGTGATTCCGATATTTAGCCAGAATTCGTTCTAATTCCATCATTGAAGTTCCTGCGCTTTTTCCCACGGAAATATATTTACCTTTAAAATCAATGTAAGAAAGAGATTCAATGTAATCTGAGGTGACTCCATATTTTACTGACCGTGGACCGGATGAGTTGTTGGCTGTCATTCCTCCCAAGGTGCAGTAATCCGAGCTTGACGGGTCTGGAGGAAAGAAAAGATTTTTTCTTTTCAAAATGGAATTTAGTTTCGACTGAACAACACCTGGCTGAACAGTCACAGTTTTTCTGTCCTCAGCTAGGCTTACAGAAGTCATGTGTTTACTGCAGTCAACAATTATACCTTTGTTTACAGTCTGACCCGCAAGACCTGAGCCCGCCCCTCGTGCTGTCAGCGATATTTCTCTTTCAGATGCGTATTTTACCAGTGCAGCTATATCATATTTGTCTGCCGGAAGAACCACTCCAAGAGGCAGGATACTGTAAATGCAAGCAGCTCTGCTGTAAATCCGGCATGAAGCGTTATCGAACCTGACATCACCTTTCAGTATCCGCTTCAGGTCCCGCTCAATTCTATCTCGGTCAACAGCCATTTTATTTCAACCGGTAAAAACTAAGGATGGTCTGACCATAAGCTGCACTGCGGTACCTTTTCAGCATTGAATATTCATCCTTTACCGGCGTCTTGTTCTCGTGCTGGACTGCAAGAATCGTTTCATCGTGAAGTATTTTCCCTTTGCGGAAGGATTCCATGAATGAATTGTAAAGCTCAAAATCAGCATAAGGAGGGCTAAAAAAAATCAGGTCATACTTCCGGCTCCTTTCCGAAAGGACCTTTATCGCTTTTATAATGTCCATTAAAAGCAGTTCGTGCCCTGAAGTGAATTTAAGGAGGACAAGGTTGGATTCAATTACCCTGCTAACAGACTTGCTTTGCTCTATAAATGTTACACGGCCGGCCCCTCTGCTCAGGGCTTCAATTCCTACCGCGCCGCTTCCCGCGCAGCAATCAAGAAAGAAGGAGTCTTCTATCTGCTTTCCAATGATGCTGAAATAAGCTTCTCTCACCCTGTCAAGAGTAGGTCTCACTTCCATTCCTCGCGGGGTTTTGATTTTCCTTCCTCCCGCGCTTCCGCTGATGATTCTGATCATTCCACAGATTCTCCGTTGCAGTTAATAGTTATTTCAGGATTGTAGATTAAGTGTGTGATAGGAAATACGGCCGCCCAAAACTATACCCTGCCGTATCTTCTGTGACGACCCTGGAAATCGACAATAGCCTCAAGGACATGTTTCTTTCTGAAATCCGGCCACAATGTTTTAAATATACAGATCTCGGAATAAGCAATCTGCCATAGAAGAAAATTGCTGACCCTGTATTCCCCGCTTGTTCTTATGAGAAGGTCCGGATCCGGAAGCCCTGATGTGTAAAGATGATCTTCAATAATCTTTTCGGAAAGGTCGGATGCCTTTGGGCCGTTTCCGTTCTCAACACTCACCAGAATGGATCTTAAAGCCTCAGTGATTTCTGATCTGCCGCTGTAACTTAGAGCGATATTGAAAATCATGCCTGTGTTTGCAGCAGTTTTGTCCCTGACCCGGAAAAGTTCCTTCCGGACATTTTCGTCAAGGTCATCAATCCTTCCAATGGGTCTTAACCGGATATTATTGTCCTGAAGTAGCCTGTACTCCTTCTTAAGATAGGTTCTCAACAGAGACATGAGGGTTGAGATTTCTGATTTGGGGCGTTTCCAGTTTTCAGTGGAAAAAGCGTAAAGCGTAATAACGTCGATTCCAAGCCTTGCCATAGTTTCAACTGTTTCCCTGACGGAAACTATGCCGGCTTTGTGTCCCTCAATTCTCCGTTTATTTCGCATTTCAGCCCATCTGCCGTTCCCGTCCATAATCACCGCGACATGTCTCGGAAGACAGGATAAGTCAATTTTGTCCAAAAGCTCGGATTCCGGGCTTCCCTCTTCAATAAATCCTTCAAATTTATTTTTCAAGGATATACCACCTTTTCAAGAAATAATCCTTTTGCCGGAGCTGTGGGGCCTGCATTTTCTCTCTTTCCGGATTCCATAATCCTTTTAATGTCTTCGGGAGAGAGTCTGCCTTCACCAGCCATTATAACAGTTCCCATGATGGTCCGCACCATATGCTGCAAAAAACCGTCTGCTGAAACCTTGATCAGAAAGTAATCGTTGTTTTTCTCAACAGAAGTTGACGATATGGTCTTGACAGGGTTTTTCGCTCCGCAGTGTGATGACCTGAAAGCTGAAAAATCGTGCCTTCCTTCAAAAACCTTTAATGCATTTCTCATTCTGTTTTCATCAAGCGGAAAATGATAGTGATAACAATGGTTTCTTCTGAAAGGAGAAAGAACGCTGCCGTTAAAGAGATTATATGTATATGTCTTGCCTATCGCTGAATTTCTCGCATGGAAAGAGGACGGAACTGTTTCGCAGCCAAGCACTCTGATATCGCATGGAAGAATGCTGTTCATTGCTTTTGTCAGATTCCCGTCTTCTATCTTGATATTGTTCATTTTGAAACTGGCATACTGGTCAAGTGCGTGAACTCCGGCATCGGTTCTTCCTGCACCCGTGACATTCAATTCCTCTCCGGTAACCTGGTAAAGGGCTCCGTTTATCTCGCCCTGTACCGTTCTCAGTCCTGGTTGGATCTGCCACCCATGAAAGTCGCTGCCATCGTAGGCAATGTTCATTTTAAGTGTTCTTTTCAATTATTTTCTCTTCCGCTCTTCGAATGTATTCGGCGGCAATTTTCATAACCTGCTCCCGAAGCGGTTCATCCTTAATCCCCGAAGCTGCTTCTCTTATATCATCAGGAACAGAGGCTTTTCTCTTGCGCGATTTTTTCACCGATGAAGTTTCTGCTACGGAACCGACTTTAAACTTAATATCAGCAAGCTTCTTCATATGTTTGAATCCGGACATCTTTTCAATCAGTTCTTTTTTCATCAGATCAAGCTGTTTTTTCCAGCTATCATCAGATACTGTAACAATCAGAATTCCCTCTTTCAGCTGTTCAGGAAAGGTCTGTTTTGAGATCCTGGGACCTACGCATTGTTTCCAAATGGTTATGATTCTTGCATTTGCCGCAAACGCATAACAGGTTCCCTTTGAACCTTCTTCCAGATAATTGCTGAATGTTTTAAAAGAAGACATTATAAAATCACCGGGTTAATAAATGCACCAGAACCAGCATTTTATGTTAAATATCTGATAACTGCAAGAAAACAGATTTAAGTGAAAAATAAAAAAATTAAAATGCTTTTTTGACTTGAAGATCAACTCGTGATATTATCAAATTGGCTTGGATGAGCTGTTATGAACAAGGCCGGTTTAAACGACAAGGCTTTCATGCAGCAGTTAAAGCAAATCATCCGATCCAGAAGGCCATCTCAGGATGGCCTTCTTATTCAAGTCTTGTATAATCAAGGATTAATGCGAAGAGGAATTCGGGAAAAGCATACTTTTTATGCGAAAGTGAAGCTCCTGCATCGGAATGTTTTTACTCACATATCCTGAAGCCCCGAAGCTCTTTAGCTTTGCAATAATGGACGGATCTCCCTGAACGCCGGTTAAAGCAAGCGTAGGAGTTTCGGGAGCCAGTCTTCCTCCCCTTATCATTCTTAAAACATCAAACCCGTCAAGAGTCGGCATTTCGATATCAAGAAGAATTAGATCAATATCGCTGTTGGATTTAATTATTTTAATAGCCTCTGCACCGTCTCCCGCGGTAAGAACTGAATAGCCCTCCTCCGTGAGAAAAGATGCTATTTTGGCTCTCAATGTGTCGCTGTCGTCCGCGATCAGAATTTTTTTCATTTTTTACCGCCTGCCTTTTGAAAAGGTGAAATCTAGCACAGATAAAGAGTTCTGTCAATATTTGAAAAATATGGAACTTTTATGACTTCAATTCCGTCTGTTAGAAATGAGAGCACATAAATGATAAAATTAATTGTAAATGTGCAGGCGAGGAAAGGTTGATCAGTCCGGAAGATAAAGCTCTCATAAAACGGTGTTTAAATGGAGACGACACGGCATGGTCTTTTCTGGTCACCCGTTACAGCGCTCTGATATACAACATTGCGTTCAGGTTCATGTGGAACCGGGAGCGGTCAGAGGATTTGACACAGGATATTTTCCTGAAGATTTTTACGGCGTTAAGGACTTACGATGAAACAAAAGACTTTAAATCGTGGATATGCAGGATTGCAAAAAACCAGTGTATTGATGAGTACAGGAAAAGAAAACCTGAAAGCACGGATATTTCAATTGACAGCAATGAAACACCGGATCTGCAGTTCGATGGAACACCGCATTCAGTTCTCGAATCGGATGAAAGAACAGCGATGGTCGGAAATGCCCTTTCAAAGCTTGGTGGTGATATGAGAACAGTTATCGCCTTGAGAGATATTTACGGTCATTCATATGATGAGATAAGTTCTATGACCGGGATTGCTGTCGGTACTGTCAAGTCCAGGATTAACAGGGGCCGGATTGAACTTGCTAAAATCCTTAGAAAAGAAGGAGTTGCTGCACCGTGAAATGTTTTGAAGCACAAGAAATATTCAGCGCTTATCTGGATAAGGACCTTGATTGTGAATCGGTTGCCGCTTTTGAAAAACATCTTGATTCGTGTAATGAATGCACTGCTATTCTTACTGAAATTGCAGGAATTATAACTGAACTGGGCAATCTCCCAGATGCAGATCCTCCGGCCGGGTTAAACGACAGGGTTATCCTGCGCACTTTGAAAACTAAGAGGATCAGCCTCCTGGACGCAATGTTGGAAGCAGTTCTTAATCCCGGTCTGGATGCCGCGGCTATCCTTATTCTCGGGTTTTTTATAACATTTGGTTCATATCTTTGCCGACCGACAGATGCTTCGGAACTTTACCGCAACGCAAGAGCTTTTGCTTCGGTAAAAGTTATCGAATCGCAAAGTGTTTGCCGTGAAGGTGTGAACTATATCCAATCTGTATCTGTAACCGGTCTTCCTTTTTATAAAGAAGCAAAGGAAGCGTATGTGAAAATCGAATCAAATATTTCAAAGGAGAGCATGAAAAATGACGGAAAAAAATGACACAGTTCAAAACAGGAGTGAAGATTCCTATCACAGGGAATTGAAATCACCGGGAGCAGCAGGAATACTTGCGGTAATTCCCGGACTGGGATATGTGTATAACGGTTTATATCTGAGAGCTGTTCTGATGATACTGATATTCTCAGGGCTTATTTACAGCGCCGACATTGGTCCCGACAATGACTTCATAGGTTTCTGCACATTCGGCTTTTATGTCTTTATGATCATCGACTCTGTAAGATGCGCCAAAAGGATTAATGCGGATTCAAAACCTGACATAATCGAGGACATCATAAAGATCGAAGCGGTTGAGGATAAAGGCTCCCTGTTCTGGGGCGCATTTTTGATAATTATGGGAGGTATTTTCCAGTTCAATAATCTTGGTTACAGCCCTGACTGGTTATTCAAACTCTGGCCATTGATAATTGTGGTTTTCGGCGGAAGGCTTATCTATGAAGTCTTCAAACAGAAAAACAGTCAATCCGTGAAAGGTGAATGAAATGAAAAAAAGCAGCGCACTTACATGGGGATTCATCCTGATCGCACTGGGAGGTCTTCTTCTTCTTCATAATTTTGTGGACATAAATGTATGGGAATACATATTCAAATTCTGGCCTGTGATACTTATATTGATTGGTATTCAGAAGCTTTACGCTTATTTTATCCACAGGGAGCCGGAGCAATGACAAAAAGGGAAATATTCTTCATCGTCATAGTCATAATCCTCGGTCTTTCCGGATCAGCTATCTATGATGAAGTGAAGAGCGGGAAAGACTTTTTCAATATAGATCTTGACTGGGATTTCAAAGGGCCGTCGCACACTTTCGTAACGGAAGAGATTTTTGATGTATCAGACATCGGACTGCTCAGTATTGAAAACAGCTATGGATTTATTACAGTTGCACCGGGAAATGAACATACAATCAAACTGAAACTGGAGAAACTTGTTTACCTTGAAAAGGAAGAAGATGCAAAAGCCTTTGCGAACAGGATTATGCCAAAGTTCTCAGCTTCGGGTTCCGAATATAAACTTGGAACAAACAGGGATCTTTTTAAGGATGAAAAAACTTCATTCAAAACAAACCTCATAATGGAAATACCGCCATCCTTACAGCTCAATATTGTGAACAGGCATGGTGATGTCACGCTGGACAGATTGAAAGGTGGAATTGAACTTGCGACCGAGTTTGCGGATATAAAACTTCAGAACACAGAAAAGAAGGTTATTATATCAAACCGCCATGGAGATATTGAAATCTCTGGTTCTGGCAGCGAAGTGGAAATTAAAAATGAACACGGAGATGTTAAACTTTCAGATATTATGGGAGACACAATTGTTGATACAAAACACAGCAGTGTTTCTGCGGAGGATATGAAGGGTTCCGTTCAGATTGTGACAAGTCACGGTGATGTTCTTTTGAGAAATGTGACCGGGGAAGCTTCGGTTAATGCTCCTCATACCGAAGTAACTGCGGAGAATCTGGAAGGGTTTCTGACTGTTCTTAACAGCCATAGAGACATAATCGTTTCAGGTGTAAAAAAAGGAGCAAAGATAGAATCGAAACACGGTGATGTGACAGTGACGGATGCAGAGGGCAGTTTGGACATAACTGCCTCTTACGAGAGCGTTACACTGGAAAATATCCGCGGTGTATGCTCCGTTGATTCTGAACGCTGTGGTGTCGGAATAAAGGGACAATTCGAAGGCGGAAGAATCAGGGCTTCACACAATGATGTCAGAATAGCTGAACTATCAGGCCCGCTTTCAGTGTCAAACAATCACGGTGGGGTGGCTATAGATGTTATTTTCGATCCGGAAAAGCTGGATGTAGAAACCGAATACGGAAACATCAGTATTGGAATTTCGGACCCGGACAGCTTTACTGTAAAAGCCAGTGCGGATTTTGGAGAGATAACTTATCCCGGGAATTTTCCATACCTCTCAGAAAAAAAGGACAACGCTCTGGTGGTTACTGGAGGATCAGGAAAGAATGTTCTAGATCTTTCAGCCAGCCACGGGAATATCATAATTCAGGAAGCAAATCCCGCTATCTGAAAAATACACTCTTAGCAGCTTCATATAATTCAAATTTAAAAAGGGAGACGGGTTTTAGAGCCTGTCTCCCTTAAGTATTGTTGTTATATCAGAATGAATCAGCACAATCGGTTATCTTTACCCCTTCGGCCACTATGTATGAAGGCACAGAAGCCGCTATTGGCGATCTTCTGCCATAAGTATTTGACAGGTTTACTGATTGAGCCAGTGAAGATATCACCTTGACATTCCCGAAGATATTCTGAAATGTATCCGTAATCCTTGAAGAGAAAATCGGTGAAACAGCTTCCCCATTCTCTATAAGCATTGCATTGAATCTGGAGCTTCCAGTGAAAATCCCTTTGCTGTAATTCGGGAGGTTTATGTAATGGAGGGCAGGAATGTAAAGAACCTTACCCATATTTTTGACAGCCTCAAGCGGGCATGCCGAGCCGGAACCTGTTCTCATCACCGGACTGGGAATCCCATCATGTCCTGTTTTTTCTTTGTTATATTTGGCCGCAGTTGTTGAGTCGTACATGAGCTGGATAAGTTTTCCGTTCTCAGCAATGGGAAAAGTTTTTCTCTTCTTCCCAGAGAAATCAAATCCGAATTTAAATGTCAGATCATCAGACGGTTCATCCACCAGGGTTATATTTTCACCGAGAACCAAGTCCCCGGGTTTGTTTTTTGATGTCCATCCCTGCTTTTCCTCCCACATTCTACCCGAAAAACCCGTGTATGCCGCCATCATAAGAATTTCTCCGATGGCCTGCGCTCCCAGAATTACAGTATAATCGCCAGGGATAATCCGGGAGCCTTTGTTTTTTTCATAGACGGGAAGATATCTCTGAAATGCTTCCATTGCATTCTCAATCGAAAAAGAATCCTTGTGCCAGCCTGTCTGGCTAAGAGACAACTCCCATTTTTTTTCAGGATGTTTCAGAACAATGTTGAAAAGCTGGTCTGTGCCCTTATGGAAAACCTCGTTCCGGTTATGGGTGGTTACGATATATATATCCATACTCCCGCTGGACCAGGAACCCGAAAAATTGTAATGCTCTCCGACTTTTTTGAAGATACCGGCATATCCGTCCAGTTTAAAAGCAGGTTCAAGATTTTCAAGGGTTTCATCGTACTGCGAAGTTTCGTCAATGTTCTCTTCCACAATATCGGAAAGCGGCTGATAGTTTTTTTCACTGGCGGCGGCAGCTTTTTTCACTGCTATTTCAAGAGCATCCCTGACATATCCGGCTGAAGGGATATCTCCCATCTGAGTGTGAGAACCTTCTCTTTTTCCGTTAAGAACCTTTATGTCAAGCCTGGTAAGTTGTTCCGATGTGTTTAAAGAAACAGAATTATTCCCGATCCTCATCAGATGGCTTTTTTCACGGTGAAGAGAAAATGTCGCAACAATACCCTTTTTGGAAGCTTCATCCCTTATTCCACATATTATATTTCTGAGGTTATTTTCCAACATCGTTATTTCCTCTCTCCTGTAATTACATTATCAAATCGGACGATCGGAACACCGTGTCCGAGTTGCATAATCTGGTTTGGTTCTCCTTTGCCACAATTCTCAACCTGACCTACCTGCCATGTGGATTTATCTCCAACAGCAGTGAGTGAATTATAGAATTCAAGGGTATGCCCCTGATATGTCGGATTCCTGAGAACCCGGGTTTTTTCCCCCTGTTTGACTTCCCACGCAATCTCGCAACCAAAATGGAAATGCTCCCGGTTTGAACCGATTGACCACGAAGTCGGATTATCAAGTATAATACCGTCTTCAGTTGATGAAATTATGTCATCAAGCGTTCCATCGCTTCCGGGAAGGATGTTGACATTTGTCATTCTGTCAATGGGGGCGCGGTAAAAAGCTGTTGCTCTTGCTGCCCCTCCACTTTCTTTGAATATCTTTTTTCCTGCCTTGCTGTTTGCTTCACTTATCATTGCCCTTGAAGTCAGACAGTTTACAAGAATCCCCTTGTCAATGAGAAGATAATCTTTTTCCGGAGAACCTTCATCGTCATAACCGAATGAACCGGGGGAATTTTTTATTCCACCGAAAGAACTCACAGAAAGTTTTTCACTTCCGTACCTGAGTTCTCCAAAGGAATCAAGGGTTACAAAGGATCCTCCCGCGTAGGAGAGTTCGTAACCGAGAATGCGGTCAAGTTCCAAAGGATGCCCGATTGTTTCATGAACCTGAAGCCAACCCTGGCCCGGAAGGAGGATTACGGATTTTTTCCCGTATTCCAGGGAATCTGCATTCAAAAGAGAAGAAAGTTCGGTTTTAATCCTGTCGGTATGAGAACCAAAAAGGAACGGGTCCGTGATCATTTCCCATCCTCTTGTTCCTTCGCCAGTTGTGTAGAGCTCCATGCTTCTTCTCTGCATCTGGCCTTCGGAGTCCAATCCCATTATCAGCATTGTAGCGAATGTGTTCACCAGTTTTCTCTCTACTTCGGTTCCTTCGGTATTGAAAAAATAGGAGTTTTTCTTCTGGAATTCCGCCCTGACAATTCTTCTGATAATCCAATTCTCCTGAAGTTTTCTGTCAAGTTCCGTCAGAAATCCCAGTTTATCACCTAGATTGACATCAAAAGGATCTGTTTCCACCGGTGAAGAAAAACTGCTTTTATGAGAAGGGATAGTGCCCATTGAAAGAGGAACTTTTACAAGTTTAGAAGCCGTTTCAGCATTTTTCAGGGCTAGGGAAAAGCAACTGTCAATTTCAGCCATGTTGCTTGTCGCGGCAAAACCCCAAGCGCCACCGGAAAGGACTCTTACACCTATTCCGCTTTCATAATTGGTATCATTGCCTTCCAGGTTTCCATCGTAGAACACAATTGTTTCAGAATTATCATCTGTCAGAAGTCGAGCATCCGAGTACGATGCTCCTCTTTCAGCCATTTTTTCCAGGTTGTTAATAATTTTATTTTTAAGTTCCAGGTTCATTTGCATTTTCATCCTTCTCTATAAATTAAAACCACAAGCTTTAAATACGATTGTGCGGGCTAAAAGTTCTCAATTGCGACATTATACAAAAAATCGGTGGAAATAAAAAGGCGCCCCTTCGGGGCGCCCCAATTTTCAGGCTGTTATCAGTAATTTCCTACCGTATAACGCTCAACATTTACAGGACAGCTTCTGAAATTATTTAGTATCTATCTCTGCTGTATCCTCCGCCTCCTCTGTTTCTGTTAAATCCGCCGCCATTCCGCTGGTCTTTGTTCCTCGGAGGTTTCGCTTCATCAACCTTAATGTTCCTTCCGGCAAATTCGGTACCGTTAAGCGCCTCTTTTGCTGCGATTGCTTCTTCGGGAGTTGACATTTCAATGAAACCGAAACCCTTCCGTTCAATCACATTCGCGGAACTTACTGTTCCATGATTAGCAAAAAGCTCTTTAAGCTCTTCACTGGTTGTCGCATAATTCAAATTTCCTACATAAAGCTTGCTGTTAGACATCTTTAATTCCTCATAAAAAGTAGTTTCTCTTATTCCTGCGCTGGTAACTGTTTTCGTAAGGAGGACGCTTTAAGCAAGCCTTGCCTTTCTACAACGTATCATTGCACAAGAGTATCCTTATTTAAGTGCCTGAATGTTTCCTTTCCTTTAAAATTGTTCCTGTTATATTGAGCATTGCGTAGTTAATATATATGATTTATTCTTTAATAGCAAGTGTTTTTTGAAAATAGTTGTAAAATTATAATAGATAGTTTTTCTTCACAATCTCTGCATTTAAAAATTTCCATCTGATTTATGAATATTAAAATTGGTAAAAGACATGGTGTTGATCTAAAAGAGCCATGTTTTTAAATGCTTGATAAAAATGGGTTTATGCAAGTGTCGTATAAACCGGTCTACCCCTCTTCACGATACCGGAAACATGGTTTATGCCCCAGTTGTAAACAAGATGATAGAAATTCGGAATATCAAGCAGCACTGCGTCAAGATTTTTCCCTATTTCAAGACTTCCGGATTCAAAATGCCTGTTTATTGAGTATGCGGAGTTGAGAGTAGAGGCAGTGACAGCCTCCTCTATGGTCATTCCCATTTCTAGAACTGCAAGTGTCATAATTATAGCCATATTTGTCGTGAAACAGCTTCCCGGATTGCAGTCCGTTGCAAGAGCAACCGGAACTCCTGATTCTATTATTTTCCTTGCGGGAGGATACTTCCCCTGTCTTATAAAAAACGCTGCTCCGGGAAGAAGTATTGCGGCTATCTTTTTTTCTGCCATGCAATGTATTTCCTTGTCGCCAATATATTCAAGATGCTCCGCGGAAACAGTTCCAAGTTCACAGGCAAGTGCAGAGCCTCCGGATGCTGAGAGCTGGTCAGCATGGATTTTCAGTTTCATTCCCAGTTCTGCTGCTTTCATAAGTATCTGGCGGCTTTCCTCCAGAGTGAAGGCCGTTGTTTCACAGAAGACATCACAGAATTCAGCCAAACCCTCTTCTGCGACAGCCGGCAGCATCTCATCCATCACAAGACGGCAATAATCTTCACGGTTTGATGAAAATTCAGCGGGAATCGTGTGCGCTCCCAGAAAAGTAGGGATTATATCAATCGTATTTTGATTATTTAACTTAAGTTTTCTGACGACACGGAGTAATTTCAGCTCGTCTTTAACCGACAACCCGTAACCTGATTTAATCTCAACTGATGTGGTTCCGTGCGACAATGCCTGATCTATTCGGTTCTGAGCAGAAAAAAGAAGTTCATCCTCGCTTGATTCCCTGGTTGCACGAACAGTGCTTCTTATCCCTCCTCCTTCTGCTGCAATCTGCTCGTAAGTCGCTCCTTCAATGCGTCGGTTGAACTCTATTTCTCTGAAACCTCCGAAAACAATATGGGTATGTGGATCAACAAAACCTGGAAGAACTACCTTACCGGACGCGTCAACCACTTCGGCATCCTGAGTGATGCAATTTTTTTTCAGCTCATCCATTGTGCCGATAAATACAATCTTCCCTTTCAAGGATGCAATTCCCCCGTTATTAATTATCTTCAGATCCTTCATCCGTTTTCCGGTCACCGGGGCTTCGCCTGAAGGCGAGACTATCTGAACTGCGTTAAGAATTGCAAAATCGGATTTTATCATTGTTATAGCGGAGGTTTATTAAGGAAAATACTCAACCCAGAGGTGATGTTTCATTGACAAGAAATTCAAGTTTTTCTCTTTCCTTTTCCTCATCTTCAACCACATCAAGAATCTTGCCGTAGCGGTCAATCACCGCTCTGATCTCGCTTTTCAGATTGTATCTGTCCAGTTTTAGGTCTGAAATGTCTTTCTGCATAGCAGCAATTTTATCCCTGGCCTGATGTATTAACTGCTGGGACATCATTTCTGCCTGCTTGATAATTGTCTGTGCCTCTTTCTCTGCGTTTCGTCTCTGCTCATCTGCTGTTCTCTGAGCAGTATAAAGTGTATCTTTCAGTATTTTTTCCCTTCCGGTGAAACTTCTTAACTCCGCTTCAAGTCTGCCTGCCATCTCCCTGAGTTCTTCTTTTTCTCGCAGAATGGTTTCCAATTCCTCTGCAACGATGAAAAGAAATGATTCCACAGCTTCAGGATCAAGGCCTCTTAATTTCATGTCGAATTTCTGTTTTCTGATGTCCAATGGGGTTATTTTCATCACAATCTCCATTATTTGGCTATTATTATAATCTAAAATACTGAAAATGCAACAGTTATATTTTGGCTCTTTTCTGATTTGCAAAAACCCATAAAATGATATATATTCACGGTTGTTTGGGATTTGATTATATCTAATGTGGGAGGGTTAATCATGTTGTCAATTATTAGCAGTGCGGCGCTTTTAGGGGTTGACGCTTATCAGTTGAAAGTTGAAGTGGATTCTGCAAAGGGGCTTCCCGCTTTCAGCCTTGTCGGTTTGCCGGATGCCGCAGTAAGGGAGAGCAGGGAAAGGGTAGAGTCTGCGATTAAGAATTCAGGTTACAGTTATCCTCCAAGCAGAATAACTGTAAACCTTGCTCCTGCTGATATCAGAAAGGAAGGCTCCTCTCTGGATCTTCCTATTGCCATCGGCATTCTTTCAGCAACAGGAACACTCAAAAAGGGAGCTGTTGATGGCTATCTCATCACCGGAGAACTTTCGCTGGAGGGGACGGTCAGAGATGTCAGAGGGGCCCTGTCAATAGCTCTGCTTGGAAGGGAAATGAAAGCAAAAGGGATACTTGTCCCTCCGGGAAACGCAAAAGAGGCGGCTGTTGTTGATGGGGTCAATGTTTATTCCGTTGAAAGTCTTGCGCAGGCAGTAACTTTTCTGAATGGTGTGCTTGAATTGAAACCGGTTGAGGTGGATAAAAAAGAAATTTATTCGTCAGGAAGGATGTATATCCTTGATTTCAGTGATGTGAAGGGACAGGCACACGCTAAAAGAGCACTCGAAGTAGCTGCTGCGGGAGGTCACAATGCCCTCATGCTGGGGCCTCCGGGTTCAGGAAAGACCATGCTTGCAAGAAGGTTCGGCTCAATTCTGCCTGATCTGACCCTGAACGAATCCCTTGAGACGACAAAGGTTCACAGTATTGCAGGATATCTTGGTAAAGGCAAATCTCTTATAACTGAAAGGCCTTTCAGAGCTCCTCATCATACCATATCAAGCGCCGGGCTGATAGGCGGCGGGAGCATGCCTTCACCTGGAGAAGTCAGCTTTGCCCATAACGGGGTTCTTTTCCTTGATGAACTTCCAGAGTTCCACAGGAATGTGCTGGAAGTCATGAGACAACCGATGGAAGACAGAGTTGTGACAATTTCAAGAGCTGCAAGAACCCTGACCTTCCCTTCAGCTTTCAGTCTTATTGCTTCTATGAACCCTTGTCCCTGCGGCTATTACGGCTCATCAGTAAAAGAATGTCTGTGCACTCCCAGAATGATAAGCCGTTATATGTCCAGAATTTCAGGGCCCCTGATGGACAGAATTGACATTCATATCGAAATACCCGCCCTTAAATTCAGGGAGCTTGACAGAGCATCGGGAGGAGAATCATCTGCGGAAATCAAATCAAGAGTGAGCTGTGCCAGAGCAATTCAGACAGATCGGTTTGAGGGGGTACACATCTATTGCAACTCACAAATGGATCAGAAAGAGATAAGAACTTACTGTCGAACGGATGAAGATTCTAGAAAACTTCTTCAGAATGCGATAAACAGGCTGGGACTGAGCGCAAGGGCTTATGACAGGATTTTGAAGGTTTCCCGTACTATTGCAGATCTCGAAAACAGCACGGACATCAAGGTTCACCATATTGCCGAAGCTGTACAATACAGAAGTCTCGACAGACTGAGCAAAATAATGCACATGTCTGCGTGATTATTTGTCTCAATGCCATGATGCTTAAATTTAAAGAGCTGATATGATATTATGATCCTCCGATTAGGATTTTTTTACACAGGAGAGTTATGAAAAGAATATTGTGTCTGATTTCCGCTGTTGTTTTCTTGTTTTCTTGTTCAGGAGAAAAACCGGTGTTCGTAAACATGGATGAACTTGAGTTGTTTGCTGATGTATCACCGGATGAAGCGTATGAAGCAGCTTCGAGCACTGAAGATCCTGCTGAAAAAATAAAGACATTTCTGCGGGTATGCAAAAGCTTCCCGGACACCCCGTATGTTTTCTATTCAAGAATTGCTGTTTTTGACACATATCTTGAGAGTTTTGACGATGCAGAACACGCCGGTATATTTGCTGATGAACTTCTTGCTTCAGCTCCTGCCGAACAGAAAACAGCAATCAGGAGTTACATTGCATACGGTCTCGCTGATAAGGGTTTGCTTTTTGAAAAAGCGCGTGAGTTTGCACAGGTGTCTATTGGCGAGTTGGACAATATTAAAGATGAACGGACTAAAGCAGATATTTATGATGCAGCGGGCTGGGTAGCATATAAAGAGAATAAATATAATGAAGCGTTGACTAACATCGGAAAGGCCTGTGAAATTGATGCTTACAATGCTGAAAGACTGGCAAGGCTGGGCAGGATATTTGAAAAGAGTGGAGACGGTACGAGAGCGGTTGAAGCATACATTTCATCAGTTTCTGTTTTTGGGAATGATAATGAAGAAACAATGGCTCTTCTCAAAAATCTTTATCTGAAAGAGGGAATGGGGTCTGCTGAGGACCTTGATAACAGAATAAGCGCGGAAAGGGCTAAAGCTACGGAATATGCTGTTTTCACAACAAGAGCTTTTGATAAACCCCTGCCGGAAATGGATTTGATCTATCTCAACGGAAATCCGCTCAAAACAAGTGACCTGATAGGGAAGGTCGCTGTTATTAACGCCTGGGGAATATGGTGCAGATACTGCGTCATGGAATTGCCCCACTTTCAAAAGGTTGAGAAAGACTCGGAAGGTAAGGGCATTGCTTTCATCGCTGTTAATTTCGAAAGAGAAGGAGATGAACCTGCTAAAAGGAAAAAAGTTGAATCTTTTATGAAAGACAATGGATATACATTTCCGGTGGCTCTTGATCTGGACGGACAGGCAGTAAGAGCACTTGAAGTTACCGGTTTTCCCACAAGCTATGTTGTTGACCGAGATGGGATGATCAAATTCAAAAATGTCGGTTTTGATCCTGATTACGAAAAGATTCTGAAAATGCAGATAGAAAGGCTTCTTTAAAAAACAATTGCAAAGATTTGACCGTAAAAGTGAAATTCGCTGATTGGGTTTGCGTTGACATGCTTTGATGCCGGATATATAATAAAACCTAATGTTTTTTGATAAGTTTTATTTTTGATAAGATGCGAGGTAATTCCAATGACTGATTCTACCCTGACCTCAAAAATAGCCGGTCTGCTTGACAGGAAGATGTACGATGATCTGCACTGGGAGGGAACATTTGAAGACTACTTGAAAATTGTTGGAGAAAATCCTCTGGTGACGAGAAATGCGTTCCAGCGGGTCTACGACATGATTCGTTCTTACGGTGTAGAAGACTACAAGTACTGTAAGAAATCAGTAAAAAAATATAATTTCTTTACTGACAAGAAACTGAACGGAGAAGATGCAATATTCGGTCTGGATCAATCGCTCATGGATCTTGTCACCGTATTAAAGGCAGCAGCGCATGGATATGGCCCGGAGAAAAGAGTGCTTCTGCTTCACGGACCTGTCGGAAGCGCCAAAAGCACGATAGTCAGACTGATGAAGAAGGGCTTGGAGAAATATTCAAGAACTCCGGAAGGAGCCATTTACTCTTACAGATGGATAAAAGAAGGTGACAGTGACCACTCAAGAGCTACAGACGACCTCGTCTGCCCGATGAATGAAGATCCGCTCCATCTTGTTCCGTTTGAACTTAGAAGTGAACTTGAAAAGGAACTGAACATCGGGGGAAAGGATTTTAAAGTTAAAATCGAGGGTGACCTGTGCCCCGCTTGCAGATATATGTACCGTGAGCTGAACCGCAAATATAAAGGTGACTGGACAAAAATCATGTCCCACATCAGGGTATCTCGTCTTGTTTTGTCGGAACAGGACCGGATAGGAATAGGCACTTTCCAGCCGAAGGACGAGAAAAATCAGGATTCCACAGAGCTTACCGGAGATATAAATTACAGGAAAATTGCAACTTACGGATCAGATTCAGATCCCCGGGCATTTGATTTCAACGGGGAATTCAATATTGCGAACAGAGGAATTATTGAGTTCATAGAGGTTCTGAAACTGGATGTCGCTTTCCTTTATGATCTGCTGAGCGCGTCACAGGAACATAAGATCAAACCGAAAAAATTTGCCCAGACGGATATTGACGAAGTTATTATAGGTCATACAAATGAACCGGAATTCAGAAAACTTCAGAGCAATGAATTCATGGAAGCATTGAGGGACAGAACCGTTAAAATCGACATCCCGTATGTCCTAACCCTTAATGACGAGATAAAGATATATCAGAAGGATTTCGGAGAGGGATGCGTTGAAAATATTCACATTGCGCCGCACACAGTCGAGATGGCTGCAATGTGGGCAGTCCTTACAAGGCTGGAAGAGCCGAAGAAAGCGGACATAACCCTGCTCCAGAAACTTAAACTTTACAATGGGAAAACACTTACCGGGTATAACGAGGAAAATGTAAAGGAAATCCGCAGTGAATCAGAGTACGAGGGAATGTCCGGAATCTCTCCCAGGTACATTCAGGACAAGATATCCAACGCTCTTGTGAAAGATCTTAACCAGAAATGTTGCAACCCTTTTATGGTTATGAATGAGCTTGAATCAGGACTGAAAAACCATGCTTTGATTAATTCCGAACAGGAGCTAGATCATTACAGAGAACTTCTTTCCATTGTTAAACAGGAATATTCTGAAATAGTGAAAAACGAGGTTCAGCGGGCAATTTCCGCAGACGAGGAAGCTATTACCTCCCTGTGTTCAAAATATCTGGACAATGTAAAAGCCTATACCCAGAAAGAAAAGGTGAAAAATACCTACACGGGTGATCTTGAAGAACCGGATGAGAGACTTATGAGATCCATTGAGGAGAAAATTGATATTCCGGAAAGCAGAAAGGATGATTTCAGAAGGGAAATAATGAACTACATCGGTGCTCTGGCTGTGGACGGCAAGAAATTTGATTACCGGACCAATGAAAGACTTCAGAGAGCGCTTGAACTCAAGCTTTTTGAAGATAAAAAAGACAGCATTAAACTTGCGACACTCACTTCAAGTGTAGTTGATGATGACACCCAGAAGAAGATAGACATAGTCAAGCACAGACTAATAAAGGACTATGGTTATTGCGATGTATGCGCGACCGATGTTTTGAATTATGTCGCAAGTATTTTTGCGCGTGGCGATGCCAAGCAGGAATAGAGTTCTTTTGTTTCGCATACAGCAAAGAACTTATTCCGGCAAAAGGATGAAAGCGTAAGATGGTATCGACGATAGATCAGGATCACGGCAGGTTCAAGGACATAGTCAGAGGCAGGATAAAGAAGGAACTGAGGAAATTTATGTCCAATGATGAACTTGTCGGAAGGAAAGGAAAGGATTTGGTGAGTATTCCCCTTCCGCAGATTGAGCTTCCGAGATTCAAGTTTGGGGATCGCTCTCAGGGGGGTGTAGGCCAGGGAGATGGAGAAGAGGGCACTCCGGCGGGACCTGGTGAAGGTGAAGCCGGTGACCAGCCCGGGGAACACATTCTTGAAGTTGAAATTTCCGTTGAAGAACTTGCGGAAATAATGGGTGAAGAACTTGAGCTTCCGAGGATTACGCCGAAAGGCGAAAAGGAAATAAAAGAACAGAAGCTTAAATATTCTTCGATTAGCAGAACAGGCCCCGGTTCTCTTGTCCATTTCAGGAAAAGTTATAAACAGGCATTAAAAAGGCTTGTTTCTACAGGTGAATACGATCCGGACAATCCGGTAATTTATCCTGTTAAAGAGGATATACGCTACCGCTCATGGAAAAGGGTTCCTGACCCACACAGCAATGCAGTGATTATTTATATGATGGATGTGTCCGGCTCAATGCAGGATGAGCAGAAGGAAATTGTCAGAATGGAATCGTTCTGGATTGACCTATGGATCCAGAAGCACTACAAAGGACTTGAAACAAGATATATCATTCATGACGCTGCGGCAAAGGAAGTGGACAGAGAGACTTTCTTCCGCACAAAGGAAAGTGGCGGAACTGTTATTTCGACAGCATACGACCTGTGTCGTGAAATAGTCGAAAGAGATTATCCCCCGGAATTCTGGAATATTTACCCGTTTCATTTTTCAGACGGCGATAACTGGTCAGATGGAGATAATCAGAAATGTATTGAACTTTTAAGAAAACATATTCTTAAATTTTCGAATGTGTTCTGTTACGGGCAGGTTACAAGCCGTTACGGTTCCGGAAAGTTCATTGAAGAATTATCCGGAGCTTTTGACGGTGACGAAAGAGTCATCCTTTCGAAAATAGATGATAAGAGTTCCATCATGGATTCCATTAAGGAATTTCTAGGGAAGGGAATATAGTTTTGAACCTGACACCGGAATTAAGGCAGATTGAAAAAGAAATAGAGGGTTATGCGAGAGGTTACGGCCTTGACTTTTACAGAACAATTTTTGAAGTATTGGACTACAAACAGATAAACGAGGTGGCAAGTTATGACGGTTTTCCCGTGCGGTATCCGCACTGGCACTTCGGGATGAATTTTGAAAGGATGTCACGAAGCAGCGAATACGGGCTGCACAAAATATATGAAATGGTTATCAATAATAACCCCTGTTATGCCTATCTGCTTGAAGGCAACGCGCTTGTGGACCAGAAAACTGTTATTGCGCATGTTTTTGCTCACTGTGATTTTTTCAAGAACAATATATGGTTTTCAAAAACCAACAGGAACATGATTGACGAAATTGCCAATCATTCTTCAAGAATAAGAACATACATTGACAGATACGGACTTGAGGAAGTTGAGGATTTTCTGGATACATGCATTTCTCTGGAAAATCTCGTTAACTATCACAGCCCTTTCATGGGGAAGGGGGAAGCATTTATTGACGAGAAGGAAGCTCAGGATGGTGAGATTCCAGGCTATAAAAAAATAAAATCCAAAGAGTACATGGATTCATATATAAACCCGCCTGAATATTCTTTGGGTCAGAAAAGGAAAAAGAAAGAGAAGAAACAGTTTCCTTCTGAACCCAGACAGGATGTTCTTAGATTTCTTATTGAGCATTCCCCACTTGAAGATTGGCAGAATGATATTCTGAATATAATCAGAGAAGAGAGTTATTATTTCGCCCCTCAAAGGCAGACAAAGATTATGAATGAAGGCTGGGCTGCATACTGGCACTCAAAGATAATGAGAGAGAAAGTCTGTGATGATTCAGAGATAATTGATTTTGCTGACCATCACTCCGGAATTCTGTTTCAGCAACCGGGAGGGTTGAACCCTTACAGAATAGGTGTAAGGTTATTCGAGGATATCGAATACCGGTGGGATACAGGAAGGTTCGGAAAAGAATATAACGAATGTGATGATATGTGCAAAAAGGCATCTTGGAATCTCAATCTCGGAAAAGGAATGGAAAAGATTTTTGAAGTGCGCAGGATCCATAATGATGTAACTTTTATTGATGAGTTTCTTACGGAAGAATTCTGCACAGAACAGAAGCTTTTTGCGTACGAATTTGATCAGAGCACAGGCAGTTACAGAATCTCTTCAAGAAGTTTTGAGAAGGTTCGGTCTAAACTTCTTTTCATGCTGACAAACGGAGGAAATCCTTTTATATTTGTTACGGACGGAAATTTCAGGAACAGGGGAGAGCTTCTTCTTTCCCACAGGCATGACGGCGTTGACCTTGACATTGAGAAGGCGCTCAGGACTTTGGAAAATGTGCATAAGATATGGAGCAGGCCTGTTAATCTTGCAACAGTTGCAGGGAACCAGGAGATGTTGTTCTCTTTTGATGGACAGGAATTTGGCAGTTTAAAGCTGGGCATGGATAACGAAATCCCCAAACCGGAGGAAGAAGATACTTCAGATTAGGAATGTTTTGTAGTATTATTGATTGTATGGAAGTTTGTTTTATTTTTTTAAAGGAGAGATGATCATGGCTGACGAAGTGAATGAAAAAGAAGTTCTGGACGGGCAGGTTCCGCACAAATCCGGCTATGATAAGGACAGCCGTCTGTGGGCAATGATATGCCATCTGGCATCTTTTGCAGGACTTATTATACCGGTAATCGGTAATATTGTTGGCCCCCTGATTGTCTGGGCCATCAAAAAAGATGAAATGCCCCTGGTGGACGATCAGGGGAAGGAAGCAATTAATTTCCAGATTAGCATAACTATATATGGAATAATTGCTTCAATATTAATATTGATTTTAATTGGTTTCGTGCTGCTTGTCGCGGTTTACATATTTAGTATTGTAATGACTATTATAGCGGCAATTAAAGCCAACGAGGGAGAGAAATACCGCTACCCGCTCTGCATCAGGTTGCTGAAATAAATATAGCAGAATTTTGCATAACAACAGAGACCCCGTTAAATCGGGGTTTCTGGTATATGGGTGAGCCTTTCCATTATGAATGACGACATTGAAAAGAAAAAAGCGGAAGACTCCGGACTTGCGCTGGTTCTGATTTTCCTGCTTGTTCATCATTTTTCTGGAATCAAGGGTTGGTTTCCGGATACAAGCCACAGGTTTATTTCATGCGCGATTATCCTGTTGGTATTGGTCATGATCTTCCCATATATCTTCAGACCTTTCGCAAAACTCTGGTTCGGATTAGCAACAGCTATGGGCAGTATTGCATCCCGAATACTTCTTACCCTGATTTTCTTTTTCTTAGTTACCCCTGTTGGTTTCTTCAGAAGGATTGCAGGAGATGATCCTATGAGGCTCAAAGAATGGAAAAAGGGCAGCAATTCGGTATTTAAGGAAAAGAATACAATCTATACCCGGGATGATCTTGGGAAGAGCTTTTAGTTAAGGAACAGAACATATTGAAAGGTTCCATTCTAGGAATTTCAGCTTACTATCATGACAGCGCTGCTGCGTTGCTTATTGACGGGGAAATCTTTGCCGCTGCCCATGAGGAAAGGTTCAGTAGGAAGAAACATGATTCTTCTTTCCCGTCAAATGCTGTGATTTATGTTCTCAGCGAGTCAGGGCTTAAGGTGCATGATCTTGAGAAAATAGCTTTTTATGATAAACCTCTTTTGAAGTTCGAGAGGCTTCTTGAATCCTATCACACTTTTTCTCCAAAA
Organism: uncultured Acidobacteriota bacterium; assembly: GCA_964509835.1. Taxonomy (GTDB): domain Bacteria; phylum Acidobacteriota; order CAZDZC01; family CAZDZC01; genus CAZDZC01. The sequence goes on from CAZDZC010000005.1 coordinate 24,763, forward strand.
GGGCTTCGGAGTTTTCTTACAGCCGTTCCCGTATGGATGAAAGAAAAGCTGTTTATGAAAAAATATTTGTGGCAGGAATTGGAAACTGTGAATTGTGAAAGTATTCGGAAACGGCCTGAACTTCTTTTTTCTGAACATCATCTTTCTCATGCCGCAAGTGCGTTCTACCCGTCACCGTTCAATGAGGCTGCTATTCTTACGATTGATGGAGTGGGGGAATGGGCAACCGCCACTATCGGTTTTGGAAAGGGAAGGGATATCAGAATTCTGAAGGAACTTGATTTCCCACATTCTTTGGGACTCTTCTACTCAACATTCACTTACTACTGCGGCTTCAGGGTTAACAGCGGAGAATATAAACTTATGGGGTTGGCTCCTTACGGAAACAGGAATTCCGATGAATATAGAAAATTTCATACCGCTATTCTGGACAATCTGGTTGATATCAGAGAGGATGGCTCCATTCTGTTGAACATGAATCTCTTCAATTTTGCGACAGGCCTCACAATGTGTTCAGATAATGTTTGGAAGGGGATTTTCGGAATCTCTAAAAGGGAACCCGAAGGGGAGATAACCCAGCCTTACATGGATCTTGCTCTAGCGGTTCAGGATATAACAGAGATAATTGTTCTGAAAATGTCGGAAACAGCAAGAAAGATTACGGGTTCAGATAACCTTGTAATGTCAGGTGGAGTGGCGCTGAACTGTGTGGCCAACGGAAAACTCCTGAAAAAAAAGATATTTCGGAATATATGGATCCAGCCTGCTGCGGGGGACGCCGGAGGAGCACTCGGAGCAGCGTATGCAGCACATTATATTTCAGGTGAAAAAAGCCGTTCTCATCCCGATGGAAATCATGACCAAATGAAAGGGGGATATCTAGGTCCGGAATTTTCGAGAAGCGATATTCTGAGAACAGTGCGCAGATACAAGGCATTGTGCAATGAATATAAGAGTTTCAGTGAATTATGCTCGGAAACCGCGAAGCTTATATCAGAAGGAAGCGTGGTTGGCTGGTTTCAGGGAAGAATGGAATGGGGGCCTCGAGCGTTGGGAAACAGGAGTATTCTTGCTGATCCCAGAGATCCTGAAATACAGAAGAGGCTTAATCTTAAGATAAAATTTCGTGAAGGTTTCAGGCCGTTTGCGCCATCAGTACTTGCAGAGGATGTGTCGGATTATTTTGAACTGGACTGCCATTCACCTTATATGCTTATGGTTGCTCCGGTTAGATCTGAAAGGCTGAAGGATTTACCGGATAACTATCAGGAATTAGACCTCTTTGAGCGGCTTTATCATGTCCGCTCCGACATCCCTGCTGTAACCCATGTTGACAACTCCGCCAGGATCCAGACGGTGCATAAAGAAACAAATCCAAGATACTGGCATCTTATAAATGCTTTCAAAAAGAAAACGGGTTGCGGGCTTCTGGTGAATACAAGTTTTAATGTGCGCGGTGAGCCGATCGTATGCAGCCCGGATGACGCTTACAAATGTTTTATGAGAACGGAAATGGATGTTCTTGTGATGGGGGATTTTCTTTTCAGGAAAGAGGATCAGCCCGAATGGAATCAAACCGGAGACTGGCAAAAAAAACATGAACTGGATTAACTATCTAAAACTGGCGAGGTTATTATGAGAAATTTTCTGTTTTTGATCCTTGCAATTGCTGTTGCAATACCGTCAATAGCAGACATCAGTATTCTGGGTGAATGGACAACTGAAAACGGTAAATCAAAGGTCGAAATCTATGAGTGCGGTAAGAAGATCTGTGCCAGGATTGTGTGGTTAAATGAACCCAGTTATCCAGAAGGCGATTCTGAATCGGGAAAGCCAAAAAGAGACAGGTATAATCCGGATCAAACAAAAAATAATGATCCCATTGTTGGGCTTCAGATAATGAAAAATTTTGAAAAAGACGGCGAGAACACATGGAAAAAGGGAACTATTTACGATCCCGAGAACGGTAAAACCTATAAATGTATTATTACTCTGTCTGACTCTAATACGCTTAAAGTCAGGGGTTATATAGGTTTCTCTTTAATCGGCAGAACTACAGTCTGGACAAGAAAATAGCGGCAGTTTCTGCTTTCAAGAAATTCTGGCAGATCATACAGTTCAGAAGCGTTTTTTGTGAGTTTTATCAATCCATCGAAAAGAGATCGCGAAAAGTATCGCCTGCCAGATGTAATCTGTTTTTTCCGCTTTTCTTGGCACGATAAAGTGCTTCATCTGCTAAGGCGATAAGTTTTTCACGAGTTTCTGCGTCCGAGGGATAGAATGCCAGTCCAAGACTTACGGTGATTCGCATGGAAACCCCCGATATATCTATACGGGTGCTTCCAAGGGTTTTTCGGATCCGGTCTGATGCTGTTACAGCAAGCTCCTTAGTAATGTCTGAAAAAATAACAACAAACTCCTCTCCTCCGTAACGGGCAAGAAAGTCTTTATTCCTGACATTTTTCTGAAGAATTTCCGAAAGCTGCATCAAAACGAGGTCCCCAGCGGGATGACCATAGTTGTCATTAATGCTTTTAAAATCATCAAGATCAACCATCAACAGTCCTAACTCCTTGCTCTCTGCCGCATGAAAATCAATCATTTCTTTGAGGGTTTCCTGAAAATGCCTGTGGTTGAACAATCCTGTCAAGCCGTCTTTGATACCGAGAGTTTTCATTTGTTCGTAGGCTCTTGCACCTTCAATCGCCGTGGCAGCCTGATTCGCAAAAATCTCGAGAGCCTGAATCGTTTCAATATCCGGTACTTTTTCGTCATCCGGATTATCACAGGATATAACCCCGATAAGTTTTCCATTTGTGTTTTTTACCGGAATCAGGAGCATATCATTCTGGTTCCAGTTTCCGGGTAATTCTTCCGTGGTTTTTCCGGTTTTAATAGTATAGTCTGATTTCTTTGCGAAGAAGTGATTCACATAATACGATTTACTGAACAGAAACACATCCTTAAAATAGTTGGTAATCTCTTCCCTGGGGACTTTCATGTCCTTTATATCATCCCAGATATTATCCAACCCCGCTTGGGCAGCCCTGATGAAATTTGTCCCACTCTCATCAATAAGGCTGAAGAGGACTGTTTTAAAACCGAGATCATTTTTAACAAATTTGGCAATTTTATCGAGCAGGGATTCAATATTCAGATCGGTCTTGAGTTCATTACCAATCTCAAGAATATCAGCAAGCTGACGGCTTTTTCTTGAAAGATTGAAATTGCTTTCAAAAAGCTCTTTTCTCATTATATTATCGTGAATCTGAATGCTGACCTGATGAACAATATTCATCAGCATTCTTATTTCGCCTTTTCTGGGTGGAATCTCTGATATTTTTTCAAACACAGCGGTTCCCAAAACAATTTCTTTTGTGCTAAGAGGAATTATCAATTGAATTGATGAACTGCTATTCAGAAATATTCTGTCTTTTCTCGATTTCTTTCTGCTGTTTGTTTCCATTTTTCCCAAACGGTTGCCATTAATTCTTTTAGTAAGCCATTCCTTGATGTCAATCTCTGACGCATCTGTTTCTCCTTCATTGATTATGGCAACCACATTTTCTGAAACACCAGAGATGGCCATAATCGCGGCGTCGAATTCAAAATAATCACTAATTCTTTTGAGAACGGTCCGGTAACCATCCTTTTTCCCTCCGGAATCTTTTAGAAGTTCTATGGATTCCTGTAAAAGCTCCAGTCGGTTATTGGCACTTATAAGTTGTTCTTTATGACGAAAGCCCTGATAGAACATGTCAACAATATAGTTAAGCGGAATCATAATAAGGCCTGTAATGACAATACCGATTATTTCAAAAGACTGGTATAGGCCGATCATCAGGTATCCTATTGAAATGGAAATGCTTATCGATAAAATTGAATCTCTAATCTCATTAAAGACAGCTTTAGATCTTGCTAAAACTGACGATAGAGTGTAATAAAGGATAGATTCAGAAGATTCATATATGAGCACAAACGCCAGTAACCTGAAGCTCGCATCATTTAATTGAAAAGCGTTCTGAAGATAAAACGCTGAAACGGAAGCGAAGTAACAGGCAATGCCCTCCTGACATATCAGAAGCAGATTGAAAAAATTATTTTTTCTTCCAACTGTCAGATGTGCGAGACTGTGCCCTATGATACAGAATAAAAAACCGAAATAAGGTTCCGTTGTTATCAGAAATGTTCCTGCGAGAATCCCGGGACTTAACGAAATCCCTTTTGCCGAGCGGTGATACCTTTCATCAAGACAATAAGCTGCGTAGACAATCAACATAAGAGAGATCATCTTCCAGATGGAAAGCGATTCTTTACAAGGAAGACTCATAGTGATTATTACTATTAATGCCAAGGCATTTGAAATGCTGTATAAAAAAGCAAGAATATTACGCATTTGCCTAAATCTGAGTCTTATTGTTCCTGAATGGAACATTGTTGAAATCGTAAGTGACAGTGAATATACCCAGTAAAAGAATTGTGCCGCCCAGCAAAAGAAAGGGGGTAATTCTGTGACCGAGCAATATTGCGCTGAAAATTACAGTAAAAAAGGGGTTAAGGTAAACAAAGCTTGCAACCCTTGTAGGACTTACCCTTTGAAGGGTCCAACTCCATATAAAAAAGCCGATGATTGTGCAGAAAACAGACAGATACATTACGGACAGGATTGTTGTACCGCTTAATGAAATTATCTTTGTCAGAAAATCCATGCGGAACCAGTAAAATACCGGCAAAGAGCCAATAAGAATGCTTGAAAAAGTCACAACAACAGGCGAATGTTTTTTTAGGACAGGCTTAGCAGTGATGGTGTAAAGGGCCCAGGATAGAGGCGCCAAAACCGTTATAAGTGCAGCTTTGTAATAACTGAAGTCTATTCTCTGTCCCGCTCCGAAAGCGACCACTATATACATACCCAGAAAAGCGATGATAAGCCCCCAGACTTTATGCATGGAAGGTTTCTCCTCTTTAAGCATAACGGAAAGCAGAAAAGTGAAGGCAGGATTCAGGGCAATCAGAATGGAGGCTGTTCCGGAAGGTATTTGAAGTTCACCTGTATTTAGGAAAATATTGTAAAGAATGACGCTGCAAAGTCCCATGAAAGTAATCCTTGCCGGATATTCCCTCATCAATTCAAGAGTGGTCCGTCTTTCAAAAAGAAGAAGATAAGACAGGCAGAACGCAAAAACCGGGAAAAATCTGAATGCCAGAAGCTCCCACGGAGTAAGTTCTTCCAGGGCAACTTCTATCGCAATGAATGAGTTTCCCCAGATTAGGAATGTCAGAACTATCGGAATATAAATAAGATATTTTTTCATATCGAAAAGAAAAACCCGCTCCTCAGATGGAGCGGGTGCTGTTGAAGTATATATTTAGCTGAATATCTTAAATTTCTCGTCAAGATATTTCATTTTCTCGACTATCCCACCATATTCCAGTTCGGAGTATCCAAGCATCGCATTGCCGGAAAATCCCTGTTCTCTTATATCCAGAGCCTTCTGCGATATTTTGTTCCTTATGAAATCCCAGAATGGATGATCAAAGGCATCGGCCGGTTCAGTAAGTTTCCCTCCCTGAACACAGAAAGCGGCACAGGTTACAACCGGAGGTCCGTCAAAAAATGAGATGGTGCAGTTCTGTTTGCATGGCATAAGCGGCCCGTTATGACTGCCCCTCATGAATCCTGCGACATTGTGCCCAATTTTGAAGGGCTGAAGGACTTCACCTGTGGCAGGAAACCCCCCCTGTACCCTTACAAGCATTACAGGATCGTCTTTGCCGGTATATTTCCCGGCAATGTTGTGAAGCCTTGTTGTGCTGACTGCGGCAACAGGTTCACCGTCAACCGTTCTTATGCTCTCAACCACAAATCTCTGGTTGTCTCTCAGAAGGGCGGCAATATCATATATTTCTTCTGGGGATTTGAGTTCAATAATTCTATCCCCTTCGGTATGCTCTACATCCATTATTCTGAATTTAAACCCGTCCTTCATTTTCGGGCTAAGTATCAAACCCGCGTTATACATCGGATCAACAAACGACAGATAGAGGGGAAGGTTGTATGCTCCAGGATCTGTCTTGTCGGCAGCGAAGAAGAGGAATGGTTCATTCGCTCTTTCATCAAATTCAAGTTCAACAACTGCTGGACCCATCCCTTTTACATTTCCGGAGAAGGAATCTTTCAGAAGATCCTGTCCTGCTCCGTAAAGCCCCTGTTTTTTGGCAACGGCTGTTCCGGCAAGAAAGGCATCCCATGCAAGTTTGTGAATGTCTGAATGGTTGGCCCCTTTCGTATGGGTGCATAAAATAGCAATATCGTCACCGGTGCTCGAAATAAAATGATCAATCAGAAGGTTTTTGCCCAGTTCAGATACCGCTGATCTCACAGCTTCCAACACCTCCCTGCTGGGCATTATATGTCCACCGATACTTCCAATATCGGCCTTCAGGACACTTAGTGTAACTTTACTCATTCCGTATTCCTCCTTACAGACTGATTAAAAAAATTCATCTTTTATTCGTATCAAAAAAAGAGACTATATACTAGTCTGGCACATGATGCTTGTCAAGGACTATGGCCGTTCCAAAGGGAAGAGCGAATTGACAATATTTATTCTATGATTTAAACTTTGCATATGTTTAACGATATTAGACAAGGGGTATTGACAGTTATGAGACAGAATATTGACAAGCTTCAAACGGGGGATCGGGTTCAGGAGTTCTACCTGGCGGTCGAGAAAAAAATTGCCACTACAAAAGCCGGGAAACCATATCTGGACATAGTTCTACAGGACAGCACCGGCAGGATTCCATGCAAGATCTGGGACAATGCGGTGGAAGAGTCCGATAAATTTTCGTCCGGTGATATTATCAAGATTCTTGGAATTGTAACTGATTATAAAGGAAAGCTCCAGATTACCGTTGATAAGCTCAGGGCTGCCGTGGATGATGATAACTGCAGTCCAACAGATTTTCATCCGACTTCTGCTTCAGATACAGAAGAGATGTTCACAAAAATTCTTTCTTATATTGAATCAACTAAAGACAATAACATCAGGTTGCTGCTTGGGAATATTTTCAATGATGATGAAATTTCGACAGCCTTCAAAAGTTCTCCTGCTGCGAAAACAATCCATCACACTTATATCGGAGGGCTTCTTGAACACACACTTTCCATTACGGAGATTTGTGATTTTCTGGCATCACACTATAAGAATACCGACAGAGACCTGCTTCTTGCTGGTGCGCTGCTGCATGATATTGGTAAAATCTATGAACTCAAGAACTTCGATTATTCAACGGAAGGGCAGCTTGTAGGACATATTACCATCGGTGCAATGACGGTTGATCGTAAATCAAGAGAAATAGAGAACTTCCCTGAAAGTTTGAGAATGGAAATCATTCACCTTATCTTAAGCCATCAGGGTGAAAAGGAGTGGGGTTCCCCTGTTGTTCCGATGACTGCGGAAGCTTTGCTGTTGCATTATGCTGATAATATGGACGCAAAACTTAAAATATTTGAGCAGGCTATTGAATCGGAAATTGCGTTAGAGGGTGATTTTACGTCAAGAATTCATTCAATGGGAAGAAGTTTCTATAAGAAGCAGAACAAATAAGGTGATTGGCACTAATGTTGCAATGGGATCATGGGTCTTATTTTTTGATCTACATCAAATATTAACTATTACAAAGGAGTTTTAATAATGAGAGACAGATCAAGGGTTTTATCACTTGTTGTTGTCGCTGCCACATTCCTTATTTGCGGTATTTTGGTTGCAAATGTGGTTGATTTTGGCAGGCTGGAAACCGATTCTTCAACACCCGCAAGCCAGAAAAAAACTTACTCTCCCAATTCTTTTGAACAAGCCTCTATATCCAGTAACCCTTATGTTCCTCCGCAGGGTTTCCCAGATTTTGTTTCCATAGTTCAGGATATAAACCCGTCAGTTGTCAGCATTACTACCAGCTCATATATAAATATTCAACCAAGAAAGAATAATATCATAGACCCTTTTCATTTCTTTTTTGGTCCCGACCCTTTTCAGAGAGAAGAGCAAAACGATGACTACAACAATGATGAAAATAAAAAGAAAAGGGAAACAGGAGGAGGTTCGGGTTTCATCATAAGTCATGACGGTTATATTCTTACAAACAATCATGTTGTGGAAAACGCTGACGAAATTAAAGTTACACTGGATGATGATACGGAGTTTATTGCAGAGGTGATCGGTACTGATCCTGAAACAGATATTGCGCTGATAAAGATTTCAGCGAAAAACGATCTCCCTATTGCTCTTCTGGGAGATTCTGACGATCTTCATGTCGGGGAATGGGTTATGGCAATAGGCAATCCTCTGGCTCTCAGCCATACTGTTACTGTCGGTGTTGTGAGCGCTTTGGGGAGAAAGAGGATAAGCGGTTCTGCATTTGAGAATTATATACAGACGGACGCTGCTATAAACTTTGGCAACAGCGGGGGTCCGCTTGTCAATGTCAGCGGCAGAGTAATTGGCATTAATACACTAATAAGCCGCTATGGGCAAAATATTGGATTCGCAATACCCATTAATGAGGTTAAAAGGATTCTTGAGCAGCTTAAAAAGGGAAAGGTTTCAAGAGGTTATCTCGGGATACAGATAGGCGAAATCTCCGAAGAGCTGCAGGAAGCTTTCGGACTTGAAAACAGAAAAGGGGTTCTTGTGCAATCTGTTTATGAAAACATGCCGGCTGAGGAGGCCGGAGTGAAAAAAGGCGACATTATTACCGAAGTCAATGGAGAAGAGATTGAAAGCAATGATCATCTCATAAGAGCGATATCCTCACTTATGCCTGGTGAGAAAGTTGAGCTGACCATTATCAGGAATGGAAAGAAAATCAAGATGAAGGCTGAACTCACAGACAGAGCTGAAAGTCTGCCCGGGAATCCGCTGGTTGATAAAAAGGAAGAAAAATATGAAGGTGGAACTTTCAAGGAACTGGGTATTAAAGTGATGGAACTGAACTCAAGGTTGCGGGAAAGGTTCAGGGTTGAAAACAATGTTGAAGGAGTTCTGGTTGTTGAGATTGACAGTTCCAGTCCCGCATCCGAATCAGGGCTTCGCGAGGGGGATGTTATAATTGAGGTCAACCAGAAACCCGTTAAAAGCATCGAAGATTATGAAAAGGCTACTTCAGAAATTAAAAAAGGAAATGTCGTTCTTATCTATGTTCAGAGAGCAGGATTCTCGGGATATATTACCTTCCGCGCCGAATAAACTACAACCTCAAAAGGAAGAAGCAGATTCCAATCTGCCTTTTTCCTTTTTTTTTGCATTGTAATGTTCTATAGTATGGTAGGACAGTATTTTTTTGGAACTGTTCTTGTAGCGGAAATGCAATGCGAATAAAAAAGAAAATCCTTCTGGTTGACGATTCCCATTTGATTCTTCAGATGGAGAAATCGTTTCTGAGTTCGTTCAACTATGAATTTCTTGAAGCTAATACCGGAAAGGACGCGCTTGAAATTCTGTCGTCAGAAAAGCCGGACTTGTTACTTCTTGACCTGAACCTTCCAGACATGACAGGCGACAGAATATGTTCATTTGTTAGGAATGATGAGTTCCTCAAAAATATTTCCATAATAATGGTGACAGTTTCGGGACAGGATGAACACAGAGAAATATGCTATAAAGCCGGATGTAACGATTACATAACAAAACCCGTCAACCCCAATGAACTGAAGTACAAGGTCGAAAAACTTCTGAACATTGCCCAGAGACTGACATTCAGGATACTAGTAAAACTTTCGCTGGATAAAGGGAACGGCAGTCAGTTCATTTTCGGGAACTCCGTTAACATAAGTGAAAGCGGTCTGATGTTTGAAACCCAGACTAATCTGGAAATCGGTGATCTTGTCAACATAGAGTTCTTCATTACTTCACCGATGGTTAATGTCAAAGCAAAGGGAAAGATTGTCAGAAAGGATACTCAGGGGCTTAGAAAATCAATAGGCTACGGTATTGTTTTCACTGAGATTTCAGAAGAATCAAAAAACAATATCAGGAAAATGATTGGAAGGAAATCCGGAAACTGAACCCGTTCAGCCTGTTTTTCTTCTGTAATTATCAACCTTCAGTTCCATTTTTATAAGATCAAAATATCTGCCATTGTGATAAATCTCCTTTGAGATTCTTCCAAACTCGACAAATCCGAGATTCTGATACATGCTAATGGCGTTGAAATTATACTCGAAAACTCCAAGCCTGATCTTCTTCGCTTTTCTGAACAATAAACCCAACATCTGATTAGACGCTTCAGTCCCGTACCCCTTCCCTCTGTTCCCAATATCTCCGATCTCAATGAACAGTTCGGGGCCGTCCGGATTATTTTCCGAACCTGGTTTTGCCCCGACTGTGCCTATATGGGTATCCCCATCAAGAATAATAGCCCTGACAAGTTTTGATTCTCTCATTTCATCGAAAACCTTTATCACTATCTCCTTCGGCACCTTTGAAGGGATTTTTTTCTCCGGAGAGTTGCTGTAAACAACCCAATGAAGAAATTCCGGATCAGAATACCATCTGATAAAGTTCTTAAGGTCTCTTATTTCCAATCGTCTTAGCGAAATTCTCACTCATTCGCTCCTTTCGTTTTTTATTGGGCATCTCGGAATCCTATCGCTTATTAGCGTATTCTAACACTCAAGGCCTACTGATTTCAAATTAAACCTGTTTGGACGCTTCTATTGCCTTGCTAGGGTATAATATGATAATGTTTCAGTTGATATGAAACATCGGAGAGCATATTTTAGCAAGATCATAATATCTGTTGTTTTTATTTTGTTCACTTTCTTGTTCTTGGATCAAACACAGGCAGGAACGGTAAGAAAGGCTCTTGACAGAGACACCGAAATTATTTTGGAGGATTGTAAGGATATATTTTTTTCTGTGCAACCCCGGGATGGGGAAGGATATGTGGATCTTGCCACAGCTTTCACAGATTCGGGCGATAACTGGACTCAAATAAGAGAAATCAACAAAGATGTAACTCTTTTAAAAGGGAAAAGATATCTAATCCCCTTTGGAATACTGAGTGACAAATATCAGCTTTTGGCCGTAAAAACGCTTTTCCTCAGAGACGGGTTTGCCCAAGATCACTGGAAGCATTATGTATCAGGGTATTCTTCCGAAGAAGCTGAAACCTTGTGGCGCATCTCCGAGTGGTTTACAGGAAAAGGATCAAATTATAAGGAAATTGCGGCGCACAATAACATGAAAGATTATTCCATTAGAAGAGGGGAAGAAATAAGAATTCCTCAAAACCTTCTTCTGTCGGCATTTATGGTTGATCCGGAAAAAGAACAACTTGCTGGTTGTGAAGAACTTTTATTCGCTTCAGACGATGTTGGAGAGTATGCGGAATACCGGCTGAAAAAAGGAGAGGCTCTATACTCTGCCGTTGTTGTCAGGTTTACCGGGTTGCTGGGAGCTGAGGATGTAATCCTGACTGCAAACTCAATTGCTGAAAGAAGCGGAATTAAAGATGTTACAGATATTTCCGTTGGATATCCTGTCAAAATTCCTAAAGAACTTCTGCTTCCTGAATATCTGCCCTTATCCGATCCCCGAAGACAGGAATTTGAAAACATAAGAGAACGGGCTGAAGGATATAAACTTAAAGACGGAACAGAAAATCTGAAAGGAGTTTATGTGATTCTCGATCCAGGGCACGGTGGATCAGATCCTGGAGCTATAAAAAATGAAGTCTGGGAGGATGATTATGTTTATGATATTTCATGCAGGATTAAGCAAATACTTGAAAGAGAGACCTCCGCAATCGTTCTTATGACATTAAAGGATAAAAGTTCAGGTTATACGGTTTTTGATAAAGAATCTCTGGAAATGGATAAAGACGAACTAATTCAGGTTACCCCACCTTTTTTTGTTATGAAAGGTCAGACAGGCATAGGAGTTAATTTGAGATGGTATTTTGCAAACTTCCACTATAACATATTGCTGAATAAAGGGATAGAGAAGGATAGAATTGTTTTTACCAGTATTCACGCTGACTCTCTTCACCCGTCTGTGAAAGGAGTAATGATATATGTTCCAGGTGCCCACTACGCTCATTCAAAATTCGGAAAGAGTGGGGATGCTTACTTGAAATATAAAGAAGTAAAGACAAAACAATATTTTTCCATATCTAAAAAAGAACTGCTTGAATCAGAGGGTTTATCTTACAATCTTGCGAATTTTATGATGAGAGAAGTAAAAAAATCCGGGATAAGCATTCATCCTTACCAGCCTGTAAGAAATCATGTAGTCAGGAGGAAGTCCGCGTGGCTCCCTGCAGTTCTTAGTTACAACATTGTTCCTACAAAGCTGCTTATTGAAGTGTGCAATCTCAACAATAATCACGATGCTGGTATGATGAAAACCCCCGGTTTCAGGGAGAAATTTGCGCGCGCATATGTTAATGCTCTGCTTAATTATTACAAATAGATTTAATCTGCACGGGAGATGTTATGAAAAAAACAGTTCTTATAACGGCAGCACTAATTATTGCTGTATTCGCTGCTTCAGCGGAAAAGCTCACAACAGATAGGGCTGTCGAGCCTTTTATTGCGAAGAACAGCACAGGTTTCAGTATTGAAAATGGCATGACGGTTTATAGAGGGGAAGGGATAACGACTGCGATTAAAATGCTCAACCCGGAAGAAGAAGCCCTTTTTATAAAATTGAATACAGGTAAAGATATAAATATTTTCTTAACGGATAAACAACCTAGGGCTTTTGAACTGTTTCTGCTTAAAATCACAAATCATTCTGAGGAAAAAGTGATTTTCAACCCCGGCTTTGCTCATTTAATATCAAAAAAATCAAGAGGATACATAAAGGATTTTACCTCTTTATATTCATTCTTCAACGAAACTGCACCTGACTCATTCCGGGATATCGAAAGAATACTGCAAACCCTCGTATATGATCGAAATGAAACCCTTCTGCCGGGTGAATCGGTTAATAAATTCCTTGTTTTTTCTCCCGTTTCAGAAAACAGAACAAAATTCCTGGCCGTTGACCTTTCCTGGCTTTACATAGGACAGGAAAACCTGCATTTGCAGTTTCCATACAGAATCATTTACAAAAAAAAATAAAAAAGGTAATTAATTCCGGTTATTCGTCCAGCACTTCAAACTGATCTTTGCTGGCACCGCAAAGCGGACATACCCAGTCATCTGGGAGATTTTCAAAAGGCGTTCCCTCTTCAATATCACTATCCGGATCACCGGCTGCAGGGTCGTAAATATAACCGCAAACTATACATTCCCATTTTTCCATATCAAACTCCTTAATTTAAAATTAATATCAAATAATTCGCAGTCTGAATTTAAAATAAACAGGCTGTATTGTCAATAGTCTTTTTAGGACAATGTTTTATGCTATAATGCTGTACTGGGCTCTTTTATTAATTTGTATAAGGAGGATCCCTTCAAGATGACTAGAATCGAACTTATAAAAAACCTATCTCAAAAAAATGATTCTAAGATCGTATTTGTGGTTATTGATGGGCTTGGAGGTATCAGAACTCCGGAAAGGAATAAAACTGAACTTGAAACAGCCGATACTCCCAACCTGGACTGTATTGCAAAGCGATCTGCGTGCGGAATGATAATTCCGGTATCGCTAGGGATAACTCCGGGAAGCGGCCCCGCTCATTTTGCGCTTTTCGGGTATGATCCTCTATCGGATATCTGTGATATCGGAAGAGGGGTGCTTGAGGTGCTTGGACTTGGAATTGATATAAGAAAAGGAGAAGTTGCCGCCAGAGGAAATTTTGCAACAATTGACAGAAGTGGTTTAATTTCAGACCGTCGCGCCGGAAGAATTACATCGGAAGAATGTCAGAGAATATGCAGAAAAATAAATGGGGAGAAATTAATTATTGATGGAACCACAGTAGAAATCCACGCCGGTAAAGAGCACCGTTTTGCAATTGTCCTCAGGGGTTCCGGATTAAATTCCGATATTATGGATACTGATCCTCAATCTGTTGGAGTTCTACCGCTTGATCCGATGCCTGTGTCGCCCGAAGCCGTCACTACGGTAAATGTTTTAAAATCAGCTATTTCAAAAATTAATCACATAATTTCCAACGAGCCTAAAGCCAATTGCGTACTTCTTAGAGGTTTTTCTTCGCTTCCTGATATTCCTTCTTTTCCCGAGATTTACAAACTGAATCCTGCGGCAATTGCAGGTTATCCGTTATACAGGGGAGTAGCCAAAGCTGTGGGGATGCGTGTTTGGGAAACCGGCCCTTCTCTGGATGACGAACTTGAGTCACTGAAGTCTGCATTTTCTTCGTATGACTTTTTCTTCTTCCATGTGAAGAAAAGTGACTCCTTCGGAGAGGACGGCAATTTTCAGGGAAAGGTTGCAGTTCTTGAAGATGCTGACAATATAATTGGAGAGATCGCTTCAATGGATCCTGATGTTCTGATAGTAACCGGAGACCATTCAACTCCGGCTGATATGGCAGCACATTCATGGCACCCCGTGCCTTTTATGATAAAGTCTAAGCATTGCTGTCCTGATGGAGTAGAGCATTTCAGCGAAACGGAATGCGTGAAAGGAAGTCTGGGAATATTCGAGGCAAAATATATTATGCAGCTTGCGATGGCTAACGCGGGGAAACTCTTAAAATTCGGAGCTTAAAAAGAATTGACAGAAAAGATTAAAGCCATAGGGCTGATATCAGGAGGACTGGACAGCATTCTTGCTGCAACCGTCATCTATAATCTTGGAATAGAGGTTATTGGGCTGACATTTGACATAGGAAGTTACTCTCCGAACTTTAAAAGAAGCAATACAAAAAGATTTTCAGAATCTCTTCCCTTTGCAGTAAATGTTATCGGACCCTCGCAAAACTATCTTGATATGATTGTTAATCCCGAACACGGTTACGGTAAAGCGGTTAATCCGTGTATAGACTGCAAAATATACATGCTTAAGGAAGCCCGAAGAAAAATGTTGGAAGTCCGAGCTTCTTTTGTATTCACCGGAGAGGTTCTGGGTCAACGCCCGATGTCACAAAACAGGCAATCACTTAATGTTATTGAATCATGCTCGGGCCTAGAGGGTTATCTTCTCAGACCTCTCAGCGCGAAATTGCTTCCGGAGATTTTTGCCGAAAAAAATGGACAGATTGACAGAGAACGGCTTTACGATTTCAATGGTAGATCAAGAAAAAGACAGATAGAACTGGCATCTGATTTACGCATTTCCGGTTTCCAGCAGCCCGCAGGAGGTTGTTTCCTTACAGATAAATCATTTGGAAAGAAGTTTAATGATTTACTGAATCGCAGGAAAAAAAAGGAAATATCATTGGAAGAAATTCGGGCTCTTCAGGTAGGAAGGCATCTGAGAATTTCCGAAGATATAAAAGCAATTGTCGGAAGGAACGAAAGCGAGAATGATTTTCTTGAGAATCACCGAAAAAACAATATTTTAATCAGAACAGCCGATTATCCCGGCGCATCTGTTGTTGTCGAAGGACAGCCTGATGAAAATACACTGATATTTCTGGCATCCGTAGCAGCCGGATATAGTGATGCAAAGGGAGAACCCATTGTTAGAGCAGTTGTTTTGAAAAATGACAAAGAAATAATTTTGTCTGTTTCCCCAGCATTAAGCGAAGATATTGATAAATATATGATTCTTTAGAGAGTTAAATTTTCCTCCAATGATTAGTTTTAAATGTAAAACTGAAAAAAATTTTCTGTAAAACGATATTAGATAACAATGAATTATTATAGCGATATGAAATGAGCAGAAATCCGACAACCTTGCTTATTTTAATTATAATTTTGATGACAGTGTCAGGATGTGGAGCAGGAAAAAAGATTGCCAAACCTGACAGTGTTTTTTTCCAGCAAGGAATCGCTTCCTGGTATGGGGATAAGTTTCATGGCAGAAAGACTGCAAGCGGCGAGATTTATGATATGTATGCAATGACAGCCGCACATAAAACCCTGCCTTTTAACACAATTGTTGAAATCACAAATATCAGTAACGGACTCAAAGCGGTTGTCAGGATTAACGACAGGGGGCCATTTGTGAAGGATCGAATCATTGATCTTACTTACACCGTAGCGAAAAAGCTTGATATGATATTATCCGGAACAACCGAGGTAAGACTTAGAATAATTGGCGCTGAAAAGCCTTCGGAAAATTCAGGTGTCTATACTGAAGACGGTTTCACAGTTCAGGCAGGTTCGTTTTCCATCAGTGAAAACGCTCAAAGACTTGCAGAGCTGCTGTCCTCTGAATTTGACAATGTTCGCGTAATTGAATTCGGAGGATTATTCCGAGTGTTTGTTGGTAAAAAACTCACAAAAGAAAAAGCGGATGTCGTCCTCAACCGCCTTGTTATAGAAGGTCATCATGGTTTAATTGTGAAAGAGGATAATTGAAAAGTTAATTTTTGTCCGGAATGGGCGGTATGTAAAAATACTTGCGTGCGTTACGAAAACTGGTAGAATGGTTTAAATGATTATCTTCGGTAAAGAAAAATGAAGCTCCAGGGAAGTTTTGATATCATGCCCTTAACGGATCTGATCCAGTGGATTGGAACCAGTTTTAAAACAGGAAGGCTCGAACTTGTCCGGGGGAAGCTCAGGAAACAGATTTTTTTCGAAAAGGGCTCCATTGTTCTAACCGGAACAAATAATCCCAAGGAATATTTCGGAACCTATCTGACCGAGAGACGGCTGTTAACTGAAAAACAGCTGGAGGAGGCCGTTAAAAAACAGGGAAAGGACGAAACGCTTGCCTATCAATTAGTGTCTAACGGGCTTATAGTTATGGAAATGGCTGTTAAATACCTTGAGGATAAAATTGCTGAAGATGTTTTTGAAGTATTTCTTTGGACGGACGGTAAATTTTCTTTCAGCTTAGAGCCATTTCCAGCAAAAAAATCCATTTCTGTTTCTATAAGCAGTCTGGGTCTTGTCATGGAAGGGGTCAGGCGCCTGGATGAATGGAACAGGATAAAACCTGCCTTTCCTAATGATAAAGTGATTCTTAGAATAACCGATGATAATGATGTTTTTGAAAAGGTGGATCTGGACATTGAAATGGGAACTCTCATACCCCTAATAGACGGAGAAAAAACCATTGAGGAGATTGTCAGAGAGCATGCAGGCACAAGATTTGAGGTCACTTCAAAGCTGTTTAAACTTTACAGGCTTGGCATTCTAGAGATTTCCGAGGTGGGGGTAGAGGAAACGGAAGAGGAAAAAATTAAGGACTTTATTTCGGAAATCAGAAAATTGCGTTTTGAAAAGAAATTTCTTGACGCTCTTAATGTTGCGGATGACGCCCTGAAAAAATTTGATGACAATATTGAAATTCTCGCTGAACACAAAACCACAACCAATGATTTTAAGAAATTTATTTTTGACAATTACTTCACGCTTGAAGACACGCCTTTTCTGTGGACTTTCAGAGACAGGATCAATGAACTGGGTCTTGGAGAAAATGAATTGTTTCTTGTAAACAAAATCGCTCAGGGAAATCTCAGGGTAGGAGAACTCATAGAGGTTTCTCCTATTAATGATATTGAGTCTCTTAGGATATTAAGAAGGCTTTCGGAAACAAAAATAATAGGGTTTAAAACTTTATTCTAATTTAGAAGGATACAGATATGAAATATTTCAGGATTCTTTCGCTATTCGCTATGGCACTTTCATTCGAGTTTGCAGTCTCAGCATCACCTCTGGCGGATCCCCTTCTGGTTCAGGAAGTAACAGATGGAGAAGCTTCTGACGGAAGGGTTGTTAAAAGCAGTCTTAAAAGCATCAGATCTCCTTACAAAGCAAAGGTGGAATGTTTTGAAATCGCTTATATGAGTGATAATCTGGAAATTAAGGGTTATATTGTGCTTCCTCTTGAAAGGCCGGAAAGGATTCCGGTAATTATTTACAATAGAGGAGGCGGGCCGCTTTCAACAATCACTGGTCGCCAGCTTAACTATCTTTATTTTATTGCCTCTAAAGGCTATGCGGTGTTTGCATCCGATTACAGAGGGAAACAACATGACAGATTTGGCGGAGATGATGTAAATGATGTCATCAATATGGTAAAACTTGCCAGAAGCATGCCTTTCACAATGGATGATAAAATAGGGATGCTGGGCTATTCCAGGG
Organism: uncultured Acidobacteriota bacterium; assembly: GCA_964509835.1. Classification (GTDB taxonomy): domain Bacteria; phylum Acidobacteriota; order CAZDZC01; family CAZDZC01; genus CAZDZC01. The sequence goes on from CAZDZC010000005.1 coordinate 42,941, forward strand.
GAGCATTGATGGCTTTTAGAGCGTTATCCATGGGATGTGATATAAATGCTGTCTGTACGGTCGGGGCAATTACTGACCTAACAAAAACATACAATCAATCGGGATGGTTGCGTAAGAAACTCACTAAATATGTATTGAAGGGAGATCCTTCAACAGCCAAAGAGGAATACATCAAAAGATCCGCTCTCTCATGGCCTGAAAAGATAAATGTCCCGCTGCTTCTTCTGCATGGAGACAATGATAAGAAAATAGGGGTTGAACAGTCCCGTATGCTTTGGGAAAGACTTGATACACTTGGAAAGAAAAGCAGAATCATTGTTTTCCCTGGAGGTAATCACGACCTGAACAGCCATTTGCGGGAAAGAGACAAGGAAATTATGGACTGGTTCGACTCGTATCTGAAGTAATCAAATCAGGTCGCAGGGCCAGGGTTCTCCTCCGTATCGAAGTTTTCTTACAATTTTCTGAATACTGAATCCAAGTTGATCTGATGGTCTGTCTATTGTCAGAAAACCTATGATGAGTTGAGGAATTCTTTTTTGGGTCAATCTGAAAATCTCGTTTTTTTTGTTTGATCTGAGGGGTTTTGCAAGGATTTTTCTGAATTTGCCGACTTCAATGTTCACTCCTTTTTCTTTAATATCAAATCCGAACACATTGTTCAGCAGTTCAAATGAAAAACCGCAGATAGTTTTAATTTTCCAGTCTTTAATACAGCGATCAACCTCATCCCAGTTGATATCTGCTTCAGAACAGAACCTGAAAAAATCGTAAATGCCAGAGAGCTTCATTGAATAGCAGTGATAGCCTAAATGTACTGCCAAATTAACAACAGTGTGTTCGTTTGAAAGTCTGTGTATATTGTTTTCCGAAATTGGAAATAAAACCTTTTTTCTCCACAATTCTTCAGCGTCAACATTGTGCCTTTTTTCAAGAGCAATGTTCCAATGTATATCCAACCGGCTTAGTTCACTGCTTTTGTGTAAAGCTGGAAATTCATAATGGTTGCGGACAAACCACTTTAGATTATTTCCTCTTGGAATTTTAATTCCTATTTTACCAGAAGTGGATACCAGTTTGTTTATATCTTCTTTTTTTATAAGAATGTCAATATCAGCGTAGGGTCGAAGCCCTATGTCTTTATAAAGAATCTCTGAAAGGCATATGCTTTTCAGAGCAATTAAATCAATTCCTTCTGAATGGAGATCTTCAGCAAAAGATATCAATGTTTCAGAGTTGTACGCATTTTTCGTTTTTGTTTTGTAGTAAGCTTTCTCCGCAGATTTGATGCAATTTCCCGGAATATCAGAAGATTTAAATCTGAATCTGGAATAAAAAAGAGGTTCCAAACCGTTTAATGTCAGAAATTTTCCAAATTCATTCCATTCTTTGAGATCCCAGCCTCTCACCCTCTGTGAAAATGAGTCCAGGCTGTTTTTGAGAAAATCCACAGATGCATCAAGATATCTATTCATTTATCTTTTTTGCTTTTCGCATCAACGCGCTCTGGGATGAAAATCATCATATATTCTTCTCAGTCTTTCTCGGTTGATATGGGTGTAAATTTGCGTTGTGGAAATGTCAGAGTGCCCCAGCATTATCTGAACCGACCTGAGGTCAGCCCCGTTTTCAAGAAGGTGTGTCGCAAATGAATGCCTGAGAACATGAGGGGATACACTATTCACCACTCCTGACTGTAACGCGTATTTTTTGACAATTTTCCAGAATGACTGTCTTGTCATTCCGCTTCCTCTGTTGTTAAGAAAAAGAAATGGCGATTCGGAACCCTTTTCCAGCTCCGAACGGGCGCCAGTCAAATATCTATTGATCCATCCGAGAGCGGAATCCCCGAAAGGCACGATCCGTTCTTTCGAACCCTTACCAACGCAGGTGAGAAACCCCATTTCCAGTTTTATGTCTGTTGTTTTGAGCTTAACAAGTTCAGTCACTCTTAGTCCTGTCGCATAAATCAATTCAAGCATTGTTTTATCCCTGATACCATAAATTTTACTCGTATCAGGAGCCTTTAAAAGATTCTCCACTTCTGAAAAGGACAAATACCTTGGAAGGTTTGACCACATCTTTGGCATTTCAATATTTACCGTTGGGTCAGCAGAAATAACTTTCTCAATTATCAGAAAACGAAAGAACATTCTAAGTGAACTTAACATTCTTGCTGCGCTTCTCGGTGAAATACCCTTTACTCTGATATGTTGAAGAAAAGCCAGAATGTTCAGTCTTTCAACATTAACAAAAGATATATTTTTTTCAGCTAAAAATCTCCTGAATGAATGGAGGTCTCTCTCGTAAGCTTTTCTTGTGTTTTCTGAAAGTCCTTTTTCAACCAGGACATAATTAATAAATCGTGAAATATCAATTTCCATGGAAAAAATCGCGAACCTCATCTATAAAATCTTTTGCTGACAAAATTGTATTCAATTTTTCCCTTAGGAGTTTACCTCCCTGGAATCCTTTTGTGTAATAACTCATATATCCGCGCATCAAAATACAAGAACGCCTGTCATTATAAACTGAATTAAGTTTTTCAAAATGCTCTAAGATAAAGTCCCCCATTTTCACCTTTGAAGTTTCCTGATACGAGCCCTTCTCTTTTAAATATTTTATCTGGCTGAATATAAAGGGGTTACAAAGTACAGCCCTTCCGATCATTATTCCGCTGCATCCGGTTTCCTCGAACATCCTGAGACCATCCTCCGGCGTTAAAATATCGCCATTACCTATAACAGGGATTTTTAATTTTGAAGACAGCAGGGAAATGACCGACCAATCTGCTTTTCCTTGAAAAAACTGGCTCCTTTTTCTCGGATGAACAGTTATTGCCGAAGCTCCGGACCTCTCCAGTTCTGATGCTGTGCTGACAATGTCATCATCTTCGGATGACCATCCCGACCTGATTTTAACCGTCACAGGCACGGAAATTGAATTTACTACATCTGAAACAATTTCCCCCGCAAGATCGGGACTCCGCAACAATGCGGCTCCGGCACCATTTTTCACCACTTTTTTTACAGGGCAGCCCATATTTATATCAATAAGCTCAACTCCTTTATCTTCGAGCATCTTTGCTGCTTTTGTCATTGTTTTCGGATCTGAACCGAAAATCTGAATTGAAAACGGAACATCCGAATTTTCAGACGCAAGATATTTCAGTGCAGATTTGTTTCCTCGGCAAAGGCCTTCAGCGCTTATCATTTCTGAATGCATCAATCCACAACCCCCAGCCCTGGAGATCAAATTTCTAAAGATAGAATCGGTGTAACCGGCCAATGGCGCAAGGCTCATAGAATCGGAAATACTCAATTTACCGATTTTAAATTCCAATTATGTTATTCATCAAAAAGTGAGTTTATTTTGTATTTATGATTTAAGGTACTCTTTACAATTCAATCGTAAATTTTAACAAAACACTGTTTTTTCAAATCTTCCATGTATTTGATCAAAGACGCTTCGTATTTTGAGTCTTTTATCTTTTCTGTAATTTTTTCCTTTACTTCGCTCAACGGGATTCTTCCCGTTTTATTTACAGAAACAACCCTAATGACATGGAAGCCGCTTCTGGTTTTAATAGGATCCGACACTTCACCAGGATTTAAAGTAAAAGCTTGTCTTTCTAGCTCATCAACGAGATCCCCCTTGCTGTATGTTCGGGGTTCCCCCAGACCGGGATCCAATCCGAAAGAATTAATAGCATCAACTACTGCTGTGCCTTTTCTTATTTCTGAAGAGAAATTCCGTGCATTGTTTTCCGCGTCGTTATCCGTTCCTGGAATGAAGACATTCTCAATTGTGACTTCAGGATCAAGAAGGAATTCATCAGGATGAGACTCGTAATATTCACTGATTTCAGAACCTGTTATTTCCAGTTTGCTTGAAACATCTTGATTAATAACATACTGAGGAATAACTACGCTTTTTATTTCCTGAATCAGATCTTCTCTTGCCATTCCCTCCCTTGAAAGCATTTCATCAAGTTTTTCATCGCTTTCAATTTTATTCTGTTCTTTAAAGCTCTGAATATAGTGGTTAATGATTTTACTTTCTTCCATTCCCATCTCTCTTGCTCTTTCAAGAAGCATTATTTCATTAACCATCATCTCCAATGTTTTTTCTTCAATATGCATTAATGCACTGTCAAGCTCGCTTCCTGACAGACTCTGATAGGCTTTAACGGATAAAGATTCTTTCCGTTTTTCAAGCTGGCTTTTGGTAATCGCTTCTTCATTAATTCTGGCAACAACTTTTTCGACAACTCTTGCAAAAACAAGGCTCGAAAATAAAAATGACAAAGCGAATAAAACAGATATTTTTTTCATTTGAATTCCTTTATTAACCTTTCAGTATCTATTTTTATCGGGTATTCCCTTTTAAGATCTTTAATATAATCAGAAAGAGCATCCTTTGCTCTTTCTTCAAAAAAATTTGATTTTATTGCAACTAAATCCTGTTCATCATTGGAAGATTCATTCGTAAAAGCCTTTTCGACTTTAAATATGTGATAACCATAGGAAGTTTCAATGGGATCACTTACCTCACCCTCTTTTAGAGAAAAAAGAACTTCCTCGATCTCCTGGGGAAGTGAGCCTCTTTCATAGCTTAAGAGTTTTCCCTTATCAGGACCAGCCGAATATTTTTCAGCCAGTTCCGCGAAATCAGCATTTTCCGCTTTGCATGCGTCGAGAATAGCAGCAAGATTATCCTTATTTTCAACTTGGATACGCCATGCTTTTATTTTCAGAGCAGGAAAATTTTCATCAGTATTAACAAACTCTAAATTAAAAGCTTCGCTGTCTGAAATTGCAATTTTATCTGATACATTCTTTCTTATGAAACTTTCAAGTATTTTTTTCCTTTCCGTATGAGGCATGCTCCTGAAATCAATGCCTGAGTTCTCACAAGCTTTTATCATAATTATCTGTTCATCAATAAACTGATCAAGGAGATCAAAAATGACAGCGCTGTTTTTCACAGGGATTTCTGAACCCGTAACATCATTCATGTATATTTTGAATTCGTTCAGTGAAAAGGAGTTATTCCCTATCTTCAAAAAAGAATTATTCTTTTCTTCATTCTTAAAGCCACATCCATAAAGAATGCTCAGAGTCAAAAATAAATAAAGGATTTTCCTCATCTGTTCAATAGTTTGATATGTTTTCTCTGAATATCTCTATTTTATGTTTTTCAGCGGATTTATTTATCTGTTCGCGGACAAAAAGGCTCTTAGTATCTTCATCAATAAGCGGAAAAAGCTTTTTTCGTATAATTTCCCTAGCTTCATTAAAAGACATGGTTTCCGATTCCTTTCTGTCCAAAACTTCAATTAGGTGGAACCCGTAGTCAGTTTCTACAATTTCACTTACTTCACCTGGATTAAGTTCAAAAGCTTTGTCTTCAAACGGTTTAACCATATCGCCTTTTTTAAAGTACCCGAGGTCGCCTCCATTAGCTGCTGAGCCGTCCTCTGAATATAGTTCCGCCTGGGATGCGAAATCATCTCCTCTTTTTATGCTTTCAGCAATTTTCATAATCTTTTTTTTGGCTTCTGCCTGCCCGACAGCATCGTCGCTCAATCTGTTCACAATGTTCTCCTCTCTTTCTGGAGATACAAATACATGTCTCGCACGAACCATTTCAGGATTGCTGAAGTCGCTGATATTTTCGACATAGTATTTCTCAATCGCTTCGTCTGTAACTTTCTTATATGCTTCATATTCGATAAGTTGAGTAAATAAGGCCTGGTCAATTCCTCTTTCAATATGAACGGAGATATCCTCGTAATCGTCAATTGCGTGGCTCGATATTTCCAGCGCAACTGCCTTTTGTTCCGTAAAATCAACAAGAAATCTTTCAATTCCCCCGTACATATCATAATTTCGTCTCAATGCAGGGGGTAGAGTATTGTACATATAATTAAGTCTGCCGGATGTCAGCTCGTAAGAACCAATCTTGGCAACAATCCCACCATCCCCTTTTCCCGAGTAAAGATTTGCAAGTTTTGCGCTGTCAGTCTCATATTCGGTTCCGCAGCTTAAAAGAAACACTGAGATAATAATTCCCGCTATAGTAATGAGTTTAATCTTTTTCATTAATGTAATCCTTGGAAAGAATATTTCAATTATAATAAAACCAGCAATGTTATCATATCAAGAAATCTGCTTCAAGATCTTTGCAGATAAAGACAGATAATCCTTGACCTGGAAAGGTGTGGCAAATTTGACACAATTTGGGGATACAAATGATGCGTATCTGCTTTTTTTTACAATGTCAGTTATCTTTTCAGGTTGAACTTTTGTAGTGTTCCTGAATTTGAAGAACAGACCGTCTTTTCCGCGCTCAATGCTTTCTATTCCGACCTCGGCAGCTTCCAGGCAAAGACCGGCAGCACTGAAAATTGAATCTGCCTGCAATGGAAGAGTACCGAACATATCTTCAAGTTCATCTCTGATTGATTGAAGTTCCTCTTTGCTGACGGCCTGAGCAATCCTTTTGTAAACGCCTATTCTTTGACTGCTGTCACGGATATAGTTTTCAGGGATCAAAGCATCAATTCCCAGTTTGATAGATGGTCTGTCAAATATCGGAACAGATTCTCCAGTAATTTCAGCCGAAGTCTCTTTTAAAAGCCGGATGTATGTTTCAAATCCGATTGAGTTCATATGTCCGGACTGTTCTGCTCCGAGAAGATTCCCTGTACCTCTGATTTCCATATCCATCGCTGCAAGCCTGAACCCTGATCCGAGTAACGAGAATTCCTGAATTGCATTCAACCTCTTTCGTGCGATTTCACTTAGTGTTTTTGACTGAGGGAAAAACAGGTAAGCATAAGCTCTTATGTCCGATCTTCCGACCCTTCCTCTCAATTGATAAAGCTGTGCAAGTCCAAAAGTTTCCGCCCTGTTGACTATAATCGTATTTACGGAAGGGAGATCTATCCCGTTTTCTATAATTGTTGTGGTTATAAGAACATTCCCATCGTTTCTCATAAAACTTATCATGGCTGATTCGAGCCTGTCTTCGGGCATCTGCCCGTGGGCTATTATTATTGAAGCCTCAGGTACTAATTTTCTTACAAGTTCAGCAAGTGGATCCAGTCCTTTGATCGTATTATTAACGATATAAACTTGACCTCCTCTTTCTATTTCCCTGTTGACAGCATGCTGCAAAGCTTCAACATCAAAAGGTATAACGGAAGTATGAATTGTCATCCTGTTATCCGGCGGGGTTTGAAGAATGCTTATATCCCTTATTCCGGCAAAACTCATATGCAATGTTCTCGGAATAGGAGTTGCCGTCAGGGTAAGAACATCTATATTTTTAAACATTCCCTTAAGTTTTTCTTTATGCTCAACACCGAATCGCTGTTCCTCATCAATGATAAGCAACCCTAAATCTTTGAAAACAACATCCTTTGACAACAATCGGTGTGTCCCGATCAGAATATCCGTTTTACCTTTTGAGACATTAGACAATGTTTCCGTTATTTCCTTTTTGGATTTGAAACGATTAATAAATTCAATTGTTGCGGGATAGCAAGAGAATCTGCTCGTGAATGTATTGTAATGTTGAAATGACAATACAGTTGTGGGAGCGATGACCGCAACCTGCTTACCATCCATTACGGCCTTGAAGGCGGCGCGCATTGCAACCTCCGTTTTACCGAAGCCTACATCGCCGCATAGAAGCCTGTCCATTGGAAGGCTGTTCTCCATGTCAGCTTTTATTTCTTTAATGGAGATGATCTGGTCCGGTGTTTCTCTGTATGGGAAACTGTCTTCAAATTCCTTTTGCCACAGAGAATCCTCGCTGAAAGAATGTCCCCTTATCTGATCCCTTTCAGCATAAAGCTTTAAAAGCTTTTCTGTCATATCTTTCATTGATTTTCGGATCCGGTTCTTCTTTCTTTCCCAAGATATTCCGCCAAGTTTGTCGAGGGCAGGTCGGGCGTCTTCGGTATGACTGAATTTTTGGAGCAAATCAAGTCTTTCTGCAGGAACATAAAGCTTAGCTCCTCCGCCATATTCAAGTTCAAGAAACTCAGATGAGTTATTGTCAACGGTTAGTGTTTTGAGTCCTCTGAAAACACCAATGCCATGATCAATATGAACAAGAAAACTACCTGTTTTTATATCTCTGAAATCTGAGAAAAACGGATTGACTGTATTTTTCGGAGGGACGAACAATCTGTTTTCCTCTCCGAAAATATCCTGTTCTGTTATGAAATGAATTCCGTTTTTTCTGAAACTGAATCCTCTGCTGTATGAAGAAATCAAAAGGAACAAGGAAGATATTCCTTTTTCTCCCGTTAAAACACTGTCAACATTCATTATAGCCGATGAAATTCCAGCATCTTCAAAGATTGAATCCAGTCTGTGAAGTCTTCCTTCAGAGCAACATGAAATATAAACCACACCCCCTTCTGCCATATGGTTTGAAACTTCATGCAGAAGTCTTTGAATTGATCCCCCGAAATGCGGAGCAGGTTCACACATTAAATTAATCGCTTCCTCGGGATCGCTGGATTCGCATTCCGCTAAATGAACATCTTTAATCAGCGCTTCTTCAAGTTCTTCCTGCCCTGCTAAAAAAACAGAAGGTTTCAACCAGAATGATTTTGTTGATTTGGAATGGAAGGATAAAATTTCATCCCGTGTTTCTTTAATGATATCTACGATCCTGTTTTGGCACAATGACAAAATATAATAACCTGAAAGCCATTCAAAAAGATTAGCTGTTTCCGCCTCAAAAAGTCTCAGGAAGAAATCAGAATTTTTCATAAAACCGTTTAATCTGACTCCTCCGGAATACTCTCTGAACTCCTCGCTGCTGCATCCCATTTGTTCCGCCTTAATCTGCCACTTTTCAAAAATATGTGAATTGAGGACCACCATATTAATCGGAGTAATATCGCAACTTCGCACCTGTTCTGTTGATCTCTGGGTAATCTGATCAAAATGCCTTACCGAATTCACAACATCCCCAAAATACTCAATTCTAACGGGACATTCATATGAAGGAGGGAAAATATCTGCAATTCCCCCGCGGAAGCAGAACTCCCCCTTCTCCGTGACAATGTCCTGCTTTCTGTAACCACTTCCGGCAAGAAAAGCATTGAGATTCTCTGGAGGGTGTTCTTTTCCTGCTGTAAGCGAAACTTTTTTATTAATCAATTCTTTGAGGCACGGATAAACGAAACATAAAGATGATGCCGGAATAAGCAGAATATCAGGTCCTCCCGTCAGCATTTTTCCAATTGCTGATGCCCGTTCCATAATTTTCTCCGGATGTGGCGATTCGTTTGTATAAGGGGTGTAGTCAAGAGAAGCAAATACTTCCACATTCGGGTAGCCGATTGAATGTAAATCTTTTCTGAGATTGTCGGCAGTTCTGTTGTTTTCAACTATTACCGCCAATGGAATGTCACTTGTCGAGGAAATTTCTGCTATCAGGAAACCTTTTGCTGAAGAAGCAAGCCCCGTAATTAATACCTTCTGCCCCTTGGAAATTTTTTCTGTTATTTCAGAAAAAAACAATTTTCTATTGCCTTGACATAATAAATTTTATACGGATAAGGTCAAAAAACATTTTCAGAGAGTCTTTCACTATATGAACAGAAGATACCGGGTTGTTAATCCATCTTACCGGACAGTCAGTAATTTTAAGGCCCTGCTTTCTGCCGCGCATAATAATTTCAACATCAAAAGAAAAACCATAAGTTCTTAATTCTTTGAAAACCGGGAGGAATTTATTTCTTTTGAAAAGTTTAAAGCCGCATTGTGTGTCAGAAAATGCCAGACCTGTAAGGATTCTTACAATTCTGTTGTAAGTCATACCCATAAGCTGTCTTATGGCATTTTGTCTTTTTTCTATTAACGAGCCGCTAAGGGCTCGTGAGGCAATAACGCAATCGTAATCACCTCTTTCCATTACATCTAGAAGAGAAAGTAATTCACTCACCGGAGTTGACAGGTCAGCGTCGGAAAAAAGAACAAACTCCCCTCCGGCTTGGAGAAAACCTTCTCTTACAGAATATCCTTTACCCTTGTTTTCTTTTCTGTCAATTACCATAAGATTAGCTGTTTCCTGTTTAAGTTCCTCTGCAAAATCTACAGTTCTGTCCGTGCTTCCGTCACTGACCACAATTATTTCAGTAATCAAGCCTGAATTGCCGGCAAAAACTGAGAATTCAGATACAGCCCTAAGGATGTTTGTTTCTTCGTTAAAAGCGGGGATTATTATTGATATCATGCTCAGCTTTAAGGAAATAGACCGGCATACCAATTGATAACTGATTTGCCCCACAAAACGGAGAATATTGACGCTGCTCCCAAAAATGTACCGAAAGGAAGGGCTGTTTCCATAAGGTTTTTTCTGGTAAAAATCATGGAAAGACCTGCTGCGCTGCCAGCCAGTGATGAAAGAACGATGGTGAGAAACAGAAGTTTCCACCCTAGAAAAGCTCCTATCATTGCAGCCATCTTGACATCTCCCATACCCATCCCTTCTTTTTTTCTGATAAAATAGTAAACGGCTATTAAGCAAAGGAAAAAAAGTGGGCCTGTGAGCATTCCAATAGCAGAATCAATCCAAGGCTGTTGTTTCACGAAAAAAGAGCCTGAAAAACCAATAAAAGCTCCTGGAATGGTGATCATATTGGGGAGTATTTTGTAATCATAATCTATGAATGCAAGAACTATCATCGAATAGCTGAAAACAGTAAAATACAGAAGTTCGGCTGATAAACCGAATCCCCTGAATAGAAACAGAGATATAAAAGCGGTAACCAATTCAACAGAGGGATAACGGAATGATATGTGAGATGAACATTTTCGGCATTTTCCCCCGAGCATAATATAGCTGAAAATGGGTATGTTGTCGTAGAAAGCTATAGATGAAGAGCAGTCGGGGCAGGAAGATCCCGGATATAATAAAGATTTGCCTTTAGGGATTCTGAAAATGCACACATTAAGAAAACTACCGAAAACAGCGCCGTAAACAAAAGCGACAATTGACAGAAAACAGTTAAAATTCATTGCTGAAAATCAAAAATGGATGTGCATGCCGCATTTCCCGTTACAGAATTGTATTTATAAGGATTCCCATTCGGGTCTAAAGGTTTGTTTTTGAGATATCCTTTCGAAACAAGTTTTGAAATATCCTCTGGTACTTTACCGTAATCTTTTTTATAAGAGGATACAGCCTCTTTTATGTTTTCCATATCAATGGTTACCGTGAGATCAAATATGTGTCTGGCAGATGCTTTTATGATAAGAGGATCATCCGAACTTTCATATACTTCAGTCCATTGTTTAAGAGCCTCTCTGTAATTGTGGTCTTTCTGGAACATTCCTGCATAAAGTCTTTTCGCAACTGATCCGGGTTCAATATCACTTGCTTTTTCAAAATAGCCGGCAGCCCTCAGATACTGCTTGTTCTGGAAGCAGTAAAACCCGGCATCCATGGGAAGAAACCACTCTTCAGGATTATTTGAAAAACCTTTGTCAAGGAGTCTGAGGGCCATTTCCATATCCTTAGCATCAATGCTCATTATAAGAGCCCCAATATAGTATGCCTCCAAGAACAGGGGATTCAGGTCTGTTATTACATTGTAAAGATGTTCGAGCTGTTTGTAATTGTGGTCAAGTGAAGTATTACCGTAATACTGAATGGTCCACAGGTATATGATATCGGCTACCAGATTTTCATAGCCAAGACTTGCTGTTTTTATGTATTTGCTCTGTGGAATAAAGAGAAAACTGGAATCAACAGCGGTGTTCAGAATGCTGTTTTCCAGAATGAAGCCGGTCATTAAAGCAGAGACCGTCATCAAAGTGAGCAACATTATTCTTAACAACAACTTCACTGTCAGACCAGATCCTTCCGTTCAAATATGATAGAAGCCAGCAATATAAGAGAGCACGAATACAGCATTGAATAAAGGACAACCAAAATTACATATCCGCTATCAATTTCGAGAGAATAAACAATCTGACTCCGGAAGTTGAATCTGTGCAGTTGAGGAAGAACAAAATAAACTCCTTTGATGAGGTAAATGAATGGCTCAGAAGGCACTCTCTGCTGAAGAAGTTTAAGCCCCCATGACAGTTGTCCGACAACATATATCGAGATTGTAAAAATTGATGCTAGTATCTGTGTTGTGAACGAAGAGAACATCAGGGCGAAAGAAATAATGATCAGGGATTCAAAAAGTGATGACAAAGGAGCGACAATCAAGGATGAAGGACACTTCCCTGTTGAAAAGTAAACAACTGCGTAAAGCTCCAGCGTCATAACGGCAATGATCACAAAAACAGTAAGAAAAAGTCCCATTGCTTTTCCCAACAGAAACTGGAATCTGGAAATAGGTTTCGTAACAATTGTGTAAACTGTTTTCTTTTCAATCTCTTTAGAAACAAGACCGATGCCCAGAAAAACGGATATTAAAATTGAAAACACTGATATGGAGGCAATTCCAAAATCCATAATAATCTGGTCAGGCTGGCCTACCGAGATCGCGCCCATGGCAATAGAAGCCATTATCATAAAAAGGGCAAAAACAAGGATTGTATACAGAATCTTATTTCTTACCGCCTCCCTGAAGGTGTTTATCGCGATGGCATAGAGCTTCATCCCTTTGTTCTCCTGATGAAGACATCCTCCAGCGAATAACGGTGCGGGATAACGGCCTTTATCTCCATCCCTTTTCCAAGAGCTTCAGTAAGAAGTTTGTCTTTTGTTTTCTGATCTTCCACCTTTATTGAGACAATGTCTCCCTTTCTGCTTAAAACTGTGTATGATGACATAGCGTTATCAGAAACACCTTTGATCTGTATTTCATAGTGGTCAACTTTCCCTTTTTGTATTTCCTCGACTGTTTCTTCGTAATCAAGGATGCCGTCATTGAGAAATCCTACCCTGTCGCACAACATTTCTGCGTCCGCAAGAATGTGGGAGCTGAAGAATATTGTTTTGCCTCTTTCCTTCAGCTCAAGAATAATGCTTCTCATCTGATATCTGCCGAGCGGGTCAAGGCCTGACATCGGTTCATCAAGGATCAACAGGTCAGGATCATTCATAAGTGCCTGCGCCATACAAATTCTCTGCTTCATGCCCTTTGAATATTTCCTCAACTGTAATTCAGAGTCTTTGCTGATCGAAACCATCTCAAGCACTTCGTCAATTCTGCGGGTTCTGAATTTCCCCTGCATGCCGAGAAGCATTCCGTAAAAATTTAGAAATTCTCTGCCTTTAAGATAATCGTAAAGATTCGGCTCTTCAGGCAGAAAGCCAATTTCCTCTCTAGCTTTTACAGAGGTGTTCGGAAGACCGAATATTTTTATTGATCCTTTGTTCGGGAAAAGGAGCCCCATAATGAGCTTAATGGTTGTAGTTTTCCCTGTGCCGTTCGGCCCCAGAAACCCGAATACCTCACCCTGTTTGATTTTAAGCGACAGTCCCTTTAATATCTGCTTTTTCCGGGGAATGAACCCAAAGTTCAGATATTTGTGAACATTGTCTATTTCAAGAATTATATTTCCGTTTTTACTTTCCATCATTCTTTTGCAAATTAAACGGTGATTCTAACCTTAATTTTCATCAAGGTCAAGAAAGCAGAGGCCCCACTTTGCAGCAGGGCCTTAATCATTGAGTTTTGGATTATGCAGATGTTAAAGTTCAAGGAATGAAATTACCAGTTTACTTCTGGATGGATGTCTCAGTTTGCGGAGCGCTTTGGCTTCTATCTGCCTGATCCTTTCTCTTGTCACATTAAACATCTTTCCGACTTCTTCAAGTGTGTATTCACTCCCATCGCCTATCCCGAAACGCATTTTCAGTATCTTCGCTTCTCTTTCGGTAAGGGTGTTGAGGACGAGCTGAATCTGCTCCTTGAGATTACGGTTCAGAAGGGTATCGATAGGGGATTCGGCTTTTTTATCCTCAATAAAATCACCCAGATGGCTGTCTTCTTCCTCTCCAATCGGAGTTTCAAGAGATATCGGCTCCTGCGCGATTTTCATGACTTTTCTGGCTTTATCAACAGGAATTTCCATACTTGCCGCTATCTCTTCGGAGGTAGGTTCTCTCCCTTTTTCCTGAACCAGCGCTCTTGATGTTCTGATTAGTTTGTTGATCGTCTCTATCATGTGGACAGGAATTCTTATAGTTCTTGCCTGATCAGCTATAGCCCTCGTGATTGCCTGCCTGATCCACCATGTTGCGTATGTGGAGAATTTATAGCCTCTTCTGTATTCAAACTTATCCACTGCTTTCATAAGGCCTATATTGCCTTCCTGAATCAGGTCCAAGAACTGGAGTCCTCTGTTTGTGTATTTTTTTGCTATAGAAACTACCAGTCTTAAGTTCGCTTCAGCAAGCTCGTTCTTGGCATCATCCCTTTCAGCTTCTTCTTTTGTCAGCGTCTTAACAAATTTCCGGAGAGATTCCGCACTTGATTCCACCTCTTTTTCAATCCTGGCAATATGCTTCTGATATCTTTCGGCTTCTGCTTTAAATCTCTTTTTATCAGCTGGTTTTCTTGAATATCTTACTTTTTTATTGGAACTTTCCAGCTTCTGTTCGTATGTCCTTATATTCTGATCCGCGTCCTTAATCTGCTCCACATAATAATCCTGGAGCCTGTCGTTCAGTTTGAGTTTTCTTATTTCTTTGCTAATCCTGACATGGTAGCGGCTCAGGCCTGCTGAGGACAAGTCATGTGCTTTTGTCCCTTTTTTTAAATTGGCCAGTTTATCTTCTATTGATTTGCGTTCCTGTTCAAGAGATCTGATCTTATTCAGAACAAGAACGGTTTCCTCCATTTTTTTGTCCAGTTCTTCTTCAGAAATAGGGTCTTTGTTAATTACAATTACATCTTCAAGATTAACTTCCTTTGCTTCGAGCTTGGCGTATTTATCAAGAAGGTTGTGCGCAACTATCCTCGATCTGGAAAGAATCTTCAAAATTCCTTTCTGTGCTTTTTCAATTCTCTTTGCAATTTCAACTTCGCCCTCTCTTGTTAAAAGAGGCACTGTTCCCATCTCTCTCAAATACATCCTGACGGGATCATTTGTTTTTTCAAGCTTATCTATCCCGGTTACATACTGCTCCTCGCTCTCCTGATAAAGCCCAGCCCGTTCGCCCGGATCAAGTTTTTCCTCCGAGTCAACCAGCTTGATATCAAGCGAGGAAAAATGCTTGAACACCTCATCAATCTCCTCCGAATCAGTCATAGTCTCGGGAAGAATGTCGTTAATTTCGTTGTACAGAAGATACCCTTTCTCCTGACCAATCGAAACCAACTGCTTAACCTCTTCGTATCTTTCTTCTATACCCAATTATTGTACCTCCTTGAATAAAAAGGTTACGCGCTCAAATTTATTGCTTAAATATGAATTGTCAAGAAATTTCATCAATTTTTTTTCTTAGTTTCTCTTTTTCAACCGAGAGTTTATCGCACAAATAACGGTCATTATTCAGGGATGCTTGCTCTATCTGTTTTTGAAGCATTTTCATTTCTGAATTTAATTTCA
Source organism: uncultured Acidobacteriota bacterium (assembly GCA_964509835.1). Lineage (GTDB taxonomy): Bacteria > Acidobacteriota > CAZDZC01 > CAZDZC01 > CAZDZC01. Next base: position 58,486 of record CAZDZC010000005.1, read on the forward strand.
AAAGCTTTATGCTGTTCAAATTGTCCGTGACCTGTTCTTCCGAAAGATCAAATCCTGCTGAAAAGGATATTCTGGAAAGCAGTGATTGGTCAGCCTCTGTTTCCAGTCTGGATGTAACTGTTTTAAAATTAACGGGTTCTCCACTTTCAGCCATAGATCTTATTGTTTTCCAAATGCCGTTCGTGTTTAGTTCATTAGTAAAAAAGGGTTCAAGTTCGTTTAATATGAGCACAAGAAATTTCTCGTCCCCCATTACCATTCTAAGAAGTCCTTCCTCTGCAGGGGTCGCTCTGATAATTTGTGCATGCTCAGGAAGATCGATCTTTCTTTTCCCTGACTGAAGTGCTTTTTTAACTTCAGAGATAAGAACAGCATCTTCAATCTTAAGTTTATCTGAAACCGTTCTGAGGTAATCCATTCTTTCGATTCGGTTTGCCAGCCTGCTCAAATATGGGAGAACTGTATTGAGCGCTTCAATTCTTCCTGATGCCGAAAATAGATCAGAAGTTGACACTGCTTCATCAATAATAAAATCCATGAAAGGTACCGAATGCTTAAGTTGTTTGCGGTAATATTCTGCTCCATTATTTCTCACAAAGTCATCAGGATCTTCCCCTCCCGGAAGAATGGCACAGTTAACTGAGAACCCGTGCGCAAGAAGAATTTCAAAAGAGCGTTTTGCCGCTGTTATTCCTGCAGGGTCGGGGTCGAAATTAACGATAACTTTCTTAGTGAATCTTCTCAGGAGTTTTGCGTGTCCTTCTGAAAAAGCTGTTCCCAAGGATGCTACAGCATTTGTAATTCCTTCCTGATGCAGCCTTATACAATCAAAATACCCTTCAACAATAATCCCGTATTCTTTTTCCTTCAGGCTTTCTTTTGCTTCGTTTATGCAGTAAATATTCGAACTCTTGCTGTAAAGAAGTGTTTCAGGAGAATTCAGATATTTCGGTTCATCGTCACCGATATCTCTTCCTCCGAAAGCGATAATTTTGCCGTTCACATCTTTTATAGGGAAAATAATCCTGTTTCTGAACCTGTCGTAATATCTCTGTTTCTCTTCATTTTTAACTATCAGTCCCGCTTTTTTGATATCTTCGGGAGTAAACCCTTTTGATGAAAGAAAATTCATCAGATTGTCCCATCCCGGCGGAGCAAATCCTATCTCCATCATGTTGATTGTTTCTTCTTTTATTTCGCGGGATTTCAGATATCCAAGCGCTTTTTCTCCCCTCCGGCTGTCCAGCAGTATCTTTCTGAAGTAATCATGTGAAGCGAAGGTTATTTCCTTCAGCTTGTCGTAAATCGCCTTCCCCGGCCCTTTCTGTTCTATCTGGGGGAGAGGAACTCCCGATTTGGAGGCTACTATCCGCACTGCTTCCGGAAAATCAACCTTTTCATATCGCTGAACAAATGCAAAAACATCACCGCCTGCACCGCATCCGAAACAGTAGAACATTCCTTTGTCATTATTTACATTGAAGGACGGTGTTTTTTCAGAATGAAATGGGCATCTGCCTTTATAACCGGCTCCTGATTTTTTAAGCTCCACATAGTCTGATATTATTGATACTATATCCGCATTTGATTTAAGATTTTCCACAAAACTGTCGGGAAAGAAATCTGACATAATTTAGTTCAGCTCCACGATTGTAACTCCGGAACCGCCTTCCCTTGGCTCCCCTGAACTGCTTTTTCCGACGCGTTTATCAAAACGAAGCTTATTTGATATGCCTTTTCTCAAGGCGCCTGTGCCTTTTCCGTGAATTATCCTGAATTTTTTCAGACCGGTGATGATCGCATCGTCCATGAATTTGTCAAGCCTGATAAGGGCTTCATCCAGGATGTTGCCTCTCAGATCCAGTTCAGTTGCAGGTTCCTTTTTATCAAAACCGTAACTGATATTTCCATCAGATGACTTTTTTCCAGAAGGGGGGACAAGTCTGAGCCTGTTTACAGGTAATTTCATCATTGCATTGCCAGCCTCAATTTCTGCAATATTTCCATCAATGCGAACAACTTTTGCCTGCAACTCAATTCCTTCCATGGTAACATTTGAACCTATTTTTATCTGAATATCTTCTTCTCCTGAAATTTCCCGGATCTCTTCATTCAGTCCGGACATCAGCTCAATGTGTTTCTCTTTAATTCTGTTCAGTGACTTTTCAATCTCCCGTCTGTTCTCGAAATCAGCAAGGGCATCTTTTGACATCTGTTTCAGTTCGTCAAGGCTGTTCCTTACCTCCATGTAACAGTCCTTAAGCATGGATTTTCTTTCATCCTCAATTTTATCCTTCTGTTCTTTCAGCTCTGCTTCCCGTTTGGCGAGGACTGCTTTTTCATCTTCAAAACCCGATCTGGCCCTCTCCATCCTGGATCTTTCCTCTTCCATCCCGACGATAGCTTTGTCCATATCAAGACTATTCCCTTTAAGATATTCCAGTGATTTATCGAGAATACTTTTGGGAAGTCCCTCAACCTCAGCAACATGAAGAGCATTGCTTCTTCCCGGCATCCCTCTTATCAATTTGTAGGTTGGTTTCAGAGTATCCCTGTCAAAATCAACTGTTGCGTTATCAACTTTTGGGTGCTCATATGCAAGAATTTTAAGTTTGCTCTTGTGGGTGCTGATCAAAAGAACCGTATTTTTTTCCAGGAAATATTCAACTATTGAAAGAGCGAGGGCAGTTCCCTCATCCGGGTCGGTTCCAGACCCGATTTCATCCAGTAAAACAAGGGAAGGTTCTTTAAAATCGTTAATGATCTCAGAGATATTTCTCATGTGTCCCGAAAAAGTGCTCAGGTCATTCACAAGACTTTGAATGTCTCCTATATCCGCGTAAACTGCTTTTAAAAAGGGAATGACAGCTTTATCTGCAGGCAAAAAAAGTCCCATGTGGGCCATCAGAGTGAACAGTCCTACTGTTTTCATGGCTGCAGTTTTCCCTCCCGTGTTCGGACCGGTTATAATGAGGCATCTTGCTCCATCGCTGAGGTCAACATCAATCGGAACAACTTTTTCCGGGCCTTCTGTTCCAATCCCCGAGACCTCCCTTCTGAATTTAAGCTTCGGGTCAAGAAGAGGATGCCTTGCCCCTTCAATCAAATAGTATCCGCCCTTTAGTATCGCAGGCTTTACAGCATCCATCTCTTCAGCAAGAACAGCCTTGGCGTTAAGTATGTCTGCCTTGAGTATTCTATCCCTGCAAAGTTCAAGTTCAGAGATATTCTTTGAACATTCCACCGTAAGTCCATGAAGGATCTTTCTTATCTCTTTCCTCTCGTCATCTGTCAGGGTTACCACCTCATTATTCATTTCCACTATCTGGGAAGGCTCGACATAGAGGGATGCACCGCTGGATGAGCGCTCATGCACAATACCCGGAAGCAGAGCTTTCTTCTCAGATCTGACAGGAATGACATAGCGTCCGTTTCTCAGCGTGACGATACTCTCGGTCAGAACTTCGCTTTTGCTGCTTTCTTTTACAATGGAATCAAGCTTCTTGCTTATCCTGTTCCTGGCAGTCCTGATCTTCGATCTTATTTTTCTGAGCTCCGGAGACGCGTCATCAGAGACTTCACCGTCTTCTCCTATTATCCTGTTAATCATTTCATAAAGATCCTGAAGGTCAGGGATATCAGAAAACTCATTCCAAAGTCCCGGATAATCGTCCCGGTGTTTTCTGCAGAACAGAAAAATGCTTCTTGATGAATAAATCGCAGATGAAATATCAAGAAAATCAGAAGGTTCAAGAACATAGCTTCCAATTCCGGCTTTTGAAACGGCCTCGGAAATGTCTTCCGAGAACCCAACATGGAAACGGTCTTTTTTTGTTCCTGAGGAGACTATTTCAGCGACCAGATTCAGTTCTGTTGAAATTTCATCAGGGGAGCTAAAAGCATTAATTCCGAGCAGAGCTTCTTTCCCTGTCTCCGTTACAGCGCAAGAAGCCAGCATCTCTTTAATACTGCCTGCTTCAAGACTTTCAAATGTCCGGTCTGAAATCTTCATAAAAAAACCTTATCACTGGGATCTTCTTCCCGGTAAGTTAGTCCTGTTATCAGAAATGAGTTTTTAAAAACGACAACGCCGCAGGTTTCGAAGAATCTGCAGCGTAAGAGCGAATATAATGACCGCAGACGGTTTTGTCAAGAAATGTGCATAAATAAAGAATTTTACCCGCTCTGGATATGTTTTTGCCAAACTTGTTAAGGGTGCTTAAGATAATGTTCAGTAAAATGATAGCCAGTGGATGTATGAAAACATGGCTGCAAAGCATGTGACAGAGATGTTGGAAAAAGAATTCAATCGCCTGTCAGTCCAAAAAGAACGATTGTACTTTACAAAAACGGCCTCTATTGTTAAAATGCGCGCTATTTTTTAAGGCTGACAATGCTTTTCAAACTTGACAATGTAACAAAAAAGTTCAACAAAACAATACTTGATAAAGTGTCATGGCAGTTCAATGTCGGCACAAAGGCTTCTCTTGTCGGAAGAAACGGTGTGGGAAAGACCACTTTTTTTGAGATTATCCTGAACCGTGAACATTTGGATGCAGGTTCTGTGGAAGTTCTTAAAGGAACCTCGTTCAGTTATTTTTCCCAAAAATTTGAGCACGATACCAGTCTTACTGTTGTTGAACTGGCAGAGACTGCCTCTAATAATCTTAACAGTTTGTCCCTGGATATGCGTGAACTCGAAAAGAACATGAGAGTCGCTGAGGGTGAAGATGAAATCCACAGACTTGCATCGAGATATGGAGCTCTGCAGGAAACATTCATGCTTGCAGGCGGCTATGAATTTCCGTCCCGCTGCGAAGAAGTTCTTCACGGGCTGGGGTTCAGCAACGAGGAGTTTAATCTTCAGGTTTCTAAACTCAGCGGAGGTCAGAAAAGCCGTATTTCGCTGGCGATGGTCATTCTGAATGACGCGAATATTATGCTTCTGGACGAACCTACAAACCACCTTGACTTCATGGCGATTGAATGGCTTGAAGGTTATCTGACGGGAACGGACAAATCATTCATCCTTGTATCGCATGACAGGTACTTTCTCGACAAGGTTTCACGGGTTACACTTGAACTCGAAAACGGAAAACTTTCGGAATATGTCGGTAATTACAGCTCCTATAAGATCCAGAAAACGCAGAGGATGGAGATTGAGCAGAAACAATATACGGAGCAGCAGGAATTTATCAGGAGGACAGAGGATTTTGTCCAGCGGAACATTGCGGGTCAGAAGACAAAACAAGCGCAGTCAAGGCGAAAGATGCTTGAAAAGATAGAAGTGATTGAAAAACCAAAACATGATGAAACCTGTTTTGCGTTCCGATTTGAGGAGTCCCGGCGAGGAGGGAATATTGTCGCTGAAGTTGACAATCTGTCGGTTGGTTATGGTCAAAAAGAACTTGTGTCCGGAATTGAACTTATCATTCAGCGAGGGGAAAGAATTGCGCTTGTCGGCCCGAACGGATGCGGCAAAACAACATTGCTTAAAACAATTGCAAAGAGATTGAAGCCATTGTCCGGCACTATTTCCATTGGAGCAAACATAAGGCCCGGATATTTCGATCAGGAACTGAAGATCCTTGATGAGAAAAAAAATGTGATGGATCAGATTTGGGATGATAATCCGACAGAAAAAGCAGAAGAAATCAGGAAATATCTGGGTGCGTTCGGCTTTTGCGGTGAAGATGTTTTCCGTGCGGTCACCTCGTTAAGCGGTGGCGAAATGGGAAGGCTCAGTCTGGCTAAGGTAATAGCAGGTCATCATAACCTTCTGCTGCTTGACGAGCCAACCAATCATCTGGACATTGAGAACAGGGAATCTCTTATCAATTCGCTGAAATCGTATTCTGGCTCCCTTGTGTTTGTGACGCATGACAGATATTTTCTTGATTCGGTCGCGACCAAACTTCTTATCTTTTCGGATGGCAAACTTCAAATATCGCACGGAACATTTGCGGAATACAGAAAAAATTTTCTTGAAAACAAGAACATAAAGGAATTGAAGGTTAGAGAGGAACGGATCCAAAAACGGAAGACAACCAAAGAAGAGAAACCAGCTCCTTTGAAAAAGACCGACAAAAAGCGCCAACTTAAAGAAGTTGAGGACAAAATATCATCTCTGGAAGTCAAAATTGATGAGATTGACCGAATTCTCAACAGCCCCTTTGAACAGCTAGATACAGACAATATCCGTTACCAGAAGAAACTCCGCGCAAATCTTGAGAGTGAGATAGATTCCCTGTATCTGGAGTGGGACAAGTTGTCCGAGTAAAAGTTTTAATTTTTTCCTGGAAAGTTCTGCCTATTATGTTTAAACTGCAATAGGAGTATTTGATCTGTGCGAATTGACGGATGAAATCTTCTCCCTTATACTTCCCGTTTATTAATTAAAGGATAAGCGTTGGATACCCATAAAGACATTTCAGGGCTTAAAATTGACAGTTCCAAGAAGATAAAAGGGGATCGCAATTATATTCTAATATGGACTGTGGTTGCGGTATTTTTTCTTTCAATTGCCACTCTGTCAGCATGGATTTTTTTGAAACCCGAAATCCCTGAAGTCAAAACAGCAAAAGCTAGGGTTTCCGACGAATCTTCCGGCTTCTCTGTCCTGTCAGCCAGCGGCTATGTTACTGCCAGGCAACAGGCAACCGTCGCGGCTAAAGTTACCGGAAGGATTACTGAGATATTTTTTGACGAAGGCACTCCGGTGGCAAAAGGACAAATACTTGCAAAAATTGATGATTCAGAAGCAAGAGCTGCTTATGTGGCAGCATCTGCAGAAAGGGATGTGGCTGCAGCGCGGATAAAGGAGTTAAGGGTGCGGGTAGAGGATGCAGAACGCACGGCCGGAAGGATTCAGGATCTGTTTGCTTCAGATGTTGCAAGTGAACAGGACAGGGATACTTCAGAAGCAGCACTGGATATGGTTAAAGCATCAATTGAAGTTGCAGAGGAACAATTAGTTTCTGCTGAAGCAAGGGCTGATCTTTCATCGATTGAGCTTGAGAATTTCGTTATCAGGGCACCTTTCGATGGGATTGTGATTTCAAAAAATGCCCAGCCGGGAGAAATGGTTTCCCCTATATCCGCCGGAGGCGGATATACGAGAACGGGGATAGCAACAATTGTTGATATGTCATCTCTTGAGGTGGAAGTAGATGTAAACGAATCATATATAGCAAAGGTTTACCCCGGGCAGAGGGTGACAGCTGTTCTGGACTCATATCCGGATTTCCGTATTCCGGCTTCCGTGAGAACAGTTATCCCGGCAGCAGACCGGCAAAAAGCCACCGTAAAGGTGCGTATATCATTTGATGTGCTCGACCCGAGGATCCTTCCGGATATGGGTGTCAAGGTGTCATTTCTCCGCGAAGAACAAAAAGAGTATTTTTCCGGCAGGGTGGCTGTTCCAAAAGCGGCAATCAAACAGGAAGGGGAGTTTTCAGTGGTTTTTGTCGTTCAGAACGGAACTGTTGAAAGAAGAGCTGTTTCTGTCGGGGATGTCCTTCAGAATGCTGTTGAAATTACTGGCGGATTAAGGGAGGGGGAGGCTGTTATTATTGAAAGTACAGTTTTGTTAAAGGACGGGCAGAAAATAAGAGTTACGGAGGATAAATGGTCAGAATAGATGGTTCCGAAAGCGGTTCGCTGATTAAGATCAGGAACCTAAGTAAGGTTTATAAACGGGGGAATGAAACCATTACCGTGCTTCACGGGTTGAATCTCGATGTTGATAAAGGAGAGTTTATTGCGTTCATGGGTCCGAGCGGATCAGGAAAAACAACCCTGCTCAATCTTTTAGGTGGATTGGATGTCCCTACCTCCGGAACAATAAATGTCGCGGGTGATGAAATAACAGCTATTTCATCTTCGAAACTTGCTTCATGGAGATCAAGCCATGTAGGATTCGTATTTCAGTTCTATAACCTGATACCTGTGCTGACGGCATTTCAGAATGTGGAGCTTCCTCTGCTGTTGACTTCACTTTCGGGATCTGAAAGAAAAAAACATGTTGAGCTCGCGCTTGATCTTGTCGGGCTTAGAGACAGAATGAAGCATTTTCCCGGTCAGCTGTCAGGCGGACAGGAGCAGCGCGTTGCGATAGCAAGGGCGATTGTGGCAGATCCCACCTTTCTTCTCTGCGATGAGCCTACCGGAGATCTGGATCGTGACAGTGCTGATGAGATAATGTCTCTTTTATCTCGTCTTGTCAACGAACATGACAAAACGATCCTGCTAGTTACGCATGACCCGAAAGCCGCGGAACATGCGAAAGCTGTTCTTCATCTTGACAAAGGTGTTCTTATTGAGGGCTTCCGGAAGTAATGAAATACCTGAAACTGATCCGGGCCAATCTTTTCCGCAAAAAGTTCAGAGCGGTTATGACTATTGGATCATTTGCGGTGTCTCTTTTCCTTTTCGGCCTGCTGGCTACAATTGATACCGCTTTCAATCAGGGGATTGAAATTGCGGGGGTGGACCGTCTGATAGTACGAAACAGAACCTCCCTGATAATGCCGCTTCCATTCTCATACAGAGACAGACTGGCAAATCTTGAAGGGGTGCAGGAAGTTACATACGCATGTTGGTTCGGGGGGATATACCAGGATCCGAAGAACTTCATAGTGAATATGGCTATAGACAAAGACAGCTATTTTAAGGTTTATCAAGAGTTTATTGTTGCTGAAGACGAAATGAAATCTTTCCTTAAGGACAGGGAGGGGTGCATAGTCGGAAGAAAAACAGCGGAAAAATACGCATGGAAAATCGGAGACAGGGTTCCGCTTCAGGGAACTATCTGGCCGGGCATTTGGGAGTTCAATATTTGCGGGATTTATGACGGCAAAAGAAAAGAAGATGATACAACACAGTTCTGGTTTAGATATGATTATCTGGAAGAAGCAAGAAAACATTCCAACGGGACTGTCGGTTGGTATATAGCGAAAGTAACTGATCCTGAAAAATCCGCATCCGTTTTAAAAGCAATAGACGACACTTTTATGAATTCTCCTTGGGAAACCAAAACAGAGACCGAAAGTGCCTTCAATGCGAGTTTTGTAAAACAGATGGGGAACATAAAACTTATAATTCTCTCTGTCGGTGCCGTCGTTTTTATCACACTTCTTTTGGTTACCGGAAATACCATGGCCATTGCTGTAAAAGAAAGAGCAAACGAAATCGCGATTTTGAAAGCGATAGGTTTCAGCGGTAAAACCGTTTCTGCCCTTATCATCGCAGAAAATATGGTGCTTCCCTTACTTGGAGGGGGAACGGGATTAATTTTTGTAAAGCTGTTTACTCTTCGCGGAGACCCTACCGGAGGATTTCTGCCGCTGTTTTATTTGAGCCCGGCAAATATGATTAAAGGCTTCTTTATTACGGTAGCAGTGGGATTGATTTCAATTATTATCCCGGCTTTGCTGGTATTAAGACTTAAGGTTGTTGATGCGTTGAGGAGGGTATAAGCGCATGTCAATTCCTTTGATATACAACATCAGAAGCGTAAAAGTGAGATGGGCATCTTCTGCGGTCGCAGTTCTGGGAATAGCGGGTGTAGTAGCAGTCTTTCTTGCAATGCTTTCAATGTCAAACGGATTCAGGGCAACTATGATATCTTCCGGGGAAGACGATAATATAATAATAAGAAGAGGAGGCGCTACCTCAGAACTGGAAAGCGTTTTGATGCTGGATCAGGTTAAAGTTATTTCAGATGCATCAGGAGTAGCTTCCAGTAGTTACGGACCTCTTGTGAGTCCTGAAGTGGTAGTTGTTGCGGCATTTCATCACAGGAAGTCAGGCTCTGATGCCCTTGCTCAAGTCAGGGGGGTCTCCCCGATGGCACTTGAAGTGAGGAAAAATGTCAGGATAACTGAAGGAAGGTTTTTTTCAGAAGGTCTTCCGGAGCTGGTCGTTGGAAGAAATGCGCTGAAGATGTATTCCGGATTTGAACTGGGCAGCAGAGTCAGTTTTGGAGGGACTGAATGGACCGTGACCGGGGTGATGGACTCAGACGGAAGCGCTTTCGACTCCGAAATATGGTGCGATGCCTCTATTCTATGCCAGACCTACAAGAGACCCGTAAATGTATTTTCAAGCGTAACCGCAAAAATAGATTCAATAGAATCTTTTAGCAGAATTAAGGATTCTCTCACAAGCGATCCCAGGCTGACAGTATCAGTAGAAAAGGAGAGAAACTATTATTCAAAACAATCCCAAGCTGTCTCCACATTGATAAATGTTTTGGGCTATATGGTGGCGTTTGTCATGGGGATCGGAGCTGTTTTCGGTGCGCTCAATACGATGTATTCGGCGATAAGCTCAAGAATCACTGAACTTGCAACTTTGAGGGCACTGGGTTTTTCCGGTTTTCAGGTGATGCTTTCAATGATATTTGAATCAATGTTCATTGCTTTACTTGGGGGAATTACAGGCGTTCTAATAGCGCTTCCTCTGAACGGCTATACTGCATCAACAATTAACTGGCAGACTTTTTCTCAACTTGCGTTTGCTTTCAGAATAACTCCCTGGTTGATTTTTCAAGGTATTGTCTTCGCTCTTCTTATGGGTTTTATAGGAGGGCTAATTCCTGCAATCAAGGCTGCCAGGCTGCCGGTCGCATCAGCACTTAGGGAAAAATAAAAAAGGCTGCCCGGAGGCAGCCCTTTATCGGAAGCTAAAACTTCTATGGACAGACAATCAGACCGCACCTGTCAGAAGAATGCGGCCTCTGGGTGTTGGCGCTGTCGTCTCCCAGTGAACCTTCGCAGAGCTGATTGTTCGCTCCTATCAGATAATAATAGCTGTTGCCGTCAATCAAAGCTCCCGTGTCGTCAACCAGCATATCTCCCGAGTTATCGCCTTCGCAAATATCCCCGGTGTTCGCTCTGAAATTATGGTCGTAAACACCTGTCATGATCGAAGCGATTGTTCCTCTGTAAAGATTATAATGCGTTGCATCCGCTGCCGCGCCATGAGCGAGGACAACATCATTTCCTGATTTGGAGGCTGAAGTAGCAGTTCCCGCGGTATCATCACCGTCCGGTACTTCTCCGACGCCGGGGATGACGCATCCGCTGTCAGCAAAAGGATATGCGGCTGAATCTGTAAAACATGTTCCATTTACCGCTCTTACAACATAGTCGTGGCTGTCGCAGTCACCTGGTGTATGCTGATAAGGGCTGATTACTCCCAGGGCTGTTTCAGCGCTGTCAACCCACAGATCGAAGCTCACAGCACCAGCTCCGCCGCTGAAGGTGATGGTTATTGTGCTTGACGCGAGCGGATTGTCGTCAACAATGCTGTCTATGGTTACTGTTGGTGTATCGTCCGCATCCTGTCCTGCCACCGCGAGGCTGTCAGCGGTTCCGCAGGTGTTGATTGCGCGGGCGTAGTAGTTATGGCTTGCTGCGTCAACCGGGGTGTAGAGGATCGGTGAAGCACCGATTCCGGCTACAAGCAGTCCGGTCTCATCATAAAGGTCATGACTTACTGCATCTGTGCCTGCCGTGTAAGCGATTGTTATTCCGCTTGCAAGACATGCGTCGTTGTCAGTGATGTCAGTTATCACCGGTGCACCCGGTAGCGGATTTACAACAGCTGTATTACTGAAAATATCCTGTTGAGCGTCATCCTGTGTTACAGTGAGTGTAACTGTATATGTTCCTGCTGTTGCGTAAGTATATATAGGGTTTTGAGCTGTCGATGAGCCTAGATCACCGAAATCCCAGTCCCATCCTGTGATCGCACATGTCCCGCCTGCAACTGAAGTATCGGTGAAAGATATTCCCACACCATCACATACCGGGGATGTACTTGTGAATCCCGCCGTCGGTACAGCACATCCGCCTGCTGTAGTACATGGATTATTCACATCTCCGTTAACGATCACATTATCTATTGACCATGTCCATTCAAAGTTTGCATTATAGTAATGAAACCTGATCTGAACATCATTATATCCCGCAGCTTCAGTCGTGATATCTATGATCTCACTTGCAGCATTGGCAGTGGAAGTACCTGTCCAGGATGCAACATTCATCCAGGAACCACCTGTTCCACCCGTTGATCTAATGTCAACATCGGCAACTTCAGCACTATACATCCTGAAATAGTGATCAAATGTAAGAAATGCTGTCGATGCAGTGCTCATATCAAATGCCGGTGTAATCAGTTCTTCATCCATATCTACTGAACCTGCACAATCAGAGTCAACCTGGGCCCAGTTTCCTGCACATGGAGCAGCTGCATCAGTATTTCCACAACCTCCTGGGTCACCGGAGTTATCGGTATACCAGGTATCAGTAGAAGTACCGCCATCAAATATTGTCCATGTTCCTGGAATTCCTGATGCTTCAAAGTCCTCATTGAAGAACTCCTGTGAACCGCTTCCAGGACCAGAGGGAATTCCTGAATCTTCTAAAGTATTAGGATCTTCAATACTATTTGAGTCATCATATGCATTGACTTTGTAAAAGTAGTCCTCTCCGTCTGTGAGGTTCATAGTATCAGAATAATTCAGCCCTGTCACAGTTGTGATCAATGACCAAGGTCCACCTGAATCATCACTCCGATATATATTGTAGTAGATAGTGCCTCCACAATATGTTGTTGCTGCAATCCATGAAACATTAAGTGTACAGGTGGCGTTTGCCGGATTGATAACAGAGTCAACTCCTGCAAAATCAGGATAACTCTGCCATGTAATATCCACTCCTGTTGGATCCCAGGTACTGTCAGGACAAGCCAGTCCGGTCACTTTACAGTTGTAGTTATGAGTTCCTGTTGAATTTGCGGTGTATGTTGATCCTGTTGCAAACGGAATATCAACACTGTCTTCAGTCCACTGGTATGAGAATGGCCCTGTTCCACCGGTCAGGTCAGCAGAAAGCAGTTGCCCGGTACCGGTACAAAGCGTCAAAGGTCCGTCAGGTGTCACATTAACAGTGGGATTGTTGGCGCAACCGCTTCCTGTTGTACAGGGATTATTCACAAAACCTGATACGACCACATTGTCAACATACCACCACCATTCGTAAATCGCGTTGTGGTAATGCCATCTGATCTGCACATCATTAGCCCCAGCTGCTTCTGTTGTAATGTCTATATTGATGTGTGCAACTGAATCTGCTGCCCATGAGCCCACATTAGTCCAACTTCCACCAGTATTTGATGACATTACATCGACTTCACAGAACTCTCCGCCCAGATAGTTAAGATTATGGTCAAATTCAAGAGTTACTGTCGCGGCTAAAGACATATCAATCACCGGAGTTATTAGTTGCTCGTCCATTGTTACACCTGAGCCTGCGCAATCAGAATCAGCTGCAACCCAATTTCCCGATATGGGGGAAGCAGGATCAGCGGTCGTGCATCCCATCGGGTCTGACACATTGTCAGCAAACCATGTATCGTTAGTAGTTCCACCGTCCACAACCGTCCAGGTTCCTGGAATTCCTGAAGCATCAAAGTTCTCATTCAGAAATTCCTGAGATCCACTGCCCGGGCCTGTGGGAATTCCTGAAAGTTCGACAGAATTACTTTCTTCTCCATTAACGCTGTCTTCTGCTCTTACCATATAAAAGTAATCTTCGCCGTTTGTAAGCGAATTCGCATCGTTGTAAACAAGATCTGATACCGAAGCGATAAGAACATAAGGCCCTCCTGTTTCATCGCTTCTGTAAATATTATAAACAATCGGGTTGGGGCATACCGTCAAAGCCGCATTCCATGCAAGTTCAAGGGTGCAGGTTGCACCTTCAGCATTTGTAACAGACTGAATTCCGGTAAATACAGGAACATCCTGCCATGAAATCATCACAGAAAAAGGATCTAACGCAAAGTCGGCACAAAAATTCGATTTTGCCTTGCAGTTGTAAACATGGGTTCCCGAATCATTGGGAGTGTATGTGGATGAATTGGCTCCGGGTATGTCTGAACCGTCTATTGTCCACTGATATGTTATCGTTCCGTTGCCGCCGGTCAGATTAGCCGTAAGAAGCTGGCTTGTTCCGATGCAGAAGCTAAAGGGGCCGTCCGGTGTTACATCAACCTCGGGATTGTCTGAACAGCAACCGGTTGCCAAAACATTGTTCGCTGCTGCATAATTCTTCGAAACTCCGCACTGATTTATTGCTTTTATATACAGGCTGTGAGGTGTCGAGCAGTCTGCGGCAGTCCACGAAGTTGAGGTTGCGGTCCACAGAATATTGTCTTCTTCAAGGACTCCGTCCACCCAGAGCTGATATTTTCTCAACGCGTTATTTTCACCACCGTCTCCCCAGTATATGTCGGGAGCTGTCCAGCTGACATTTATCTGAAGGGGAGCCCCGGGTAGTGCTAAAGTTATAGGCGGAGTATAAGTCGGTTCTCTCTCACTCCAATGGGAAGGCTCACTGCACATTTTTGCAGACCAGATGTCCTCGTCGTTTAATTCCCTTCGGTCTGTCCATGCAGGATAGCAAACGCCGTTAATAACATCGTTCCATGTATAGTCTCCCCACTGCATGGATGAATCGGCCCCGCTCCCGCTTTCGTCTGTCGGAAGGTCAGTCACCCTGTGAAGTTCCCATGTTACACCGCCATCTATTGATTTTGCCGCATAATAATGCACTTGTGTCTGCCTCGGAGTTATTCCGGTTGAACCTGAACCTGTTCGGTAGAAAGACACATAGATAGAGCCGTCCGCCTGATCAACAGAAACTGACGGATAGAACTCATCCGTGTAAAGATCTGATGGAATAGGGCCTGCAGGAGCTGTAAGATTGACTTTCGGTTCGAAGGTCCAGCTTGTAGGATCATCTCTGTCATTGGGAACTGCTCTTGCGAGGAATATATCATTATTACAGGTTGTATTACCTGAGCAGCCGGGAGGGGTACAGCTCGAACTCAGATCATTCCAGACAATGTAAATATTATTCCTGAAAGCGGAGAGAGGCTGTCTGTCATTGTCCGCCTGAGGATAGAAATAGACCTGCCTCGTGCATGTTGACGGAATTCCCCATTCAAAATCACCTGCATTGTTGAGGGCATAACGGGAATTTTCCGCCCATGAGGCGCCACAATCGGATGACCTGTCTTCATAAAGATACCCGGAACCATATCCTGTAAAGAAATTATGAGCAATCGAATTTGTTCCTGCAGGCTGTCCGAAAGTAGGTGAAACCACAATCGCAGATCCGATAGTTGTGCTGCCTGTGGCTGAAGTATGAACGGCTCCCCAGCTCTGACAGTAAGGAAAAGTGGCACCGGTCGATCTTACAATCCTCTGTTCCCCGTTCTGATACGCAAGATATATTCTGTTGAAACAGCCGCTGTCAGGATCGGTATCTATTGCATGATCCTGTCTGTCCTGTCCGGCAGTTGTAATCTGAGCGCAGGCATTCCAGCTTGCTCCATTATTTGTGGAATATTTCATTTCGAGAGAAGAGAAGGTCAGATATGAATGGTAAACAACATCCTGTCCGCCTGTCTGGTTATAATATGAAACCGGGTCACAAGTTGCAGCTGTGTGCGGAACATTACCGTAAGTCCAGCTTTCCCCCCAGTTTGAAGAATAGTACAGGTCATTCCCGTTTGTCCCGTCGTAATCGTTTGAAGTAGCGACAATATATTGCTGATTGTATGGATTTACAGCAATATTTACTTCATTGTCACCGCCGGTATCCTCTCTTAATTTTACTTCAGCTCCATCCTCAATTATAGTTCTGATTGCAATATCAGAATCCCTTTCAACCAGGATCCCCGAACAGTCCGGAACAAGGCCCGTGTCTCTGTAATATGTTCTCAAAAAGTGGCGAATTTCTCTGGGATACTGTTGCTGACCCTCCGTTGGAAGCGGATTACCATCTCTTTCAAACTTCTCTCTCAAAAAGAGTCTTTCAGCAATACTCAACATTCTGTGGTCATCAAAGTCGTTTACAGGAAGGCCATATATGCTGGCATCAATTTTCTCCACATACTCATGATACTGGATAAGTTCTTTCATTTCACGCAGATCTTCTCTCTCCATACATTCCCAGTATGCTTCCAGAGAGGCTTGAGTATTTTCTTCCCCCGCAAGCGCGTCTTTGTTTACAATAGGTTTTCCGTCCCTTCCTTTTATTGCGGCTTCCGCTGCTTTTTCGTGCATTCCCATGCTGGTATATAGTTTTGACAGTTTGTCCATTGCCAGATAGGAATAAGTGTTATCATCTCTTATTCCTTCAAGCAACTTCACCGAATCTTCAGGGGAACTGTCCTTTGCTTTGAGCAGTGCGCTCACAACTTCGGCGAGATCGTAATTTCCTGGCGCACTTTCTGTATCAATATATCTCTCAATTATTGCCGACATCTCAGGAATTCCGATTTCTCTGATCTCAAGCAATACCATTCTTCGCAGTCTCGGGTCATCATCGTTCAAAAGGGAATAAAATCCTTCCGAAGCTTCTGTTTTTAGTTCCCCCAGAGCTCTGATGCCGGCCTTTTTAACTGATGGGGAATAGCTGTATATAATTGTTTTTACGAGTGTATCGACTATATCCGGTTCAATGACTGCTGAAAGCAATTTCAATCTTTCAATCTGTCTGCCCGGTTCCAGTTTATCAATCCCGTTCAGAAGATCCTTTGCGCTTATTATTCGGATGTATGGCTCCAGCGCGCCCATTCTTGAGAAGAAAGGTCTTTCCAGCCAGTCAAGAGGCTTGGCCCCATTTTGAATGGCAAGCTTTATCCATTTTAAGGCTTCAATATGGTTTCCTCCCAGAGCGCATTGTTCAGCTTTTAGCTCTAATACCTCCGGAGTATCAGGGTAATTCTTCATGGCATTTTCCAGAACAGCTCCGGCTTCAGGAACTATTTCGAGAGCAAGAAGATATTTTATCCATTCTTTGTAAATTCTTAAATCACCGTGTTTTTCAGCGCCTCTTTCATAGGTTTCAAGGACTTTGTCAAGTTTGTAATCCTGTTTATAAAGTTCAGCAAGAGCTAGAAAATCATCCGGAACTTCACAGAAAGCCTCCGCTTCAGCATATTCACCGGCATTATAATGCTGGGTTAGAGTTGCAACATTGTCTGCGCTGCAGACAGTCAACCCGAAAAAGACCACCGTCATTGCCAAAATACACCATCGCCTCATTTCAATCCTCCATTAAGTTGATCATAGCTAAAAATGTCATTAAAATGATATTCTTCAATTAAAAGGTCTTCAATCGTTACGGACATGCAATCAAAGCGCAGTTGTCTGCCGAATGCGGTCTATCAACATTCAAGCTGCTCTGTCCGAGTGAGCCTTCGCAGAGCTGGTCGTTTCCTGCCACCAGGTAGTAGTAGTTGCCACCATCAATCAGAGCACCTGTGTCGTCAAGGAGATAATCCAGCGAATTATCGCCGTCGCACGCGTCGGCTGTATTTGCTCTGAAGTTGTGATCATAAACGCCCAGTTTCAGGTTCGCAATTGTTCCTCTGAAGAGGTTGTAGTGCGTCGCGCCTGCTGCCGCGTCGTGGCTGATTACTACATCATTTCCAGTCTTTGAAGCTTCCAGCGGTGTTCCCGGTGCATCGTCTCCGTCCGGTACTTCTCCGACTCCGCCTGCCGCGCATCCCGCATCTGTGAATGAGTACAGGTTGGAATCGGTTGTGCACGCGCCGTTAATTCCCTGAACCATATAGTCATGGCTCAGACAATCACCCGGGGTGTACTGATACGGACTTGCGATACCGGCAACCGCCATTGCGCCGTCAACCCACAGATCGAAGCTCACAGCACCTGCGCCGCCACTGAATGTGATGGTTATTGTGCTTGAAGCAAGCGCATCGTCGTCAACGATGCTGTCTATGGTTATGGCGGCCGGGGTGCCGTTCACATCGGTAGCCGCTGTTACCAGCGAATCTGCATAGCAGGTTCCTTCAACTGCTCTTACAACATAGTTGTGGCTCAGTGTGTCACCGGGGTTGTAGATGTAGGGACTTGCGATCCCGACTGCTACTTCCGCGCCGTCAACCCAGAGGTTAAAACTTGTCGCAACGCCAGTGAAGATTACCGTCACACCGTCCTGGACACATGCATCGTTATCAACAACGCTTGTTATCATAGGAACTGCCGGTGTGTCGTTTACATCCTGTCCTGCCACCGCGAGGCTGTCAGCGGTTCCGCAGGCATTGATTGCCCGGACTACATAGTTATGACTTGCTGTGTCGCCCGGTGCGTAGGTTGATCCGCTTACGAATCCGACTACCTGAAGCACTGTGTCAACATACAGGTCATGGCTTGTTGCGTCCGTTCCGCCTGTGTAGGTGATTGTTACGCCGCTAAGCAGACATGCGTCGTTATCTGTTACCGCTACGCCGCTCGGCACTCCGGGTTCTGCAAGATCTGCATCCGTTCCTGCCACAGCGAGGCTGTCAGCGGTTCCGCAGGTGTTGATCGCGCGGATGTAGTAGTTATGGCTTAACGCGTCGGCCGGGGTGTAGAGGATCGGTGATGCACCGATTCCGACTACCAGAAGTCCGGTCTCGTCATAAAGGTCATGACTTACTGCATCGGAGCCTGCCGTGTAAGCGATTGTTATTCCGCTTGCAAGACATGCGTCAACATCTGTGATGCTGGCTATTACGGGTGTTCCGGGCTCAGGATTGTTTACATCGGTAGCCGCCGTGACTGCCGAGTCGGTGAAACAGGTAAGGTCATAGCCTCTGACAACATAGTCATGGCTAAGGGTGTCGCCCGGGTTGTAAACATAAGGATTGCCGATTCCGGTAGCGACTTCAACCGTGTCAACAAGCAGGCTGAAGCTTGTAGCTCCGGCGCCGCCGCTGTAGGTTACAGTCACTCCGCTCTGCGCGCATGCGTCATTGTCCACGATGCTGTCAATGCTGACTGCGCCGGGAGTGTCATACTCATCAGACATTAAGATTCCTGCTGTTTCTGCATTTTGGCCGCATCCGTTGTTATATTGTACCGAGTATATATAGGATGATCCGTTAACTCCAGTCGTATCTGTAAATGTTGTTGTTCCGTATGCAATTCCTGACTGGATAGGTGTTCCATCCCGGAGGACATCATATGTCCTTGTTCCGAGATCACTGTCTCCCCAGTCAGAAGCGTCTGCTGTCCATGTGATCTGAACTCCGTCATCCACACAGGCCCCATTCAGATCAACTGCTGTATTGTTAGTGAGCCCGCTCGGAATAATGCATCCGGCGCAGGTAGCTGTCCATGTTGTACATCCAGGACCTCCGCCACCTACAGTCTGAACTTCCATTTGGATCGAGGTAAGCGAAACGGTATCCGCAGCTCCTCCGCAATTCTTGAGTTCTGTTGCTTCAAGTGTATAGGTTCCTGGTCCTTTATTATTGTAAAAGGCTGTTACATCGTAGGGATTGGCATCTGCGACACCTGCTGCTTTCAATGTTTGAGTTGTTGCATCAGGAGCTATCAAAACTATTTCCACACAATTGACAAGGTCTGTGGTTCCTCCGAGAGTATATCTGACTTCAGCGTATGTTGTAGTTGCCAGTGTGAAGCTAGGGACAAAGTCAGATGAATATGTTTTATCTTTTCCCGAAATATCTAATGCCGTTCCTATTTCATTCCCTGAAGGCGTTCCCACTGTAAGGCTGTTGAAGTCGGTATCATCTGCATAAGTGTAAAGCCCTCCGTCAGAGGATTTCGATACAAGATCAAAGCCTGCAGGATCTCCGCATATATTTGTAGAATACCAGTCCGCGCTGTCAGGAATGAACTCAAATATATAAGTCCCGGTCCCCCCGATGCCAATGTTGCCGAAACCGCCAGGGTTATTGCATACTGTAATTCCATTTCCGGACAGGGAGCCGAAAACTGATGTTGCTCCCATCATACCTGTGTTTGCGACGGTGACTGACATCTGCCATTTTTCCGCTGCCTCTATAATCCCGTCGCCGTCTTCATCAATTGCGACCGGATCAAGATTTGAAGAATAGATAATGTTTGGAACGCAATCTATCCATTCACCATTAGAACTTGCAATGTCTGTCACTTCTCCGGGACATCCGCCCGAATCGGTCACTTTACAGTTGTAAGTGTGGCTCTGTAAAGTTCCGTAGTTCTGTAAAAGCGTTGATGAAGTAGCTCCAGTTATGTTTCCACCGTCCCTTGTCCACTGGTATGAGAATGATCCGGTCCCGCCACTTACATTGCAGGTAAAATTTATATCCGATCCTACGCATACAGAAGTTATACCGTCAGGTGTAACATTTACCGTATGCGACGGTTCAGTCCATGTCCCGGTAGAACTGGCAACATCTGTCACTGCCCCGGGACAACCGTTTGTGTCAGTAACCTGACAGTTATAAGTGAATGAACCCGCTGCAGATTTATTCGCGGTGTATGACGAATTTGTCGCCCCTGTTATGACTGCGCCGTTCTCAGTCCACTGATAAGTGAAAGGCCCAGTGCCACCGCTGATGCTTGCGCTGAAAATGATATTTGAAAGAACACAGACAGTTGTCGTGCCATCAGGTGTGACATTCACCGTATGTGACGCCGCCCATTGTCCGGCTGAGCTTGTTGGGTCGGTAAAGGTTCCCGAACAACCTCCAGGGTCAGTCACCATACAGTTGTATGTGTGGGTTTGAGAAGTTGCATAATTCTGGGTCAGCGTTGATAATGTTGCCCCTGTGATATTCGAACCATCCCTTGTCCACTGGTATGTGTAAGTTCCAGAACCACCTGTTACTGTGCATGTAAAAACAATATCGGTCCCAACGCATACTGAGGTTGTCCCATCGGGGCTTACATCAACCAGAGGTGCAGTAAGTTCGTGCAGTCCGAGAGTGCATCCTGAAGAAGCAGATGTTCCGCATGAATTTACCGCCTGAATCGCATAATAATAATTCGTGCTCAATGCGGCTGTCGTGTCAGGATATGTCGTTGTGGCACTTGTTCCGATCTGAACAAGGCCTGAACAGTTTGATTTTGTCCCTCTCAGAACATTATATGATGTTGCCCCACTCACAGAGCTCCAGGAAACAACAATTCCGGAGCAGTCATCCGTTGTTGAGGGGGCTGCAGGAGCTGATGGAATTGCGCTGACTGTTGCAGTAACACAGTTGGAATCTGCTGAAACGCATGTCACATCGCCGGAATATGCTCTGACAATGTAGGAGTACTGATTTCCAACAACTACACCGGTGTTGTTATAAGTTGTCAATGCTATTCCTGAAGCAATCTGAGTATATGTTCCTCCGCAGGTTCCGTCTTTTCTGTAAACATTATACCCGCTCGCTCCAGGTGTCGCTGTCCATGACAGGGTTACACTGGAACAGAAATTTGTGACATTCAGACCTGTAGGTGCTGAAGGTGGTGTGCATGAAGTGCAGCTTGAAGGATCCATGCCGTTGACATAATTCTGGCCTGTAGTATTGGGATCAAGATAAGTATTGACACCGTTCGCCCAGGAAACGCTGAATCTTCCGTAATAATCGTTGACATTATTTGTGCATGAAGCATATCCGCCGTGAAGCTGTCCTACCATTCTCCTTGTGCTGTCATTCCAGAGTCCGGATCCTGAAGATCCTCCCTCTGTTGTGCCGGTTTCCCAGTCGGCAACCCTCCAGTGGGTTCCGTCTCCGGGTGAGACGGTTCCAAGATAGGATGTGATTGTAAGCGGATCGGTATCGTGGCTGATTTTTTTGTAGTCACCTGCCGGGTGATGAATACAGGTTGAATCGCTTGGCGCAGTTCCCGTAGCTTCCCATCCGGCAAGATGAACATTGTAGGCTAGGTTGGGGAATGTATCAAACTGCAGAAGAGTTGCATCTGAAACCGTTGTTGTCC
Source organism: uncultured Acidobacteriota bacterium (assembly GCA_964509835.1). Taxonomy (GTDB): domain Bacteria; phylum Acidobacteriota; order CAZDZC01; family CAZDZC01; genus CAZDZC01. The sequence goes on from CAZDZC010000005.1 coordinate 80,288, forward strand.
AGACAAGAGACGAACCACTTGTTGTCTGGTTTGTAGGGCCTGTTCCGCTGCCGCAGCTATCCCGTTCAAAGTTCCAATAAGCGACAACACTGCTTGCTTCGCTATCTCTGTCAACGCAATGATTTGCTGTCCAGAAATACGGAGTGCAGTCCTGTGCAAGGTTGTTTATAAGTGTCCCTGTGCACATATAAAGCCCGAAAGTGTAATGGGCAACAGAACGAATCTCATCCCCCCATTGAGCCCTTTCACATTCAACATCTATTTCGCACCACTGGCTTGCACCAGGATTGGGTTTGTCCAATGACGGCTGAATAACTTTTAGAAGCGTGTCTTTGTAAGCGTGTATAATCTTTCTTATACCTATTTCAGGACTGAAATTGGTTTCATACGGCAAATACAACTCTATTACAGTGTCATCACCAGGAACCGCAGGAGTCCAGAATTCATTATTGCTGCGATTATTTGTGTTTGTAAAAGGACCCCATACATAAGACAAATCCGGCTTATAAAGAAAAAGTTGAGCACCTTGCGGAAGTTTGAACGGAAGGAGCTGAAAACTAAGGGTATAAGCATAGAGAGATTTGATTCTCAACCTCCAGAGGTGGTTTCCATTCGGAAGTTCTTCGTAAAGCCCGTCCGATATAAGATTAAAGTTGGTGGAAACCTCAACCCCGTAACGGAATGGTTTGTCCGGGTCAGTGTTGGCCGCATCCTCATCAAGAAGCTTGAATTCATCAACTTCAGGGAATACAAAAACAGGGATCTCTTCCACTGATGAAACATCATAAATCGAACTGACCGGAGTCGGAAACTGATCCTCTCCGTAGGCAAATGAAAGCAAAAAAACCGCTGAAAGTACTATTAAAAAAAGGCTTTTAAATGTATGTTTCATTCCTGTGCTCCTCCGGTTATCATAAAATCAATAAAATTAGTCATAAGCGCAATATAACTTTTACACTATAGTAAATCAAGATAAATTGACTGGATGCTTGTGAATGGATATAATTCCGCTTTATTTCCTGAAGGATTGTAAAAATGATATTTGCTATCAAGAAACAAATTAAAAAACATTTCAGCCTGGGTATATCCAGGCTTTTCGGAATTGATTTTACGCCTGAAAGTGTTTCAGTCGAATTTCCGCAGACGAGAGAAATGGGGGATATTTCGGTTACTTCTGCATTTGATCTGGCAAAAATTCTCAGGAAGGCTCCAAGGATTATTGCCTGTGAAATTGCGGAAGGAATCCCTCTCCCCGATTTCTGCGAAAAGATGGAAGTTGCAGGAGCCGGATATATCAATCTTTATTTTGACAGGAAAGAGATTTTCAGAAGTATTCTGACAGAAAAACCTCTTTATGTGGCTGGTTCCTCAAAAGGAAAAATAATTGTTGAACACACAAATATCAACCCGAATAAAGCCGCACACATTGGCCATATCCGAAATGCGGTAATAGGGGACACGCTTGTAAGACTGCTTAAATATCAGGGATTTGAAGTAGAAGTCCAAAATTTTATTGATGACACCGGGGTTCAGGTTGCCGATATAGTTGCGGGATTTGTTCATCTTGAAAAGAGATGTCTGAAAGAAATACAGGAAATAAGGGAACCTCTTGACAAATACTGCTGGAAACTTTACTCAAAAGTGAGCGATTTCTTTGCGGAAGATGAAGAAAGAAAAAACCTGCGGGGACAGATACTACGGAAACTTGAAAAGGGCGAAGGAGAGGAGGGGGCTGTTGGGCGATATATATCTTCGGAAATAACTCGTTGTCACCTGCGGACGATGAGAAGACTGGGTGTCACTTATGACCTTCTCCCCAAGGAGAGCGATATTCTTGCGCTTGATTTCTGGACCTGCGCTTTTGAGAAGCTTAAAGGCTCAGACTTTCTTTATCGTGCTCAGGATGAAAAGAAAAAGGGCTGCTGGGTGATGAAACTCAGTGAAAGCCAGCTCTTCAAGGATATGGAAGATGCCGATAAAATACTGATCAGATCAAATGGCACAGTCACTTATACTGCGAAAGACATTGCTTATCAGATGTGGAAGCTCGGAATTCTCGGAAAGGATTTCAATTATACCAGATTCATCAAATACGAGGATGGTGCTGAAGTCTGGACAACATCTCCGGAAGGTGAAACGGGCAAATGCTTCGGCAATGCCGATAAGGTTTATAATGTGATTGATGTGAGGCAGGCTTATTTACAGAATATTGTGAATGAAAGCCTCCGGATGCTGGGCTTTCAAAAGGAAGCTGACAGTTCAGTACATTTCTCCTATGAAATGGTGGCCATGTCCCCGGCAAGCTGTATTGAGATGGGGATTAAACTCTCGGAAGATGAGAGCAGGAAGGACTTTATCGAAATGTCGGGCAGGAGGGGGATCGGTGTTCAGGCTGATGACCTTATTGACTCGCTCGTTTCAAAGGCGGTAAAAGAGGTGGGGAAGAGGAATCCTGATTTTTCAGAGCAGGAGGTGTGGGATGCCGGAACGGCGATAGCATCAGCCGCTCTTCGTTATTTCATGGTTAAGTTTACAAAAAACAAGCTGATAACATTTGATTTTGATGAGGTTCTCAGTTTTGAAGGAGAAACAGGCCCCTATCTTCAATATTCTGTAGTCCGGGCTGAGAACATTATCAGGAAGCTTAATGAAGAGAAGGGGATTGCCGCTGAAAATGTTCAGAAACTTATTGATGATGCTGATTTGGGGACACTCAGCCAAAACAGTCAGTGGGAAATTATTTACAGAATTCTGATGTTTGAGGACAGCGTTTTCGGATCAATATCCTCTCTCGAACTGTCATACATAGCACATTACGCCTACAACCTTGCGAAAGAATTCAATTCCTTCTACCATAATAATCCAGTCATGAATGAAAAGAACAGCAAAATACAGGCGACAAGGGTTCTGATAGTTATCGGGTTTATTGGAACAATGAGGAAAACACTCAATCTGCTTGGGATAGATGTGCCCCGCAGGATGTGATGATCCTGGAAATCACAGCCATTTCCGTTTTTTAAAGATGACCAGCATGGCCAAACCAATTGCAGCCATAATTCCCAGGAGCGCGAAATAAGCCCATGGCCATTTCAGCTCCGGCATGTAGTCAAAATTCATTCCGTAGATGCCTGCAATAAAAGTGAGGGGGATGAAAATGGTCCCGATAATTGTGAGTACTTTCATTACTTCATTCATTCTGTTGCTTATGCTTGAAAGGTATGTGTCATGGATGCCGCTTATAATGTCCCTGTAAGTTTCAACTATGTCAATTATTTGAATTGTGTGATCATAAAGATCTCGCAGAAATGGCCTGATAAAATCACTTATCATTTTGGAGTCGCTTTTTTCAAGGGACAAAATTTCTTCACGGAGCGGCCACACTGCTTTGCGGAGAAAAACAATTTCTCGTTTAATCCTGTGAAGTTCATTCATATGACTGGAATCAGGAGCTGTTAGAACTACATCATCCAGTTTTTCAATGTGATCACCCATCTTTTCAAGAACCACGAAGTATTCATCCACTATACAGTCCATGATAGTGTAAGCAAGAAGATCCGCTCCTCCTGAACGCATCCTGCCAGTTCCTGAACGGATGCGTTCTCTGACCGGTTCAAGAACATCCCCTTCCCGCTCCTGAAATGAAATGACATGGTTTTTGACAAGTACAACACTTATATTCTCTTTGTCGATAGAGTTTGAGCCTTCGTCATATAACAGCATTTTAAAAGCTAAAAAGATGTAATTATCAAATAATTCCGCTTTGGGCCGCTGATGGGTATTGGAAATATCTTCTGTTGTCAGGGGGTGTAGATTGAACATATCTGCAATTGTTTTAATTGTCTCGGTGTCATGAATACCGTTAACATTAATCCAAACAATTCCAGTACTGTTTTTCAATCGCGAACAGTCATCTACTCCTGCTTCTTTGACTTCTTCGAAATGCTCCGGAGAATAATTTATAACGCTAATTTTTGTCTTATCCAGTTTTCGCTCGCCCACAAAAACAGCCGTTCCGGGCGGCAGACCTGATTTTTTGCCTCTCCTGAAGACCTCCCGGTTTTTATTCTTTTTGTTTTTTTTCATGTAATTACAATAATTCCGTACATGTTTGGTCTGTTAGATCAATCCATGAAAATGTGAAGCCACTAATTCATGTACCTCCCTGCCTGTTTTCATGTTCCATATTTTGCACATCATATTTTCCGCTGAACTCATTTTTATTTGCCGTATTATGTTCTTAATATGCGGGATTGATGAGGGGTTCATGCTGAACTCCTTATATCCCATCCCCATCAGGACAAGAGCGTAAAGTGGGTCGGATGCCATTTCGCCACAAAGATTTAAGCCTATATTGTGTTTTTTAGCACTTTCCGCAACAAAATTCAGGGTTCGCAGTACTGCCGGATGAAGAGGGTCATAAAGATAAGCAACATCCTCATTTCCTCTTTCAATTGCAAGCAGATATTGGATTAGATCGTTTGTTCCGACACTGAAGAAATCAACTTCAGAGGCAAGAATATCTGCTGTGTAAGCAGCAGACGGAACCTCGATCATAATTCCGAATGGAATGTTTTCATCAAAAGAAGCTCCCTCTTTTCTGAGGTCATTCTTCACTTTATCAAGAAGATTTTTAACGGTTCTGACTTCCTCGAGATTTGTGATCATGGGGATGAGAAGCCTCACTCTTCCGGCGGCACTGGCTTTAAGAATTGCTCTGAGCTGGATTTCAAAAATCCCATCATTCTTGGCACAGAATCTTACTGCACGGAGCCCCAGAATAGGATTTGAAGCTTGACCAGGATTTATTACAGAATGAAAAAATTTTTCACCGCCAAGGTCAAATGTTCTTATTGTAACTTCACGATCACCGCATAGATCAAGGGCCCTGGAGTAAACTGCGAGATGATCATTCTCGTTCGGCAGATTCGGCGCGACTTTCAGAAATAGAAATTCTGATCTGTATAGCCCAACCCCTTCTGATCCGAGGTCATTGGCAAAAGTGATTTCATGGGGAAACTCAATGTTGGACAGCAGTTTTATTTTATGACCGTCTATTGTTTCAGCCGGAAGCTCTTTAATTTTATGTAACTCCTTTTCTCTGATCTCAAAAGAGTTCTTTCTCTTGCGATATTCGGATAATTCGCCTGGATTGGGGTGAACTATTACCTGCCCTTCTGAACCGTCTATTATGACCACAGAGCCGTTCTCGTGTTTTCGGGAAAAATCATGAAGCCCGACGACAGCAGGAATTCCAAGAGATCTTGCAATAATTGCGGTATGTGATGTTTTCCCTCCTGTGTCGGTCACGAATCCGGACACTTTGTCACGGTTGATGAGAGCAGCTTCAGAAGGCGTAAGTCTGTGAGCGGCTAAAATTGTGTCATGCTCTATTGATGACAAGTCGGTAGGAAGATTTCCGATTAGGTTCAAAAGGACTCTTTTGACCACATCGTCAACATCTCCTACCCTTTCTGAAAAATAGCCGTTATCAAGTGATTCAAATAACTTTCTAATTTCCTTAAGCGTAGATTCCAGAGCCCATTCAGAGTTGACTCGCTCCTTTTTTATCATTCTGATTGTTTTTCCTGTGAGCATTTCGTCGTCAAGAAGAAGCAACTGGGCATCAAACAGGTATTCATGCTTGTCCCCGAATGAAATAGAAGTTTTTTCTCTGATTTTGCTGATCTGAAATTTTGCAAGCTTCACAGCAGCATTAAATCTTTCAATTTCTCCATTCAGTTTTTCTTCTGGAATACTGATTTTGAAAGCACACATATCGCTGTTGTTCAGAATGAGGAGCTTTCCTATCGCAATTCCGGGAGATGCGCAAATTCCTTTTGCCGTAATTCGCTTGATCATTCTGTTTCGTCAAATTTGCTGTTAATAAGCGCTTCAATAAGGCCAACAGCTCTGTCTTCATCAGGTCCCGAACATGATATTTTCACCGTTACTCCTTTTGATGCCGCAAGTGAAAGAATACCAAGAATGCTTTTACAATCAGTTGTTTCGCCATCCCTTCCAATTGTAATCGAACATTCGAAACGGGATGCAAGCCTGACAAGTTTTGCTGCAGCTCTGGCATGAAGACCCATTTTATTAAGGATTTTAATGTTTTTTTCAATCATCTTTTTTCTTCAGAAAAACAGAGGCGTGCTGAATGCTTTCAATTCCTTTCTTGGTTACCATCTCGACAGCGCAGGACAGATCAGTGCAATCTCTTAGATTTGCAAGCTTAAGTACCATTGGAAGATTAACACCGGTAACAACATCAACCTGTCCCTCTTTGATTAGAGGAATTGCGAGATTTGTCGGTGTGCCACCGAACATATCCGTAAGAATAAGCACTCCTTCTCCGGAATCGGCATCTTTAACCGCTTTTTTAACAATCTCCTTCAGTTGCTCCATGTTTTTGGTCCAGCTCAGGCATAAAAATTTAAATCCGGGGTCCTCCCCAAGAATAATCCTTGCAGAATCAATCAGTTCGCTTCCCAATTGACCATGAGTTATTATAAGTACACCGATCATTCTTTTCCCTTGTCTCTGTGAATTACTTTGATTGCAGGGTTATGCATCTGAAGGACCTTTGCCAGTTCTGATGCGACAACCACAGATCTGTGTCTTCCAGCAGTGCATCCCGCTGCTATTGTAAGATATGCCTTCCCTTCGGATTCGTATTTCGGGATAAGGTAATGCAGCAAATCCGATGACTTATTCAAGAATTCCTTGAATTCCTGCTTCGATTTAACAAAATGCCTAACCTCAGTGTTTTCGCCGTCCAGTTTGCGAAGGTCATCGATGTAAAATGGATTAGGAAGAAAACGGACATCAAGAACAATATTGGCATCGTCCGGGATTCCGTGTCTGAAACCGAACGACATTATATTGATATGCATTTTGCCGGGTTCAACATCCTCTCCGAAGCGTTTTTTAATAAAGGATTTAAGTTCATGAACATTCTTTTCCGATGTATCAATTATGATGTCAGCCATATCCCTTATCTTGGAAAGAGATCGGCGCTCTTCTACAATCGCTGTTTTAAGATCAATCCCGCTTTCTTTTTCGAACGGATGAGGTCGTCTTGATTCGCTGAACCGTGCAAGAAGTTTGCTGTCGGAAGCCTCTAGGAAAATAAGATTCATCTCAATTCCCGGTTCTCCTGCGAGATGTTCTCTGTAAGCTTTCTGAAAACTGTCAGGAAAATACTTCTCTCTCATATCCATCACAAGAGCTGCCCTTGTAAGCTGACTTCCTGTCTGTGTGATTAATGCTTTAAATGTAGGAAGGAGCTGGGTCGGAAGATTGTCCACACAGAAATATCCGAGGTCCTCAAGGCTGTTTGCAGCAAAGGTTTTCCCTGATCCTGAAAGACCGGTTATGATTACAAACCTTCGCTTATTCATCTCCGGTGTTCCTGAGAAGTTTTTTCTGAATCCGATCTGACAGATTTCTGGCAGCGTGATAACCACCCATTTTCAATAGATGGTTTCTAGCCGCCACTTCGACCAGAACCGCCGTATTTCTTCCCGGCGCAACCGGCATCACGAGATGAGGTATTCCTGTGTCAAGCACTTTAAGTTCCTGTTCGTCAAGTCCCAGTCTGTCGTAATTTTTACCTTCCTTCCAGGCTTCAAGCGTAACAATAAGGTCTATTGTCTTCTCAAAAAGAATGGATGCAGCACCAAACATATCTTTGATGTTAATAAGCCCAATTCCTCTGAGTTCCATGTGGAATCTTGTGTCTTCAGGGCTTAAACCGGTAATTTTGTTCCCTGTTCTTTTCTGAAGGATCACCCTGTCGTCTGTGATCAGGCGGTGTCCTTTTGTTATCAAATTGAGGGCACATTCGCTCTTGCCGATCCCGCTTTCTCCGATCAGAAGAACGCCTAAGCCGTGTATTTCAACAAGTGTCCCGTGCAGATTTGTGTAAGGACTCAGTATGTCAGACAGAAATCGGGTTATCTGGTCAGCAAGCGCGGCGCTTTTCATCATGCATGAGAGAACAGGAACTGAAAATGATTCCGCAAGGGCTTTGAGTTCGGCAGGAGCTTCAAGTCCTCTGGTTATAATAAAGCATGGAATTTCAGAAGAACAGATGGATCGCAGATTCTTCAAACGATCCTTGTCAGACAGATTATTAAGAAAGTTTATCTCGCTTTTTCCCAAGATCTGGATCCTGTCTCTATATAAGGATTTAATATCTCCGGTCAGCGGAAGCCCGGGTTTCTGAATTATGGGCATCAATATCCTTCTGTTCAGTCCGGATTGTCCGTGAACGACCATTAAGCCCAAGAAACCGGCTTTTTCTGTCAGAAGCTCTGAAACTGGAATTTCAGGATAAATTGCTTCGCTGGTAAGATTCATTTTTTGTCCTGATGAAGCGGAAATTCATTTAAAAAATGAAATTCACGCTAAACTTAATTCCTACGGAGTTACTCTCTTGGCTCAATCAGGCCGTAATTACCGTCATCCAGCACATAAAGAACATTAATTATTTCAGAAGACGAATTCCGAAAGACTATAAAGTTCTCTCTGGCGGAAGAAAGTTGCAAAGCGGCTTCTTCAACAGACATCGGTTTAAGAGTGAAATCGTCAGATCTTAAAATTTTGGGGGTATCTGCGGTCAGTTCCTCGTCCTCTTCAGGAAAATCGACCTGAGAAACTGCCGCAACATCAAAAGGGTTTCTGGCTTTCCTTCTGCTTCCAACAATTTTATCCTTATGCTTTCTGATAGCCCTCTCAAGTTTGTCAACTGCAAATCCCACGGCAGTGTACATGTCATCTGTCTCTTCTTTTACTGCAAAAGTTTTGGATTTCATATGCACAATTATTTCAGCGATATGCCTGAATTTTTCAAGGGTAAGAGTCACCTGCACATCCTTTACACTGTCAAGACCCCTGAGAACACGACCGAGCTTATTGTCTGTATGCTCTCTAATTGAATCTGTGACATCAAAACTTCTTCCAGTGAATTCTACCTTCATGGTTTCTCCTTCCTTATGTTAAAAATACAAATGCAAACTAATGTTGATATCATCTGGTTCTCGTTTTCCTTTTGGTAGAAGAAGGAATTTTCAGTTCCTTCCGGTATTTTGCAATAGTTCTTCTGGCAATATCAATTCCCTGTTCCACAAGTTTCTCAGCTATTTCATTATCACTGACAGGTTTTTCCGGATTCTCCTCAGAAATGATGTTTTTAATAAGTTCTCTTACCTTTATTGACGATATATCATCCCCATTTCCGGCTGTTCCCTGCAGTCCGCTGTGGAAAAAATATCTCATTTCAAACAAACCCTGGGGAGTATGTATATATTTATTGTTTACAACTCTGCTCACAGTTGACTGGTGCATTTCGATATCGTCGGCGACATCGCTCAGGATCATTGGCTTTAAGTGGGTAAGTCCGTTATCGAGAAAATCTCTCTGATGTTTCACTATGCTCTCAGCCACTTTGTAAATAGTTCCTTGTCTCTGATCAATACTTTTTATGAACCATAATGCAGATTTCAGTTTATTTTTAAGATAGCTGGAAGTTTCGTCGGTATCTTTACCCTTTCCATTTCCGTCTATAAGTTCTTTGTAATATTTGCTTATTCTTAATCTCGGCATACCTTCTTCGTTCAGGGCTATTCTGTATTCGCCATCCATCTTATAAACATAAACATCCGGAATAATATAAGTAGAACCTTCAGATTTATAAGAGGAGCCAGGTTTAGGATCAAGTTTTTTGATAATATCAACATTATCAAGAACTTCATTAAGCGAAATTCCCAATTCAAATGCGATATTCTGGTAGCTTCCTTTTTCCAGTTTATCCAGATGACTTCTGACCATTACTGAAGCAACCGAATTTTCGAGCCCAAGATGGTTAAGCTGGATAAGCAGGCATTCCTGAAGATTTCTTGCTCCGACACCGCTTGGATCCATCTTATGAATTACCTGCAGAGCTTTTTGCACATCTTCTGCTGAAAAACCTCCCATTTCGACTATTTCTTCCTCTGAAGCCTCAAGGTAGCCATTTTCGTCAATATTTCCGATTATATATTCACCTGTTTCCCGGTTAATATCATTTCCTGAATTTATTCCAAACTGCCAAAGGAGATGGTCGGTCAGAGATGTAGATGATTTTAAGGTATTTTCAAAGGACGGTAGATCGTCAAATTTTTCGAAATCACCGGAATAACCGGATAAATCATCAAAATAGGAATCAATGTCAATTTCATCAAACGGATCCTTATCCCTGGTATTTCTTTCTATCTCATAATCTTCAGAGGAGAGACTGTCATTTTTTTCCTGATTAGCGACAGGTATATCATCATTTTGTTCGGAAATTTCAAGGATAGGGTTTTCTATTATCTCATTTTTTAGAATATCTGCCAGCTCAAGTCTGTTCTTCTGAAGAAGAGCAATTGCCTGCTGAAGAGCCGGCGTCATCACCATCTTCTGAGAGAGCGTCATCTGAAGTTTTTGTTCTAGTCCCATCTTTTTGTCAACTTAACCTGAAATTCTGTCCAAGATATATTTCACGCACCTCAGGGTCCTCCGCAAGTTTCTCCGGAGTGTCGGACCTGAAAAGCTTTCCTTCATGGATGATATAGGCTCTGTCAGTTATGGACAGAGTCTCTCTCACATTATGGTCAGTAATGAGAATTCCTATATTTCTTTCCTTGAGTTTACTGATTATTCGCTGAATATCCATTACCGCTATCGGGTCAATCCCTGCGAAAGGCTCGTCGAGTAGAAGAAAAGAAGGATTCATTACAAGGGCTCTTGCGATTTCGACCCTTCTTCTTTCGCCCCCTGAAAGTGAATAGGCTTTCTGGCCTGAAAGAGCAGTGAGTCCGAATTCCATAAGAAGATCATCCGCCTTTTCTGCATTTTCCGAAATGCTTCTTTCAAGTGTTTCGTATATGGAAAGAAGATTGTCCTTCACAGTCATTTTGGTGAATACTGATGCTTCCTGAGGCAGATAACCAATCCCTTTCCTTGCCCTTATATAGACCGGGTATTCCGTGAGGTCTTCACTGTCAAGAAAAACCATCCCTGAATCGGGCTTGGCCAAACCCAAAACCATGTAGAATGTTGTGGTTTTGCCTGCTCCGTTTGGGCCCAGAAGTCCGACAACTTCTCCCTGATTGATTTCAATTGAAATACCGTCAACGACCTTTCTTCCGGCATAAATTTTGGAGATATTTTCAGTGCGAAGCCTGTTTGCCATTCAAAACCCTTTTAAATCCGCTTTGGAGCTCGAAGATGTTCTGCCATAAGGATCTCCGCCAATTTCAATTCTATCACTGTCAACAAAATAAGTCAAATTTCTGCCTTTTACTATCTCTCCTGAAGTAAGATCCCTTATTGAAACGAGACTGTTCAAGGATTGCATGAATAGAGACCTGTTGCTTAGAAGGTAAATCCCTTTTTCGGCGACAGCCTCTCTGTTTTCTCCGGAAAGTATGAGCTCCCCGTCCATTTCTATCTCGTCAATTTCATCAGACATTCTGACCCTGACATTGCTGCATGAAACGCTGAAGCCTTTTCTTGACATATTTACCTGTGGAAAGTAGTTTGCGATTTCGGTTTTCTGGTCATAGACAAGTTGTTCCGAATTTATAATCATCGGAACAACCTCATCTTCGAGCTGCACTCTGGTTGTAACCCTGCCTGTTCCTCTTACTTCACCAGCCATGTTGTCAAGCTCCAACTTGTTGCAGACAATTACATCTTTATCCTGTCTTGCATTTACATCAACCGTGAAAACAGCTAGTTCATCCTTCTCTTTCAGCTCAAGAGCACCGGAACTGATATAAACCGGAGAATTACCTGAAAAAGGTAGCTCCCTTAATGAAGATCCTGATATTTTGGCAGTGACATTTTTTTCCGCAAATAGAACTTTTACAGAGGAGTTATAGCGTATTAAATCGGCTTTTATTTCGTAATTATCATATAAGATTTCTGCGGAGTCTCTGAGGACAATATTACCGCTGTTCCTGTAATAGACAGCTTCTTCGCTTCTGCCCGACAATGAATCCGATTCAAGTGTCACTTTTCCTGAAAGGGATAGTCGGTGGAATTCCCTGTCAGTGTCATTGTAAAACGCAATAAATCTTCCGCAGGACGCTTTTTCTGAAGGGACTCCGTTATTATCGGAAACCTGGACTGATGAAGGAACAATGCTTTCAATGTTATCCAGCATACCCTTGCTGAAGCTCGCCGTGATCATATCTGTAATGAGAAGATAACTTTTTCCTGAGTTGCTGTTTCTGAATAAAGTTTCAGTGTTTCCGGACGCTGTTATTCTTTCAAGGTATTTCCCCGTGCTGTCCATTAATGCAGTGAGATTTTCCGCTTTCAGGCTGTCAGAACCTGTCAAGCTCAAAAAGTCTGCAGTACCTGATGCATATATTCTGGTCAGTGCATCGCCAGGAAAAAAGGCTTCAATCCTGCCGCATCGGAGTGTCCCCTGTTCTTTGAATTTCACTTCAGGATCCCCTGTGATTATGGCTTTTTCATCCGGCATTGAATAATCAAGCCTATTTCCGGAAAGGATTACATCAGGGCTCCGAAGGATAATGTTATTTGAAAGATTGAGCTCTCTTGAATTCACATCAAAAGAGAGTGAGTCCGCACATCCGCTGTAGTTGCTTTTGGAGAAATTCACTTTTGAATCGGATATTATTTTGCCATTCCCCGAGTACTCGACTTCATCTGTTGTAAGCCTGAGGCCCGATTTATTTTTCATTTCCACCTGACCAATCAGCCTGACATTTTCGTTTGACGGGTTGTATTCGGCTTTTCCTGCAGTAATTTCGATATCTCCGCTTTTTTCACCGAAAAAGTCCAGTTTTACATCGCTGAGTTTCTGAACCCCATTCTCGTAGCCTTCAAATTTTTCAGCTGCAATCCTGAATATTTTTTCCCCCATCTCCGTTTTTGTAAATTCAAATATATTGCTTTCGGATAAAATCTGCTGTCCGTTCTTTATCTGCCCCGGTGCTTCGCTGATTTCGGGTTTAACCGCTTCTTTTTTGCCGAAATTCAAAACAATGATTAAAATAAAAACCAGCAAAGCTGAGAGAAGTATCAATTTTATATGTTTTACATTTATCATTAAAATATCTTCCAGCAATTAATATATGACAATTGAATTTCAAGTCAAGCATGGCTGCGTGCTATTCGCTTGCGATGATTTATATGGCCCTTTGTATTTAACAAAAGCATGAAACATTGTAGAATGGCTTTCGTATTTATGGAATGTCTGAATAATTTTAGCAGGAGGATAAACTAGCTATGAACCGATTGAAAGCATTAACAATACCAGCCCTATTAATTTTACTCTCCCTGACTGCAGTCGCTTCGGAGACTGTTATTGATCTTGACGCGGTCATAAGCAGAGCTGTCAGCGAGAATCTGGATGTCAGGGTTGAATCACTTAATCCGAAGATCAAGGAAGCGATGTGGCTGGGCGAGCGTTCAATATTTGATACTTATTTTTCGCTTGAGCTTTCAACCGAGAGTTCTCAAAATCCTCAATCCAGTTCATTTCTGGCTGGAGGCAGCATTGTAAAAACAGACACGGATATAATAAATTTCGGAGTAACCCGGAAATTTGCATCCGGAACAAGACTGAACTTTAATCTTTACGACACCAGAAGAGAAAGCACTGCCAGTATCAACGACTTGAACCCCTACGCGAGTGTATGGGCTGCCCTGAGTTTGGAACAGCCTCTGCTGAAGGGTTTCGGGATAAGAAACAATAGAAAATCAGTTCTGATAGCTGCAAACAATAAGGATATTTCGGATGCCGAATTCATTCTCAGGGTTTCCGATGTGGTCTCGAGCGCTTCGCAGAGTTACTGGAACCTTATATATTTCAGGGAAGACCTTGATGTAAAAAAACAATCCCTGAAACTTGCAGAAGAACTTCTTGAACACACAAAAATCAGGGTTGATGTTGGTGTTCTCGCTCCAATAGAGATTACTCAAGCTGAAGCGGGCGTTGCTTCCAGAAAGGAATCCGTTATCATCGCCGAAAATTATGTCCAGCAGATGGAGGATGCTTTGTGCAGGCTCCTTAATTTTCCGACGGATAATCAGATATGGGAACATGATATTGTTCCCGCTGAGAAACCGGAAGTTGCCGAAATAGTAACTTCTCTTGAAGCCAGCACTGAAACAGCCCTGAAAAACAGGGTGGAGCTTAAAAACGCTGAACTTATGCTTCAGAATGGCAGACTTGATATGCAATATTATAAAAACAGCAGGCTTCCTGCGTTAAACCTTAAAGGAAACCTAGGTTATGCAGGACTGGGCGGTGATGTTCACACATTCAATATGCTTACGGGGGATCCTGTATATGAAAAAGGAAGTTTCAGTGATGCTTATGATCAGATCTATGACAGAGACTTCAAAACATGGTCTGTGGGGGTGAGTCTCAGTTATCCTCTTTTCAACAGAAGCGCGAGAGGGGCTTATCAATCGGCATTGCTCGGATTCCAGCAGACCGAATTTTACACCCAGCAGGTTGAACAGATGGTTAGGATTGAGGTAAGGGACGCCGTAAGACAACTTGAGACGGACTTGAACAGAGTAGAAGCCGCAAAAGCAAACAGGGTCCTTCAGCAGAAGAAACTGGAAGCAGAGGAGGAGAGATACAAGAACGGCCTCTCTACAAGCTACAATGTTCTTGATTTCCAGGAGGATCTTGCTTTTGCCCAGTCAGCCGAACTAAAAGCGGTAATAGATTACAATATTGCCCGGATAAGGTTCGAACAGGCTCAGGGAACTCTGCTGGAAAGTTTTAATATAAAAATAGAAGAGTGAAGGAGGAATAAGCCATGGATGAAAATAAAAACGAAGGTGCAGGCATGGGTATAGTTGAAAAGGTTCTTGGTGAAGAACCCAAAGCAGAAATGAACTGGCTTGAAAGGCTCACAGGAATATTTTTTTCCCCGCTTCGGACTTTTGCCGATATTGCCAGAAAACATGACTGGGGGCTGGTTCCGATGCTTATTCTGATATTGGTCGGGCTTGCTGGAAACGGAGTATTTCTGGCAACCCACGATGTCGGGGAGATGGCAATGGTTCAAATGGAGGAATCCGGCAAAATGGATGAAATTCCGGATGAACAGCTTGATACGATAATGAAAGTCACAAAAGTGACGACGAAAATCAGCATGATTGTGGGCGCTGTTGTTGCCCCTCCTCTTTTTGCAGCGATAATCGCTTTTCTGTTTCTGATAATATTCAAGATGTTCGGGGCCGACAGCACATTCGGGCAGACATTCACTGTTGTGGTCTATTCATGGTTCATATATATCATCAAGTCATTTCTTTTTTTAATACTCATAATGTTCAAAAAGGTCAGAACATTTGATGAGATGGCATACTTTGTTAAATCAAATGTTGCTGCTTTTGTTGATCCGGAATCTGTTTCCAAACCTTTGATGGCCTTGTTGTCGTCAATTGATTTATTCACGATCTGGGTTATCATTCTTATGGCGATCGGGCTATCCGCAATAACAAAGAAAAGTCCTTATCTGACAGGGGCGGTTGTATTTTCCCTCTGGCTTGTTGCCGTAGTTGCGAAGGTCGGTCTTGCCTTCCTGCAGACAATGGGGAGCTGAAGAAAAGATGCTGAAAAAATCCCTTATCGCTTTTACTGTTTTAGCTGTGATAACTGCTATTGTTTTTTTAAGTCTGCAAGGAAAATCAAGCGGCAAAGGCAAGGAAGTTTATTCGGAGAAGGCGGAAAAAATGGATATTGTTTCTGTTGTTTCAGCCTCCGGCGAAATACAGCCTAAAAAACAGGTCAATATAAGCTCTGATGTAATCGGGAAAATTGAAGTTCTGAATGTGAAGGAAGGCGACTCCGTTAGCAAGGGGCAGATGCTTCTTCAACTGGATAAGGATATCTACCAGTCCGAAGTGGACAGTATAGAAGCTGCGTTGAAGATGTCCGCCATTGAGGTGGAAAACAGAAAACTCAACCTGTCGAGAGCTGAGCAGACCCTTGACAGAAACAGATCCCTCTTTGAAAAACATCTGATTTCCCAAGACTATCTTGATGATATTGAACTGAACTTCGAGGCAGCCAAAATAGCTGTCAGGGGCGCAGAAGAATCGGTTTGCCAAGCCGAAGCCGCATTGAGGAAAGCGGGAAAATCGCTCAGAAACACTATTCTTACTTCTCCATTGGACGGTATAGTCACCTCCCTGAACGCGGAAGAAGGTGAGACTGTGATGACAGGGACCATGAACAATCCCGGAACAGTTATTATGACTATTTCTGACATGGGAGAGGTTAACGCTGAACTCGAGGTTGACGAAAGCGATGTTGTGAAACTTGGTCTGAATCAGGAAGCTGTCATAATTGTTGATGCAATCGAAGATCAAAAATACAGTGGCAAGGTTACCGAAATAGGTTCTTCTGCGTCAATGAGCAAAGAGGGCGTACCTGTTTTTGATGTGGAAATTACAATTGATAACCCGGATGGAAGACTTTTACCCGGAATGTCAACCGATGGCAAGATTGAAACGGGAAGCAGCGTTGACATAATTGCGGTTCCGATACAGGCAGTAGTGACAAAAGACAGAAAAGACAGCAGCGGCGAAACAGGAAATGCCGTTTTTCTTTTGAAGAATAATCAAGCAGAGCTTGTTTTTGTTGAAACAGGTTTAAGTAACGAAACGCATATTGAAGTTACCTCCGGGATTTCAGAAGGAGACAGGGTGATAACAGGGCCTTACCGGATCCTGAGAGATCTTGAAACAGGAGATGCTGTTACTGAAAAGGAAATAAAGAGACCAAAGGAAAGGAAAGCCGGGGATGATGAGGACGAAAGCGAAATGGAAGTGAGGGTTAACTGATAATGCTCATCGCCATAAGAGAACTGAAAAAACACTATGTAATGGGGGATGAAACGGTTAAAGCCTTAGATGGTATTAATCTTGATGTCGAGAAAGGTGAATATCTTGCCATTATGGGAGCTTCCGGGTCAGGAAAATCAACTCTTATGAACCTTCTGGGTTGTCTTGATACTCCGACGGAAGGTTCATACAGGCTTAAGGACAAAGAAGTAAGGGGCATGGATGATTTGGAACTGTCCAGAATAAGGAACGCGGAGATAGGTTTTGTTTTTCAGACCTTTAACCTCCTACCAAGAAGTTCTGCTCTTGCGAATGTTGAACTTCCTCTGATATATTCCAAAATCCCCAGAAAAGAACGGCGTGAAATGGCTGAAGCCGCATTGAGCAAAGTCGGCTTGAAAGACAGAATGCTTCACAAGCCAAATGAGCTTTCCGGAGGGCAGAGACAGAGAGTGGCTCTTGCTCGAGCGCTTGTGAACAAACCTTCCATCATTCTTGCGGATGAACCAACGGGGAATCTTGACAGCTCGACAACGGAAGAAATAATGGAACTTCTGGGGGTGCTTAATGAACAGGGTAATACTCTTATTGTTGTTACACACGAAGAGGATATAGGAGCGAGGGCGAGAAGGCTCATCAGGCTGAGAGACGGCAGAATTGTCGAAGAAAGAGTAAGCTGATGTTTGTCGAAAGCGTTTTTTTGTCATTCCGCTCGATATGGTCTAACAAACTCAGGTCCTTTCTGACAACGCTCGGAATTATAATTGGAGTCGCGGCGGTAATTGCTGTAGTAGCTCTTGTTCAGGGGCTGGACAATTATATGTCGGAGCAGTTCAAATCTGTCGGAGCCAATTATCTCAGAATAATGCCTGACTATCATCGCCAGGAAACAGGTCTCAACAGAGTTGAGCTGACTTATGAAGACGCTCTGACATTGAAGAAGGAAGTGAAATACATAACGAAACTTTCTCCTCTGATCGCTGCATCCGCAAAAGCTAAATACAAGGACGAGAACTTCACCAAGCAAATTCTGGGAACGGGTGGTGATTTTCAGGAAGTTGTCAGTATGTATGTTGAGTTCGGGAGATTCATAAATGATATCGATTCAAAGCACAGGAAAAAAATATGCGTCATCGGAGTTGAGATAGTTGAAGACCTGTTCAAAGGCAAGGACCCGATCGGAGAGGAGATCAGACTTAACAACGAAGCTTTCATGGTTGTCGGGGTTATGGAAAAAAAGGGGAGCTTTCTCGGCGCCAATCAGGATGACTTTATTCTTATTCCTTTTGAAACAGCCTTGGCGCTGCTGGGGAAGGATCTCGGAAAACAGATATTGATTGATTGTAAAATTGACAACACTGAAAATATGGATACCGCCAAAGATCTTATCACTCAAGTTCTGCGGCGGAAGCATTCTCTGAAGCCTGATGAAAGGAATGATTTCCGTGTTATGCTTCAGGAAGAAATGGTAGAGATGGTTTCAGGCATACTTTCCATGGTGACTGCAATTGTTGCGGGAATAGTGAGCATTTCTCTTATAGTCGGAGGAATAGGCATTATGAACATAATGCTTGTGTCTGTGACTGAACGGACAAGGGAAATCGGTATAAGAAAAGCTGTTGGCGCGAGAAAACAGGACATACTTCTTCAATTTCTTATAGAAGCATTTGTTCTCAGTGTAATTGGGGGAGCGATAGGCATTTTTGTCGGATATTGGGTTGGTGTGATTGCAGCAAAAGCAATCCCGAATTTTCCGGAAGCCTATGTTCCTCTCTGGGCCGTTCTCCTCGGGGTCGGAGTGTCGGCTTTTGTCGGAATTGTTTCAGGGGTTTTCCCGGCCGCAAGAGCTGCATCACAGGATCCGATTGATGCTCTCAGGTACGAATAGTTTCCTCGGAAATACAGGGGTAAGTTGCTGAAAGTCAATGAGATATTCTTCAGTATTCAGGGGGAGTCAACCTGCGCTGGTCTGCCGTGCGTGTTCATAAGACTTTCCAGCTGCAACCTGAGATGCTCATATTGCGATACCAAGTATGCTTATGACGACGGCAATGAAATGAGCATTGATGATATCCTGGAGAGTGTTTCCGTGTATCAGTGCGGGCTTGTTGAAATAACAGGAGGGGAACCACTGCTTCAGAATGAATCCTTTTATTTGATGATACGCCTTATTGAGGCAGGTAAAAAAGTTATCTTGGAAACTAACGGAACAATTGATATCTCAAAAGTTCCTGAACGGGTAACGATAGTAATGGATGTGAAATGCCCGTCAAGCGGCGTGTCGGATAAAAATATGCTCAGCAATCTTAATCGCCTGAGATCCGGTGATGAAATAAAATTTGTTATCGGTAACCGGAGCGATTTTGAATGGGCGATTTCAATAATGGATAAATTCAGGCTCCGCAATTGTGATAACTCTCTTTTGTTTTCGCCTGTATCGGAAATGCTTGAACCTTCAACATTGGCAGGTTGGATTCTTGACAAGGGGATTGACGCAAGAATGCATCTGCAGTTGCATAAATATATTTGGAGCAATGATGTCAGAGGAAAATAAACCATGCGCTGTTGTTCTTTTGAGCGGAGGTTTAGATTCCGCAACAACTGCCGCTGTTGCGATCAGTGAAGGGTTTGCAGTTCATTGCCTGTCCTTTGATTACGGTCAGCGGCATGGGTTTGAGCTCAAGTGCGCATCTGATATTGCATGTTCAATTGGTGCTTTAAGTCATACAATTTTGAAGATTGGACTGGACAGGATCGTGGTCGGATCAGCTCTGACTGACCCGCTTGCCGTAATTCCTCAGGGCGACTGTGATTCCGGAGTAATTCCGCCAACCTATGTCCCGGCCAGAAACGCGATATTTCTTTCCTTCGCCTCCGCTCTTGCTGAAAGTATGAATTGCAGGGATATTTTTATAGGAGTGAATACTATGGATTACAGCGGCTACCCTGACTGCAGGCCGGCATTTATTTCAGCATTCGAAAGGATGATAAATCTAGGGACTAAAGCCGGTTCAGAGAGCGGAAAATCGCTTTCCATTCGCACCCCTCTAATTGAATTGTCAAAGAAGGAAATAATTCTCAAAGGGATTAGCCTTAATATGGATTTCAGCCACACCAGATCATGTTATGATCTGGACCGCAAGGGAACTTCCTGTGGGAAGTGTACAAGCTGCCGGATAAGACTTAAAGGGTTTGGGCAGGCAGGCTTCAAGGATCCCATTCCTTATCGCTGAAAAATAAAAACTCGCCCCCATTTCTGAAAGCGAGTCGGAAATCATCTGCAGGCCCTCATCTGATCAGTCCCTCTTAAAAGCCGCTCCTCCTCTGAAAGGATACAGCACTTATTACCGATCACACAGCATACCAACAGAACTCTTTCCGTTATGAACAACAAGCAAAAGGTGTGCCATTGTCAGGGTTTCCCTTGAAAAGATTTTCAAGCCATCCTTTATCAATAACTTACATAACCCTAAGCTTCTCTGCGCTGAACCGGAGTTGCGTTAAATAGTGACTGTTTATAGACTTATTCGACAGATTATTGTCCGTAAATGGACATATTGTGTTTTTTCAGCTTATTGTATAAGCTGGTTCTCGGAATACCCAGAATTTTTGCAGCTTCCGCTTTATTGCCTCCTGATTTTTCAATTGCCTTAAATATCACTGACATTTCAAAATCATCCATGGCTTTATCAAGATTGAAGTTACCGGAAATATCAAATTTGTCCTCCGAGGAAAACGATTTCTTTTCGGTTTTTTTCAGATCCGAAGATACAAGGTCCATCGTAATTATATCGTCTGACATCGCTGCGGCTCTTTTAATCTCATTTTCGAGCTCTCTTACATTTCCGGGCCAGTCGCAATTCCTGTAACAATCAATCACCTTATTCTCAATGCTGATCTTTCTGCCGGTTTCTTTTTCTATTTTTGTAAGTATATGTTCTACCAGCATCGGAATATCATCTTTCTTGTCCTTAAGAGCCGGGAGATTTATTTCGATCACATTCAGTCTGTAATATAGATCCTCTCTGAATGTTCCTTCCTTAACCCTTGAAAGAAGCTTTCTGTTTGTCGCTGATATAATTCTGACATCAACAGGAATGCTTACAGTTCCGCCTACCTTGCGGATATGTTTTTCTTCAATAACCCTGAGCAGTTTTGCCTGAAGTTCAATATCCATTTCGCCAATTTCGTCCAGAAAAAGGGTTCCTCCGTCAGCAATTTCAAAAAGCCCCTTTTTTTCTCTGTCAGCTCCTGTGAAAGAACCCCGGACATGACCGAACAGCTCGCTTTCCAGGAGGCTTTTGGAAAGAGACGCACAGTTGACTGCAACAAAGTTTTTCTTTTTTCTGTAAGAATTGTAATGAATCGCTTTTGCAACAAGTTCCTTACCCGTGCCGCTGTTCCCTTGGATAAGAACGCTGAAAGGCGTATCTTTTATTTTATCAATCAAAACATATATGTTCTGCATTTTCTGTGATTTGCCGATAAGAGAATGATATCTGTATTTCTCCTCCAACTCTGTCTGCTTGATGTCCAGTATTTCCCTTATTCTTGTGATCTCAAGGGACTGGTCAACAACTGTTCTCTGCAGTTTCTGGTTCAGAGCTTCAATTTTTTTGCGGCTTTCTATATTTGCCTTGAAAAGCTGCGCGTTTTCTATGATCTTTGAAGTCGTTGCGGTAAGAATTGTAAGAAGATCCATGTCATATTCGCTGAACCCGCCATTTCTTTTGTTGATAAGTTCCATAACCCCGAAAACAATATTGCTCTGATCGAAAAGGGGAACGCACATAATGCTTTTCGTTTCAAAACCGCTGAGCCTGTCAATATCCGGATTAAACTCTGTATGAGAAGAAGCTTTATCCACAATAAGCGGTTTACCCTCTCTCGCGGAAAGCCCTGCGATTCCACGGTTTATCGAAAAGCGTATTTCCTTTAAACCTTCAGCTCCTATTGAAACACGGTCGAAAAGCTCGCCTTGCTCATTGTCAACAAGAAAAATGCTTCCTCTTTCAGCATCTGTTACATCGCATGCTTTTGTCAGAATTGTATGGAGAAGGATGTCAGGATCTCTTTGCGAGATCATATTTCGTGATATTTCAAACAGGACAAGAAGATCTTTGTAACATTTCTTGAGTCGGGCAAAACCCTCATCTGAATTAAAATTCCTGTCCAGGGAATCGAGATCCGGAAACGATGTTCCTCTTTTCTCCTGAATTTGTTCCTTTTTGTCGTCAATTCTCACTAATTCCGCCTTTATGTCCTAAATCAGACATTATTTCAAAGGCTACATTGTACATCAGGCAATAGCATTGAAGCAATCAAAAAATTACAGTCTGAAACCGGTCACATTACCCAAGACAGGATAAGTCTTGAATTCTCTGAAGAGTAATGATACTTTACCGTCTCAAAAGGAGAGGAAATGAAACTGGGAAAATTCAGATTAAAAGTAATGAGTGACGGAACGATGGGAGCTGACGGCGGAGCCATGTTCGGAGTTGTTCCGAAGGTGATGTGGGAACGCTTGATCCCCGCTGACGAAAAAAACAGGATCACTCTTGGAATGAATTCACTTTTTGTTGACACAGGCGAACACAAGATAATAATAGACACGGGCTCCGGAAATAAGGAGAGCAGTAGATTCCGTGAGATCTACAAGCTTGAACAGGGTGACGGTCTGTCAGCAAGCCTCGCAAAGGCTAATTTGCAGCCTACAGATATTGATATTGTCATAAACACGCATCTGCATTTTGATCACTGCGGAGGGAATACCGTAATCAGTGCAAGCGGAGAAACGGTTCCCGCATTTCCAAATGCCGGATATTTCATCCGAAAAGGTGAATGGGACGAAGCAACAGGCGAGGATGTCAGGAACAAAGCAAGCTATTTTGGAAAGAACCTTATTCCTGTTGAAAAAACAGGCCAGCTTGAACTTATATCAGAAGATTGTCAGATCGTGCCTGGAGTGAGGGTGTTTCTTACCCCCGGTCATACGCGTGATCATCAGTCTGTGCTTATTGAGTCCGAAGGTGAAACAGCTTGTTTTGTGGGTGACCTTATTCCGACAAGCCATCATCTGAGACTTCCATATGTTATGGCTTATGATATTGAGCCGATGAGGACACTGGATGCCAAAAGAAAACTTTACGAAACCGCAATAGCAGATAAATGGCTGCTTTTCTTTGTTCATGGCACAAACATTATTGCTGCACATATTGAAGGGTCACCGGATAAACCAGTATTATCAACCCGAATGGAAAGCAAACATGAAGACTTCTATACTCCGGATCCATACGGAACGAGCAGTTAAAAAGTGGCTGAACATGAAGATATAGCAGTAAAAACCTGGCATATTCACCGTAGGCTCTACGATTGGGTAGTGGAATGGGCTGAAAGACCAGAAAGTCTCTGGGCACTTTTCTGGCTTTCCTTTGCGGAATCATCTTTCTTTCCGATTCCACCGGATGTGCTTCTTATTGCTCTCGGAATATCCAAACCCAAGAAAACCTTTATATTCGCAACGGTCTGCTCTTTGGGTTCAATTCTTGGAGGAGCATTGGGATATTTTATCGGATGGTATTTTTTTGACATTGTCGGAAAAGCGATCCTCGAATTTTACGGGATTATGGATGGCTACAGTGAAGTCGGTTTTCTTTTCAATAAATACAATGCCTGGGCGGTCGGGATTGCAGGTTTTACCCCAATTCCTTACAAGCTGTTCACGATTGCCGCAGGAGCGTTCAAAATTAATTTCTGGATTTTCATTGTCGCTTCGGCGGTCAGCAGATCGGCAAGGTTCTTCATCGTATCCGGCCTTATAAGGGCCTTTGGTCCAAAAATCAGACCGATAATTGACAAATATTTCAATATTCTGTCAATTATTTTTGTGGTGCTTCTTGTTGCAGGGTTTATTCTAGTGAAATATTTCTTGCATTAAGGACGGAATTTTCGTATCATTCCTTCCCCGTTGTTAAAGTCGGGATGTGGCTCAGCCTGGTAGAGCACCGCGTTCGGGACGCGGGGGTCGGAGGTTCAAATCCTCTCATCCCGACCATACTGAAACTAGCGTTGATATTCATTCAACGCTTGTTTTGCGCTAAAGGGAAATAATTTCCCCGTCCCCGTTCAGCACAAATCCCGCCCAGTAGAAGGGATGGGAGTATTTATCCGATTTGAGCATTTCGCTTTGTGCTGTTTTTAATGCTTCTGCTTTGCTTTTGCCTTGTTTAAGATATGTGTAGAAGTTTTCCATGAGTATTGCCGTGCTTTCGTCGGGAACGCTCCACAGGGTTGGCAGCACTGTTTTTGCTCCGGCATACTGAAACGCTCTTGTCAGTCCTATCAGCCCTTCTCCTCCCATTTCTTTTCCGAGTCCTGTTTCGCACGCGGACAATGTCACAAGGTCTGCGTTTATACGGACGCTTTCGAATATCTCCCATGCCTGTAACAGGCCGTTTTCTTTTCCTTCTTCTGTTTTTTCGGGGATTGTCAGGGCAAGTCCTGAATTAAGTGGAAATCTTTCGTCGAGTATTCCGTGGCAGGCGAAGTGGATGATGGATGTTTCTTTGTCTGTGTTTCTCGCGTTTTCTTCTGTTGCTGTTTCTTTTTTATAGATTGTTCCTTTTTCTCCTTCAGGATTTGAGGGCGGATTCGTCAGTCTTTCCCAGGACAGCAGAATATCTCCTTCACGGATTCCGGCCTTTTCACCGGCAGATCCTTTTTCGACGGATTCCACTTCTATTCCGGAATATTTTTTATCCGACGAAACAGAATACATTGTGCAGAATATAAAAAAATAACTGACGAGAAAGACTAAAGGCTTTAAATCCTTTCCCACTATGATTCCTCTCTACGAAACATCGGATTTTTCAATTTCCGTTTCCGTGAAGTCCCGGATTTTTTTTCTGAATACAAAGAAAAACATCAGCATGGCCATGATTGAACCAAGTCCGTCAGCAAACATATCCTTCTGCGCATCCCAGACATCCCCCTGTGAACCGAGAACCGCAATGCCGGCATCCGGGTCTGCGGAAACAGCATAGATCCATTCAAATATCTCGTATCCTGCGGCAACGGTGAATATTGCAAAAACCGGAAACATAAAGAGTATCCATTTTGAACAGACAAGCTTCCTTTTCATAAGAAGTTCCGCTATGGGAAAAGCATAAAATCCGACAGTAAAATGAGCGATCCGGTCGTAATGGTTCCTTTCAAATCCGAACATATCCGTAACGAAATCAAACGGCACCTTTTCAAATGTGAAATGTCCGCCAATAGTGTGAAGAATTATCAGGCAGGACATGAGCAGATAACTTAACGGGCTGAATTTTTGGAAAGGATAAATTACTGTCAATATTCCCACAATAATCAGTATAGGGATGTTCTCGGCCCACCAGACTGAGCGGTCATAGGGGTTCACGGCACAAACAGTAAATACTGCAATATAAATAATGAGTAAAATGAAAGGTGTGATCTTTTTCATTCGGGTAATTTACATTTTATCTGCGGGAAGGTCAAACCTTTATTGAAGGTGGAGAAATGTTCGCCCCTGTCTGTTCCGTTATGTGCTATCATATCTGTTTATTTTAAGGCGGATCCTGCATGAACACAATAAAACGATTGTTCCCTCTTCTGGTGTCATCGGCAATCTACGGGCTGATCGGAGTGATGATGAACACCGTTCTCGCCGTTCATATGGATCGTGACAATGCAAGCACACTTCAGGTGGGGCTTCTTTTTTCGCTTTCAGCTCTGGCATTTCTCCTGTTCCCTCCGCTCTGGGGAGCTATAAGCGATATTCTGGAGCGGCCCAAAAGAGTAATGCTGGTTACAGTATTTATGTCAACTCTGTTTTTCCCGCTTTTTATAATATTCCGGGAACCCAATCAGTCAATATTCCTCAGATTTGTTTTTGTGGCATGCGCATCAGGATTTCTTCCTCCGGTTATGTCCCAGGTCAGCAGAATCGGCGGTGCTGAAAAACGAGGCTCTCTGCTTGGTATGCTTAACTCTTCCCTGGGGCTGGGAAGGGGGTTCGGAAGAATTGCAGCCGGATTTTTACTCGGATTTGTAACCCCGGATCTGTCTTTTATAATTATGATCTTTTTCGGGATTGCAGCCTTCATCTCTCTTCTTTTTTACGAACCTGACCGGAAAAAATCAGGCCGGACTTTTGCGGATCTTGTCGAAGAAACCATAAACAGGTTGATTCCATGGAAAAGGGGAATTTCGCATCTTAAGCATAACGGCCTTCTCTGGCTTTTCACAGCTTTTTCAATAAGGGACATGGCGATTCTAGGATGTTTTGCCATGCTGCCTGTCTATCTGATTAAAGACGCGGGGCTGTCAGAGGTTCAGATGGGATTGATGCTTTCTCTAAACCCTTTCAGTCAGGTACTTTTCCAGCTTTATTTCGGCAGGCTCGCAGACACTATGGGGAGAAAAAAACTGATATGTTTCGGGCTGCTTGGTTCAGCTGCGGTTCCGGTGCTTCTGTCATTTGCCGGTTCACCTTCGCTTATTTTTGCGGGAATGGTTCTGGTGGGATTCGTTTATTCATCGTTATCCTCAGGAACCACTGCTTTTATAGGCGATTCCGCGCCTGAAGAAAGAGTATCGGAACTGATGGGGCTTCACTTAACCTTCAGAGGATTTGGAGGGTTCGTAGGGCCATTGCTGGTGGGGATACTTTCATCGCCGGATCTTCTCGGCTTCAGAAATGCTTTTATCTTCACAGGGTTGCTGTGCGTGACAGCATTCTTTTTAACCCTTTTTCTTACGAAGGAAAGTCTGATTAAAACTGATGGAAAGATTTAATCCTATATGATATCATTCACACATGACCGCTAAAGTTAAAAACGGCAGGAAAAAACAGAAAAAAAAGCCATCCCGCAACGCAGCTTTTTATTTCAAACAGGGCTTGGCGCTTGTTGTTATACTTGCAATTATTGCTTTTGTGGTTCTTTTAGTAATGGGCATATTTTATAATCAGATAACGGTGAAATAGAATGGCAAAGAAAGACAGAATGCTCAGAATTATCCTTTTTACTGTTCTTGCTGTTTGCCTTGCAGGCGGATCAGTTTCTTTTCTTTCTCCTTCGTTTCTCGTGTCTCGGTTTTTTACTTCGATAAATATTGTCCTGACGGGAAGCGAGGAACCTGTTATTATAACGCCATATTTCGCTCTTACTCTGAAGGCATTCGGAGCGTTCTGTCTTTGCTGGTCGCTTTTTCTCGTAAAAGCGATAAAGGATCCCGGTAAAAATATTTTTGTTATCCGAGGAACATCCATGTTCCTGTTCCTTAACGGTATCTCAAGTTTCTGGATTATATCGGAAAAGCAGGTGGCAGATATTATACATCCGGCAATACTTGGATTCAGAGGGGTTCTTCTGACAGCGTTTGCTGTCATCCTGTATTTTCTTGAACCCAGAAAACAAAAATAAAATTTATATCATCCCGATTTCCCCTGCGGGAACCCAGCCGTTCATTTTCTCGTTCAGACTGATAAGTCTCCAGCCGTTCCGCTCGTTCAGAACCCTTACTTTAAGTCCTTCATGAACACGGAATAGAACCGGATTTGTGTCTCCGGGGCCGCTGTGGACATCAAGCCTCTGAACCGTTACAACGGCATATCGCAGGTTATTTGATCTGTGAGATTTCCATATAGTTACAGACCCTGCCAGCAGTGCAGACGAAAACAGAAATATCGAAGCGTAAACAGCAATCCTTTTCTTCATTCCTCTCAAAAAATAACAGAGAGGAGGAGTGCAGCAGAAAAGCCAGAACAAAACAAGAAATACTGTCCTGTCAAAGGATTTACCGGTCATGCTCGAAATTTTGTTGATGATGCTCCGGAAAGCTTCTGTTTCAGGTGCTTTGTCAACCACCTGAAGTCTGGCGAAATTAAGATTAGCGAGGATATCCTCATCCTTGCTGTCCAGCTTATAGGCTTTTTCATAATTGAGAATGGCAAATCCGAGTTTC
Organism: uncultured Acidobacteriota bacterium; assembly: GCA_964509835.1. GTDB lineage: Bacteria > Acidobacteriota > CAZDZC01 > CAZDZC01 > CAZDZC01. Next base: position 108,137 of record CAZDZC010000005.1, read on the forward strand.
CCGGTTTTAAGATATGTATTCCCAAGATTGTAATAAACATAAGGATTTTCAAATCCATAGTCAATAATTGTTTTGTATTTCTCCCCGGCCCCCTGAAAATCACCGGCTTCATAAAGTTTGCTACCCTCCACAAACAGCTTGTCAATCTCCGAAGCAACCGATAATCCGGCAACAATAAAAAGAGCAAGAAACATCATAAGTTTTTTCATTTTCTTTTTATGCTCCTTTCCAGAGAAACTACTGCGTTAACAGCTCGGTCTGCAATGTCGTTATCGGAATAGTCAGATGCAGACGGAGAATATCTTGTCGCTTCACATGTTTCCATCAGGATTATGAATTCGCGAATATTTTTATCCGGGCAACCGAGATTTGAAAACCCCTCGATGATTTTATCCGAGGTGAGTCCCTGTTTAGGAAGGTAAAGTCGGTCTGAAGCATATTCATTCAGACTGTCCCATACAGTAGTGAAAAGGTCTGAGCCTTTTGCCCCCTTTATTCTTCGTATCGCTTTTGCTGAAGCTTTTTTTGCTTTTATGATATTCACAGAAGAAGCTCTTTTTGTTCGTAACGCAACAAATACAAAGAAAATGATATTGAGCAGAAGAGGCAAGGCTGTCAGCATTGTCAGGGTTTTTGATGTCATAAATACAGTCCTGTGGTTTTTTAAGCTGCCAGCCAGGGGTTTAATGTATTTTATATCTTCCAGTAGGCTGACCACATTTCTCTTTCCTTCTGCAACAGTTACACTGTCGGCTGTTCCAGTCACCGTTACCGGAATGGAAGGGGCTGTCGCTGTTTTGTATCTGCCTTCCTGACGGTCAAAATATGAAAGTTCAACCGAGGGGATTTCATGACTTCCTGCCACTTTCGGGATCAGAATATACTTCCATGAAAGCTTGCCCTCCATCGTTCCGTTTCTGAACATGACATCACGGACAACTTCAGGGGTATGAACTTCAAAATCGGGCAGATCCGGGATTACAGGAGATGTCAAACTGTTTATGTTTCCGGAACCGGTGTACTGAATTTCAAATGTCAGAGCGTCATTAACGGCAATTTCCCTTGTATTGACTGATGATGAAATAGAATATTTCCCTACAGCTCCGGAAAAATTTTCAGGTTTTCCCTCCCCCGGGAGTGCTTTTATCTCTATATCCAACGGCTCTGTTCGCCTGTATATTACCTCTTCACGCCCAAAGCCGGAGAAGAAATCAAACGGGTCGTTCGATCGCGTTCTTACACGAAGGGATATTACCATCGGGTCTATTTTTATAACTCCGGTTTTAGCAGGAAATAAGAGCTTTCTCACAACCGGAATAACACCATAGGAAATGTTGTTCAGGACTTTCTGTTTCTGCTGTTCAGATTCCTTTATCTCTATATCCTCGGTTATAAAATCCTTGAAATCCGGCATTTCGACAACCTCACCGCCGGAAACCGGATACCTTGTATATATATTGTATTCAATGTACACAGGTTCCCCTATATATACGGAACGCTTTCCTGTTTCAGCTTTGAGCATGATTCCGTTCCCGCTGTCGGCTGTTTCCCTGCCCCTATCCTGCTGCTGTTGCTGTGATAATCCTCGCGGAGAAGTTTGGTTGCCGAGAGAACCTTCAACTACTTCTATTGAAATCGGATTTGTAGCATACAACTGACCTTCGTGCCTGATTTTCAGAGAAGGAATTTCAAGGGTGCCCTTTTTGAGAGGCAGAAGAGTGAAAATCAATTCTTTTGATGATTCCATTCTCCCGTTTGTAATGGATATTCTCGAGGAAGACGAACTTCCGACAACCCTGAAATCCTTTATTCCCCCCATGTCAGGTGAATCAAAAGAACCCGAGGCTCCCGAAACCCTTACTGTAAGGATTAGCTGATCATCAACGCCAATTCTGGAACTGCTTACATCTGCTGATACACTCACCTCTCCGGCGTAGCAAACTGTGATTGCGGAGAAAAGCAATATCAGGAATAATAATTTTCTACTGAACATATGACCAAATATCCCCTCTTAAATCCGGCGCCCGTAAAAGAAGAATAGTAAAATCTGTCCTAAAAGTCAACAGGGCTTGTCGAGTGGCAGGATTAAAATTAGATATGTTTTTTCAGAAGCGATTCGAGTTTATCCTTGGGCATATATCCGGAAGACTGCTCCATCAGTTTTCCGTCCTTGAACACCAGAATAGTCGGTACGCTCATGATGCCGAATTTTGCGGCAATTTCCTGTGAAACTCCGACATCCACCTTTCCTATCTTTGCTTTACCGCTGAATTCATCAGCCATGGATTCGATGATAGGTTCCATTTTCTTGCAGGGGCCGCACCATTCTGCGCCAAAATCCACAAGAACTGCTCCTGAAGCGTTTGATACCTCTGTGTCAAAATTCTCATTGGTAAGCTGAATAATCTTGGACATCTGATCTCCTTACATAAAACTGAATTCGTCAATTTTCAGAAGCTGGGCTTCACCGAAAAACTCCCCGCTGAACGCAACGGTTTTGTCCTTTGAATTGTCATAATTAAGAATATTTTGAACCTCTGGACCGGGGAAAATATGCCATATTCTTCCATCCGCGGTCATAATAGCCGCATGGTGGCCGTGTGTGTCGCAAGGGCTTGCGGTATCTGGATGCTTTTTGTGATATTCACAACCTATGCAGACAACCTTGCCGGTGAAAGGATTCTTGGCATGTAAATGGCCGTAGCGGCAAGGGGTTATATCAAATAAAATAACCGCGGACATCAGTACCAGCGAAGCAGCCAGAGCGAAAAGGGTGCGGCGGTAAAACGGTTCTCTGTTTTCCGTTTCAGATGCCGAAACTTCTCTGACTGCATTTTTTATTCTGTCCGCAAGAAATGAAGGCGCAGATGTTTTTCTGTGTTTATCGGCAAGTGATTTTTTGGCTGCCGTCAGTATCGAATACCTCAGCCTGCAATCCGCGCAGTTTTGAAGATGAGCAGACACTTCCTTCATGTCCTGCGCTTTTAGCTCCTCATCAACAAAAGCGAATAATAATCTGTCTGTTTCTCTGCAATTCATTATTACAACTCAGTATAGAGAATCCTGTAATACATATCAGGCCTCCTTTTTCAGTGTTTCAGCCGGCGAAATTATTCCCATTTCTTCGGCATAATCCAGAAGATACTTCTGAAGCATCTTTCTGCCTCTGAAAAGCCTTGACATGACTGTTCCGAGCGGGCAATCCATTATCTCTGCAATCTCCCTGTAACTGTACCCTTCCATATCACTCAGAACCACAGCAAGCCTGTAGTCGTCGGGAATTTCTCCCAGGGCTTCCTCCACTCTTTCATCAACCAGTTTTGAGAGAAGTTCACTTTGAGGATCGCTTGAAGCCACGCTGAACCTTGTTTCCTTAATCCCGGTTTCAAATATGCCTTCAACATCATCAAAACTCACATCTCCGGAACTTTTTTTCCCTTTTCTATACTGGTTTATAAATGTATTCTTCAAAACCCTGTATAACCACGCCCGGCAATTTGTTCCTTCCTCAAAACGGTCGAAGAATCTGAAAGCCCTGATAAATGTGTCCTGCACAAGATCCTCAGCATTCTGTTCATTTCCGGTCAGACGCAACGCAAGGCTGTACATCGCATTTACATGAACCAGCGCTTCCCGTTCGAACCGCTCTGTTAATTTTTCTGAGGGCATCAGTTTATCGGATGTTGTCAAAATCCACCTGCCCACAGGACATTATTTCCGTCCTGCGCGTTAAACATATATCATCTTAATATTATTCCCTGAATTTTCGTCAGGGAAACAACATATTCTACACATTAATCCGCCAATATCAATTGAGTGATTATTTCCCTCTGCAAAGATCCACAATCAGCTTTTCCATCAGGAGCGTGTTTTTTGTCGGATGGCTTTTCATTTTGATATCCGCTTCATTGAAAAGAACAAAGCAGCGCTGAAGTTCTTCAACAGAAAACTTTTTAAGCTGCCGCATAAACCTGTCCTTGAAGTACCAGGCTTTTGCGGTCTTTATTATGTCCGCATCCTTTTTGCCTTCAAGTTGGGCGGATTTAGCCGTGATAAGCTGCCTGAATTTCCACCGCATTATGGGCATTATCTGGTATACCGGATCGGAGCCGTCGTCAATCATATGTTTAAGAATTTTCAGTGCTTCCGAGCAGTCGCGGTCGCCGATGGCATCCGTAATATCAAAAACAGCGTGGCTGCTGCTTCTGGTGGTCTGATCCAGATCTTCAGGTGTAAGTTTTTTCCTGTCCCCGGCAGCGAGCATAATTCTGGTCAGCTCACTTTCAAGCCTGAAAAGGTTGCTTCCGATAAGCTCTGTCAGAAGATTCCTGGCAGCCCCGTCCATGGAATAACCCTGTTCAGAAAGGAACGATTTTATCCATGAGTCAAGCTCCCGCCCTTCCAGCGGTGATGTTTCAACATAAGAACAAACAGTTTCAAGCAGTTTGTGCAGTTTTTTTCTTTTATCAGGTTCAGAACTGATAAATACGGCAATAACATCCTTTGACGGGGAGGAACAGTACTTCTCAAGCGATTCAATATTGAGGTTCTTTACCTTGTCAACATCGTCAAAAACCATAACTCTTCCCGGAGACAGCAGGGACGGGGTCTTGGCATCCGCAAGGAAGCCTGAAATGTCGGCCATCTGTTTCCCGTCGTATGCAATCAGTTCAGCTTCACCGCCCGCGAAGGATCGTGCCAGTATTTCCTTCCCCTTTTTGATGAAATAGGTTTCACTTCCGCAGAAATAATAAAGATTTTCCGGTGGACGGGATGAAATGCTTTCCCTGAATGCCGGAAAGTTCAATGTCAGAACCCTTGCGTTATTGAAGAAACAACGGATTCGGCAAAGGTCTCCGCGAGTTTTTCCACTGCTTCAATCTCTCTGTCGTAATATTCTGAAAGTCCCGAAGGAACATCGTAAACCTCTCTGAACGCCATTTCTCTGTTCTCCCAGATCAGCTCACCTTCGGTAAGGTCACGGAAGAACACTTCCACAAGAACCCTTATCTCGTATCGTTCGGCTCGGCTTTCCACATCAAAACTAACCGGTTTCGCTTCGTATTCAAGTATCTTGCCCTGAAGCACCGCATCCGCGCCTTCGACATCTCCCGTTACAGTGTAATTGCCTCTTCTCGAGAATTCACGACTGAGGTTTTCCGTTATTCTGTTCCCGATCTCCACATTGGAAGTTGTGTTTTCAAGATATGGTATCGCGATGATTTTTATATGCGATGGAAGAACAGACCCTTTACCTACCAGGTGATAGCCGCAACCCGGATAAACTGTTACAACAAATAAAATTAAGATGAGACAGGACAGGTATTTAATAAAAGCAGGACGCATATCAGTTTGCCACTATATTCATTAGTTTTTCCGGGATATATATTATTTTTCTAAGGTTCAATCCTGTTATTCTCGAGCTGATCTTCTCCTCAGCCATAGCCTTGTTTTTCACAAAATCTTCATCGGAACCGGCAGGAACGGTTATATTGGCCCTTACTTTTCCGTTCACCTGAATAACAATCGTCACCTCATCGGTTTTAAGGCAATTATCATCCCAGACCGGCCATTCCTGAGAAAACACACTTTCGGTATTTCCGAGCTTTTCCCACATCTCCTCACTGAAATGCGGAGCGAATGGAGCAAGCAGCAGTATCAGCGTTCGGTAAACCTCGTCCATAAAATCAGCGGAAACTGGTTTCCCTTCTCCCGTGCAGTGATAAGCTGCATTGACCATTTCCATAAGCCTGCTTATAGCGGTGTTGAAGGAGAACCTGTCAATATCTTCAGTGACTTTCTTTATCGTGAAATGCATGACTCTGGTCAGTTCCCTGTCGGGTAATACTTTTGACGATAACTCCAGTTCATTCCTGTTCTCGACCAGCCTCCATACCCTGCCCAGAAATCTGGAGATACCTGTTATTCCTTCGTCACTCCAGTCTCCGCCTGCCGTATATTCGCTGATAAACATAAGGTACATGCGGAATGTGTCTGCGCCATAGTCGGACACAAAACGGTCGGGGCTGACTGTGTTTCCTTTGGACTTTGACATCTTGGCGCCGCCGCTTGTTATGGTCCCCTGATGAATAAGTTTCCCGAAAGGCTCCTTGAAATTCACATGGCCCATGTCGTAAAGCGCCCTTGTAATAAATCGGGAGTAAAGAAGATGACCGCACGCATGCTCAGCGCCTCCGACATACATATCCACAGGAAGCCACTTCTTAACAGAGTCTGTATCAAAAGGCAGGTCATCAAGTCCCGCGCATGGATATCGCAGATAATACCAGGACGAACATACGAAGGTATCCATTGTGTCGGCTTCTCTTTCTGCTTTTCCTCCGCAGGAAGGGCAGACTGTTTCAATGAATCCCGGAATGGATGCAAGCGGAGACCTGCCTGATCTGGACTGGGAAAGATCAATATCATAAGGGAGCTCAACCGGAAGATCCTTTTCCGGAACGGGTACAGCGCCGCAATTACTGCAGTTTATAATCGGTATCGGCGCACCCCAGTAGCGCTGTCGAGAAATGGACCAGTCTCTCAGTCGGTAGTTTACGGTTTTTCTCCCCTTCCCTTTTTTTTCGAGAAAGGAAATTACGGCTTCTTTTCCGTCCTTACAATTCATTCCGTCAAACTGGCCCGAATTCTTCATTATGCCTTCGCCAGTGTATGCTCCTTCATACTGAACACCCCGGGGGGGCTCGATCACTTGGGCAACAGGAAGATTGTAAACACCTGCAAATTCATTGTCCCGTGTATCGTGGGCCGGAACAGCCATCACGGCGCCTGTTCCATAAGAGAGAAGAACATAATCAGCTATCCAGACGGGTACTCTCCTCCCGTTTCCGGGATTTACTGCATACGCTCCCGTAAAAACGCCGGTTTTTGTTTTATCTGTCGAAAGCCTTTCTATATCGTTCATTTTGGATGTGCATTCGATATACTCTCTTACCTGAGCCATTTGTTCGGATGATGTAATTTTTTCAACCAATGGATGCTCGGGGGCAAGAACAATATAGGTAGAGCCGAACAGTGTATCAGCCCTTGTTGTGAAAACCTTGACGATATCATTTTGACCGTCCAGGTCAAAATCAATTTCAGCGCCGTGGCTGCGGCCAATCCAGTTGGTCTGCATCAGTTTTGTTTTTTCCGGCCAGTCAAGCCCGGGAATCGCGTCAAGAAGATCATCCGCGTATTTTGTGATTCTGAAAAACCACTGCTCAAGGTTTTTCCTTATTATCTGGGTATCGCACCGTTCACAGCACCCTTCCACAACCTGTTCATTGGCAAGCACAGTTCCGCAGTCCGGGCACCAGTTCACAGGGGCAAGCTTCTTAAATGCCAGTCCGTGTTTGTAAAGCTGGAGGAAGAGCCACTGGGTCCACTTATAATATTCAGGTCTGCTTGTGTTCAGTTTCCGGCTCCAGTCATACATGGCCCCGATAGCCTTAAGCTGTTTTTCCATGTAAAGGGTGTTCTTGTCGGTGATATCTTTCGGATGTCCTCCGTTCTTGATGGCGTAATTTTCCGCAGGAAGCCCGAACGCGTCGAACCCCATAGGTTCAAAAACCCTGAAGCCCTTCATCTTTTTGAATCTTGCCCATGTGTCAGTCGGCCCGAAATTATACCAGTGGCCGACATGCAGCTTATCGCCCGATGGATAACTGAACATCACAAGGCAATAAATTTTATTGGAAGGATCTGAAATATCAATGTTATGATCCTCTCTGTCCTCCCAGATTTTCTGCCATTTTATGTCTGTTTTTGAACTGTACATAGCCGTGTGCCCGTTCTCCCGCTCCAACAAATGCCCGGAAAGGCTATAATCAGCCGAGGAGTTCGTTAATTGTTTTTATTAGATGCGAAGACTGGATGGGCTTTGAAATATAAGCGTTGGCACCAAGGGCCAGCCCTCTCTCCCTGTCCTCTTCAGCACCTTCTGTCGTAATAATGATAATGGGAAGATGTTTCAGACTGTCATTATCCCGAACAAGTTTTACAAGCTTGAGACCGTCCATCACAGGCATGTTGATGTCGGTAAGAATGATGTCAACCTTTTCAGTTGACAGCTTCTTGAGGGCGTCAACACCGTCAACAGCCTCAACTATTTTGCAGCCTTCAAATCTTTTAAGAGAGAAAGATATGAGCTGCCTCATGGTCGGAGAATCCTCAACTACAAGAAATGTGACCTGCGCCATTTAGCTGTTCACCTCCGTATCGTCAGAACCGGTCGTTGTCAGAAGATCCAGAAAACTCTGGATTGTGTTCAGTTTTCTTTCAGACTGCGAATAAAGTTTAGAACTGAAAATTGCTGTGGCGGCATGACCCGCGAGAAGCGTGAACAGTTCATAGTCAACGGCAGAGAACGAATCCTTCTGAACAAGAAGTTTATAGATTGAGATAACACCTATCACATGCTCCTTTATTTTCAGCGGAATACATGCCAATGGGTGAAGGTAATCGGTTTTTGTTCCCTCTGGGTCCTGATTTATATAATAGGATTCACCGCTTTTGGCGACCTGACCGATTATTCCGTCTCCGAGCTGAATGCTCTTTCTGTCATAGCTGTCCATCCCTTCATGCGCGACAACACACAGATCGTTGCTCTTCTCATCCAGCATCATGATTGAGAATTCTTCGGCTCCAACCAGGTTTATTATAATTTCAAGGACTATCTGGATGACTTCCTGAAAATCAAGGGTGGAATGAAGCTGATAGCTGGCCACATAAAGATTTGCGAGGTTGTTGTTCTGCTCTTCTATCTCAACATACCGTTTGGCAAAATCCTTGTTCTCTTCTTCAACTTCATTATATTTCTCTTCGAGAAAGTTTTTTTCCTCCTCAAGGTGCTTGATTTTTTTCCTCAAGGTGCTCAGCTCTTCGCGTGTTTCGTCATCTGCCGCCCCTTCGAGCCGGTTTTCGAGCACCGCTATTCTGTACCTGAGCTTTTCATTGCGTTTCAGGAGCTCTTCGGTAAAGGCTTTTCCCTGATTAAATATCTCCAGGAACTGTTTGCCTTTTTTTTCATCAAAAGAAGCACCCTCGGCGCTTCCGTCATGTTCATCGTTTTTAAAATCCGTCATCTTATATATTACCTCCGACGAGAATGAGGAAAACAATGTTTCAAGATATCATAAAGCATTCTTCTAATCAATATCCTTTATTAATTCAATCCAGACAGACTGAAACCTCTTTAAACATTTACAAAGCATTTGAAATTTTATCAAATGTGTAACCTTTTGCCCTTAAATCATCTATCACATCAGGCAGTATTTGAAGAATATTATCCTGAGCATTTCTTTCCGTGCTCAGATGCATGAGGACAATCTCTCCCCCTCTCCGGGGATCCTTTCTGCTGAAATCCATAATCCTGGCTCTTATCTGTGCCGGAGAATAATATATATCAAGATTTTTGTCCGCGACCCAGTCGAGGCTGTCAATTGACCAGTAAATGTGCTTATATCCCAGTTCTTCAGCCCACGCCCTGATTTCTCTGTTGTGCTCCCCGTAAGGCGCCCTCCACAGAGGAATCATTTCAGTACCTGTGACCTCCTTGAACAGCTCCGCTGTTTTGCTGAGTTGTTCCCGGACATATTCCCGTGTAACCCCGTTTAATGTGTTATGCCGTCTGTTCCCGTAGTATGTTGTCAGGTGAGGATGCGAGTAAGAGTGGTTGCCGACCTCATGGCCGTCCTGAACAATCCTTCTTGTAAGATCCGGGTATTTTTCAATGAAAGCCCCTGTCAGAAAGATTGTGCATTTAAGTTTTTTTTCAGCCAGAAGGTTCAGCAGGTCTGCAGTCCCCTTGTCTGACGACCCGCCGTCAAAGGTGAAATAGACATTATCTGTATTTCCGGATACCCTGACAATATTATCCGGCGTTCCCTGCGCCATGAATATTTTCTCCTCTTTAATTATCACCTCGGGCTTCTGATATTCCCGCCCTCTGTATGTAACAAGTATCGCTCCGGAAAAATGATTATTCCCGTAGTCATCGAAATATCGGGCCTGCAGAATATTGCTCTCATCCGGCAGCTTTATGTCGCTGAAACTGAACTCTCCGTCCCTGCAGAGAGTCAGTCCGATAAGATCCGAATTCAGGTAAAGGCCGACTATCGAGCCTTCCGGCGCCTTTCCTTCCATCGTTATCGGATTTACCTCCGTGATTTCTCCGTATCCGGGAGAAGTGATCGCAATATCGCCTGCGGATGCCCAGTCAGCCTTCATCCCTTCGGGTTTGGGATTTTCTGTTTGAGGAGTCTGAAAAGGAACCTCTTTTGTTGTGAAATAAACAACCCCCATGATTATCAGGATCACGAAAGCCGCGGCATAAAAAACAGTTTTCCAGATTGTCAGGCCGGTTATCTCTTTCAGCCTGTCGAAGAAAAGCTGTCTTTTGTAAAGTTTGTGGCATTTCTCGCCGCAGAAAATATGCCTTGAAAGCCTTATCTGGCATTCAGGACAGAGGGGCTTCCCGCAATGGAAACACTTCCTGCGGGAAACTGAAGTCGGATGGTTATAACAGAAGCTGACCTTTCCGGCCATACAAACATTCTCCCTTTTAACGGTCAAAAATATCCCAACATAACTGAACTGTCAAGAAACTGAAGCGAAGAATTTCTGTTGACAAAATCTGTTTGCGGTTATATGTTAGGTATTCGTTTTATGTTACTGACGACCTACAGGAGTGAATTTATGAAAAATACCATCCGGATTCTGATACTGGCTTTGTTGTTCGGAAGCTGCACCGTCCTGAGTGAAGATGCTGCCGTTCCTGAAAATGATCTGCCCCAGCCTACAGTTGTGATTGATAACAAAATATTTGATGCCGGCAAGGTTCTTAAAGGCGAAACAGTCAAGCATGTGTTTACGGTTAAGAACACCGGCAACGCAAACCTTTTGATTGAAGATGTCAAACCCGGGTGAGGGTGCGCGAAAGGCGACTACGATAAAGTCGTTCTTCCTGGTCAGGAAGGAAAAATCGAGCTTCAGGTAAAGACAGATAATTACGACGGAACCGTTAGAAAAAGCGCGACCGTTACAACCAATGATCCCAAAAACAAACAGTTTCAGATTGTTCTGCAAATTAATATTTACGATACGATAACGATTGAACCGTCCGGAAACATCATGTTTGAGGAAAGCACAGAGTATCCCGTGACAAAGGAGATATTGATAACCAATAACGACTCTTCTCCTTTCGAAATACAATCGGTCAAAGCTTACAGGCCTTATCTTGAAGCCTCATACTCGGTCATCGAGAAAGGAAAAAAATTCAAGGTACTGATAAGCCAGACAAAGCCGTCGGGCGCTGTAAAAAGAGAGGCCACGACAGTCAGGGTTGTGACAGACAGGCTCCGCTCTCCCAACTTGAATATCAGGGTACTCACCCCGCCGTCGGAAAAAGAAAAAGCAATTGTTCCAGCGGAACCGGCAAAGGAAATGCCTCCCAGGCAGTCAGGGCCTCCCCAAAAGCCGGAGGCTGCTCCTCCAAAAACGACAGAGTAAATCGAGCTAATCAGAAAAGGGAAGCTTCACGGCTTCCCTTTTTTTTATTCAGGCAGTTTTGAAGGGCAGAGTTTGGCCAGAACACATTCATTGCAGAATGCTCTTCTGGCAGTGCAGGTTTTTCTGCCGTGAAGTATGAGCAGATGGCTGAAGACGATCCTTTTTTCCCGCGGAACAAGTTTCAAAAGGTCTTTTTCGATCCTTACAGGATCAGTTTCCTTTGTAAGCCCCAACCTGAAAGATATTCTTTTCACATGAGTGTCAACAACGATGCCATCAGCCTTGCCGAAAGCATTCCCCAGCACGCAGTTTGCCGTTTTTCTCGCCACTCCGGGCAGTTCGAGGAGTTCCTCCATCGTTGAAGGAACATTTCCTCCATGCTTTTCAACGATTATTTTCGCCGCGCCGATTATTGATTTAGCCTTGTTCCGGTAAAAACCCGTTGACCTTATTTCGGCTTCCAGTTCCTCCTGCTTTGCGGAAGCAAAAGCGTTCGCGTCACTGTATTTTCTGAACAATGAAGGAGTAACCTTGTTCACTCTCTCGTCAGTGCACTGCGCGGACAGTATTGTTGCTGCCAGAAGCTGGAGAGGATCTTTATATTCAAGGGAACATTCCGCGACAGGGTAAGTTTCTTCCAGCAATGATATTATCTTTGAGATTGCCGTCTTTTTCATTTAAGCTGCTCTTGTGTAAAAAAATTATCATGCCCGTAACAATATTGATACAGTCATGATTGTAATCTATAATTCCTTCCGGAGGAAGATAAAATGACAAACAGAATCACGGAAATGTTCGGAATAAAATATCCGGTTGTTCAGGGCGGAATGATATGGAACTCAGGCTGGAAACTCGCCTCCGCTGTTTCAAACGCCGGAGGGCTCGGGCTTATCGGAGCCGGGTCCATGACTCCGGAACTGCTGGAGGAACACATTACAAAAGCTCGGAAAGCAACCGACAAACCTTTCGGCGTGAACATCCCCCTCATCTATTCTCACACTGATGAATTTATCAGGATAATAATTGATAAAGGCGTCAAGGTGGTGTTCAGCTCTGCGGGAAGCCCCAAAAAACATACGCCTGTTCTCAAAGAGGCAGGAATAAAGGTTTTTCATGTCGTATCAACCCCGATCCTCGCGAAAAAATGCGAAGACGCGGGTGTGGACGGGGTAGTGGCGGAAGGTTTTGAAGCTGGCGGGCACAACGGCAGAGAAGAACTGACAACATTGACCCTCATCCCCCAGGTTGTTGATTCCGTGTCAATTCCCGTCCTCGCGGCAGGAGGAATTTCGTGCGGAAGACAGATGGCTGCCGCGTTCGCCCTTGGCGCGGAAGGCGTTCAGATAGGTTCCCTCTTCGCTCTCACAAAAGAAAGCTCTTCCCATCAGGCATTCAAAGAACTCTGCCTGAATTCGTCCTCCGCGGATACCGTCCTCGCGCTCAAAAAACTAATCCCCGTCAGGCTTGTCAGAAGCAGATTCTGTGATGAAGTCCTCGAGGCAGAAGAAAGAGGAGCCTCCAAAGAAGAACTTTCCGAACTGCTCGGAAAAGGCCGCGCGAAAGCCGGAATGTTCGACGGCGATCTCGAAAAGGGCGAGCTTGAGATCGGACAGGGAGTCGGAATGATAAACGAGCTCCGTTCCGTTCAGCAAGTCTTCGATTCACTCATGGCAGAATTTAAAAACACTGTCGGAAAAATGCGGGAGACGGAAGCTATTTCGGCGTCCTGACAAGCACCCCGAGCGATTCCAGAAGCTGAGAGTCCTTTCCGAGGGCCGCCTTCGCGAAGGTGATCATTGTCCGCACCCAGAACTCCATTCTGTAAACGGCTTCATCCCTGTTCAAAGTCGTCTGCTGGGCGACGCCGTAAGCGTTCTTATGGCCCGCCAGTTCCTTTTGAACGCTGGTGACAAGCTCCAGCCCTTTCCTGAACGCAGATTCGGGAATGTTATACTCCGCGAAAACAGGCATGATGTCAGGATGGAGGGCATTCTTGAAAAACCTCTCCGCCTGACCGGTAAGCCTCGCGTAACTCTTCGCGCGCCGTCCCTTCAGCCCCAGCAGCGACGCGGCCCCGTCGTCATATCTCAGGAAAACACGCGCTATGCCCAGATACTTTATATAATAATCCCTCAATTCCCTTGTCCGGCGGTGCAGCATATGCCTTCTGCCGGTCCTGGCGGCATACTGCGCCTTCTGCTTACTGTGCAATTTTTCGGCGGCCTCCACAAGAGCAATCCCTTCCTTGAATTTATCCTCGTCATAGCCGAACTTCAGAAGAGATTCAGATATTACCGGATTGGCAGAAGCATTTTTCACGGCAATCTTCGCCCAAAAAATCCTTGAGGCCAGCGAATTGGACCGCCTGCTCCTTTTTGACCCGGAAGTCCCCGTCTCTTCGGCGCTTTCCTCCGCCTTCACGGCAGCAGCGGCATCCTTTTCGGTTGAGATATCTGTCTTTTCCACGCTC
>CAZDZC010000006.1:0-52160 GCA_964509835.1 uncultured Acidobacteriota bacterium
TCAGCCCATTCTTTCTTTTCCTCCTGTGAATTAAATGCCAGTTCAGGGTTTTCAGCAAAGATATTATTAAGACTCTCTGCTCCAATGGCTAAAGTACAAACTGATATTGCCAGAATTGCGATTATTAAATGTTTCATAGGTTCCTCCGAAAGAAATTTATTATTCATTATTCGTTATTCATTCTTCATTATTCATTTGCGACCGAAGGGAGTCACTGTTCTTCATTCTTCATTGGTTTGCTTTCCATCAGCTTTTTGACTTCCCTGTCGAAATCAGAAGTGAAACTTCGGTCCTGTTTTTTCCGGAACTCATCATACTGTTCTTTTGCCAAAACTACTGCAACTTCATGACTGATCTTTCCGGAATCATTCAATATCTCATATTCGCTGAACTTCAAAAAGGCATTCAACCTTTCGATCCAATCCTTCATATACATAGGTCTGTTTCGAACTGCCTGCAGTTCTGCATAATCCAGATACATTGTGACGATCCTATTCAAATGGTCCAGTTCATCTTTGTTCAGATAATTCTTTGCAATGGAAATGTCCGAAGGCAATATCTTTCCACCGTGACTTCTCCGCCATGATGTCAATCCCATTTGCGGTTTCTTACTGTCAGCTCTTTCAGCGATTATCTCTGCAGCTGTTTGTCCTGTTATGGCAAAGTGCAGTTTATTCTGAACTGTCGCAAAGAATAGCTTTGTATCCTCAGCCTGTGGAGAATAATCTATAGAGGTAGCATAGATATCAGTGATCTTCTGATATGCCATCCTCTCACTTGCCCTGATCTCCCTTATTTCTTCAAGGAGACCATCAAAAAAGCGGGTACTGAATCTTGAACCGTACTTGAACCTGTCTGAGTCTATTGCATAACCCTTGTGGATATATTGCTGAAGAATTGTTACTGCCCACTGCCTGAACTGTGTGCCCCGCTCAGAATTAACTCTGTAGCCAACAGCAATGATCGCTTCAAGGGAATAGAAATTTGTTTTATAGCTTTTCCCGTCTTCAGCAGTATGTGCAAAATTTGCACATACTGAATCCTTATGAAGTTCCCTGTCAGAAAATATGTTCTTAAGGTGTTTGGTCACCACACTTCTGTCAACTTCAAACAGCTCAGCCATGTGTTTTTGTGTCAGCCATATATTTTCATCAGCATACATGACCTCTACATTCAAACCGCCGTCCGGGGTCTGGTAGAATGTTATCTGATTGTCAGGTATTTTCTTTCTCATAAATCCCTCCCATTAAATGCCTTTCCCCGGGAAGTATTTTACCACTTTATGAAGCGGGAGAGAAGATAATCATATTCTCCTCCCCTGTCATTGAGCTCGGTTACTGAGCCTGTCGAAATGTCATTCTTCATTCTTAGTTCTTAATTCTTCATTTGCGAAGCAACGCGAAGCACTGTTCTTCACTTTTCCTCAGCACGCAATGTTATACACATTGACAGCACCCACCATCTTTTATCCGGTGACGGCTCAAAAGTCAGTTCTTTTTCCACTGCTCTAAAGAAACCCTCAACTACCGTCTTTTCAGGCTCTTCCCACTTGCCCTGTCCCTGTCCTTTGTAGTCAACCCTGGCAACCGTCCCGTCAGGTTTTATAAGAACAGCCAGAGGAAGGAATACGCTTTTAAATCCTGCATCCTTTGCTTCCCGGCTTATCTCATACTCCGGAAATCCGGTGTTCTCAGTTCGGACAGATGATGGTTGTGCCACTAAGGCACTGCTCGGTGATCTGTCAAAAAGCTTCCGCAGTGCCTTGTTATATTTATCTGCATTGAGAACTTCAGCTGACACTGATACTTTTGCTACAAAAACGCTTTCCGCTGAATATGCTCCGTCTTTTAAGCTCTCTGAGATGGATTCTTCAACTTTTATCTCTACTTCTGTATTCAATTCTGAAGGACTTACACGATCTATGTTCAACACCTTAAAATATTTAGCTGTTTCGTCTTCAGGACCTACAAGAACATAGTATAGGAATTCACCCTTGTAGCCGACAGCAGAATCATTCAGTTCAAGATCAGATGGAACGAAAAGATAATTCCTTTCAGCCCATTCTTTCTTTTCCTCCTGTGAATTAAATGCCAGTTCAGGGTTTTCAGCAAAGATATTATTAAGACTCTCTGCTCCAATGGCTAAAGTACAAACTGATATTGCCAGAATTGCGATTATTAAATGTTTCATAGGTTCCTCCGAAAGAAATTTATTATTCATTATTCGTTATTCATTCTTCATTATTCATTTGCGACCGAAGGGAGTCACTGTTCTTCATTCTTCATTGGTTTGCTTTCCATCAGCTTTTTGACTTCCCTGTCGAAATCAGAAGTGAAACTTCGGTCCTGTTTTTTCCGGAACTCATCATACTGTTCTTTTGCCAAAACTACTGCAACTTCATGACTGATCTTTCCGGAATCATTCAATATCTCATATTCGCTGAACTTCAAAAAGGCATTCAACCTTTCGATCCAATCCTTCATATACATAGGTCTGTTTCGAACTGCCTGCAGTTCTGCATAATCCAGATACATTGTGACGATCCTATTCAAATGGTCCAGTTCATCTTTGTTCAGATAATTCTTTGCAATGGAAATGTCCGAAGGCAATATCTTTCCACCGTGACTTCTCCGCCATGATGTCAATCCCATTTGCGGTTTCTTACTGTCAGCTCTTTCAGCGATTATCTCTGCAGCTGTTTGTCCTGTTATGGCAAAGTGCAGTTTATTCTGAACTGTCGCAAAGAATAGCTTTGTATCCTCAGCCTGTGGAGAATAATCTATAGAGGTAGCATAGATATCAGTGATCTTCTGATATGCCATCCTCTCACTTGCCCTGATCTCCCTTATTTCTTCAAGGAGACCATCAAAAAAGCGGGTACTGAATCTTGAACCGTACTTGAACCTGTCTGAGTCTATTGCATAACCCTTGTGGATATATTGCTGAAGAATTGTTACTGCCCACTGCCTGAACTGTGTGCCCCGCTCAGAATTAACTCTGTAGCCAACAGCAATGATCGCTTCAAGGGAATAGAAATTTGTTTTATAGCTTTTCCCGTCTTCAGCAGTATGTGCAAAATTTGCACATACTGAATCCTTATGAAGTTCCCTGTCAGAAAATATGTTCTTAAGGTGTTTGGTCACCACACTTCTGTCAACTTCAAACAGCTCAGCCATGTGTTTTTGTGTCAGCCATATATTTTCATCAGCATACATGACCTCTACATTCAAACCGCCGTCCGGGGTCTGGTAGAATGTTATCTGATTGTCAGGTATTTTCTTTCTCATAAATCCCTCCCATTAAATGCCTTTCCCCGGGAAGTATTTTACCACTTTATGAAGCGGGAGAGAAGATAATCATATTCTCCTCCCCTGTCATTGAGCTCGGTTACTGAGCTTGTCGAAGTATGATTCCGAAGGAATTGTATCGAAGTATTATTCTTCATTTTTCACTCTCCACTATTCATTGGTTTTAGGTCGTTTTCCTTGAGGATCTGGAGAGCAGCGAAAATGGTCTTCTCTGCAATCTTCCACGACCTTGAATTTCTAGATTTAGCCATTATTCGCTCCTAGTTATAAATTACCTGATTTAATTTGGTATTATGATAATCAAACAAAAGGTACCTCCACACCGTCACCGAAGTGTGGTAAAAGGGCTCGTAAAGAAATTAATATTAACTTTATATCCAATGGAGGTACCTTTTGTTTGATTATCACATTTACATGCATGTCCCCTAGTTTTTACCCGTTATTTTCCTTTTGATTCCATGTTCACTTTTCTTTTCACCTCATTGTACTTATCTGCGAATGAAAGCCCTGGTAATTCTGAAGATTGATCCAAAAGGTTTGGATAAATTTTAATAATCTCTTCATAGTGCTCAAAAGCCTTCTTATAATTTCCCAACTTCTCATAGACTGTTGCTAATTCATTGTGAACTATAAAAGAAGTGGACTTAGGATTCACAGGTCCGGACGATGAAACAATTTCCTTATTACTTTTCTTTACAAATCCCGGATCGCTTTCCAGAGCTTTCATATATTCTTCACACTTCCTGTTAAGTTCAGTATGTTTTCTGGCTTTCAACATATGAAACCAAAACTGTTCTATCCTGGTTTTAACGGGATGAATCCAGAATACAGTTTCTATTGAATTTGGAATGTATTCACCGATACCAGCATTATTCCAGTTCGCAACAATTTTATAAACACCTGAGGGCAAATACTCCAGCGTATTTCCAGTCAGTTTAAGATGGAAGTATCTTCCCGTTTTTTCACCATATTGAATTGCATCCAATCCAATCTTGTTAACACGATCATCAAGCGTTTTCTTTAGAGAGGGTCCATCCCAGATGATGCTGTATTCAGTCGGTTTTAACCGTAAGTTATCCTTATAGCATTCAAATGAAAGGAAGTCGGTCCATTCACTGGTCTTATTGTTTGTAATCTCTAAAGTTGGAATGTTACAGTCGCCATGAGACAAACCTACGCAGAAACTGACAGGTAAGCCTTCGTAAGTAAAGGTATATGCATTATCCTTTGTCATAGGATAATCTTTGGGAAGAAAAATCCCATTATATGGAGTGAAATCCCCAACAGGTGTCACGCTAAAAGTAAAGTACTGGTTCGATTTATCTCCAATGATAAATAAAGGGTTATCATTACTGCCATACAGCGCTGTAGCTGTTGAACAGACAAATAATAAAACAGTCAAGATTACAGGAATCGAATTAATTTTGTTTTTCAATTTGTACATAACTTCACTTGTCGAACTTCTCGACAAGACTCTTTATTTCAGCGAAGGCTGTGTTTTTTGTGACCATTTCTTCCTTTATGTTAATCCAACCAGGGCAGACACATTGGTCTGCACCCTACGGGTAACAATACCACGCATAAATCTCAACCGCTGAAAACGCCTCGGCAAATGAAGAATGAACATCGAAAGCGGAAATGACTCTATTATTCTCATTATATCTGCCAGATCTTTCTGACGTTTGCTTCTTCTAAGAAATGTTTTCTGGTCCATTGCCATGTCCTTGTAATGTAATTTATATTGTATCCGTTACCTTTTTCCGATGCAAGAATTTGAACTGACTCACGAAAAATTTAAATGATGTGAACAGCATCATGTATTACGCAGAACTATAAATGCCAATCAAGCTCAGCATTCTACCCGCTTTTTCGCCATCACGCCTGTAGGAGTGGAATAATTCCGGATTACAGCAGGTGCACAATCCGATTTCTTCAATATTGTCATCTGACACACCTGCTTCAAGCAGGATTTTTCTGATCAGGCCGTGAAGATCGAACATTTTCTTTTCAGGTTTTTTCGCTTCCACAAGTAATTTTTCCAGATCATAACCTTTATTTGTGAAGTCTGAAACCAGATCGCTTCCTACCTCAAAACAGCACTGCCTGATACCGAGACCTACAGCAACAACTAAATTCTCCGGAGATGTACCGTAAAAGCGCTCGAATTTATCGATACAGGTCTCAATAATTCCGAGCGATGTGCTTCGCCACCCGCAATGAAGAGCTGAAACAACCATGCCATCTTTCCGGGCAAGAAGCACAGGAACACAGTCGGCTGTCTTTACCCCGAGGAGAATGCCTTTCCTGTCGGTCATCATGCCGTCGGCTGTCATTTCACTTCGTGGGATCGAATCTATAAGGATTATATCCTTCCTGTGAACCTGTTTCACGGTTACAAGTTCCATATTTCCGAGAAAAGGAGGTTCCGTTTGATTCACCGAAGGGAGGAGGAGAGGGGTAAATCCGTAATTCAGGTCTTTGGAAGGCAGAGGATCTACCCCTCTTCGGAGGGTTGAGAAGGAGTGAAGTAAAACTTTTATTTTCGATAAGTTACCGCTTTGTAAAATCTTACTGTTCCTTAAGTTGCGGTTTCGAACACTTATTTATCCAACTTCTGCCGCATGAATGTCGGAATATCAAATGCGTCACCGTTTTTTGGGGGCTCCGGAGGAACGAAGCTCGCTCCGAGCGAGGCGCCACTTCTATAATATCCCTTGTCTGTTTCATCAGTCGGAACATCTCTCTGGTCCACTTCCAGCACTGGAGTAGGAGAAATAATATGTGCACGCGCTCGTCTGACAGTATTTTCGCCGTCAAATCCTGTCGCTATAACCGTTATCTTAATCTTACCGTTCATTGCGGGATTAAAAACAGGCCCCCAGATTATATTCGCGTCCGGATCTGCGGATTCCTGAATCAGCGTAGATGCTTCACTTACTTCATAAAGGGTCATATCATCTCCGCCTGTTATGTTTATCAACAGGCCTTTTGCGCCCTCTATTGAATTCTCAACCAGCAGCGGACTGCTTATTGCTTTCTGCGCGGCTTCTATTGCACGGTGTTCTCCCTCGGCTATTCCTGTTCCCATAAGCGCTGTGCCCATGCAGGACATGATAGTTTTCACATCAGCAAAATCCAGGTTTACTTCACCTGGAATGAGGATAAGGTCGGATATTCCCTGAACAGCCTGCCTTAGAATATCATCCGCCATCCTGAACGCTTCCGGCAGAGTGGTGTTCCTGTCTACTGTGTTCATAAGTCTCTGGTTCGGAATTGTGATAACACTGTCAATGCAGTTTTTCAGCTCAGCAAGGCCTTGCTCGGCTTTGGCCGCTCTTCTTTTCCCTTCAAAAAGAAATGGCTTCGTAACAACTGCGACAACGAGGGTGTCAAGTTCTCTTGCAAGATTCGCAATCACAGGTGCAGCGCCTGTCCCCGTTCCTCCTCCCAGGCCTGCGGTAAGAAATACCATATCAGCCCCTTCCAGGCTTTCTATTATTTTATCCGTGTCTTCAATAGCAGCCTTTCTTCCCATTTCCGGATCTGCTCCTGCCCCGAGTCCTTTTGTGATCTTCTCTCCCATCTGGATCTTGATCTGGGCTTTAGATTTTTTCAGATCCTGAATGTCGGTGTTCGCGACAATGAATTCAACTCCCTTAAGGTCTTCGGATATCATTCTGTTAACGGCATTGCCTCCTGCGCCGCCGATTCCGATGACCTTAATCCTTGCTCCGTCCCTTGCGGTATCTTCGATTGTTAAGTTCAATGTTCTCCTCCGTGATTCATTTTCGATTCCATATCCTTTTATCTCCTCGCTCATTTATTCCTCCCGGAAATTATCCTTCTCCCTATAGAAATTCACTCAGCCATTCCTTCACCCTGCTCCCCAGTTTCGCGAAACAGGATCCGGCGTCCTTTTTCCGCATGTCATGATTTTTGTATCCGTATAATATCAGTCCAACAGCCGTGGAAAATGCCGGACTGCCGATAACATCCTTCAGACCACCTATTTCCTTCGGTGTTCCCCTTCTGACCTGGAGATCAAATATCTGCTCTGCGATCTCGCACATTCCGTCCATTGACGCTCCACCACCTGTAAGAACAATTCCCGAATTGAGAACTTTTTCATATCCAGCCCTGATTATTTCTTCATTCACAAGGTTGAATATCTCTTCCGCTCTGGGCTGAATTATGTCACCGAGAAGTTTTTTGGAGAGAATCCTGGGTTTTCGGCCTCCCACCCCAGGCACTTCAATCGTATCATTTTCATCAATAAGGGATGTCAGAGCGCAGCCGTATTTTTTCTTGATTTTCTCGGCTTCATTCATTGGCGTCCTCAAACCGACTGCAATGTCACTTGTAAAATGCTCACCACCTGTCGGAAGCACAGAGATATGCCTGATGCTCCCCTTTTCAAAAATGGCGAGATCTGTTGTTCCTCCTCCCACCTCAATCAGAGCGACACCGAGTTCCTTTTCGTCGTCCGTAAGTACTGACTCACTTGAAGCAAGCTGCTCCAAAACAATATCCATAACTTCGATCCCTGCCCTGTTAACACAGGTCTCAACATTCTGCGCTGCTGTTTTGGAACCGGTTACGATATGAACATTAACTTCAAGCCTGCTGCCGGACATTCCTATCGGATTGCCTATACCTTCCTGATCGTCAACCTTGAACTCCTGCGGAAGAACATGAAAGATATCTTTATCACCCGGAAATCCCATGCTTTTTGCGGCATCAATCGCTCGGTCAACATCGGACTGAGTGATCTCTTTATCCCTGTTTGAAATTGCAATCACGCCTGTCCCGTTGAAACCTCTGACATGGCTTCCGTTTATCCCGACATATACTTTATCAACATCCACACCAGCCATAAGTTCCGCTTCCTGAACCGATTCCCTGATGGATTCTACCGTCTTGTCAAGGTTTACTATCGCGCCTCTCCTCATACCCTTTGACTGGGATGTCCCAATACCGATGACTTCCAACCCTCCCTCCTCATTTATTTCTCCGATTATGGTGCTGGTTTTAGTTGTACCGATATCGAGGCCTATAATATATCTGTCTTTCTTAGCCATTTGGAATCCCCTGTTTTATATAAATCTGTCTGTTCCATCTGAGGTCAACATAATCAATTGACTCGTATCTCCTCTTGAGGAGATTCTCTATTGCAAGGTAATTTATTATGTTCCTTCCGCTGTTCTCAGGATCGACGAAGAGTTCCCCCTGAAACCCACTTATTCTTAAACTGAGCTTATTTTCATCACTCAGGTCAATTACTGAAAGTCTTGAAAAAAAATCTTGATGGTTTTCCTTTATGCATGAAATTACTCCCATAGCTCTTTTCAGTTTTCCGGAATTTCCTACAGGCCCAGAGGTAAGTCCTACCATAAGAGGGAGTTTCAGCGATTCACTGTTGTCAACCTCTTTTATCACAACGCCGTCCATATCAATAAGGTGAACACCCGCTGTCAACTGTGCGACAGCGCCTGGAATTCTTTCCTCGATTTTAACATCTAGTGTATCCGGAAGTATTTTGTATATCACAGATTTTTTTATCCAGGGGTGGCTCATAAGACAGGTGTTATATTCTCTCAAATTTATCTGAAAGATGCTCGTTCCGGAAGCTCCTTTCAGAATTTTTTCAAGCTCTCCTCTGCTGACCCTGTTCATCCCGCTGAATTTGACTGATTTCACTCGGAAGGTTTCCGACCTGTTTATCCTTATCCATCCCTCTCTGGCAATAAAACAGATAAGTATAATTGCGGCAAGTTTAAAGGAAGCATTCAGGAACATCTTTACAAGAGTCCTCCTGCTCCTGCCATTCCGGACACGAATATTCCCTTTTGCCCGTTTGTACTTATTCACTGCAGGGTCTTTCCCTACCATATTTCCACTTCCCTCTCCAGCCTTATCCCTTTCTGCTCATATACGGTATCTTCAATTTTTTCTATCAGGCTGATCACATCTTTCGCTGATGCCCCCCCCTCATTTACGATATAGTTTGCATGAATTTCTGACACTTTTGCCGCACCGAAAATCCTGCCCTTCATCCCGAGTGAGTCTATAAGAGCCCCTGCAGAGAAATTTTCAGGGTTCTTGAATATACACCCCGCGCTTTTTGCTCTCAGAGGTTGTGATGAGGATCTTTTTCTCTGGATTTCAGCAACTTTCTTTCTGATTTTTTCCGGATCATCCTGAACCAGTTTCATCTGAACTTTCATTACAATCCCCTTCTTTCTCACATTTGTAGCACGGTAACCGTAGTCAAAGGATTTTTTATCATACCATCGGAGATTCCCTTCATTATCCATCATTTGCAGGTTCTGAACCACTTCAAACATTTCGCTTCCGTATGATCCGGCATTCATTACCACCGCTCCACCCAGGGTTCCGGGAATGCCAACTGCAAACTCTAACCCGGCAAGCCCTTTTCCCATGGCTTCGCTCACAAACCTGGAAAGTTTAAATCCGGAATGAACAGTTATTTCATTTCCGTTATAAAAATTGTCAATTCTTAATTTTGTTAGTTTGACAATAACATTGCTTACTCCTTCATCCCTGACTATTATATTCGTCCCGGCCCCAATACAACTCCATGCAATCCCTTCTGTATTGAATGCCTTTATAACACCTCCCAGTGATTCCTCGCTCGTCGGAAATATCAGATGAGAGCACTCTCCTCCTACTCCCATGGAAGTGTAATGAGAAAGTTTCTGATCAAGTCTGCAAAGACAGTGGTTTCTAGCTCCTATTTCGTTAATTATATCTTTTCGATCGTCCCGGCTCATTTCTCTTTCTCTTTTAGTATTCTCACAAGTTCTTCGCCTGCAAGATAAATATTTCCGGCGCCAAAGGTTATAACTATATCCCCGGATTTGAGATCGTCCGCCAGTATGTCAGGGATATCGTTAAAATCATTTATGTACTGGACATTCTTGTGTCCATGCTCTTTTATTCCCTGATAGACTGATCTGCCGTCAAGACCTTCAATGGGTTTCTCTCCTGCCGGATAAATGTCCGTAACAACAACAATGTCGGCATGATAAAAAGTCTTGCAGAACTCATTGAACAGGTCGCTTACTCTTGTATATCTGTGAGGCTGAAATACCGCGATTATCCTGTTTCTCTCCCAGCCTCCGCGGGCAGCCTTCAGGGTTTCCATTATCTCCGTAGGATGATGTCCGTAATCATCTATAACCAGAATTCCGCAGACATTCCCTTTAAGCTGGAACCTCCTGTCTGCGCCGCTGAAATCCTCAAGCGCTTCTTTTGTCTTGCAGAAGGGAATACCGAGATCCCCAGCAACTGCAATAGAGGCCAGACAGTTCCTCACATTGTATCTGCCCGGGACATTCAGTTTGATTTTCCCAAGTTCATCGCCTTTATACAAAACCGTGAATTCAGAGAAGAATGTGCTGTACGAAATGGAGGAAGCCGTATAATCTGCCTGACTCCCTGTTCCGTAAGTTATCAGTCTTCTTTCCGCTTTCGGCAGAATATCCTGTATCACTGGGTCATCCATGCAAAGCACAGAAGCACCGTAAAAAGGAACTTTATTTATAAATGAAAGAAACGCGCTCTTAACTTCATCCATATCTTCATAATGATCCATATGCTCCCTGTCAATATTTGTCAAAACAGCAATTGTGGGAGAAAGTTTTAGAAACGACCCGTCACTTTCGTCGGCTTCAGCAACCATGAATTCTCCTTTCCCCAGTTTCGCGTTGCTGTCAATCCTTGCAAGCCTACCTCCTATTACAACCGTTGGGTCCAACCCGCCATGATCGAGAACCTGTGCTATCATAGAGGTAGTGGATGTCTTTCCGTGGGCACCCGCAACAGCGATCCCATATTTCATCCGCATAAGCTCCGCAAGCATTTCCGCTCTTGGAATTACAGGAATCATCAATCTATGAGCGGCATCCGTTTCAGGATTCTCTCCCTTTATGGCGGATGAAATTACAACTACATCACAGCCCTCAACATTATCCGGTGAATGTCCCGTGAATATCCGGCATCCCATTAATGCAAGTCTTTTTGTTACGGCTGTGTCCCTGAGATCAGAACCTGAAATTTTATATCCCATATTGCAGAGAACTTCAGCAATTCCGCTCATTCCGATCCCGCCGATACCGACAAAATGTATTTTATGTATTGATCTGTACATTTTTCAATCCAATCATATCCTCAATAACAGCAACAATCTTTCCTGAAGCATCAGGAACAGCTTTATCCGCAGCTTTTCTGCCCATACTTTTCACCAGCTCCCTGTTCTCAGCCAACCTTAAAAGAGTGTCCGCAAACATTTTTTTGACCAGGGTTTTTTCCTGGAACATCACAGCCGCGCCTGCGTTTGCCAGCGCTTCCGCATTTCTCTCCTGGTGCCCCTGCGCAGAATACGGAAATGGAATCAAAATCGAGGCCTTTCCAAGGGATGTCAACTCAGAAATAGTAGTGGCGCCTGCTCTGGAAATAACGACATCGGCCCAGGCGTACGCCTTTCCCATGTCATAGATATATTCCCTGACATCCGCTTTTATGCCATATCTTCTGTAGTTTTCAACAAGGCTTCCGAGCTTTCCCTTTCCGGTCTGATGGACTATCATCAAGCAGTCTTTTCTCCATTCCAGAAGAGGCATGACATTTATCATGAGCTTGTTAATGCTTTCAGCTCCCCTGCTACCACCGATAATTAGCACATTAAGTTTCTGTGGATCTTTTTCGATTTGATCAGGACTGCTTACACGAACCGGATTTCCGGTTAAAACCCCTTTCTCCCCAACCTCTTCAAGTGTTTCCCGGAATGAAAGTGTCACTTTCCCGACAACAGCCTTCAACAATCTGTTTGTCATGCCCAGCATCACATTTTCTTCGTGTATCAGGGTCGGGATTCTCAGCATTGCGGCAGCAAGCATCGGAGCCCCCGAGGCGTAACCTCCAACCCCGCAAACAAAATCCGGTCTCCTCCTAACAAAAAAACAGAGGGACTGGAAAAGGCCTATTGCGGCAAGAATACAGCCTTTTATTTTGGTAATCATGGAGTTACCCATTACTCCCATCCCGCAGAACATTTTTAATTTATATCCTTCCTTCGGAACAATGTCCTTTTCCATACCGTTTCTGGTTCCTGCAAAAACAACTTCCCAGTCTTTATGCCTTGAAATCCATTCATCGGCAATTGCGAGACCGGGATAGATATGACCTCCCGTGCCACCACCCGCAATCACCATATAATTATTCCTTATCCGCATGTTTTGATACACTCAAAATAAGTCCTGCCGCAGCAAGAGTACAAACAAGTGAAGACCCTCCGTAACTTATGAATGGAAGAGATATTCCCTTTGTCGGTAGAAGGCTCAATGTAACTCCTATATTAACCATTGCCTGGATAACGATGCTCAAAGTGAGACCTGCAGCCAGAAGAGCACCGAAATTATCCCGTACCCCGAAAGAAATTTTGGTTCCGCGCCATAACAGAAACAGGAAACACAGCACTACGGCAGAAGCTCCGATCATACCGAATTCCTCGGAAATGACTGAATAGATAAAATCAGTGTGCGGTTCGGGAAGAAAAAACAGTTTCTGTTTCCCTTCAGCAAGACCTAATCCCGAAATACCTCCCGTACCGACAGCAATAAGCGACTGATTAATCTGGAAACCCGCATCCAGTGGATCTGATTCCGGGTTCATGAATGTCGTAATCCTTTTCATTCTGTAGGTTGCGGTCGTAACAAGAACTCCAGCCGCAAAACATCCTACAAGCAAAATCACTATAGTGTGTCTCCATTTCATCCCTCCCAGGAAAAGCATTATGAAAACCGTAAGACCAATGGAAGCTGCCGTGCCAAAATCAGGCTGAAGCATAACCAGGGTCATTATGAATCCTGCAACGCTCAATGCCGGGATCATCGCCACAAAAGATCTGTCCCCTTCGCCGGCTTTCCTGCTCAGAAAATATGAAATGAAAATGATAAGCGCTATTTTTCCTATTTCTGATGGCTGAACGGACACGGGTCCGAAATGAATCCATCTTTTTGTTCCATTTATCTGCCTTGAAAACAAGGTCAGAAAGATAAAAACAGCGCTCAACGACACCAGTAAATAAACAACCCATGGTTTGGAAAGAATTCGGTAATCAAGTTTCATGGCTGTCATAAGCACTATAATACCGGTTCCCAGCCATACAAGCTGGCGGAACAAATAAAATTGAGCATTCCCGACATTCTCCATAGCTATAACTGCGGACGCGCTGTAAACCATCACCAACCCTACCAGTGAAAGTATGATAACTACCGAAAAAAGAGGAATGTCAAATGTGAGAGGTTTAGCCATTTACTCCCTCTTTAAGCCTTTTCACTGCTTCCTTAAATAGTTTGCCTCTTTCCTCGAAATCCCTGAACATATCAAAACTTGCACAGGCGGGTGCCAGCAGAAAAATATCCCCGCGCTTCAGCCCAACCGAGCCCCGAACCACTGCTTCTTCCATTGATCCGCAGCTTATCAATTCTGTTGTCCCGCTGAAGATGTTCTCAAGTTTTTCTCTGTTTTCTCCAATCAGCACAAGTCTTTTCACTTTTTTTCTCACTTCATTCAAAAGTGATTCATAAGAACTTCCCTTGTCTCTCCCTCCCAGTACGAGCACAATATTTCTTTCTTCCGGAAACGATTTTAGAGATTTGACGCTGGAATCTTCATTTGTCGCTTTGGAATCATTGTAAAACAATATCCCGCTTATATCCGTGACGAATTCAAGTCTGTGTTCAAGCCCTTCAAAAGAACATATTCCCTTTTTTATTATCTTGTCATTCATCCCGCACAGAGATGAAGCAACTACCGCTGCCATTATGTTCTCTGTGTTATGATCCCCTCTGAGAACGGTTTCAGAAGAACTCATGAAGAGGCGTTTATATCCTTCAAGCTTAAGTATCATTTTATCCCCGTCCATGAATGCTCCCTGGGTTTCGGGTTCTGTCCATCCGAACCTGTATTTCTTTGCGCCTGATTTTTCCGCAGCAAACACACATCTTCTGTCGCTTCCGTTAAACACGGCATGTTCATCATCTGTCTGGTTCATGAATATTCTTGATTTCGCAGTGGCATAATTTTCAACTGTCCCGTGCCTTTCAAGATGGTCAGGCGTGATATTCGTCAGTACCGCAATAAAAGGTTTAAAGGACAATAAAGCTTCAAGCTGATAACTGCTTACTTCAGTAACAAAATAATCTGAGTCAGGTGATTCCATGACCGCTTTAGCAGCAGGATAACCTATGTTTCCACAAAGAACACTTTTTTTACCCGCAGACACCAGAATATGCTGAATAATTGATGCAGTCGTACTTTTCCCGTTTGAACCTGTAACAGCAATTATGCGTCCTTTCATAAACCTCGATGCGAGTTCAAGCTCATCAATCACTTCGATTCTCTTTCTGAAGGCCATTGAAATAATTTCAGATTCCATTGGAATGCCGGGGCTCTTCACAATCACATCACCGGCCAGTGCTTTTTCATTGGAATGCTGCCCAATTTCAACATCTGCGCCCATTTTCCTGATAGTCTCAGCTTTTTCACTTATTTCGGGAGTGCTCTGTTTTTCGGTCAAAAAAACATCAGCGCCTTTTTTGAGCAGAAGCTCGGCTGCTGCCATGCCGGATCTACCCAATCCCAGAACAGTGACTTTTTTGCCTTTAAGTTCCATATCTACCTTAATTTCAATGAGCTGAGGCTCAACAGTGAAAACAGAATTGCGATTATCCAGAATCTGATTATCACCTTCGATTCAGCCCAGCCTTCAAGCTCAAAATGGTGATGAAGTGGCGCCATTTTGAAAACACGCCTGCCCCTTAATTTGTATGAACCGACCTGAATAATCACAGATAACGCTTCTATTACAAACAGTCCTCCCACAAGAACAAGCAAAAGTTCCTGTCTGATTATTATCGCTGTTATGCCTATTGCCGCTCCCAGCGACAAAGAACCTGTATCGCCCATAAATATCTGAGCGGGATGAGCATTGAACCACAGAAAGCCGAGGCTTGCGCCTACAATCGCGCTGCAAAAAACAGTTATCTCTGCGCTGCCTTTTATATTTATTACATTCAGATAAGATGCTACTATCGCATGCCCTGCAATATAGACTAGTATTGAATATGTCGCGGATGCAATCAGAATTGAACCAATAGCCAGACCATCAAGCCCGTCTGTAAGATTAACGGCATTCGAACATCCGGTAATAACAAGTACCGTAAGGGGAATGAACAGCCATCCCAGCTGCGGTGTAACCTTGAAAAAAGGAACCCCTATCTCGGTGGTAAACATTCCTTTCTGGGCCATAACAAAAAGAATTACCGCAACAATGGCGGACAGAAATATCTGGATCGCGAACTTGGCCCTTGCCGTAAGTCCAAGGTTCCTTTTGTTGATAATCATCAGATAGTCATCTGTGAAGCCGATCACGCCGAATGCTGCAGTAGTCAGCATGACAATCCAGACAAACACATTACTTAGATCTGCCCACAGAATGGTGGCACAAAAAACAGAAGCCAGTATAAGAATTCCCCCCATGGTCGGTGTGCCTGATTTCCCCTTGTGGGCTTTCGGCCCCTCCTCCCTTATATGCTGACCTATCTGCATTTGTTTTATCTTTCGGATAACCCATGGCCCCAGAATGAGGCAGACAAGCATTGCTGTTATAATCGCGCCTGCAGCCCGAAAGGTTATGTACCGAAAAACATTAAACCCGAAAAATATTTCTCTCAAAGGATAAAGAAGATGATAAAGCATCAGTCAATCCTACTTAAACTTTTCAATTTATTTATTATCTTTTCGGTCATTATTCCTCTTGAACCTTTCACAACAAAAAGATCACCGTTTCGCGCCATTCCAGCTGCAAATTTACCGGCTTCATCCGAATTTTTAAAGTGCCGGTGCTCAATTTCGGTTCCTTTCACGCTTTCCCCCATTACCGAAGAAAGACTGCCGACTGTAACAAGAAACGCTATCGGGCTTTTCGCAATATGGTTTCCAGCCGATATATGAAGCTCCGTTTCTCTTTCTCCGAGTTCAAGCATATCGCCGGCTACAAGGATTTTTCTTTGAAACCCTTCTGTTTCCGAAAGCATTTCAACAACAGCCTTTAGCGACTCCGGATTTGAATTGTAACTTTCATCAACCAACATTATGCCGCTTTTCAGAACAGATATCTCCCCGCGGCCAGGTTCTGGTTTTATTTTCGAGAATGCCTCGGCGCTTTTTTCAAGTTTCTCCCCGAAAACAGATGCGCAAGACGCAGCCGCAAGAATATTCATTGCATTGTGCAGTCCAGGAAGATGCGATTCGAAAGGGACTGGCTTACGGCCTTTTTCGGTTATCTTGAAAGATGACCCTGAAACACCCGAGGAAACAAAATCGTGAAGTCTGAAATTGGAATGTTTTTCCGTTCCGAAGAGAATTTTATTCCGGGTGTATTTCTGCGAGGCTTTTATTAATTCCGCGCAATCGCCATTAAGAATAATCATTCCATCTTTTTTCATTTTAGAAACTGCTTCCATTTTTGATTCTGCAATATGTTCTGTATTCCTGAAATGACCCAAATGAACAGGATGTATATTCGTGAAAATTATGGCATCAGGTTCTGCAATCATTGAAAGCTTTGCCATTTCACCCGGATAACTTATTCCCATTTCACATACCGAGAACTCGTGAAGTCCGGTACATTTAAGAAGAGACAGCGGAAGTCCGTAAAGATTGTTAAAGTTCCCTTCCGAGAAATGAACACTATGATCTCGCGAAAGAGATTCAGTCAGAAGTCTTTTTGTGGTTGTCTTCCCGCAACTGCCGGTCACTCCTATCACTTTCGCCTTGCATGAATTTCTTTTATAGTTAGCCAGCAATCCGAGAGCTTTGGTTGTGTCTCCGGTCTTGATTACTATTTCGCAGTTCATGCATTGTGCAATATCAGACACCACAACTCCCGCAGCACCGTTCTCAACTGCATCGCCGATATAATCATGCCCGTCATTGTGAGGACCTTTTATAGCAAAAAATAATTCGCCCTTCTTTACACTTCTGCTGTCAATCGAAAATCCGGATATCTCTGTTAAAAGTTCCCCGGCAATAACCTGTCCCCCCAATCCGGCTGCAATTTTAGCAATGTTCATATCAGCCTTCCTCCTTAAGGAGTGATTCCACTACATGTCTGTCCTCAAACGGGATTTTCCGTGAACCGATCAATTGGTAAGTTTCATGCCCTTTTCCTGCGATAACAACTGAATCGCCTTTTCGCGCAACACAGAGGGCTTTTCTTATCGCTTCCGTTCTGTCCGCTATCCTGCAGTACGAACTCTGTCCGCTTTCAATCACACCGACTTCAATCTCATCAAGTATTTTTTCAGGATCTTCGCTCCTCGGATTATCAGATGTCAGTATTACGAATCCGCTGTTCTTACCGGCGCACTTTCCCATCAGCTTCCGTTTCCCCTTGTCTCTGTCTCCGCCACATCCGAACACTGCTATGACTTTTCCGGATGTCATAGACGAAACAGAGTTCAGCAACCTTTCCAGAGCATCATCTGTATGTGCGAAATCAACGATAACGCAAATCCCTCTGTCGTTAGGGATAGATTCAAATCTTCCCCTGACCCGGCTCAATGTCCTGATGCCCTCTGCGATTACATCTCTTTCCAGTCCCTGTGTAATTGCTGCTGTAACTGCCGCTGAAGCGTTATAGATGTTCGGCATTCCTATCATGGATGTCTTAAGGTGTATAGAGCCACATTTCCCGGAAACCTTGAATTCAGAACCTTCCGTGCTCTGCTTAAGTACTGAGATAACCATGTCAGCCCGCTCTGTGAAACCATAAGTAAAAACCTGTCCCGAACAATCTTTAATGATTTTTTCTGCATGCGGGTCATCGACATTCACAACAGCGTGGGAATTCGGGTTAAGTCCTTTAAAAAGAATAAGTTTTGCGTTGAAATAATTATCCATGCTTTCGTGATAATCAAGATGATCCCTCGTAAGATTTGTGAAAACAGCAGTTGCGAAAACCAGACCGCTTATCCGGTGAAGAGCGGCTCCATGTGAAGACACTTCCATGACACAATGTCTTATTCCTCTGTCTGCCATTTTTCTCAGCATGGAATTGATATAAGGGGATTCCGGTGTTGTCCGGTCTGCAACAATTACATGCTCCCCCGTGTCGTATTCTATTGTTCCGATATTCCCGGACTTCAGTCCGGCACTTCTGTAGATAGAAGAAAGAAAATGAGCAGTCGTTGTTTTTCCATTTGTACCAGTAATTCCGGTCAGTAACATTTCTGAAGAAGGATTTCTGTAAAAAGCCACAGATGCCTGAGCCAAAGCAATCCTGTCATTTTTAACGCTTAACCAGAACGAGCCGCTGAAACCTACTGGGCAGGGATCCTCGCTTATTATTCCTGAAGCTCCGGCATTTAAAGCATCACTTATGTATAAATTCCCATTGGAAACCTCTCCTTTTAATGCAATGAACATGTTTCCTTTTTCAATTTTTCTGGAATCAAAACAGATGCCATTCACCAGCGTTTCAGGATTCCCGTAAAATTCTCTGTGATTTATGCTGTTCAGCAGATCAGCAATCCTCATCTTCTTATAGCCCTTTGGTGTTAGCTGCAATTCCAGCTTTTGCAAATTTAGCCTCTCCCTGCGAATGTCTGTAAACAGTTCTGAAGTGCCTGTCCTCATTTTCAGACGGTATGCCCATGTACATTATTATTGAGGAGGCAATATTTCTGAAAACAGGAGCTGCAACCTTTCCGCCATAAAACAATCCCCCCGCAGGTTCATCAATTATAACAATCATCGAAATTTTTGGATTATCCGCTGGGAAAAAACCCATAAATGAAGCAACAAACTTTGTTGCGGAATATCCTCCAGGTCCGTCAGCTTTTTGCGCAGTTCCCGTTTTTCCGGCAATGCTGTAACCGTCTATAAAGGCATCCTTCGCTGTCCCGTCTTTCACAACACTCGCAAGTATATTGCCAAGCAGCCTGCATGTTGTTTCTGAAACTACCCTTTTCCCTTTAGAATTCTTTAAATCTTTGAAAACCAAACCCTCCGGTGTTGTAATCATTTTTACCAGTGAGGGAGTCACATGATATCCGCCATTTGCTATTATATTGAAGGAATTCAGAACCTGAAGCGGCGTCACGGCAACTTCCTGCCCCATTGCAATGGATGCCAGCGATCTTCCTGACCATTTTGCAGTCGGATGCAGAATTCCGGGGCTTTCAGCAGGAAGATCAACGCCGCTCCTTGATCCAAAACCATACGAACAGATACGGCGGAAAAAAACATCTTTTGACATGCGCATTCCGACTTTGATCGCGCCTACATTGCTGGAATGAGCGATAATATCCCTGAAACTCAGATCCGCATATCTCTCATGGTCTCTGATAATCTTTCCCGCAACAGAAATCTGCCCCTCTCCGCAATATATAACTTCATCGGGACGAACGACACCTTCCTCCAGGGCTGCCAAAGCTGTGAAAACCTTGAAAGTTGAGCCAGGTTCATAAACATCGCTTACAGCCCTGTTCGGCCATTCATTTTCAGGGAATTTTGAAAACCTGAAGTTTGGGTCATAGCCAGGTCTGTTCGCAAGCGCTAGTATCTCTCCGCTGTTCGGATCCATAACAATGACTGTTCCGCTTTTTGCGCCGTATTTTCTTACAGCTTCATCAAGTTCCTTTTCCGTATGGAACTGGATAATCTCGTCTATGGTAAGATAAATATTTTTTCCGCGTTGATTTTTGCGTTTTTCAGTATTGGACAAAAGCAGACGGTCTCCCTTTGCATCCCTTATCACCATTGTCATTGCAGGTTGACCTCTTATTAGATCATTGTATTGTCTTTCTATTCCTGCAGTACCCTCTTCATCCACGCTTACATAACCAAGAACATGGCATGCGAGATTTAACTTTGGATAGTATCTCTTGCTCTCTTTGATAGAGCCGATTCCTTCGATACCGAGAGCTTTGATCTCTTCCCAGATGTTCTCGGACACCTGTCTCTTTATCCATACGAACGGGCTTTTCTTTTTCAATTTAACAAGTATATCCTTGTAGCTCAATCCTTCGCATGCGAGTATTTTAGAAAGCTTCTTTGCTGCGCCCTGAATGTCTTCTATTCTTGACGGTGACACATAAATTGAAGCAACATCAACGCTTACTGCAAGCTCTTTACCATTCCTGTCATAGATGGCACCCCTTTGGGGATGCAGAGTTATTGTCCTTTCCTGCTGTTTCTGAGCCTTCTCTCTGAAACTCTCATGACGAACTATCTGAATATCATAAAGACGCCAGCCGATTAGGACTGACCAGCTCAATACGAAAAACACTATAAGAATCAACCTGTTTTTAAGAGGAAGCTTCATTCGGGTGCCTTTCCTGAAGCAATAACAATATTCTCCTGAATTTGCTCTACACTGACCATTGTCACATCAGTAACCTCAGGAGTAATCATTTCGAGTTTTTCAACTGCAATTCTCTCTATTCTTTTAAGGGATGTTAGATTTGCCCTTTCCAGCTTCAGTTTCATATTCAGATCTCGCAGTTTTGATGCTTCGTCCTTGGCCTGTTCAATGCTATAGCCGTAATGAACAATTTTTATCCTTTGCCACGACAGGAAAAGCGTCGGAAGTGCTATAAATACAAGAGTCAGGAAAATTCTGAAAATGAATTTGCCTTGTCTTTGATCGCGATCCCTTGAAAGTTTTCTGTTTGAAACTTTATGTCGGACAGCAAAATCAGCAGGTTTTATTTTTTTTCTTTCCATACCTTCAATAAACCTTTTCCAATGCCCTGAGCTTGGCACTCCGTGCTCTCGGATTCCGCATAACTTCTTCTGCTTGAGCCATGACGGGTTTTGCCGTAATTAACTTCACAGAGCTTTTACCGTTGCATAAACACTCCGGAAGTCCTTTGGGACAGACGCAATCAGCAGCCAAGTTCCTGAATGTCTGTTTGACAACCCTGTCTTCAAGAGAGTGGAAACTTATCATCACAATACGACCGCTTACCTCTAAACAGCCGACAGCATCCCTGATGAATCCGTCCAGCCCTTCCAGCTCTCTGTTGACGGCAATCCTTATTGCCTGGAATGTTTTTGTGGCAGGATCAATATCACGACGCGGAACAACGCTCCTGATCAGGTCTGCAAGCTCGGAGGTCTGCGTTATTTCTCTCTTCTCTCTTGTCTTAACTATTTTGGAAGCAATTCTTTTTGCAAAACGCTCTTCTCCGAACCTGAATATGATTGAAACCAAATCTTTCTCCGGAAGAGAGTTAACAAGGAGCCTGGCATCCTTTTCGAGCCTTTTGTCCATTCGCATATCCAATGGGCCTTTCTTTCTGAAACTGAAACCCCTTTCAGGTATTTCAAGTTGCATAGAAGAAACCCCGAGATCAGCAATGATGCCTGAAACCTTTCCAACGCCGCTCTCATTAAGGACATCTTTTATCTCCTTAAAGTTCCTGCGGTGGAAAATCACACGGTCAGCAAAGGATGAAAGTCTTTCCTTGCTGAGTTTCAGAGCTTCTTCGTCAACATCAAGGCAAATAAGCCTTGTATTTTTCCCGGAATTCGAGATGATCCCCAGCGAGTGTCCCCCGGCTCCCGCAGTGCAATCCACAAAAGTGCCTTCCCTTGAACAATTGAGGTAATGCAGGGTCTCGTTTAACAGAACACTTTGATGCAAGATCATCCTTCATAAAACTAAATATTCATCTGTTTCAACAGGTCTTCAAGTTCAGTTTCGGACAGTGAATTTTTGCCCATCATGTCCACAAACTGTTTTTCGTTCCATACATCCAAACGATTGAATTTACCAAAAACAGCAACTTCGCCATTAATATTTGCTTCTTCTCTTAATGCCGGAGGGATCAATATCCTGCCGCGGTTATCCATTGTTGCCGATTGTCCGTAGTAGTTAATCGTATTTATAAGAACACTGGCCTTGGGAATGCTTGCGCCATCAACAAGCTTCTGCTCGACAAGTTCCCACTCTTTCATCGGATAAAGCCGGACAAAAGGAGCCCCCCAGATAAAGCTTGTAAAAAAGAATTCCTGGTTGTACTTTTCTTTTATAATTTTCTGAAAAACAGAAGGAACAAACAATCTTCCTTTGTTATCAACAGTTGCTGCGAATTTTCCTCTTAACAATGCAGAGTACCTTGAAAATAATGTTTAGTTTCCGGCTCTTAGATGTATAATATCCACAGTCGCTTGGGAGCGGGAAAACATTCCCATTTTTTCCCACTTTTTCCCACCGAGGCGATAATAATGTATCTCTAATCTGATGTCAAGGAATATCCGTACTCTATTTCATATTTTTTGTTTGAGCTGTTGTTTATTCCCGCTACAAAAAATGCAGATATAGAAAATTAGGATAGATTCCTATTAAACCGCCTATAACAATGTCAAATTAAAGCATAAGCTTTAAAAACACGGGATTTCTTATTTCAAGCCTATCCTTGACAGGCTGAGAATCGCGTGATATATTGCACGGCTTGTGAGATTAATCACAAGCTGTGGACTGGCGGATTTCAAACGGTTATGCAAAATCCGGAACAGTCATTTGAGAGTTTTGTAAGTTCTGCACTTAACATTTAAAGTCTGTCTTATAAAAGGACATAATGCATGAGTAAAAAACAAACAAGGAATGTTTACGAGAATGTGAATATCCAGTTTAACAAGGCCGCTGATATAATGGGCATTGATCCGGGTATCAGGAAAATCCTGTCAAAAACCACAAATGAGATAACTGTCAATTTCCCTGTGAAACTTGACGACGGCAAAATCGAGATGTTTACGGGATATCGAGTTCAGCACAATGACATTCTCGGGCCGTTCAAAGGTGGGTTGAGGTTCCATCCGGATGTTGATATCAACGAAGTCAGGGCACTTGCTTCTTGGATGACCTGGAAATCTGCGATTATGAATATTCCGTACGGTGGTGCCAAAGGCGGAATAAGCATATCCCCTTGGAAATATTCGACTGCCGAACTGGAAAGAATAACCAGAAGATTCACTTACGCTCTCGGAGGGAATATAGGTCCCGAATATGATATACCTGCTCCGGATGTAAACACGAATTCACAAATCATGGCATGGATGCTTGACACATATCTTTCGATAATGCCCCCCCATAAAAGACAAAGCTGTGTTCATGTTGTTACGGGCAAACCAATCCAGTCAGGCGGAAGTGAAGGCCGTGACAAAGCAACGGGACAAGGCGTAGTTTTCACAATTGAAGAATGGGCAAAAGAGAAAAAGTTTGACTTGTCAAAAGCAACATATATTGTTCAGGGTTTCGGCAATGTCGGATCATGGTCAGCAAGACTTCTTAAGCCTTTCGGTCCGATGCTGTTGGCAGTGGAAGATCACACCGGGGTCATCACCAACAAGAAAGGAATTGATCCTGACCATCTTGCGGAATATGTTAAGAAAACGGGCGGAGTTAAGGGATATCCGAAAGCTGAAGTTTCCGATCATGAAACATTCTTTAAAACAAAAGCTGATATATTTATTCCTGCCGCTTTGGAAAACCAGATCACAGCTGAAACAGCGCCAATGCTGAATGTTAAAATGATCGCCGAGGGGGCCAATGGCCCAACAGATCCGGACGGCGATGCAATTCTTCAGAAAAAGAAAATAGACCTTATCCCTGATATTCTCTGCAATGCCGGCGGA
Organism: uncultured Acidobacteriota bacterium; assembly: GCA_964509835.1. Lineage (GTDB taxonomy): Bacteria > Acidobacteriota > CAZDZC01 > CAZDZC01 > CAZDZC01. Next base: position 24,039 of record CAZDZC010000006.1, read on the forward strand.
GTTACCGTCAGCTATTTCGAATGGCTTCAGAACAAAAGAAGCGAATTCTGGGATCTGGAAGAGGTGGACAGAAAACTCAAGAAAAAGATGGTCAAAGCGTATGCCACAGTCAGCTCTGCAGCTAAAACGCATAAGACTGACATGCGGACTGCGGCTTACATAGTCGCTCTCGGGCATTTGGAGAATGTGTATAAGGAAAGAGGAGTATTCCCATAAGCTGAACTGATTATTTTAATTTAAAGAGCCGAAGATTTTGGGATTATTCCCTGGTTTTCGGCTCTTTTTTTTCATTTTTCTGCAGTTTGAAAAAATAATGAACTGAATTCCGGATTTCCCGTAATTATATTTCTGAAGTAATATCTTTCCGATAACTTTTGAACACAACATAAAAAACTGGTATTATAGATCCCGCTTAAACGGGAGAAAGAGATGACTGAAAACAAAGGCAAAATTCTAATCGTTGATGATAATGAAGATGTGCTTCTGGCCGCAAAGCTTTTTCTGAAAAGGCACTTCAGGTTTATCCACACTGAAACAGACCCCGAAAATATCCCTAAAATACTAAAGAATGAATCCTACGATGTGATACTTCTGGATATGAATTTTACGAAAGATATCACAAGCGGTAAAGAAGGGCTAGGTTGGCTTGAAAAAATATTGACAATTGATCCTTCAGCCGTTGTTATAATGATTACAGCCTTTGGGGATGTGAACCTAGCTGTCCAAACAGTGAAAGCGGGAGCCACGGATTTTGTGCTGAAACCGTGGCAGAACGAGAAGCTTCTCGCGACGATTTCATCAGCCATGAACCTCAGTGAATCAAGGCGTGAAGTCGCCTCTTTGCGTGAGCGGCAGGATCTTCTGAGCGCTGATATGGCCCAACCTTTCAGCGAATTCATAGGCAGTTCACCGGCAATCATGAAGGTGTTTAATACCATTCAGAAGGTCGCCAAAACAGAAGCCAATGTTTTCATTCTGGGTGAAAACGGCACAGGCAAGGAACTTGTTGCCAGAGCGGTTCACACCAATTCGCCGCGTTCCGGCAGTGTTTTCGTGAGCGTTGATATGGGTGCTGTAAGCGAAACTCTTTTTGAAAGTGAATTATTCGGGCATGAAAAAGGCTCTTTTACTGATGCAAAATCAAGCAGGGCAGGAAGATTTGAGATAGCCTCGGGAGGTACGCTTTTTCTGGACGAGATAGGAAACCTTCCTCTTTCTCTGCAGTCGAAGTTGCTCAGGGCAATTGAAACAAGACAGATTATACGGCTTGGCTCCAATAAACCGATTGATATTGATATCCGCCTGATTTCAGCCACAAATATGCCAATTGCCGAAATGGCCAAGTCCGGAGAATTCAGACAGGATCTCCTTTACAGGATAAACACAGTTGAAATTCATATCCCGCCGCTCAGGGAAAGAGAAGATGACCTTCCGTTGCTTGCTGAGCATTTTCTCGCAACATTTGCCAGAAAATACAAAAAGAACATAAAATCATTAAGTGTTCCCACCCTTGCGAAGCTGACCAAATACCACTGGCCCGGGAATATCCGGGAACTTCAGCACTGCATTGAAAGGGCTGTCATCATGAGCGACCATCAGGTTCTCCAGCCCGAGGATTTTTTGCTTTCACAGGCGGACAGTTCGGGAGACAACCTCTCGCTGGATGACTATAACCTTGAGGATGTCGAGAAAATGCTTATAAGAAAAGCTGTTGACAAACACTCGGGGAACATAAGCAAGGCGGCAGGAGAACTGGGCCTTACAAGAGCTTCTCTTTACAGGCGAATGGAAAAATACGGGATTTAAAAATGGCATTTAACGGGTTGTTTACATCAAATTACCGGGCAATTACTATATTCAGAATACTTTCTCTGACTGTCTCAATATTTCTTTTCAATTATCTGCTGATAAAAACCGGTTATATAATGCTGACTGTACTGGCCGCTCTTCTTATTGTAACTCAAATAATCTCATTGATTCATTTAACAGAGAAAACAAACCGCGATCTTGCAAGATTTCTCCTTTCAATCAGGTACGATGACAGTTCACAGGCTTTTGTGAGCAGCGGTCTCGGTTCCTCTTTTACCGAGCTGAAAAATGCCTTCCGGGAGGTCATGTCCAAACTTCAGGAAAGCAGAATTGAGAAGGATTCTCACACTCATTACCTTCAGACAATTGTTCAGCATATAGGCATCGGACTCATTTCATTCAGATCCGACGGGGAAATTGACCTGATAAACAATACTGCAAAAAAAGCCTTAGGAGCGGTTTCCATTCGCAACATAAGCGATCTGAGACCGATATATCCGGAATTTGTTGACGCCATGAAGGAAATAAAGTCAGGCAGCAAAGCCCTTGTCAAAGTGGAAAGAATGGGGGAAACCCTAAATCTTTCGTTAAGAGCAACCGTCGTTAGACTGACAGATGATCAATATAAAGTAGTATCAATTCAGAACATCCATGATGAGTTGGAAGAACGGGAAATGGAAGCCTGGCGCAAGCTTATTCGCGTGCTGACCCACGAGATAATGAACTCGATGACGCCGATATCATCAATGGCATCTACCCTGATAGACCTTCTGAGGGGCGGGGAGGAAGATGAGGGTTTTGCCCGCGACAAACTCGACCCGGAAGAACTTGAGGATGTAGCCGCAGCATTAACAACCATCCGCAACAGAAGCCAGGGTCTCATGAATTTTGTCAACGCATATCGGGATCTGACGCTCATTCCTCAGCCCGACTTCAGGATCGTGTCAATATTCGAGATTTTCCGGAAAATAGAAAGTTTAATGGAAAATAAACTTTCAGAACTAAAAATAAATTTCTCCTGCTCAATAAATCCCAAAACCCTTGAAATTACCGCTGATGCAGATCTCATAGAGCAGGTGCTTATTAATCTTGTATTGAACTCTTCTCAAGCTTTGGAAGGCCGTGACAACGGATTTATAAAAATGGATGCCTTTCTGGACGAAAACGGAAAGGTAGCGATATCCGTAGCCGATAACGGTCCGGGCATCTCGGGTGAGGCATTGAAAAAAGTGTTCATTCCTTTCTACACTACGAAAAAAAACGGTTCAGGCATCGGACTAAGCCTGTCAAGACAGATAATGCGCCTTCACAGGGGTAACATAATTCTGGATTCGGAACCTGACCGCCAAACTACTTTTAAACTTATCTTTTCATAGGATTCTAACCCTTCGCTAATAATTTGCTAATACAACAGCTATATAAATTCATTTTACGAAGATGAGAGCAATATGAAAAAAGAACACCTGTTAATTGTGGATGACGAAGAAGACATTCTTGAATTGTTGAGTTATAATCTCAAAAGGGAAGGATACAGGATAACAACTGCTGACACGGGCGAAATCGCTTTGAGGGAAGCAAAATCAAATGTTCCGGACCTGATGATCCTTGATCTGATGCTTCCAGGCATTGGGGGGCTGGATATTTGCAGAATATTGAAAAACAATATTTCTACAGAATCAGTGCCGATTATTATGCTTACGGCAAGAGGGGAAGAGGCGGATATTGTTACAGGACTTGAGATGGGCGCCGACGACTATATCACCAAACCGTTCAGCCCCAGAGTGCTTACCGCCAGAGTCAAAGCTGTTCTGAGGAGAAAATCAGAGACAGTGTCTTTTGATTCTGGAAATCTAAGCATCAGAGAAATAAATGTAGATACCGAAAAGCATGAGGTAAGCATTGAAGGAATAAAGACTGAACTTACAGTAACGGAATTCAGACTTCTTCAGTTTCTCGCATCCAAACCGGGAAGGGTTTACACGAGATTCCAGATAATTGACGCTGTAAGAGGTGAAGACCATGTCGCAACAGACCGGTCTGTGGATGTCCAGATCGCGGGATTGAGGAAAAAACTTGGCAAATGCGGAAGATATATCGAAACTGTAAGGGGAATAGGATACAGGTTCACGGAGTAATTGTGAAAAAGATAAGTCTGTTCTGGTATATTTTCCCCGCGTTTCTTGCAATAACGCTTTTTTCTCTTGCGGCTGCGTCTTTACTTGCGGCCCGTTCATCCCAGAAACTGCTTCTTAAAAATATTGAAACTGACCTTCTGGCTAAAGCAGTTATTGCCGAAAAACTCCTTGAAGGCGACATATCAGCAGATAGAAACTATATAAATAATCTCTGCCGTGAACTGGCGAAAGGGACTGAACTGAGAATAACAGTTATCCTTGCAGACGGAACTGTGATCGGGGATACGCTTGAGGATCCGGCAAAAATGGATAACCATGCTTCAAGACCTGAATTCTCAGAAGCTCTTGCGGGTGGAACAGGTATTTCATCACGTTACAGTGACACGATTGCAAAAAATCTTATCTATGTTGCGATTCCTGTCATCAGTAATAACGAGACACTTGGAGCGGTGAGAATGTCAATTCCGGTTCTTTCAGTGAAAGAAACGCTGAAGGAAACATATCTGGAACTTTTGCTCAGTGCCTTCGTTATTGCAATTGCTGCAACAGTGATTGTTTTTCTGATTTCATTGAAAATCAGCCGTCCCTTGGCAGAGTTGAAAAATATTGCTGACAGCCTGGCTTCGGGAAACCTTGAACCAAAAATGAATATATACAGCACAATGGAAATAGCCGGACTTGCGCAATCAATGAATAGAATGGCGGAAAATCTCAGCGACAGGATAAGGGATATCACAAGGCAAAAAAATGAACAGCAGGCTGTTCTTTCTAGTATGACCGAAGGTGTTCTTGCCCTTGATATCAACCAGAGTATTATCAGCATGAACAGTTCAGCAAAAATCTTTCTGGGACTGGAAAACAAAGAATGGGTAGGCAAAAGTATTCAGGAAGTGGTCAGAAATGCCGGTTTTCTTGAGCTTGTTGATGAAGCTTTATCTGGAACAGAACTGGTGGAAGGAGAATTTATCCTCAGAAACGGAGAACAGAGGCACATTCAGCTGCACAGCGCAATGCTCAAAGATGAAAACAACGGGCAGATGGGAGCTGTTATTGTTATGAACGACATAACAAGATTATACAAGCTTGAAAATCTGAGGCAGGATTTTGTAGCCAATGTTTCACATGAACTGAAAACCCCGGTCACAGCCATTAAAGGTTTTATTGAGACGCTTATTGACGGGGCACTTGATGATCCGATTAAGTCCCAGGAGTTTCTTGATATAATTTCCAGACAGGCTGACCGCTTGAACGCGATTATCAGCGACCTGCTTACCCTCTCCAGAATTGAAGCTGATACCGGTAAAAGCGATCTGCATTCAGAGGAATCAATTTTAGAAGATATTGTAAGAGCTGCCGTCCAATCCAGTCTTTTCAAAATAGATAAAAAGAACATCCGGGTGGAATTTTCTTCGGAAAACCGTACATTGGTATTATGCGATCCACAGCTTCTTGAACAGGCTGTTATCAATCTGCTTGACAACGCGATCAAATACAGCAGTGAAAATGGCGTTATTCGAGCGGACATTATCAGAAATGAACGCTCTGTTTCTATTACCATATCAGACGAGGGATGCGGAATTGAGAAAGAACATCTTCCGAGACTTTTTGAACGATTCTACCGAGCAGACAAAGCAAGAAGCAGAAAACTCGGCGGAACAGGCCTCGGTCTCGCCATTGTCAAACATATTGCGCAGGCGCACGGAGGTTCTGTAGGCGTGGAAAGCGAACCGGGGAAAGGCAGCGCATTCTCAATAACACTTCCATTATCCTAACAGCAACAATAACTTGTTTTCAATTTTTCATTTTGACAATCTGTAAACATGGCAGTATATTATCCACTTATTCTATCGTTTGAGTAAACTTATATGTTGTCAAGCAAAGCAAAATACGGATTAAATGCGTCACTGCTCCTGGCTAGGGAACATAATAACGGGCCGATGCTTATTTCCAATATCGCCAGAAAAGAAAAAATACCCGAGAAATTTCTCAGCCTTATATTGTTACAGCTTAAAAACAAAGGAATCCTTCAGAGCAGAAAAGGAAGAGGCGGCGGATATCTTCTTGCCAGAAGTCCTGACCTTATAACCTTCGGTGAAATTATAAGAACCCTTGACGGACCGCTTGCCCCCACACCTTGTGTCAGCGAAACTGCATTCCGGAAATGCACGGAGTGTGCTGATCCCGCTACATGTGGTATAAAAATGGTAATGAAGGAAGTGAGAGATTCCATTGCGGGAATACTTGATAATACATCTCTTGCAGATGTAATCGCAGGAAATGTTAACTACAGAAAGGGTGGAAAAAAGGGGGAAAGAGGAGGATAGTTTTTTTTGGAATATAACTCTACCTATCAGATAGTTTTTATCTTCTTTATGTTTTTAATATTATCATATTAAAAGGAGCTGCCCAATGACAATTGATACAGAGATACTTATGTTCATAATTGTTGGTTTTCTGGCCCAACTGATTGACGGAGCACTGGGAATGGCTTATGGTGTGAGTTCCACTTCATTTCTTCTGAGTCTTGGAATCCCTCCGGCTTCTGCAAGTGCTGCCGTTCATATTGCCGAAGTTTTTACTACAGGTGTTTCAGGACTCTCACATCTGAAATTCGGTAACATAGACAGATCTCTTTTAAGAAAATTGATCATTCCTGGAGTTCTGGGAGGAATCACGGGAGCCATTATTCTGTCAAGTGTTCCTGGAAAACAGATGAAGCCTTTTGTAAGCTCTTACCTGGTCATTATGGGAATAGTCATTCTTATAAAGGCAGTTAGAAAAAGAGAACCCAAGGAAGTTACAACAAAACTTGTACCGCTGGGGATTGTCGGAGGCTTTCTGGACGCGGTGGGCGGCGGCGGCTGGGGCCCGGTAGTTACATCAACCCTTCTTGCCAGAGGTCATAACGCAAGATTGACCATTGGATCTGTAAATGCGTCGGAATTCTTCGTAACCCTTGCCGAAGCAGCCACATTCATTGCTCTTCTCGGAATAACTCAATTCAGAGTCATTCTGGGTTTAATGATAGGTGGCGTTATTGCTGCACCCATGGCCGCATATCTGTGCAAAAGAATACCGGTTAAGATTCTTATGATCATTGTCGGTCTTTTAATTATTTTTCTAAACATAAGAGTGCTTCTGAATCTTATTAACTGATCTTTTAACTTCATGCTAACAAGATGCTAACACTTAACTAATATTGATGTTTAAAATGAAGCTCTGTGTTAAGGGATTTATATGGCCTCAATCAATATTATAAGTACTACAGGAGGTGAAGTTTAGGTTAGCATTGCATTTGTATGGATTGTTCGGTTTTGAATCTTTTTATTTCAAAGGAGAAAAAAATGAGAAAATTTTTATTGGTCATATTGCTGATATCGGCAGTAACATTGACTGTTTCAGCGGAGGATGACTGGCAGGTGAAATGGTCAAACGGGTTCAGCTTTGAAAGCGCTGACAAAAATTTCAAGCTGAAGTTCGGCGGCCGTTTTCTAAGCGATTGGGCGTGGATCAGCCCGGATGATGAAATGGAATACTATTTTGGCGATCTGGATGACATTGACGGCGACGGCATTGATGAATGGGTTCCTATGAATGGTCTTCCCGACGGAACGGAAACAAGAGCTGCAAGGCTGTTTGTTTCAGGTACTGTCTATAAGTACATCATATTTAAATGGCAGTATGATTTTGCAGGCGGTGATTCGGTTACAAAGGACGCCTGGATAGGTCTCCAGTTTGACAACTGGTCGGTAAAAGCGGGACATCAAAAAGAGGCTTTCAGTCTTGAAGAACTGACGAGTTCCAAATACACGACTTTTATGGAAAGGGGCCTACCTAATATGTTTTCGCCAGGCAGGAACACCGGTATCCAGTTCAGCGGACACGCGCTTGAAGACAGCAGAATGACATGGGCTTTAGGATATTTCAGGGATACAAATGATTATGCTGATCATGATGAGGACGGCGGATATAATTTCACCACAAGAGTGACAGGACTGCCTTTCTACCAGGACAAGGGAAGAAAGCTGATTCATGTCGGATTTGCATACAGCATGAGAAACCCGAACAAAGAAACCGTAAGATACAGACAGCGCCCGGAATGTCATACCACAAGCAGATTCATTGACACCGGAAATCTTCCGATAGAGGACTCAAGCCTATTTGGTCTTGAACTTGCCGGCGTTTTCGGTCCGTTCTCCTTCCAGGGAGAATACATGAAGGCTGATCTTGACTGGTATAACCCCAAAAATATAAACGGCCTTGACGGATATGACGATCCGGATTTCGATGGCTATTATCTTTACGGAAGCTGGTTCATTACCGGTGAGAACAGAAACTATAAAAACTCAGAAGCTGCTTTCGACAGGGTTAAACCGAAAAGGAATTTCCTGAAAGACGGCGGCTCTGGCGCATGGGAGGTTGCCGTAAGATACTCAAATCTTGACCTTGTCCACACAACAAGATACGAGGACAGCGGGGTTCTTTTTGACGGAAGCATCTATGGCGGGGAGTTGTCAAACATCACGCTGGGATTGAACTGGTATCTGACACCCAACACAAGAGTGATGTTCAATTACATCAATTCGAGTATTGACAATGACGGCTATTTCTTTGAAACCGAAAACGATGCGATTGAACTTGCCACACTTGAAGACGCATATTTCAACGACGGCGGAAATGCGGACATATTCCAGCTCAGGTTCCAGATAGACTTCTAGAATTAACATTCTTCTAATGGTCAACTCACAGATTCCTAACAATAGGAACTTACTGTGGAAAAGTGTGTGAGCAAAAATATGGAAAAACTTAAATTCAAAGGAGAAACGACAATGAAAAAACTGATTCTTAAAACAACGATGGCAGCAGCGGCAATCATCCTGTGTTCAACAGGGATTTTCGCGGCAGGCAAGGAAACAATAACCCTTGACGGATCAACAACTGTAGGTCCTATTGCAAAAGCGTTCGCCGAATTTTACATGACCAAAAATCCTGATGTGAATATTACGGTAAGCGAATCAGGCAGCGGCAACGGAGCCAAGGGTATCGTCAACGGGACATGTGATATTGCGAATATGTCAAGATTCATGAAAGATAAAGAGTGGCTGGCAGCGGCTGAAAAAGGAATCATGCCGGTAGCCCATGTTGTTGCAATGGACGGGCTTCCGATAATAGTCCATCCGAGCAATCCGGTTAAGAATCTGACAGTGGAACAGGTAAGAAAAATATACACAGGATCGGTAAGCAACTGGAAAGAAGTCGGCGGCCCGGATCTTAAAATAATCAAGGTCAGCCGGGATACAAACAGCGGGACATACGAGACCTTTGAGGGACTTGTCATGAAGAAAGAAAAAATATCCGAAGACACGGAATATGTCGGAAGCAACGGCGCTGTCAGACAGAGAGTGCAAAGCACAAAGGGTGCTATCGGATATGCAGGCCTCGGTTTTGTTGACAACACCGTTAAAGCTCTTGAAATTAACGGCATATATCCGGACAGAATGACTGTTTCAACGGGAAAATACCCGATTGCCAGACCGCTCTACATGTTCACAAATGGATATCCGAAACTCGGAAGCCATGTTCATTCCTTCGTTACCCTTCATCTTACAAAGAAAGGTCAGGAAATAGTTGAATCAATCGGCTTCATTCCGGTAACAAACTACTGACAGGCGATTGTCAGGATAAGGTCAAATTGAAAACTAGTAACCTCCATAATAAGTTGACAGAAGACCTTGTCATAAGCGAAAGAGCCCTCCGTATCAAACGGATGGGCTCTTTTGCCGGACAATCATTCCTCCTGCTCATAACATCATGCTCAGCGCTGGCGGTGCTGTTCATATTTTTTTTCATAGCCCGGGATGCCATTCCTTTTTTCAAAGCCGAGGGATTTAAAGAGTTCTTCACCACATTGAAATGGTATCCATCCGGTGATCCTGCTTCGTTCGGCGCACTTGCGATTTTTTTCGGAAGCGGAATGGTTACCCTCGGAGCCGTACTTGTGGCTGTCCCGCTTGGAATAGCTGCTGCCGTGTGCCTCAGCGATATCCTGAGTTTTTCAGCGCGCCAGTACATCAAGCCTGTCATTGAAATACTGGCTGCAATCCCCTCGGTTGCGTATGGTTTTTTCGCCCTTGTGATATTCGCCCCATTACTTCAGGAAAGCGGAGGGAAAATACTTTCAGCAGCTTTCTGGGTAATTGCGCTTCCTTTGTCAGGACTTGCTGTTTTGATGCTCAGCGATCTTACAGGAAACATGCTGAAAGGCCGTTCAAAATATATTACAAAAATATTTTTCGCATTATCATTATCTTCCGTTTTCCTATATTTTTTATTTAAGGCTTCAGGTTTCATATCCTCGCTGACAATTTCAAGCGGGACAAACTCACTGAATGTTTCAATTATTTTGGGCGTTATGGCCCTTCCCACAGTTGTCAGCGTATCAGAGGATGCCCTTCAATCCGTAGGAAGGGAATTGAGGGAAGGAAGCTATGCACTGGGCGCCACAAGAGCGGAAACCATTGTGAAGGTCATCCTTCCCGCAGCAGCGAGCGGAATATGCGCCGCTGTTATCCTCGGCGTAATGAGGGCTATCGGTGAAACAATGGTAGTATGGATGGCTTCCGGAAACGCCGCGCAGATCCCGTCACCATGGTTCAATTTTCTTGAACCGGTCAGGACGCTGACGGCAACAATAGCCGGAGATATGGGAGAAGCAGACCATGTAACAGGTTCTTCCAGATATCATGTTCTGTTTGCGATGGCATTGAGCCTGCTGACAATATCGTATATCTGCAATGCTTTCAGTGAATGGTTTGTCCGCAGGATCGGCAAAAAGACGGGGAAACTTTAAATGGAACTTAGATCAAGAAAAGTTCTGGATAAATCGTTTTCAGGGTTGGGTATTGTATCAATAATTCTTCTGGCGCTGTCTCTTATCATAATTCTAGGCCCAATCATCGTGAAAGGAGTGGGAGCATTCTTTTTTAAAGGAACAGTTGAACACAGGCTTCTGATGCTCGAAAAGTTTGAGCGCGGCAACGAAATAAAAATCAAGGGTGAAGCAGATCTTGCAGCCAGACTCAGAGCCCCTGTGTATGAAATGATCAATGCCTTTGAACTCGAACTGGAAAACATGGAATGGGAGAACAGAAAACAATATTCAGGAAATTTCAAGGAACTGAAAACATTGGTATATGAGCTAATCGGCCCTGACCCGGACAAATCAAGGCCGGTGCTTATCAGAAACCAGTACGGACAGACAAGATGGGACAGGGCGAAGATCAAACTTCACGAAGTCCTCTTCAGAGAAGAATACGACTACTCAGACCCGTCAAAATCAGGAGTGAAGATATTCAAAACGAGAGAGGACGATTTCAGGGGAACGACACTCGAAAAACTTTTTGTTTATATTAGAAACAACTCGGAAGAGATGCTCCGGCCAAAGCTTACCTTCTACTGGAGATTCATTACGGATGTTTCCTATGATGCCCATATCTTCGGCGGTATCTGGCCAGAAGTGCTGGGCACTGTTTATCTGACAATCGGCGCAATGCTGTTCGCGGTTCCGATGGGGATAATCTCAGCAATTTATCTTGTAGAATATTCAGGAGAGGGGAGGCTTATATCCTTTCTGAGAACCTTCATAAGCACGCTGGCCGGAGTTCCGAGCATAGTATTCGGACTGTTCGGCCTCGCTTTTTTTATAAATACCATACATGTTTCCCCAAGCAAAAGCGTTCTCGCAGGATCAATGACCCTTTCGCTACTGGTTCTTCCCGTGATAATAAGAGCATCTGAGGAGGCAATAAAGTCAGTTCCGGTCACTTATAAAGAAGCCGCGTTAAGCCTCGGTGCCGGCAGATGGAGAACAATCCTTACCGTGATTCTTCCGGCGGCTCTACCGGGCATTCTGACAGGAATAGTAATAAGCATGGGACGGGCTGCTGGAGAAACGGCCCCTATAATATTCACCGCAGCAGTCAGCGTGGGAAAACCGCTGAATCTTTTTCAGACATTGTCGGAACCTACTCCCGCCCTTCCGTGGAATATATATAATCTCTGCACCGAACATGAAGCTGTGGACGAGATCAGACATGTCCAGTTCGGAATGGTTCTTACGCTCGTGATGCTTGTCCTTCTTCTGAATATGGCCGCCATTTTCATGAGGGCCAGGATTTCCAGAAAATTGAAAGGTTAAGAAATGATCAAGTTAACAATGGAAGAAAATCCTGACAGAAAAAAACCCGCTCTTCAACAGAATCTAGGGGAAAATGAATACCATGTCATTTCAAAGGATTTCTCGATATTTTACGGCCAGAACCAAGCTGTGAAAAAAGTCAGTTTCAATATCCCTTCAGGCCTTGTCACTTCAATAATTGGCCCGAGCGGATGCGGAAAAAGTACTTTTATCCGTGCAATAAACAGAATGAACGATCTTATCCCTTCCTGCAGAACAGAAGGGGAGCTGATATTTGACGGAAAGAACATTTACAGTCATAATATTGATGTCGTGACACTGCGAAGAAGAATTGGAATGGTCTTCCAGAAACCGAACCCGTTCCCGAAGTCGGTGTTTGACAATGTCGCCTACGGTCCGAGGCTTCTGGGAACAAAAAACAGGAGAAATCTTTCGGAAATAATAGAAAAGAGTCTTGTAAGAGCCGCTTTGTGGGAGGAAGTGAAAGACAGACTTCAGCAGAACGCACTGGGACTGTCCGGAGGTCAGCAGCAGAGGCTTTGCATCGCGAGAGCGCTTGCGGTTGATCCGGAGATATTGCTGATGGATGAGCCCACTTCTGCCCTGGACCCCCGTTCGACGGCAAGAATTGAGGATTTAATCGGGGAGCTCAGAGGGGATTACACGATCATTATCGTCACCCATAATATGCAGCAGGCGGCAAGAATATCCGACCTCACGGCATTTTTATATGAGGGTGAACTTATCGAGTTCGGCGCTACGGAGAAGTTGTTCACAAAACCATTGGAAAAACAGACGGAAGATTATATCACCGGCAGATTCGGATGATAAGGAGAGCTAAATGCCCAAACATTTACATATTGAAATGATAAAACTGAAAAACTCGCTCCTCAGGCTGAGCGCTGTTGTCGAGGACAGCCTGCGCAAAGCAATCACTTCAATTCATTCAAAAGATATAAGACTCGCGAAGGAAGTGATTGATTCAGATCCGGTCATTGACAAAATGGAAGTAGAACTGGAAGAGGAATGTCTGAAAATTCTCGCCCTTCACCAGCCGGTAGCGATAGATCTCAGGCTCATCGTCTCCACTTTGAAGATAAACAATGATCTGGAAAGAATAGGGGATCTTGCCTCCAATATTTCTGAAAGAGCATTCTTTCTGGCTGGACACAGCGATGTCGAAATAAATTTTGATTTCAGAAAAATGAGCGATGAAGTCCAGGGAATGCTGAAAAGCAGCATGGATTCCATGGTCAACATGGATACTTCTCAGGCAAGAAAGGTCTGTTCAAAAGATGAGATGATTGACGCAATGCACCGAGAGTGCCTTGCTGTGATAAGAAATGCCATCAGCAGTAATCCGTCCCTTTCCGAGTGCTATATGGCTTACATGTCATATTCCCGATATTTGGAAAGAATCGCGGACCACACAACCAATATCGCTGAAGATGTCATCTACATGCTTGATGGCGAGGTTGTCCGCCACAGGGTGGAAGTCTGATAAAATCCAAACAGTTACAGATGGCATGACAAATGGGATATAATTATTTACTGAAAATCACATTTCAAGCGACAGAAGAAAACGCCAGGCAGGGGTTATGCTTATAATACCTTCAGAGACTTCAATTTCTTCCTCCTCATGAAGGGTAACGACTGTGGCTGATCTAACCGAAAGTTCAGACATCGCTTCCTTGAGCGCTCTTGTTTCTCTCGCCCGAGTGTTCTCTTCTGAAACTGTTTCGCAGACCTGCACAAGGATTTTTTCTTTATCTCCGCCAATACAAACAAAATCCACTTCGCTCCCTTTTTCCGTTTTATAATAACTTACATCACCATATACTCTTCGCAAAGAAGTGAAAACAAGATTTTCAAGAAGATGCCCAGAGTTCTGCAATATCCCGGAGGAAAGGGATTTTACCATCGAATGATCAACACAATATATTTTTTTAGGGTTTGTTCTTCTTCTGGCAAGGGATGCATCGTATTTGGCAACCGTGAAAAAGAAATAAGCATCTTCAAACCAATCAAGATAATCGGAAACGGTGGCTTTAGGCAGGGCGTGTCCGAGAGACCTGAGAAACCCATGAAGACGGTTTGCTGAATACATAGAAGAATTATTGTCAATCAGTTTATGCGCCAGATCCTTGAGTGCATTAGGATGAGAAATATTGTGCCTGTCAATCAGATCCCTGAAAAGCACAGCATGAAAATATTGTTGATGTATTTTTATTCTGAGCTGCCTGTCAAGCCCTGCTGTTTCGGGAAAACCTCCCTCTTCACGGAATTCTTCAAATGCTTTCCTTATGAACAGTTCCTGCTTTGAAGAAAAAGGACATCTGTGGTTTATACCATTAAAGTCAAGATACTCCCCGAAAGAAAAAGGGAACAACTCCCATGACAGCGCCCTGCCTCTCATCTGGGTGGCGATTTCTCTTGACAGCATCCGGGCGGAAGAGCCAGTGATATAAACTTCGCATTTTTCCTCTCTCAAAATTCTTTCAATAAAAGGCTCCCAGCCAAAAACAGATTGTATCTCATCAAAAAAGCAGTAAATTTTATCTTTTCCTTTTTTTGAGGGATAAAGAGAAAAATATGCGTCCGTAACCAGATGCATGTTTTTTGAGTTCAACAGATGGAGCCTGTCATCAAAAAAGTTGATATATACTATATTTTCTCTTGGAATTCCTTTGTTTTTCAGGGAGTTCATAATCTGGTAAAACAAAGTGGTTTTGCCGCACCTTCTGACACCTATGCAAACGGATGCCTTTCCTCTGACAGATTTAATTTTAAGATTTCTCGGAACACCTGAGGAAAATTCGTTTTCCTGAAAGTCGAGAATTATCTTTTTTAATGTTTCAATCATAATAACCGGTAATCTTTATATCCAATATTAACCAAAACCGGTCATAAATATAACCGGTTTTACATTAAGTGTCAATAATTTATTTCCGGTTCGGAAAAGCATAAAATTATTATTTCACCGCAATACATAAAAAACAAAAAACCCGGCAGCTCTTCAACTGCCGGGTCGGAGGTGAGATCTGAAAACTCAGATCAATCTGATTCCATGCTTGTTTTCCAAACTTCCCACACCTTGCCCACAAGATCCGGGCCGGGCTTCAGGGTGAGCTTACCCGGTTTCCATCCTGATGGAGTTGCCTGCGTTCCTTTGCTCTCTCTCACAAGCTGGAAAGCCTGGATCTGGCGGATGGTTTCCGAAACATTTCTTCCCACCGGAGGGGTCAGAACTTCATAAGCCTGAATAATACCGTCCGGGTCAATCAGGAATCTGCCCCTGTTCTCAACACCTGCATCTTCATTGTAAACGCCATAAGCGCTACCTACTTTTCCGCCGCTGTCTGACAGCATGGCAAAAGGAACACCGCCTTCCACCATTTTTGAAAGTTCTTTATCATTCCACATCTTGTGGACAAATACGCTGTCAACGCTCATCGAGAAAACTTCCACGCCAAGTTTCCTGAAATCATTGTATTTATCGGCGACCGCCGATACTTCAGTAGCTCAGACAAATGTGAAATCGCCCGGATACAGACAAAGAACCACCCACTTGCCAAGATAGTCTGAAAGTTTTACAGATGTGAACTTCCCTTTGTGATACGCAGGTGCCTCGAAATCGGGCGCCGGTTTTCCAACCTGGATCATTTTTCTTTCCTCCCTGAATGTTTGTGTTTTTTCCTGTTTATCAGATTCCCCTGCTTGACCGACCAGTCCTCCTGTAGGCCTGGCACATCCCGCTGCCGGTTTATCAGCCATATCAGTCTCCTTCCTAAAAATACATTTTCATAACCAGTTTTCAACAGGAAACATAATACCCTTTAACGCGATTTTATTCCAGCTGTATTATATGATGAAGATTAAGCAGATTAATGTTTGCGTGGAGAAGGAAACTATCTGTTTTTTAGCTTTTCAATAATCTCGTGCAGGCGGTTCATGGCTTCCATCGGGGTCATATTGTCAAGATTAATGGCCTTGAGTTCTTCGACAACCGGGTTAACAGCGTCAAACAGTGTCGGCTGCGGCTTCTGAACGGAAATCCCCTGGCCCTGCCCCAGACGGGGAATGCCCTCCCGAGTGAATTGATTGCTCTCAAGATTTGCGAGTATCTCCTTCGCCCTTTTTATGACCTGCTTCGGCACTCCCGCAAGCTCCGCGACATGGATGCCGTAACTCTTGTCAGCCGCCCCTTCCTGAACTTTGTGCAGAAAGATTATCTCATCTTTCCATTCCTTGACTGCTATCGTGAAATTCTTCACCCCCGGAAGAATCCCGGCGAGGTCCGTAAGCTCATGGTAATGGGTCGCGAAAAGCGTCTTGGCCGCAATGTCCCTGTTCTGGTGAAGATACTCCACCACCGCCCACGCGAGGCTTACTCCGTCAAAAGTGCTGGTGCCTCTTCCGACCTCGTCCAGGATCACGAGGCTGTCGCGGGTAGCATTGTGCAGTATGTTTGCGGTTTCGGTCATTTCAACCATGAAGGTTGACTGCCCCATGACAAGATTGTCTGATGCCCCGACCCGTGTGAAAATCCTGTCCACAATGCTTATTGAAGCGGAGGATGCCGGGACAAAAGACCCCATCTGCGCCATCAGGGTTATCAGCGCGACCTGCCGCAGATAGGTAGATTTCCCTCCCATGTTCGGGCCTGTGATTATCTGGATGCGGTTCTCTCCGCAATCAATAACGGTATCATTCGGGATAAACGGCCCGGTGTTGAGCTTCTCTACAACGGGATGCCTTCCTTCCGTTATGATAATCGAGCCCTCATCCATAATTTCCGGGCGGCAGTAATTATCAATTGAAGCCGATACGCTCAGCGACGCCAGAACATCCGTTGCCGCGAGAGCACCGGCAGTTCTCTGAAGCCGAGCCGATTCCGCTGAAATGGCATCGCGGACTTTGCAGAAGACTTCGTATTCCAGCGTGCTCAATTTCTCCTCCGCGCCGAGGACTTTTGATTCGTATTCTTTCAGGTCTTCAGTCACAAAGCGTTCACAGTTCACAAGCGTCTGTTTCCTGATATAATCTTCAGGAACATTGTCCGATTTGCTTCTCGGAACCTCTATGAAATATCCGAAAACCCTGTTGTAGCTGACCTTCAGCTTTTCAATTCCCGACCGCTCCCGTTCTCTTTTCTCAATGCCCGCGATATAGGTTTTCCCTCCGCTGCTGATGCTTCTCAACTCGTCAATTTCCGCGTCGTAACCGTCCCTTATGATTCCGCCCTCTTTTGGATTTACGGCGGGTTCATCGCGGATTGCAGATTCGATCAGGTTGTGGATATCCTTCAGTTCGTCAAGATTTTCGAAAATAATGCTGAGCAGGGAACTCTCAAATCCCGACAGCAGCTCTTTCACTTCCGGCAGAACAGAGAGCGATATCTTCAGCGCGATGAGATCCCTCGGCTTTACCGAAGCGGTTCCCATCCTTCCCAGGATCCTTTCGATATCGTTTACATGCTTCAGCTTGTCACTGATGCCGTCCCTTGTCATACTCCTCAAAGACATCTCGCCCACGCCGTCGAGTCTGCTGACAATTTCATCCCGGACAATAAGCGGCCTCAGCATCCAGTTCCGCAGCAGCCTCGCCCCCATCCCGGTCAGGGTTTTATCCATCAGAGCATAAAGAGTGCCCTCCTTTCTATCCGGCATAAGAGGCTGGAAAAGCTCAAGGTTTCGTCGGGTTGACGGATCGAGAACCAGGCATCCCGAAACATCAAAAACAACAGGCGGATTAAGATGCTGAAGTCCCGAACGCTGCGTGTCCTCAAGATACGCCAGAAGACCTCCGGCGGCGCTGACGGCGGCGTGCTGTCCGTCCAGCCCGAAACCTGAAAGCGTCTTCACCTTATAATGCGAGCAGAGTTTTTCGGAAGCATTCCCGGAATTGAAATTCCAGCCCGGGCCGGTGGTTTTCAGAACATGAGCAAACTGCTTTTCAAGGACTTCCGGGACGCGGTCTTCGGAATGAATAAATTCCCTCGGCGAAAACTGATGAATAAGTTCAATCATCCGCTCCGCATCGGCGCATTCCGCCACCCGGAACTCACCCGTCGAGACATCGGCAAACGCCGCTCCCAGAGCTCCTGAAACCTCCGAAACAGCGCAGATGAAATTATTATCCTTCTCATCAAGAATTTCCTGCTCTACAACCGTTCCCGGAGTAACAACACGAACGACATCCCGCTCAACAGGCCCCTTCGACAGCGCGGGATCCCCGAGCTGTTCGCAAATCGCGACGCGATAGCCCTTCTTTACCAGCTTCGCGACATAACCGTCCACAGCCTTGACCGGCACCCCGCACATAGGAGTTTCATACTCCCGCCCCTTGTTTCGCGCGGTCAAAGCGATATCCAGCTCCCGCGCCCCTACAATGGCGTCATCATAGAACATCTCATAAAAATCCCCCAGCCTGAAAAACAGAAGCGCGTTCTGATGCCGCGCCTTAATCTTCTTATACTGCTCAAGCACAGGGGTCATAATCTGTATCCCGTATTTATAAAATCCCGATTATATGGATTCCCGACTGGCAAGTCAAAATCGGAAGAAACAGGACTCTCCCGCATACCCCGCGGGAAACATGCCCGTTTGCATGTTTTGTTTTGACAATGTATTTAATAATTTCGTCAGTTCTTGTGTTTATCTATAAATTCAGCCACTTCCGCAGAATGAGTGATTGAAATCAAATGACCGCCGCCTTTTATAAATTCAACATTTTCTTCAGGAGGGAAGATTACCATATCCTTATCCCCGTGAATTTGTTTTATGTCGCAATTAAACTTGCCGAGGCCTTCCCATTTGAATATTGCCTTGCACATTGCCTTAATGAATCTGCTGTCCGATTTCACAAACATTTCCAGAAGATCACTGCCGATATGTTGATTCAGCTTACCCGTGAAAGCCTGAATGATTTTGACAGGCGTTATTTCAGCAAGACAGCTCAGTTTTCGAAGCAATGGATTAACAAAATCGGGATTTGTCGCGCTGCCGATTAAAATAACCTTCCTTATGCCTAAAATCTTTGCTATTTCAATCGCGACCATACCGCCTAAAGATGCTCCTCCAACTGCTGTTTCGTTGTTTATGAGATGCTGCTCTATAATTTTACCCGCAACCGCGTTTAATGTCTCTTCGCCGTCATAAACAGGCCAATCGGCAAATGTCACATTTTGCAAATGATTATATTTTCCCCTCGGATACATATTTGAATCAGCCCCCAATCCCGGCAAAATGATAGTCTTCATATATTTTAAGGCATCAGTATAAATTTGAAACAATCCGGTTTTTTAAAACCGCTACAGCGCACCATATTTCTTGACATCTTCCCGTCTAACCCGGCAAGACTTGAATTATAGCAACTTTATTGATCAGGCAAAAGAAAAAACGAGCGGTTTAACGATTTTCCTGTGCGGTTTAGTCGTTTCCCCGTGCGGTGGAATGATTTTCCCATGCGGTTTAGCCATTTTCCCATGCGGCGGAACGATTTTTCCATGCGGCGGAATGATTTTTCCGTGCGGCGGAATGATTTTCCCATGCGGCGGAATAATTTTTCCGTGCGGTTTAGTAGTTTCCCCATGCGGCGGAACGATTTTTCCGTAAATTGACAGAAAGGTAATGGTGATGGTGTTGAGGCAGAAGAACAGGCTTTTTCTTGGGAGCAGAGGGATTTTTGGTAAGTGATACTGATTTTTGTAGGAGTTTTAAAGCTAGTCTATCCCTCGTTATTTATTGCTATGTAGTAGCAGCGAAAATATCTGGTTGAATCTTTTGTTATCTGATGTTCTGGTTTTTTTTATTACCAAAATATTCAAAATCAAAATAGTGCCTTTGATCTTTTATAAGACATATTCCGATTTCTCCTGTTTCACTATTGGTGCAACAGACTCTGCACTAATTCCGTGTTCTTTGCAAAATTTTGACTGGAGCCAAACCGAAAGTTCTTTTTGACCTTTGCTTGCATTGCATCCGCAGCAACAAAGAGCAATGTTTTCTCTCGTAATAATTTTGGCATCATTAATTATGTGCTCCCAACTTGCAGCTGATTTTCTTGAGATATTCACCGGTGTGAACGCAACATCACAATAGACACAGTATTTATCCCTTCCCCTTACTTCTTCTTCCAACCATTTCGGAATATTCCAATTATTTGCCATCAGCTCATTTTCTTTTTTTCATATAACACAATATTACACGCCATTCTATTTACCGTAATTTATATCGAAATCCGACAAACCGCGCATCCCATTCCTTTCCTCTTTCCGTCTAACCCGACAAGGCATGGATTATAACAACTTTATTGATCAGGCTCCGGCAATTTTTCATGCTGAGTGTTACCGCCAGGCAATTTATTTTTGCTTTCTATCCATTCAGACATAGTTTCAAGAGCCAATTCAAAATTTCCTGTCATACAATGATTCTGTGCATGTTCTTCTTTCGTAAAAATTCTTCCTGTTACGGATTTCGCATTTACCAAAGACCTCATTTGCATTTCATGCATTTTAAAGGGAATTAAATGGTCATTCCTGCCGGTTAAAATTAAAACATCTTGCCACACAAGTTTTGAATGGATATTCTTTTCGTTCAACTGCAAGTACAAATCCAACGCTTCTATAGGTTTACTTTTCTTGGTGATGTACTTTAAATGGTCAACAACCCACGATCCCATATTATTTTTGTTCTCAAATTTCATTATTGCCATTCGGTTCATAAAATTTGGCCAATGTTCCATACACCATATATGAATTATACGCATTATCGAAGGCATACTTTTCATGTAATCTATCGCGTGACCCGTTGCAATAACTCTTTTTATCCTGTTCTCAAATGCGGCAGCTCGCAAACAAAACCAGCCGCCCATTGAAATACCAATCATTGTTGCGTCTTCAATATGGAAATAATCCAAAATTGATTTTGTTGGTTTTTCCCATTCAATGGTTATTGGAATTCCGTATTTTCTTAGCGTTGCACCTTGTCCGGGTCCTTCAAATCCAATTACTTCATAACCTCTATTTGAGAAAAATTTAATCATGGAGTAAAACTCTTCGATAAATGAGTCGAAACCACCATGAATAACTATTGTGCCTTTATTTTCACCAAAAGAAGGTAATTTTATGGCAGATAAAAAAGCATTTTCATAAGGAACCTGATGTCTTTCAATACCATCGTTTTTAAAAGTTTTGTAAAACAGTTCTATGAACTTATTGTATAGTATGTTTTTTTCTGGTTCGTTTGATTTTGTGTAAAATTCAGCAGCTCTGTAATAGAATGTTGCATTCATAAATCTTTCTTCAGAAACTGCCTTTTCAGCCAGTTTAAGCATTTCTATTTTCCAGCTTTTAAAGGAGCTGACTCTTAAACCAACTTCTTTTAAGTCTTCAAATCTGGCGTATCCAAACGAATATGGTCGATTCAATTGGAAATTGAAGAGCTGCTTTTTATGAAACTTTTCGTATCCGACAGGAAATATGAATTCTTGTTTTATCAATGTCTCCATTGGCAGTGTTGTATCCGGTTCTTTCCTTCAATATTGGCGGCAACGCCTTCATTATAAATATTTCTTCCCGCGATGCAAGGACGGGGGCGGGATACATTTGTGTTTCAAAAAAAATCGACGACAGCGGCATCTTTTGATGTTTTTGTCTTTGGATATCTTTGTTCTGTGCCTCACCTGCTCCGGGACAACCGGGAAGAAATGCTCTAATGCTTAAATCCTTTCACTGAAAAGGCCTTTCGAGAAGCCCTGTAAGAGCACGAAAATATTCTTCATGGCAATAAACTTATAGCTCATTCGCTAACCTCCCAATAGCCGCCTTTGGAGGGCCCGATACGCTTTAGCATTTTCTGTTCCTGCAATTTTCTGATGTTTCGCTCGATGGATCGTTCTGTCACGCCGATAAGTGAAGCCAACTCGGGAATTGTCAAGTACCCATCCTGTTTTATGGCTGATATAATTTTCCCCGATGTTTTTCCCGACATTTTTCCCGACATTTTCCCCGACACTTTTGGTAATTTGTCTGCCAGTGCCAGCCCTCCAACTGGTTTTCGATGCACAGTAGCAGTAAAAAGACAACCTTCACGATCATCAATGAAACCAATCTGGGGCCACGCATCCATAGCTCTCTGGATACCTGATCCCAATCCATGATAGGGCAGTAATCCCTTGGCGACAAAGGAAACCAGGATCGGATTGCGAATATTGGATATACCTGTCAGAATTTTTTCAATTGTCAGATTATTAGGCAGGTGACCGGGACTGATTATTTCCACTCGATTGTCAAAAATAAACAGGCTAATTGGCGCACTAACAAGGTAGTCGCGGTGCACCAGTGCATTGACCAATAGCTCTTCAAACACATTTTCGGGAATTTCCGGCACTCCGGGCGCATTGATACCGCGTCCGGCTTGAACCTTGTGTAGATTCCGCATAATAAACGCGAGGGCGCCGTCAAAGATATTCTTAAGAGGGCCGGCAAAGTCTTCGGTATCCATGTAATCGGTAGCATGAATCTCATTGCCTGGATAACAAATTGCCTTGACTACGAACTGAGGTTTGATCCATTCTGGGCGTTCAGCAAACATAAGAACCCCGGCAAGATTCAGCAAACCGTTTTCAGTGGCTAGGTTCATGTTCTTTAAAAGTCGGGCCAACTCTGCAGGATTATCCGGAAACTCCCGCCTGGAGATATCACGAAGGAAGTCTCGAAATCTCAGTTTGTCCAGTGAATCAATCCCCGCCTTGGTCGGCAATTCGTCAGCGTGAAACTGATCAGAGACTTGAAACAACCGGCGCAATTCCTCCTTGGAGTTCACCCGCCGCTTGTCTGACCCGCTTTTAAGCCAGATGACTCCGCTTCTATCGAAATAGGGCTTGTCGATTCCTTTGGGAATGGTCGCAACGATAACCACCATGCCCTTGCCAACTGCAACATTTTCGGTTAAAGGTGAAAGGGGGCTGCGCACATGCTGGCTGGCAGCATTACTTATTAACTGATTGATTCTATCTATGTCCTTCCGGGAAAGCCCGACAATTTGCCCACTGTTTCCAATGCCGATAATTATTCGACCACCCTCGCTATTAGAAAAGGCTACCATTTCGGCAGCAAGGGCGTCTGCGCTGTGCACATCACTCTTGAACTGAAGTCGGCTGTCCTCACCGCAGGCAATCAGTTTTTGTAACTCGGCAATTTTCATGATAATTATCTTTTTCTCTGTTTAATCGTCGTGTGTGTAAACATTATTAAATATCTTTCAACTTTACAAAGAACACCTCAGATTTTGTTTTTTTAACCTCCTTTCACTTGACCTGGCAACACCCTTATTATAAATATTTCCTTTCGTGATGCAAGGACGGATTCCTGCGCACTGGCAGGAAAAAAATTTCGCAGGGGCGGGATTGCGCAATCTCATAACCCCGCTTTTTTCAAAGCATTGACAAACAGAAGCTTTCCGGCACAGTTTATGCTCATTTATTAGGGCGGTGAAAGGAGCGGTTTCTTGACTTTAGACTGTTACTGAAATAGAGTTCTTAACAGCCGAATGAATGGAGGAGCAATCCGATGACAACAAATTCAGTTAAATGCCCGCAATGCGGAAGGGTTTTATCGAACGGGGGAGAAGCATGTCTGTGCGGTTTCAGGTTAAGCGGGGAGTCCCTGGAACATATAAGGGTGCTGGGCGAATTGAAGAAGGAGTTCGAATCTCTCAGCACGATCAGGGATCAGCTCGGAAGGGGGCTGGAGAATATTTCGAATCAGATCGAAAAATATGAATCGCTTTTATTTCCTTCAAAAGAGCCTGAACGGGAATCATTTGAAGAAGTTCGGCCTGCTGATGAGCAATTATCGAGGAAACCTGAACCTGATTTGCCGGTAAAGGATAAGCCCGAAAAGAGAATTTTCAGAAAGCGCCCTTCTGGCAGTTTCGAGGTCCATCTGGGACAAAAAGTCATTCTTGCGGTAGGGATCATCGCGATGATTTTCAGCATCGCGTTTTTCCTGAAATATTCATTTGAGCAGGGCTGGGTGGACCCGCTGGGAAGAACTCTCATTGCTTACGGGTGGGGAGCTGCGTTCATTTTTGCGGGGGAGATGTTCAGGAGGAAGAACTTCCGCACATTCGGACTGTCTCTTGCCGGAGGCGGTATTGCCGTGCTATACGCCGCCACATTCGCGGCATTTCAGATCTATGAGCTGATTGACCAGCCGGTAGCTTTTATAATGATGGTGGCAGTAACGGTCTTCGGATGTTTTCTGTCTGTCATTTATGACGCGAAGGGACTTACCGTTCTTTCCACGCTGGGCGGTTTCCTGACCCCTGTCCTTCTAAGCACAGGGATAAGCAATCAGACAGTGCTGATGTCTTACATGACCGTCCTGAATCTGGGCATTCTCGGTGTCGCGTTTTTTAAACGATGGGGCCTGCTTAACGCGATAGGTTTTGTGTCAACATATATTCTATTTACAGCGTGGTTTGCCGACGATTATTCGAGCGCTGATTTCTGGCCCACTGTTATTTTTCTGAATATTTTCTATTTCATTTACGCAATCGTCCCTTTCGCGTTCCATCTGGCAAAACCGGACGGAAACAGGATCGGAGGTTTGTGGATCGTCATGTTCAACGCGTTTATCGCTTTCGGTTATTCGGCATATATTATCAGCGACAGCTACAGTATAGAATTTGCCGCGATCGTGAGCGTTGTTTACGCCTTCACCGCGCTTGTCATGGCCGATATCATCAAAAAAAGGGAAACACGGGAAAGCGGGGCGTTCACCGCTCTCGCGGGGCTGACTTCCATGTTCCTGATCGTGACAGTGCCCGTCCTGTTCTCGGACCACTGGATAACGGCGTTCTGGGCTGCCGAAGCGATGGTGCTACTGGTGATGTCGAAGAAGCTCGGGAAAATCACACTGGGATTCGGTGCCTGGCTGCTGCTGGCAATATCGGTGTTCAAACTTATTTCGGTTGACTATCCATACTATTTCCGGTTCTCGTGGGACAGGCTTTCTGTTTCAGGGGGATACACCCATCTTCTTGCTCCCAGGTTGATGACCATCGCGATTGTTCTGACGGTTGTCTTCCTTTTCGGGGTCTTTTCCCGTAAATACCGAAAAGAAGGTTCCGGGAAATCGGGTTATCCGGCTTTCACGGTCTTTGCCGCCCTTCTCTTTCTGTTCCTTAACGCTGAAGTGTCGGCTTTCTTCTCTTCTTATGCCGTCAACGCCCGTTTTGCCTCGATATCCGTCCTATGGGCGCTTTTCGCGACGGCACTGATGGCGCTGGGGTTCAGAAAGAATATTTCCATCGTCCGCAAGACATCAATCGCGCTTTTTCTTATTACCCTCACAAAGGTGTTTTTATACGATATATCCAGAATAAGCAGTATTTACAGAATTCTGTCATTTTTTGTCCTCAGCATCGTGTTGATCGGAACATCCTATCTTTACTGGGCTTTCAAGGATAAAATCATTCAGGCGGTTTCAGAGGAAAAGGAGAAATCATCGTGAAAAAGATTTTTGCCGTAACCTTCATTCTGACAGTATTAATGTTCTGCAATTCTTTCGCGGAGAATGAAATAACAATCAGCCCCGAGATGTTCACGCATTATGCTGAAGTAGAGGGTCCTCTGGCGCCAGGGAGTTTCTATCGCGCGCGGATCCTTGTTCCTGTCATAAGAAGCGCTGATGGGGACCTCAGGGATCTCAGGCTTTTTGACGGCAACGATAAGGAAATTCAGTTCGTCATACTCGGGAACAGTTCCCTCCGGAAGAGTCCTGTTTCGTTCGTCGCCGACATAACGGATTACAGTAATGACGGGAGCAGGGCTGTTATAAAAATGAACCTCGGTAAAAAACCGGTTACTGTAAAAAAAATAATTCTGGATATTCAGGAAAAGGACTTTCAGCGGAGCATCCTTCTTGAAGGAAGCGCGGACGGGAACAACTGGTCTTTTGTTACCGAAGGCATCATTTTCGATTTTTCTTCAAGGGTAAATCTGAGAAAGACAGAGGTTGAATTTAAGCCTGTTTCTTATTCACAGTTCAGGCTCACTCTGACAAATACCGATGAAAGCCGGACGGGAGACAGCAGGATAAGCCTGAAATACGACGGGCTTGATTTCTCGATCAGCGGGAAAGAACTGAAAGAGCCGAAGATAAGCAGGATATCCTTCCTGACTCCTGAAGAAGAGGGAATAAAGATCTATGATGAGTCCGAGGTCATCCGGCCTGAAACATATATTGACAAGAGCGGGAACACCCTCATGGATATTGAGAGCAGTTTTCCGCTGGAAAAAGTTACATTATCGGTATCAGACAGTTTTTATTACAGAAATGTCAGGATTTACCGGCTGAACGAAAAAGGCGATCAGAGCTTTTCAGCGGAAGGATACATTTACAGCTTCCCGGTTTCCGGGATTTCCGAAACCCGTGACTGGCTGGACTGCAGGATACAGGCCTCCGAAAAGATAAGAATAGAGATAGTCAACGGGGACAATCCGCCGCTTTCGGTAGAGAACATAAAATTTCAGTGGACAGCGAAAAGTCTTTTTTTTATGGCATCACAAAGCGAAGGGGACTACAGGCTTTATTTCGGTAATGACACTGTAAGGGCACCACGGTATGAGCTTGCCCGGTTCATCCGAAAAGACAACCTGCATGAGCATGATTTCAACGAAACCGGACTTTCAGAGATTTCCGTGAACGAAAGGTTCAAAAAGGTCAGAACCCCTGAAGAAAGGACATCTTTTCACAAAAAAATATTAACTGCGGCAGTTCTTTTTTTCGTCGTCATACTTGCTTTCTGGCTCTTCCGTATCGTTAAAAGGGAAAAACCTTGAGAAGCATATCATTCATCGGGTGCGGCAAGGTCGGAACTACACTGGCGTATATTCTTGCCAAGAAAAATTACAGAATTGATTTCGTGACTGACAGGGTCATCGCAAAATGTAATGCGGGTTTGTCCTTCATTGGGACCGGGACCGCTTCCGTCCAGAATGAGGACGCACTGAAATCTGACATCGTCCTGATCACAGTGCAGGACAAATTCATTGAGGATGTTTCGCGGGAACTTTCCTCCCCAAAAAGATATTCTTGTGAAAATAAAATATTCATTCATACAAGCGGGGTTCTTGACAACAGCTCGCTTGCCGCTCTGAAGCGAAAAGGGGCGCACACGGCATCAATGCATCCGCTTCAGTCATTCGCGTCCGCTGAATCAGCGGTCGGGCATATCGAAGGAACATATTTTTTCATTGAAGGCGATGAAAACGCTGCAGGAACCGCTGAAGAACTTGTCCGGGCAATGTCAGGGGTTCCGGTCAGAATTGAGACCGAAAAGAAACAACTGTATCACACTTCGGCAGTCATGGCTTCAAACCTCACAGTCGCCCTGATTGACAAAGCATTTCGAATAATGACGGAGTCCGGTGTGGAAAAAGACATAGCGCTTCCCGCGCTTCTGCTTCTTCTGTCGGGAACCGTGACTAACATAGCCCTTTACGGAACTGCTGACGCTCTTACCGGCCCTGCGGCAAGAGGCGATCTTGAAACTGTCGGAAAGCATCTTGACGCTGTCAAAAACGATAAGGAAGCGCTTGAGATTTACAGGATCCTCAGCATTTCCGCGGTTGATATTGCGCTGAGAAGCGGAAAACTGGACGCGGAAACAGCGGGAAAACTTAAGTCTCTTTTAAATAAACGAGAGATGTGTTAGAGTATTGCCTTGACTTGCGTTATTTGAGTTAACATTGTGCGGGCGTTAGAAGCCGCGAAGGTCTTTGAAATCATGTTGTGCGTCAGTTCATGAAACACTGTGAACTCTAAGCTAATTCCGGAGCCTAGTGCTCCCTCTTCGGTCGCATCAGTTCTATATTTCCGAATTGCTTGGGTTTGACCTGTTCTTTCCAAATTTGGTTGTTCTTCTGTGAACTCTAAGCTAATTCCGGAGCCTAATGCTCCCTCTTCGGTCG
>CAZDZC010000006.1:52260-88356 GCA_964509835.1 uncultured Acidobacteriota bacterium
TGTGAACTCTAAGCTAATTCCGGAGCCTAATGCTCCCTCTTCGGTCGCATCAGTTAGCCTGAAAGGAATTGCTTGGGTTTAACTTATTCTTTCCGAATTTGGATGTTCTTCTGTGAACTCTAAGCTAATTCCGGAGCCTAATGCTCCCTCTTCGGTCGCATCAGTTCCTGGAATTAGCTAAGAGTTCACGGGGGCGAAAAGGTTTCGACGGGAGTAGTGAAGCTGGGAATTCATGCCGGGGTTTTTCTGAGTCCCCGTAACAAAAACAGCAAAAAAACAACTGCCAATAACGAAATGGCACTGGCTGCGTAATAACGCAACCCGTCCTCCAGGTCTCCTCCCGCGGGGTCTGGAAGGGCGTCGATTAGCGGGATAGCCCGACCGTTCTCACACGGCGGAAGGGCGAAACCAAAGTGTGGTAGTCTTTTACGGAGCAGTTCCTGCGGCGCCGTAAAGGGCGAACTCAAAAGACGGGAATAAGCATGTAAAAGATTTTCAGTGGAATGCTTTCGGACGGGGGTTCGATTCCCCCCGCCTCCACCAAGCTAACACAAGCACAACTCCACAATGTTCTTTCTGTTTCAAAACATCTTATTTGCTACAGTTAAATTCTTTATGTATATTCGTAAATTCAGTTTCGCGCAGGGTCTTTCCTGCCAAAGGTATTTTACTCACACTATTTGAGAAGTTAATTTTGCTTTTGCCGTTTATTGCAATCACTGCTGGTCTGGGAGTTCTCATCTGGAGCGCTGACCGGTTTGTTGAAGGATCTGCTTCAGTGGCGTTCCATTCCGGAATTCCCCCTCTTATAATCGGGATGGTCATAATCGGATTCGGGACTTCTGTTCCGGAAATGGTTGTGTCTGCTTTAGCTTCCTTCCAGGGAAACCCGGGCATTGCAATAGGAAACGCATATGGTTCAAATATAGCAAACATAGCACTCATTCTGGGGCTGACAGCCATTATTAATCCCATTGCTGTAAATTCAAGGATTTTGAGAAATGAACTGCCTGTTCTGTTTGCCGTAACGCTTCTTGCGGCCTTTCAGGTCTTCGACGGAAAGATATCCTTTGTTGATGCGATAATTCTTCTCGGGGTATTTTCCAGCCTTGGATGTCTGGCAATCCGCTTATCTCTGAAAGAAAAACAGGATTCGCTGGCAATCGAGGTTAATAAAGAAATTTCGGCGCATCAAATATTAATTGGAAAAGCGATTTTCTTGCTTATAGTCGGGCTCGTTTTTCTGATACTCAGTTCCCGGTCACTTGTATGGGGTTCGGTTGAAATAGCAAGGGTTTTCGGGATAAGCGACACGATAATCGGACTTACTATTGTTGCGCTGGGAACATCCCTGCCTGAACTCGCATCTTCCGTAACGGCCGCACGAAAAGGTGAGAATGATATAGCCTTAGGTAATATTCTCGGGTCAAACTTATTCAATACGCTGGCAGTGGTCGGGATAGCGGGCATCATCCATCCTTTTTCAGTCCCACCCGAAATCTTTAACCGGGATATTATGCTGATGGGATTTCTGACATTATCACTGTTCGTGATTGGTCATGGATTAAAGGGTAAACGAGGAAAAATTAATCGTTACGAAGGTTCCTTCCTGCTTACGGTGTACATTTGTTACAATGTCTTCCTGATTTTCAAGGTGATAAAGGGTTGATTTTTGAAGCCAGAAATCTTGCTGTTTCAGTTGCGGGAAGAGTTCTTTTCCGTAATTTCAATCTTTTCCTTAAAAAAGGGGATGTTACGGGGATTCTCGGGCCATCAGGATTCGGAAAAACAACACTTCTCCGGACTCTTTCAGGGCTTGAGGACCCTGCTGAAGGTGATATTTTTCTGGAAGGCAGAAGTATTCATGACTGGAATATGCCTGATTTCAGAAGAAAGGCTGTTTATATAAACCAGCTTCCGGTGATGTTGGACATGAGCGTCAGGGAGAATCTTTTCCGGCCTTTCTCTTATTCAACAGCATGCCAAAATGTTCCAGGCGATGCCGAAGTCGATAATTATGCAGAAATGCTTATGCTTGAGAATTGCATTTTGAACCAAAATGCAAGAAAGATTTCGGTTGGACAGATGCAGAGAGTAGCATTTATACGCGCTCTGCTGCTTAAACCCGAAGTCATGTTTCTTGATGAACCCGCAAGCTCCCTTGACAACGAATCCTCTGCTGCGATTGAATTGGTTGTCAGGCAACAGTCTTCCGAAAACGGAACGGGTTTTGTGGTGGTAACCCACAACAAAGAACAGGCTTTAAGACTTTGCTCCCGCATTATTGATATTTCATTACCGGGTGAAACCGGATGAATGAATTGCTTACACCTTCCGGAGCACTTCAGCTAAGCAACACCGATCTGCTTGCGGCATCACTCATGATAATTGCGACCGGCACGGTAAGCATCCTGATGAAACTGAAGCTTGAGAAACAGCTGTTTATTGCTTCAGCAAGAACGGTCACCCAGCTGTTCATTGTCGGATATCTGCTGAAGTGGATATTCAGCCTGGAAAACCCGGCAGCATTAATCATTCTCGGATTAATTATGGCAATAACAGCAGGAGGTTCAGCAGTTAAACGGGCTGGCAGACGATTTTCCGGAATTACCTGGAGAGCTCAGCTCACGCTGATTTCTGTGAGTTTTTTTACCACAATTATTGTCACTGCCGTAATCATAGGTGTAGATCCCTGGTATAAAGCCCAATACGCAATTCCGCTTCTGGGAATGATACTGGGAAACAGCTTGACGGGATTATCCCTGTGTATTGATTCAATGCTGGAAAGCCTTTCCGAAAAATCCTCTGAAGTTGAAATGGAGCTGTCTCACGGCGCGTCCAGGTGGGAAGCGGCCAGAGATCCGATTAAGAAGGCTGTAAGAAGAGGAATAATTCCTACAATCAACGCGATGATGGTTGTTGGCATCGTTTCTCTTCCCGGAATGATGACGGGACAGATTCTCCAGGGAGCGGATCCTGTAAATGCCGTAAAATACCAGATTGTGGTTATGTTCATGCTTTCGGCGGCAACCTCACTGGGATGTATCCTTATCACATACCTGATATACAGAAGGCTTTTCAATAACAGGCATCAACTTCTGAACCAGCTGATTGAAAAGACATAAAAAATGCCCCTCATTTCCATGAGAGGCACTTTTCTGTAGAAAGAAAATATTACCAGTGATAGCCGGCCAGAAGTCCGAAATGACTTCCGCCTGCCTCGAGATCTGCTCCGAAAAGAGTAACTTCTGCGTTGGAGAACCTGATATCTGCTCCGATGTTAAAATGCTCGCTGACCGTCCAATAAACTCCTCCGTCAATCCATAATCCGAATGCACTGTCGTCGTCATCTATTTTGGTTCCGTAGCCATAAGCTTCAACATCAGCGAAAATAACAGCAACCCCTCCCCCGATAAAAGGCTTCATGGCGTAAGAGGTTTCCCATATTTTTCTGACTCCGGTACAGATTTCAGCAGTAGCGGATTCCATCTTGATGTTTAGTCCGTCATACCAGAAGTCATCGTCATTCGCAGAAGCCAGGATATCAAAAGCTATGGCAACAGGCCAGTCTGTTTTCTGGAAATCAAACATGGCCCCCATTTCACCCTGATCATCAACAGGCTCCCAGTCGTCCTCATCAAGATATTTCATTCCGAAAAACGCATTGAGATTTCCTGTCCAGTCCTGAGCGAAAACATTCGGACATAAAATACCGACAGCCAGCACAGTGCAAATAATAAACCTTTTCATTGTAACCTCCGGTTTAATAAAAAATACGGATAATGCTTAATCTTCACCATCCTCGGTGTTTCCGAGACTTTTCATAAGGCCATGTATCACCTCCAGTCTTTCATCCACTTTCGCAAAAACTGAGCCTTTCGAGAATTTCCCGTTTTTACCCATTCTTCCGGCTTTTACACCGGTAAGAATCTCGATACCCTGTTCAACTGTTTTCACAGGGTAGATATGGAATTTACCCTCTCTGACAACCTTTACAACTTCCTCGCTGAGCATGAGGTTGCGAACATTCTGCACCGGAATAAGAACCCCCTGCTCTCCGGTCAGGCCTTTGTCTCTGCATACTTCAAAAAAACCTTCTATTTTCTGGTTCACTCCTCCGATTGGCTGTATCTCGCCCTTCTGGTTCACTGAACCCGTCACAGCAAGCCCCTGCTTTATAGGGATTTCGGAGAGGCTTGAAAGAATAGCATAAAGCTCTGTTGAGGATGCGCTGTCGCCGTCAATTTCATCGTAACTCTGTTCGAAACAGATGCTTGCTGAAAGGTTGAGCGGACGGGAGTGAGCAAATGTGGAACCAAGATAGCCCGCAAGAATCAGAATACCTTTGTCGAATGATGCGCCGCTCAACTTGACTTTTCTTTCAATGTTGATAAGGCCTTCTTCCCCCATGAAGGTATTGACGGTAATTCTTGACGGCTTGCCGAAAGCGTAATCCCCTATGCTGAATACAGCAAGTCCGTTTATCTGACCTACTTTGGTGCCTTCCGTATCAATCATGACAGTGCCTTCAGTAATCATTTCCTGCATTTTCTCGGCTGTCATGCTTGATCTGTTTTCCTTCTCAAGAACCGCTCTACTCACATGCTTTCTGGACACCAGCGAAGATTTTTCAATCGTTGCCCAGTAGGAAGCTTCTCTCACGATATCCGCTATGTCCCCGAACCTGAGGCTGAGTTTCTTCTGGTCGGAGATCATACGGACACCGTATTCAATAATGGCCGCCACTCCCTCCCTGTCAAAATGCGTCAGGTTTTCAGTTTTGCATATACTCGCAATAAAAATAGAATATGCTTTCTGAAGTTTTTTCGTATTGTCAACAGTGTTGTCAAAATCAACCTTCACCTTGAAAATCTTCCTGAAATCATCGTCATAGGAGTGGAGTACATGGTAATAATAAGGGTTCCCTATCATCACGACCTTACATTCAACAGGAATCGGGTCTGGCTTCAGTCCGACAGGCAGGATGTGGCCGAACTGCTCTCCCATATCCTCAATGAATACCTTCTTTTGCAATATTGCTTTTTTAAGAGCATCCCAGGCAGCAGGATAAGAAAAAACATCTTCCGCTCTGATAATCAAATACCCGCCGTTTGCCCGAATAAGAGAGCCGGCTTTTATCTTTGTGAAGTTGGTCTGAACCGTTCCCATCCGTGACTCTCTCTCAATCCTGCCGACCATGTTGTAGTAAGTCGGGTGAGATTCTTCTATAACCGGTGCGCCTTTCTGCTGGCAGTTCTCGACAACAAGGTTCACTTCATAGCGTTTATAAATATCCTCCTGAGGTTGCTGCAGCATTTCAGCAAGAGGATTCGATTCCTGTGGCGGCGAACTGACAAAGCTTTTCAGATTAAGAATAATGTCCTCTTTAACATTGTTGAGATATTCGGCGAGCCTTGGTATTTTCCCGTACTTTTCATTCAGATCGTTCATCAGATGCCCGACTGCCCACAAGGCGGTTTTTCTGTTCAGTTTATCAATACTCTCCTGGGCCTCTTTATCAAGCAATCTAACTTCCTTGAAAACCAGGCGGACTTTCTCATTCAGTTCAACCTGTTTCTTTTCGATCTCTTTTCTGGTTTTTGCAGGAAGGGCTTTGTAGTCTTCCGTTTTTATAGGCTTGCCTTCAACCAGAGGTATTGTCATCAGCCCTGACTGGGTATTCTGAAGATCAAAACCTGCTTTTGCAGCTTCGCTGTCCATGTCCGAAAACAACTTCTGTTTTTTTGACTGAAATTTCGTGATAAGGGAATTTTTTTCTTTTTCATATTCCTTGCTTTCAAAGACTTTGGGCATTTCATCCATGATCTTATCAACAAGTTCCCTCATGTCCTTCTTGAGTTCACATCCCCTGCCGCTCGGGAGCCGGAGTGCCACAGGACGGTCTGTGTTCCTGAAGTTATGAACATAACACCAGTCAGGGGGAACGGCGCGGTTTTCAGCCGCTTTTTTAACCAGATCATTTACAATGGTTGTTCTTCCTGTCCCGGTTATACCGGCAACATATATGTTATAACCATTACTGTTCATTCCAAGGCCGAATTTCAGAGCTTCAACCGCGCGATCCTGGGCAATCACCTTATGATCAGTGTCAATTTCTTTTGTTGTCTTGAAGTCGAACGCAGATGTATCGCAAACATAACGGAGCTGATCGGCTTTGAGTGTTTTTGTTTTTACTGCCATATCAATGCCTCAGGCTTCCTCCATGAACGGATAACGCCAGTTCTTCGCAGGAACAAATGTCTCTTTCATTGTCCGGACAGACATCCAGCGCAAGAGGTTCATCGCGCTCCCGGCTTTGTCGTTTGTCCCCGAAGCCCTGCCGCCGCCGAAGGGCTGCTGGCCGACTACTGCGCCAGTAGGTTTATCGTTGATATAGAAATTGCCCGCGGCATTTCTCAGTCTATCGGCTATTTTGACAATAGCAGATCTGTCCTGCGCAAAAACCGCGCCGGTCAATGCATAGGGAGAAGCAATATCACAGAGTTCAAGGGTATCATCCAGTTTATCGTCATCATAAACAAAAATTGTCATAACCGGTCCGAATATTTCCTCAACCAATGTCTTGAATCTCGGGTCTGTTGTCACAATAGTAGTTGGCTCAATAAACCAGCCCTTTGCACTATCACAATTCCCGCCTGTGATAATTTCAGCATCAGCCGAATTCTTTGCAAAGTCTATATAGGACTTGATAGTCTCGAAAGCCCCTTTGTCAATGACAGCTCCCATGAAATTTGTAAAATCCTCAACATCGCCCATCTTTATCTTTTCCACTTCGGCAACCCATTTTTGTTTAAAAACAGGCCACATTGAACGCGGAATATACATTCTTGAAGCTGCTGAACATTTCTGTCCCTGATATTCAAAGGCACCCCTCAAAGCACAGCTGACAAGAGCATCCATATCCGCTGAATTGTGCGAAAAAATGAAATCCTTGCCTCCTGTTTCTCCGACAATCCGCGGATAGCATTTCATTTTCGATATATTATTACCGATGGTTTTCCACATATCCTGAAATACTCCGGTGGAGCCTGTGAAGTGAATGCCTGCCAGGTAAGGGCTTGCCATTACAGGATTGCCGACCTGACCGCCTGAACCGGGGATAAAATTGATTACTCCTGCAGGCAGTCCGGCTTCTTCAAACAGCTTCATCAGGAAATAACCGGAATAAACTGCACTGGACGCCGGTTTCCAAAGAGTAACATTTCCAACCATTGCGGGCGCGGTCGGGAGGTTTCCGGCAATCGAAGTGAAATTAAAAGGTGTTACCGCGAAAATAAAACCTTCAAGCGGCCGGTATTCAACCCTGTTCCAAATCCCGAAATCCGATTCCGGCTGTTCCGACATCAATTCGGCCATGTAATAGGGATTGAACCTCCAGAAATCAATCAGTTCGCACGCTGAATCAATTTCGGCCTGATGGGAGGTTTTGGACTGCCCCAGCATGGTCGCCGCATTAAGGGTGGAACGCCACGGACCGGCCAGAAGTTCAGCCGCTTTCAGAAATATCGAAACCCTGTGCTCCCATGGCATGGCAGCCCATTCCCCTGCTGCATTCAGTGCGGCTTTGACTGCCATATCAACTTCTTCCGCGCCAGCTTTATGATATACCCCAAGCTTAACTGAATGATTATGAGGGATCCTTATTTCAGAAGTGTTTTCCGTTCTTATTTCCTTTCCGCCTATAATCAGCGGTATATCCAGTTCTTTCGATTTAAGCTCTGATATTTTGGCTTTTAGCTCTTCTTTTTCCGGGCTTCCGGGACCATAAATGCGGACAGGTTCATTGTAGGGCTCAGGCACTTTAAAGTATGCGTTTGACATAGAGTTTCTCCTGTTCTTTTTAAATTTTCTATTCAACGAAAGGCTGTTCAACCTTTTTCTATAACCCAAAAATGTATCATTTATGGCTTCTAAAATCAAGAAAATCGGGAAAATTCCAATTCAGATCAACCTGGAACACATCATGCGGTAGTAACCTGACGGACTACAAAACCGGAACGGAAAGAAAATGGCTTCCGGTATAAAACACTCCGGCCACGCATCCGGTCATCAGGCATGCAAGGGTTGCGGCGATGAGGGCTCTGAATCCTACACGGGCTATATCTGCGGTTCTAGATGGCGCTAGTGCTGATACGCCACCCACAAAAATTGCCATTGATGCGATATGAGTGAATCCGCAGAGCGCGTACGCGGCAATTAACGAAGACCTGCCATGCGAAAAAGCGCCTTCCTTCATCATAAGCGCCAGATTCTGATAAGCCGGTATCTCCGTCATAACGGCCCTTTCACCGATAAGCCTTCCCACTTCAAGAGCGTCTGAGGGCGGAATTCCTATCACGATAGCAATAGGATAAAATAAAATACCGAGAAGGCTTTTCAGCGACCAGTCAAACGATATTCCGGCATACCCGTTCACAATACTTCCGGCGCTGCTGAGCATGAGATCTGCAAGGGCAGTAAGACCGAGAACTGCGATTAGAAGCGCCGTAATCCCGAATATAAGTTTAAGGCCCGCATCAGCTCCGTTTATTATGCTCTCAAAAAAACTGCCGTCTCTTTCACGGCTTACTTCTGCCGTCAACCCCATCGTTTCCGGTTTTCCGGTTTCGGGCATGATGATTTTTGACATCACAACCGCAGCAGGAGCAGAAAGAATGGAAGCTGAGATAAGATGCCCGGCAATTGTTGGGAAACTTCCCGACAGAATAATGACATACAGGGCAAGAACATTTGACGCGACTGTCGCCATGCCGGCAGTCAGGACAGTGCAGAATTCCGATTTTGTCATTCTCTCAAGATAAGGCCTTACCGTGACAGCAGATTCAACACCAACAAAAATATTGCTTGCCGCACACAGGGATTCCGCTCCGGATATTTTCATCGTTTTCGTGAAAACAAAAGCGAAACCCTTCACCAGTTTCTGCATTATTCCCCAGTGATAAAAAACGGATATAAGAGCCGAGAAAAATATTATTGTCGGAAAAGCCTGAAAAGCCAGAAAGAATCCCAGAGGGGAAAGAGCAAGTCTTCCGAACATGAATTCCGAACCCGCTGAAGCAGCACTCAGCACTGCAATCACTGCTTTGTTCAAAAGCAGAAATATCTGTTCACTGAAGGGAAAAAGAAATATGGCAGCAGCAAAAACAAGCTGAAGCGAAACACCCCAGACCAGAACCCGTGAATTGATATTTTTCCTGTCAGAGGATATCAGCCAGGCTAACCCAATTAGAACAAAAATGCCTGACAAGCTGATAAAATTATAAGTTTCCACCGTATCTCCCTTAGGAATTCAGAATAAAACATCAGTCCTATTCTGTCAATTCAGTTGTTTCATCAATGCTTGTTTCTCTTCAGGATTATCGTATCAGGATGTTTTTCCGTTTAGATTTTCCAATAAGCAATTTAATTATTTCAACTAGATTTTTCGTGAAGCAATTCGGGGGATTTGTTTTTTAGCACGAATGATATATAATTGAAACACAACATTATTTAACGGGAGAGAAATATGAAAAAAGTCACTGTCTCTGTAACAATTGCCCTTGTTCTTATACTGGCGGTTGCTTGTTCTCAGCAAGTGAAACTATCCACAGAACTTAAGCCTGGTGATATTTTCAGACATTATTTCGCGATGAAAACAGGCAGCGGTGACACATATGTGACAGTAAAATTCCTTGCAAACACCGGTATGGACGCAATGAACAATCCTTTTGGAATCCCTGTTGAACTTTCAGGAACATCGTCAATCACATTTAACGGCCAGCCAATGGAGCTGAAAAAAAACATATTCGGCGACATAGAATACAAATTAAGTCTAAAGGAGTGGCCTTTTGATTTCACTTGGAAATGGATGGACAATAATGGAGAAGAGCATACCGATACTTTCAGAGTGGAAGAAATAGACCTGCCTCTCCAGTGGATGAAAAGATCCGACGGAAAACTTCATGCAGTATGGAATGGATCACCTGTCAGACAAAACGAAGAGGTATCCATAAGAATAAAACAGGGAAAGCAGGAATGGGTTTTTAAAACCACCCAGCCTGGAGCTGACAGGGTTTACCTTGAGGAATTTTCAGGGAAATTCGTTCCCATGGGAGGCGCAGCTGAAATTCGTCGGCTTTTCAGTATCCGGGAAGGTTATGATATGAACAGCGAGATTGAAAAAGGCTTACTTGCAACCATAGTGTACAACGAAAAAGCGCTCTGACCTGGCAAGTAGTAAAATATTTTCATTATTCTTTTTTATTTTCACCTGTTTTCCTGATTTGATGTATAATTCCCGTTTTGTTTGTCTGTTTGAGTTACGGTAATATACAGGTGAAATATGGGCAGTTGGTTTCTTCCGGCTATTTTGGCGCTTCTTCTTTGGGGATTGTGGGGGTTTCTTCCCAAGCTTGCTTCAGAAAATCTTGACCACGGAAGCATTGCTATATATCAGCTTCTTGGAGGCATTACGGCAGCCGCGGTTTTTCTTCTCCTGAGAAAGGAACACATTGAATTTGATATGAAAAGCGTTTCATATGCAATGGTTTCAGGAATTGCGGGCTTTGCCGGGGCATTCTTTTTTCTGATGGCATTAAGCAGAGGAAAAGTATCTGTGGTTATCCCGGTAACGGGACTTTATCCGGTATTAAGCATCCTGCTCGCATTTATTATACTTAAAGAGCCCATCGCCCTGAAGCAGCTTGCAGGAATAATTCTTGCTGTAATTGCCATCATTCTGATGGGACTGTGAATCATTCTACATTCCTTCAATTTTATAGAAATAGCTTATTCCGTTATCAAGAGGAGTATTGTCAACGATTGTGTATTCACCCGTCGGACAGGATTCAATGCATGTCTTTGTAAGCATCTGCGGATTTGTATCACGGTAAACAGAGAAAAGAGGCAGCCCGCCGCCCCAGCTTAATATCAGTCCGGTGCCGGAAACTATCTTTTCGGCAACACAGTAGGAATCCACAGGAACAGGATAATGAAACCCCAAATCAACTGTTCCTGAATCGGGAACATGGTCTGTTCTTGTTGTAACTTTGTTCAACCCGAAGAAGAGAGCGGTGTTGCTTCCAGCATCCACACAAAGCGATGCAGGATCCAGATAAAAGCCGCTGTCCTGAATTGAGCCGTTCACCCACATCGGGTCCACAGAAATGTCAGTTGTCCCGTTTATATAACCAGTGCCGATGTTATTGTTGTAATTATCAGTCTGGGGGCTTTTGTAAAGGTCCACCATTTCGTTGCCGTAAATGATGCTGTTCCTGAGCGCAATATAATCCCATGTATAAAGATGGGCCCCGGCTGCTCCCGGTGTGCCGACATCATTGGTGTTAGCCGTGACTGTCAGGTTCTTCATTTCCTCACCGACACCGTTGTCATTATAGTAGTAAAGCCCCGAACCCCGTCCGTAGGCTTTATCACACGGGGTTCCGCCGTCAGTGATTGTGTTTCCGTAAATGAGAACATTCTTCATTGTGCAACCGGCGTTAAAGCAAAATATCCCACCGCCAACACCGTGCCGCGCAGTAACAAGCCCCATATCTCCGCAGGGCGTCTCTGCAGGATTATTGTCAATTTCGGTTGCGCTGGCTGAACAGTTTGTGACAATTACATTGTTAATCGCCAGGCTTCCGTAATAAGCGTGAATTCCGCCTCCACCGTTGAAATCAACATTCTGCCCCATCCACACCGTGCGGTTAATTCCTACGCCGTTTGTCAGGACAAACC
Source organism: uncultured Acidobacteriota bacterium (assembly GCA_964509835.1). GTDB lineage: Bacteria > Acidobacteriota > CAZDZC01 > CAZDZC01 > CAZDZC01. The sequence continues at coordinate 64,000 of CAZDZC010000006.1, forward strand.
CGTCAATAGCTACGCCGTATCCTCCTACCGTGAAACATGTTGTTGTGCCTCCTCCGTCAATAACTGTCCTGTTGCTGTACAGATCACGCACTCCGCCTCCAGCAGGATAACCGCCAAAGAACTTTGTCCATTCGCAATAGCTTGAATAGACAGGGCTATAAGTTCCTTCGGCAACATAGATATTCTTTGTGCCCGACATTCCTTCTGCAATGTCAACTGCAGCATCTATAGTTTCAAGCGGAGAAAGCCAGGAAAGACCGTCATTCGAATCATTGCCTGTGTTTTGATCAACATACAAATCTGTTGTCTGCGCATGGCACACAACGGCTGACAATACAGCCAGAAGAAAAACTTGTTTCACGCAGGATATTCTCATCTTCACCTCCGCAAGTTGGATGATGTGCATTAACTTTTCAAACAACTGAGTTTAAATTCTATATCTTAAATCATTAAAAGTCCAATCCCTTCAGTTTCAATCCCCGAATTTTTGTGTGCAATAATAATAGGGCCTATCACGAACTATATTTTTGCCAGGATACCGAGGAGCCCGTTCAGGATCGTCAACGGATGAGGCGGGCATCCCGGGATGTAAAGATCAACGGGAACAATTGAGGCTGCTCCATTATTCTGTTCCGGGTGATCCATGAAAATACCTCCCGATATTGCACAGGTTCCAACAGCTATAACAATCTTGGGGGATGGTACCGCAGCATAAGTTTTTTCCAACGCAAAACGCATGTTTTCAGTAACAGGTCCGGTAATCAGCAATCCGTCAGCATGCCTGGGAGATGCTACAAACTGGATACCGAACCTTCCCATGTCCCATGCGGGAGTTCCGAGGACATTGCAGTCTGCTTCACATGCGTTGCATCCTCCAGCTGAAACCTGGCGCAGTTTTAGCGACCCGGAGAATAGTTTTGCTGCGATCTCATTGCGGGTGGGCGATATGGATGTATTTCCCGATTCAATTATCAGATCACTCCTGGATGACGAAGCAAGCCGGTGCACGCTGCTGAATTTAATAACATTGTGGGGGCATTCTTTTTCACACAACCTGCAGAAAATGCATTTACCCAGATCAATAGCCGGTCCCCTTCCTTCTGATTGAATGTTCACCGCATCCAATGGGCAAATTGCAGCGCAGATTTTACAGTCAGTTATACATCCGTCTGATATAAACGGCTTTCCTGCAAACCTTAATGGCAAACGGGGGGCTGGGCTTTCAGGATACTTGATAGTTCTGTATTTCTGCTTTAATCTGGTTTTAAGAATTTTAAGCATCATTCTCTCATTCTTATCATGTTAAAGGTCATGACCGCAGTATGACAGGTTGAAACTTTTGTTGCAGAGTGGAAAATCCGATATCTGCTGCCCCCTGAGCGCGAGCGCAAGACCAAACCAGTTATGGAAAGAGGGATCCACCACTTTATAAAAAGCAAAACGGCTTTCGCTGTCAGTTGCAGCAACATGACAGACTTCTCCTCTCCACCCTTCAATTAGACTTACAGCAATTTTACCCGGTTTCAACTCGGAAGCTTCGTTTTTAACAGATCCCTGCGGAAGTTCCAAAATATTCATTCTAATGAACTCTATTGAGGATTGAACTTCCATCCAGCGAACAAGAGCGCGGCTGAAGCAGTCACCCCCTGGCCATGTGTTCAGGGGCAGCTGTACCATTCGATATAAACCATAAGGGAATTCAGCACGGATATCCATGTCCAGTCCGCATGCCCTTGCTGGCACACCGACAAGGCCTATCCGCTTGGCAGTTTCCGCTGTGAGTTTTCCGGTTGATTCAAACCGCGCAAGAACGGAAGGAGTATCGAACATTAGTGTTACAGCCCCGGTCAAGTCTGTTTCCACTTCTTTCAGACGATTAAGAAGATCTTCGGCTATCGAAGGATCTGCGTCATATTCAACCCCGGAGGGACAAACAAGACCTCTTCCAAACCGGTTGCCGCAAAGAACCGCTGTCATGTTAAGCACATCCCCGCGTATCCTTCCGCAATAATTCATTGTGGGAAGAAAACCTACATCTCCTGCCATAGCTCCAAGATCTCCAGTGTGATTAGCTATCCTTTCCAGTTCGGCGGCTATTGCTCTAATAGTCTTACCTCGCGCAGGAACCTGAATTCCTGATAAGGCTTCTATGTTATGGCTGTATGCCAGAGCATGACCTACAGAACTGTCCCCTGCAAGTGTTTCAACATAATGTCTGCTTCGCTTTGAGGGTCCTTGACAAAGAGACTGTTCTATCCCCCTGTGCTGATATCCAAGAGATATTTCAAGATGATAAACAGTCTCACCATGACAGATAAACCTGAAATGGCCGGGTTCAATCACACCGGCATGAACGGGGCCGACGGCTACTTCATGAGATTCCCCCCCCGTGAAGGAATAGAATTTCATTTCAACTTCGGACCGATTAACTGAAGTCTTGTTTGAAGTGATCCTGGGTTGTTCAAAACGGACTGGTTTAAGCCAAGGATGCCCCTCGGGCCGAATCCCCCACTGCTCGGCAATCTCTCTTTCAAACATATGGGCTGCCGGACAATCAAGGGTAATAGAAGGCCAGCATTCAGGCATTTTACTTTGCATGATACCTATCAATGCTTCCGAAGGGAATGAGATTACAGCTATTATCCGCAGGTTATCAGATTCATCGGGTTTCCATACAGGAAGGGCGGAGAGCCTTCCTCCTGAATTTACCGCTTCGATCAATGATTTTCTGAAATTTGGAAATGAAACAGAAGGGACTGATTCTAAAGGAAGTGCCCTGCCGTTTCCCGTCATTACAAAATTGTCAGCAAAATTCATTATTTATGCCCCGCCAGTCAATGCAGCTTTTGCCAGAAAATCCCAAAGTCCCTCCGGAACATAAAGACCAAGTACCAAGACAATTATTATCAGAAAGGAAGCCGGGATAATATACCAGAGATCTTCCTTCACGGACGCCATTTCCCTGTCTCCTTCCGAGCATTCCGGATGACCAAAAATCATTGGGATAATAATCCGCCACATTGCTATGAAAATAATAGCCAAAGCTGCCAAATACGCTGCAGCTACATACCACCGGCTGTTTTCTGCTGCTCCCTTTAGAATGGAGAATTCACTTATGAATGTTCCGAAAGGAGGGAATCCCGTAATGGAAAGCATCCCTGCAATCCAGAGAAAACCTGTAACAGGAATTCGTTTCAGCATATTTTTAACTTCTGATGCGGTCTTCGATCTGAATACATGCAGAAGCTGACCGGCGCAAAGAAACAGCATTCCCTTTGTGAATGAATGACATACGGAATGAAGCATTGCGCCAGTACCCGCAATCCCTCCTATTCCCATTCCCAGCGAGAGGATTCCCATATGTTCTATGCTTGAATAAGCCAGCATTCTTTTGTAATCGGTCTGCCTCACAATGAAAAGAGCTGCAAGGAATATTGACAGCAATCCGAAAACTATCAGCAATTCACCGCTGAAACTCCCCAACGCCGCGGCATTGAGAATGCTGTTAGCCCGAAGAATTCCAAGAAAAGCGCAATTCAGAAGAGCGCCTGACAGCAGCGCAGAAACCATCGATGGTGCTTCACTATGGGCATCAGGCAGCCAAGTATGCATGGGGGCAAGGCCCATTTTTGTCCCGTATCCGACAAGAAGCATTAGAAAAGCCGCCTTAAGCCACAGAGGATCAAGAATAGCCGCCTCTGAAATCAGGTCATCAATATTGAGATGTACTTTACCATGACCCGCGTAGGCAAGAAAGAAATTCCCCAGAAGGGCTATAGCGATACCGACGGAACATATAAGTAAATATTTCCAGGTTGCTTCTAGACTGCGGTGATGCTGATGAAAATTTATCAGAGGAGCACTGACCAGTGTTGTTGTTTCCACTGCAACCCAAAGCAGTCCCATATCCCTGCTGATGCATACAAGGCTCATTGATGCCAGGAAAAAAAGAAGACATCCGATAAATATTGCCTCCGAACGGTTTGAAAAAGAAAACCCCTCCTTTGCATCATTTACGATGAGGTCTGATTCCCGTTTAAGGTACCATACCGTGTAAACTGCTACTGCAGCAAATAGAATGCTTGTCACACACAAGAACAGCAACCCCGGAGAATCCAGTCCTATCCAGTAACCGTATGTGGAGGAAGTCTTATCGCTTGTTTCGTAAGCGACCATCACAATGTGCAGAACACTTCCGGCAATAAGCATAGCTCTTCTTATATTCCTGAAAGGGATCAAGATAACCATGACTCCAAGGACGGCGGGAACTAAAACCACACTCAACAGCACGACATTAATCCTTCAATTCTGAAAGACGGTCTGTATCTATATGGTCAAATTCACGATTGATGTTGTAAATAGTAATTCCCATTATGAACACTGCAACAAAAACATCAAGCAGGATGCCCATTTCCACAAGCAGCGGCTCCTTGACAGCCAAAGCAGCACCAAATGCGTAAATCCCGTTTTCCATAGCAAGATATCCTATAACCTGTGTAAGCGCTTTCCGTCTCGATACTATAATCAGAAGTCCTGACAGGGTTGTAAACATGGCTACGGGAAGAAGTGATGAATTTCCAGGTGCCAATGATTCCTTCAACGGCCTTGTTATGAAAAAACTCAGACCGAGCAGAACAACCCCTGTCAGAATAGTAATATTACAACTTATCAACGGCTCGATCTCTCTCTGCACAGCTGCTGTGCGCATTGTTTTGTGCAGAAGCATTGGGAGAAGCGCTCCCTTTACCGCAAGAGTCAGCAGTGAGAGCATTAGAAGGTTAAACTGCCAACCAGGTGACGCCAGTGCCAGAAGAATAGCGGTCAAAACAAACGCCTGCAAGACCATCGTCTGAATCATTCCCGCAATCCGGCTTGATGCCATCAGGCGGAAGTTGGTCAGAACAAGGACAAGTGCAAAAACATCAATCCAAAATTGCATTACTACCTCATTATCCAAAAGAATGCCGACAGAGCAATCGCAAGCGCCACCGTGAGCATTTGAGGCACACGGAGCATCCGGAGGCGCGCCATTGTGGACTCTATAATTCCGATTATCACGGCAACAATAAAAATACCTATGAAATTAATAACTATATCAGATATAATCGATCCTGTCCGCAAAGGGATGGCCATCCCGCAGAGCAGGGAGCAGAAAATCCAGAGTTTCAAAGCAACAGTGTATTGTATGAATGCAAGGTCAGCACCGGAATTATCCAGCACCATAACTTCGTGTATCATTGTAAGCTCAAGATGAGTGTTAGGATCATCCACAGGGATACGGGAATTTTCAGCAAGAAGAATCAGCAATAATGCCATCGAGACAAGAACAACAGAGGCAACTTCAGAAAACATGCCGCGAGACCAGAGATGGTTGTAAATCTCTGAAAGATCCATACGGTGGGTAATCGCAGAAATGGAGCCCAGGCAGATAAAAAGTACAGGTTCCGAAAGCAGAGCGAACTGCATTTCCCTGCTTGCACCCATTCCTTCGAACGCTGAACCTGTGTCCAGGGCTGCAAGCACCGTAAAAAACCTGATCAGTCCGAGAATGTAAACCAGCAGGATGAAATCACCCTGAAAATGCAATAATGCCGGAGAACCGCCTGCAGGGATCATTGCCAATGCAAGTAGAATGGCAGCAAGGCCAAGAACCGGGCACAGCCTGAATATCCATGTGGCGGTACTACTATAGACCGCTCCTTTCCGCATCAGTTTGAAGAGTTCGTAATATGCCTGAATCAGAGGTTGCCCTTTCCTGCCTCCAAAAAAAGCCTTAGTCTTATTTATAATGCCGAGTAAAAGAGGAGCAAGCGCCAAGGCAAGAAAAAATTGTAAAAAAGATACCGATGAAGTGAACACCACTATCTCACCTTAATAAGAAGGAGAACAAGGACGGTGACAGCTATATAGAGTATATAGAGTTGGTTCCTGCCTTCCTGCATCCAGTGAAAATACCTTGAAACAGTTACAAAAGAATGGAAAACAGGCTCAAACAGATACTTTCTGAATAGATCTCCGGTGTGGGATACCAGGTGTCCAGGTTTTGGAAAATCACTGTTGTCATTCTGAATAATAATCTTTGTTCTGGTTATCCATCTGAACATTTCAATAACGGGAAGAGCAAATGATGATGCCGTGTACTGCATCCGGGGTGTATATTTCCTGTAACCGCAGTCCCAGGTCTGCCCTGATGCTATCACTTTTCCCCTCTGCAAGATGAACCTGAAGCCCGTTATGATTAAAGTCAGAAGAACGATCATTAAACCTGTCATACTGATGTATATCATTACTGTTAAAACGGAAGCTGAAATTTCTTCAGAGGCATAACCTTCCAGCACCTGAGCAGCGGCAGGTGCTGTCATATAAACTCCCAGCGGAGCTATGAGGCCAAGTATCATACACAACAAGGCAAGTACAGACATGGGATGTTTCATTAACGAACTCGGTTCCGTTGCATTCAAAGCATAATCGGAGCGCGGAGCACCCAGAAATATTATGCCATAAACCTTCGCGAAGCATGCTGCCGCAAGGGCTCCTATAACACTGAGGGAAAACAGGGTTATTACCCCTGCCAAAGCAAGTCTTAAATTCACAGAAGCATCAGCAACGGCACCGAACGCTCCGAGGTAGATAATAAACTCGCTTACAAAACCGTTTAATGTCGGTAAGCCGCATATAGCCGCAGCTCCAATAAAAAAAGTAAGCGCTGTATGAGGCATCTTTTTCTGCAGCCCTCCGAGAAGATCAATGTCAAGGGTGTGTGCACAATTTTTAATAACACCTGCTCCGAAAAAAAGAAGGCTTTTAAACACTGCGTGATTGCATACATGCATCAGTCCACCCAATATCCCGAGAGTAGCCAGAACAGGATTCTGTTCCGCAACGCCCAGAATCCATAATCCCAACCCCATGCTTATAATCCCTATATTTTCAACACTGTGATACGCGAGCAGGCGTTTCAGATCATGCTGAGCAAGAGCATAAAGAACGCCCAAAATTCCTGAAAAAACGCCGATTAACAGCAGCACTGCTCCCCACCATGTTGCAGGAGGACCGAGAGCAGGAATTATCCGTACAAGACCGTATATACCTGTTTTGATCATTACTCCGCTCATTACTGCAGAAACATGCGACGGAGCTGCAGGATGGGCTTCAGGAAGCCAGACATGCATTGGAAGAAAACCTGCTTTTGAACCGAAACCAAGAACCGCAAGAATAAAAAGCAGACCTGCTCCAAGAGCTCCTGAAGGAGCTGAAAGGTTGTCAAAATCCATGTTAAATCCGTCACCGCTTAGAAATGCAAAAAGCGCAAGAAGGCATGCTGCCCCGAGATGGGCAGCGGTAAGATATGTCCAGCCTGCTTCACGCACTTCGGACTCTTCGTGTTCAAACATTACCAGGAAAAACGAAGAAAGAGACATCAGTTCCCATGCCATCATGAACAGCAGCCCATTTCGCGCTGTAACAACCAGCAGCATGCTCGCTACCAGGAAGTTGAAGAAACACCAGGTTAAACCTGAATGTCTCCCCCCCTCGTATGTTTTCATGTATCCCATTCCAAAAACAGCAGAAAGAGCACTTATAACAGAAATAACAATAATAAAAAAAGCTGATAACGGATCAACTTCCAAATAAAAACATCCAAACGGAACATGCCACGGCAGACGCAGTTCGACAGTAACTCCTGTGAATAGTACTCCGGCTGCGGGCAGCAAAGACAAAGCAGTTCCCGTTAAACAGACACTCACGCCGAAACGGGAAGCATTTTTCATAGAGGTGCGGATAAAAGAACACAGCAATCCTCCCACAGCCAGTACCGCCAGAGAAAGAAGAATATATTCAATTCTCATTGTGGAATTCAAACCTTAACTGAAACCTGTTTCAAAAAATATTCGTCCATTTTTTGAGCAGCACGCATAATATTATCTTTATTATCTTTCCGTGCAACAGTATCTGCAAAATCCGAATTGCGAAGTCCATTTGCGAGCCTTGAAAGAAGATTCAGGTGAATCTTGATCACAGGGCTGACTATCAGAAAAAGCGTATGAACAGGCTGCCTGTCAACAGCATTGAAATCAATTGGCTTTTTCAGAAAGCACAAGGCTATAAGAGGCGAGGAGCCGTGAACGGCTATTGGAAATCTGACATGCGGAATAGCGATTCCTTTCCCAATAGCTGTAGATCCAAGCAATTCACGCGAAAGAATGATCTGGTAAAGGAACTCGCGATCCTCATCCTTGGGGAGTGGAAGAATATTCACAATATTCCTGATCACTTCAGCCTTATCAGAGCCTTCTATCCCATAATGAATCCCACCTGTATTCATAGCTCCGGAAAGAGAGGGAAAAGCTCCGTGTTCATCCGGTTTCACCGGAGAGATAAACAATCCTTTTGAGGTTGCCCATTCCAAAATTTCCGCATGATTGAAGCAATACTGGTTATTGATATGATGAGAGGGAAGCCCGCGGCTGGATATCCACTGCAGAACAATCTTTTCGGATACATGCAGTAATTTGGCTGCGTCTCTGACTTTCAGTTTCATAAAATTTGATTTTCCTGATGACTCAAAAATTACAAACAAAAAAACGCAACATACTATAGCTAACAGTGCTTCTTGTCAATCATGGTTCCGTATCCCGGCTTGCGGCAATTCAATGATCGGTTTCCGGCAATATGACAGCCATAACCCGTTTTCACGCAATAATTTAACCAATAACAAATCAAACATAACGGATGGCTTTGTTTTTAAAACAGAATATAGCCGGGAATAAATGCTAAAAATTTAATGTTCTTTTGTCTTGTTGAAGTCCGGCACAAAACACATATTAGACAAGCGAACAACAGTTCTTGTACGCTGAAATTATTTACTGACTTGACACAGAGTAGATTTAGTATTATAGTGACAGTTTCCTGGGTGCGGACTTAAACGAACCGCGCGTCTTTGTGGAAGATCCACATGAACAAAAAAGGGGCTAAGAAGTAGAACTTGGCTCAATTAAAGTCAAGGAGTACTTTAGTGAATTTTGAACAATTTTCTTTCGACCGGTCTATCAACGATGCAATTCGTTGCGCCGGTTACACAACACCTACACCGATCCAGCTGAAAGCCATTCCTCCCATATTTGAAGGACGGGATATTTTTGGCATCGCTCAGACCGGAACTGGTAAAACAGCAGCTTTCATGCTGCCCATCATTCAGAAATTGAGAACCGGGTCTAAAAAACAGGTTCGTGCTCTGGTGCTTGCCCCAACTAGGGAGCTTGCGGAACAGATCAGGGAGGCGACCGACCTGCTCGGAAAGGGGTCAGGGCTCAAGTGCGTGGCAGTTTACGGAGGAGTCAGCCGTGAAAGGCAGATTTCAGGTATCCGTAACGGAGCGGAAATCGTTATCGCTTGTCCGGGAAGACTTCTGGATATTTCAACGGAAAGAGGGGTGGATTTTTCCCACCTTGACATACTTGTTCTGGACGAAGCCGACCGCATGTGTGACATGGGATTCCTTCCTGATATCAGGAGAATTCTCAAGATGGTACCGCAGAAAAGGCAGACCCTGTTCTTTTCAGCAACCATGCCTTATGAAATAAGACATTTGAGCAAGGATATTCTTAAAGATCCGGTAAATGTGCAGGTTGACATGATCGCACCGGCAAAAACGGTTTCACACGCGCTTTACCCTGTTCTCAATAAAATGAAGAAGGATCTTCTTTTCGCGATACTCAGGGAAATGACCGGAGAAAGGGTTTTGATATTCACAAGGACAAAGTTCCGCGCGAAAAATCTTGCACGGGACCTTTCAAGGCTGAATCACAGAACCGCGTCATTGCAGGGCAACATGTCTCAGGGACAGAGGCAGGAAGCGATCTCAGGGTTCAAAAAAGGTAAGTATGATATTCTCGTTGCAACAGATATAGCAGCAAGAGGATTGGACATTTCAGAAATATCCCATGTCATCAACTATGATATGCCTTCAAACGCTGATGCCTACACCCACCGAATAGGAAGAACAGGCCGAGCGCTGCACACCGGAACAGCATATACGCTGTCCGTGATTGAGGACGAGCCGGTGATAAGAGAAATAGAAAGACTGCTGAAAGCATCGATTGAGCGCAGAAGCCTGAAAGGATTTAACTACGGACAGTTCGATCCCGAGCAGAAGATGTCCACGGATCATCTGAAAGCAAAAAATGCTAATCAGAGAGGAGTCCAGATCCGTTTCAGAAGCAGCAACATGAAAGCTGTTCAGGGGTTTTCAGAAGGTTAGCCGTTAACATAGTATAAATTTCAGCCTACTGTTCATTTGGACAGCAGGCTGTTTTTTTATTCAGAATCTGGGTTCCTTTTTTTACTATGGTTTTTTCCTGAAATCACTGTTAGAATATTCGTTCAGTAAGTCCAAGGAGACCTGTTGAACATAAGCCTGATTTCAGCATTCTTTTCAGCGGCGGGATGCCTGTTGCTGTCTCTGTATTTTACTGCTAATTTTCGAGACAGACTGCGTTTATCCTTCGGCCTGCTGTGCTTCAGCCTTTTTCTGTGGAACGCCGGTTTTTCGGTATCTGAATCCACCGGAAGCAATTTATGGCTGAGGCTCATGTATATCGGCCTTTACACTATTCCGACAGCAGCTTTTTTCTTTACCCTGACCTATCTGAACGACAGAGAGCACCAATTTCTTTTATGGTTATCCGGTTTTTTTTCCACCGCGTTTCTAATTTACTCTTTTACGGATATTTTTAATTACAGTTGGGCCAGAAATCTTCTTGCCCTTCTTTTTCACGCCGCAGTGCTTTACGGGTGTCTTTTCCTTTTTTTTAAAAGATACAGGGAAGAACGGTCAAAAGTTGAAAAACTCAAACTGAGTTATCTGATAATAGGAGGTTCTATTGCGTTAACAGTAGGGCTGACAGATCTCATTCCAAGAGATACCAGCGTTTTTCCGCAGATTGGTTGCGCTGCCGTGCTGGCGTTCCTTGTTTTTATTGCTCTGGGAATCCTGCGCTATCAACTTTTCAATATAAACGAACTTGTTGCAAAAGCGCTGATCGGAGGGGTTGTTTCATTTGTTCTTGCAGCAGTTTTTAGTGTTTTCATATTCAGGGCTGCAAAGGATAGTGTGCCTTTAATACTTTTGAGCTTATTTTTATTCATATTCACTATCATTGTTCTTTATGCTCCGGTTAAGAGATTTTCAGAGCAACAGACCCGGAGGATATTTTTCAGTGACAGACTTGAATTCAGGAGCCGGCTTGCAGACCTTATTTCAGTTTTATGGGATGAAACAGATGAGAATAATATTGTTGCGCTCATCATGGGGTTTTTCTCATCCGAAAAAGGGCTGTCAGCATCAGTCGGTCTTTTCAGAAACGAGAAGGACTATTATTTCGGAAACTTTGAGAAACTTTTCAACGGCGAAGGACTTCTACGATTTATTTTAAAGAATGGTACCACTGTTTCATTCCAGAATGTGCGTCACAACCTTGACCGTCAGCTTTCCAGTCATTTTACAGAAAGAAACATAGAATTCATTATTCCCGTTAAAGCCGGTTCTGATGTGATAGGCACTTTAAATCTTGCCATTGACCCCGATTCCGCAATTCTTACAACAGAGGATCACAGGATGCTTAAGAAACTTGCGGACCAGGCAGGTTTGGCAATCATGAACTCCCGAAAATATAATGAACTCAAGAGGAAAGACAGGCTCGCTGCGCTGGGTGAGATGGCTGCAGGAATCGCGCATGAGATCAGAACCCCTCTCAGCGCGATAAAAGGAGCAGCACAGCTTATTGACCCTTCAGCGAACAGTTTTGAGAACCGCGAGTTTCTTGATATGATTGTTGAAGAGGTCAACCGCCTTAACAATGTGATTACGGAATTTCTGAACTATGCAAAACCTTTTGTGAAGAAAACAGAAGAAGTTGATGTGTCTGAAGCTGTTGCGCAGGCGATCTGGATGATCAATATGAAGGGAGTTCCGTCTGATATTCAATTCATAAATAACATTGATGGCGACATCCCTTTAATTGAAGGTGATGCGGACATGATCAAACAGGTGATTGTCAATCTCATTAATAATGCTGTGGAAGCTATGCCTGACGGGGGATCCATTACTCTTAGCTCGGCGCAAAACAGAGATTCCATGAGCATCATTATAAGAGATACGGGGCCGGGAATTGACAGCGAGAAAGCGGACAGAATATTTGATCCCTTTTTTACAACCAAACAAGGAGGAACGGGTTTGGGTCTGTCGATTTGCCACAAAATAATGGAGCTTCACGGCGGTGCTATTTCCGTTGAAAATGCCGATGAAAGCGGAGCTATATTTACCGTTTCATTCCCTGTAAAGAAATAATCAAGGAGATGTCCGTGTCTAAAATACTCATTGTTGACGATGAACCGAATATCAGACGCATTCTGGCGGCTTTTCTTGAAAAGGAAGGATTTGAAGCCAAAAGAGCGGCTAACGGGGCTGAAGCTCTTACCCTTCTTAAAAACATTGATTTCAAGCTTGTCCTGACTGATCTTAAAATGCCCGTAATGGACGGGATGTCCCTGCTCGAAAATATCAGAGAACTCTATCCGCACATTCCGGTGGTTGTTATAACTGCTCATGGAACAATAGAAACCGCAGTAGAGGCAATGAAACTGGGAGCTGTGGATTTTATTTCCAAACCGTTTGAACAGGAAGAGATCAGGCTCGTAGTTCTTAAGACCCTCAACATAAGCTCTGCTGCGAACAGAGATTTCCAGCCGGGAGAGGCTGCAGGCAAATTCAACATAATCGGGCGGAGCCCTGGAATGAAGGAGGTGTTCCGGCTTATTGAGAAGGTGTCCGTAACATCTTCCACAGTTCTTATTTCCGGGGAAAGCGGAACAGGTAAGGAGCTTGTTGCCAAAGCAATCCATGAACTCAGTCCGAGAAAAAACGCTCCTTTCATCAGGATTAACTGTGCTGCCATTCCCCATAATCTTCTTGAGAGTGAGTTTATGGGGTTTGAAAAAGGCGCTTTCACCGGGGCAGTTACGGCAAAACCCGGAAAATTCGAACTTGCGCATAAAGGGACTCTCTTTCTTGATGAGATAAGTGAGATGCCTGATGAGATGCAACCCAAACTTCTCAGGCTGATTCAGGAGAAAGAGTTTGAAAGAGTGGGAGGAATAAAAACATTTCAGGCGGATGTCAGAATAATTTCCGCCACAAACAGGAATATAAAGGAACTGGTTTCCTGTGGAAAATTTAGGGAAGACCTGTTCTACAGGCTTAATGTGGTTCCGATTGAAGTTCCTCCGCTGAGAACCAGAAAAGAGGATATTCCGCTTTTGATTGAATTTTTTATTGAAAGGTTCAATAAAAAACTGGATGCCTCTCTGTCAGGAATCAGTCCGGAAGCGATGGGTCAAATTTCCAATTGCTCCTTTCCCGGGAACATCAGGGAGCTTGAAAATCTGATAGAAAGAATGATGGTCCTTTGCGACCGGAATGAACTTCAAATATCTGATATTCCTGCTGATATCCTGTTTTCACCCGACAAAAAAACAGATACCGATAATCAGTTATCAGATGTTCCCCTTAAAGAAGCTGCTCATGCTGCCGAAATCGAACTGATAAAATCTACTCTTTTAAGGCTGGACTGGAACATAACAGAATCGGCAAAAGCACTGGGAGTGAGCAGGCGCACACTTCAGAACAAGATCCGGGAATTCGGTCTGAAATAATCTACCCTTAAAATAAAAGCTATTCGCATCGAAAAACCTAATATAATTCGTTTTTTAAATTATTTTGACATTTTTATACAGGCAAATCTTGACATAAGAACTCAAATAGTATAGATTGAGTTTTCTTGTTGGAATTTTTCTTCAGGAATGTTGTTTGTTAGGTTTAGTTATTTTTTTTTGCAATAATATTGTGAAATGTTTCACAACCAAGGAGCCTGAAAATGCAAACATTTACAATGAGCAGAAATAAGCTCCCTGAATTTACCGAGGGACTGAAGAAGTTCGGTAAGCTTTGGGCGCCGGTTGAAAAGCATGAAGGGGTATTTTCCCTTGAACCTATCACCGATGTGAACAAATCAAGACCCGATGCTCTTCGGACAATCCTGCCTTTTAAAAAGCTTTTGCTTAAACCATTGTTTCCGATGCTGAAAACAAAAAAGTCCGGATCCATTGAGGAATGCGGTGATAATGAAGGAGGATCACAGGTGTTTTTCGGGGCGCATTCCTGCGATATCCACGCTCTCAAGATACTCGACCTTCTTTATCTATCAAACTATGAGGACACATTTTACAAAAAAAATAGAGAAAAACTTGTGGTGGTTGGCTTCGGATGCACTCCGGATGAAAAATGCTTCTGCCAGTCCATGAATACTTCAACAACAGACAGCGGATTTGACATGTTTCTTACCCCTCTGAAAGATAAATTCCTTGTAACAGTGAGCAGTGCCAAGGGTGATGAAATAATATCCGCTTTCCCCGAATTTTTCAGTCCTTCTGCATCTTCGGATGTAAGAGATTATCTGGAACGGATAAACGAGAGAAGAAGTTCGTTCAAACTCACCATGGATACGACCGATCTTCCGTACATACTTGAAATAATGAAGGATGACAATGTATGGGAAGAACTGGGGAAAAAATGTTTATGCTGCGGTTCTTGTTCTATTGTGTGCCCAACCTGTTCATGCTTCAATGTAATGGATGAGAAACCTTCGGAAGATGAAGCTGTCCGGTTAAGAGCTTGGGATGCGTGCCTTTACAAGGAATATGCAGTAGTAGCCGGAGGGCATAACTTCAGGGCAAATCGTGCAGACAGAGTGAAGAACAGGTATTATCACAAACATGAGGCATTTGTTCGTGAGTTCGGCATGCCATCATGCGTTGGATGCGGAAGATGCATCGAGAACTGCCCTGCAGGGATAAGCGTAGTGGAGGTTTTTGATTATGTGAGAGGTAAATTATGAGTTTAAACAGCCCGAAAATTGTTCACGGTTCAAGAGAAAAAAGAGTCCTCCCGACAGGCGTCAATCCGTACCTTCCGGCAGAGGCCAGGGTTATGAGGGTGTCTGAAATAGTTGACCAGGTCAGACTGTATGATCTTAGGTTCATTGACCATAAACTCGCAGATAAGTTTACATTTGTACCTGGTCAGTTTGTTGAGCTCTCAATTCTCGGAGTAGGAGAGGCTCCGTTTTCTCTTCCATCATCACCGACAAGAAAAGGATCATTCCAGCTCGGCATAAGAAAAACCGGAAAAGTAACTGATTATCTTTTTGATCATATAACCGAAGGAGATATTGTCGGCATCCGAGGACCACTCGGAAATGGGTTCCCGATTGAAACGCTTAAGAAAAACAATGTTCTTCTGGTTTCCGGAGGATTGGGAATGGTTCCGCTAAGAGGACTACTGCAGTATCTTATTGACCTCAGGGATAATTTCGGAAGAATAATACTTCTTTACGGCTCAAGAAATCCGGAACTTGTAATGTTCAGAGACGAGCTCGAATCCATGTCCCGCAGAGGGGATGCTGAAATAATAATGACTGTTGATTCCACTGAAGGAAAACCATGGAATGGCAAAACCGGTATGGTTACAGAACTAATAGACAATGTAGATATCAATCCGGCAGACACATACTCGGTTGTCTGCGGTCCTCCGGTTTTTTATAAATTTGTGCTTGACAGGCTGGTAAAAAAAGGGTTTGGAAAAGACAGAATATTCTTGAGCCTTGAAAGAAGAATGGAGTGCGGTGTCGGTAAATGCGGTCATTGCGCAGTAGGATACACATTCACCTGTCTCCACGGCCCGGTTTTCTCATACTGGGATGCAATTAATCTTCCCGAGCTGATATATGAATGAGGAGAAAGCAATGAGCAGCAACAAACCAAAAGTTGGTATTTTCGGACTTACCGGATGCGCCGGTGACCAGCTGCAGATATTAAACTGCGAGGATGAACTCATAAGAATAGCACAGCAGGTTGATATTGTGGACTGGGTTATGGCGAAATCCGAGAATGATCATGAATGTAAACTTGATATAGCATTTGTGGAAGGAGTGGTCGCTTCGGAAAAAGACCTCAGGGAATTAAGAAAGATTAGGGAAAGATCAGGGGTTCTGATAGCTCTAGGTACCTGCGCGGTCTGGGGCGGTTTACCGGCTATGCAGAATACTATCCCTCTGGAAGTTCTTCAGCAGGAGGTTTACAAAAAGAAAGCAGATTTCCTTGATACTGTGGAAGCAAGGCCTGTAACTCATTTTGTCAAGTGTGAATTCCTCCTTCCGGGATGTCCGATCGAAAGACATGAGTTTCTTCGTGTTGTGAATTCACTTCTTTCCGGGACTGTTCCGGAATTGCCGAATATTCCTGTGTGCTGGTCGTGCAAAACAAAGGAGAATCTTTGCCGGGTTCAGTATTTTAATGAGGTTTGTTGCGGATCCATGACCCTTGGCGGATGTAACGCAAGATGCCCTTCTCACGGAGTCCCGTGCACCGGATGCAGAGGGCCGCTGGAAGAGCCTAACTATGATGCAAATATTACAATGTTTGCAGACAAAGGCTTGTCATGGAAGGATATCAGTCGCAAAATGAAAAACTTCTCAGCCCCGGTTTGGATGAAACTGGGTTTGAAACAGGAGGTTGACAGTGAACGGAAAAGTTGAACATATAACGATCCCTCATCTGGGAAGGGTTGAAGGTCACGGAGGGATTGACATAAAAATAAGTAACGGTGTTGTTGAAGAAGTGAATATGGATATCTTTGAAGGAAGCCGTTATTACGAAGCATTGCTAAGAGGAAAGCATTTTCTTGAAGTGCAGGGTATCATAACCAGAGTATGTGCCATCTGTTCGTCAAGCCATACTGTAGCCGCTCTGACTGCCATCGAAAACGCTCTGGGTGTGAAACGGTCGGAAAGGGTGCATAACATAAGAGGCCTGCTGCTTCTGGGATCTACTATAGAATCACATGCCCTCCATGTTTTCGCGCTTGCGCTTCCGGATTTTCTGGGATTTGATTCAGTAATATCAATGGCATCAAAATATCCCGGTGAAGTTACATTCGCTCTTAAGCTCAAACAGCTTGGCAACAGAATTCAGGAGTTGATCGGAGGCAGGCCTGTCCACCCGATAAATACGCTTGTCGGCGGATTCGGGAAACTTCCCAAACATGAAGATCTTAAAAAGATCAAAGAGGAACTTTCAGGGGCTCTCGATCCTCTGATGAAATTTGTGGAGCTTGCAGCAACAATCCCCATTCCCGGATGGTCGGCAAACAAGACTGTTTATGCCGCAATAAAACCCTATGAGAATGAACTCAGGTTCAGAGGAGATATGATTGTAACTTCTGAGGGGAAAACTGTGGATGTCAATAATTATAAGGAGATAGCAAGGGAATTTACCGTTGAGCATTCTCATGCGAAACATTCGGCTCTTGCATCCGGAGACACATTCATGGTTGGCTCCCAGGCGAGACTGAAACTCTGGGGCGGTTTTCTGAAAGGAAAAACAAAGATTGCGTTTGATAAGCTTTTTCCGCACGGAGTAGAGGACAACATTCTGCTTAACAACTGGGCACAGCTTGTAGAACTGGTTCATTGTGTTGAAAGAGGAATTGAACTTTGTGACATTCTGACTTCAACGCCTGAGCAGGCAAGCGAAATGGTTGAATATGAAACCAGGGCAGGAAAAGGCGTTGGAGCTATAGAGGCACCCAGAGGAATGCTTTTCCACGAATATGAACTTGATGAAAAAGGCAGGGTAGTATCCGCCAATGTAATTACTCCTACAGCTCAAAACCTTGCAAATGTTGAGCGTGATTTAAAAAAAGCAGCGACAGAACTGCTCAAAACCAATGCAGAGGAAAAAGAACTGAAACTAGGACTGGAAATGATTGCAAGAGCCTACGATCCGTGTATTTCATGCTCAGTCCATATCATAAGGGACGACAGATAAATTCTTTATGTAAAATACTTGTAGCAGGCTTCGGCAATACCTTGATGGCGGACGACGGAGCCGGCATTTCTGTTTGCGCTAAACTCCTTGAAAGTAATCTCCCTTCGGGTATGCGAATCGTATTTGGAGATTCGGACATCCTTAACCTGCCAAGACTCTGGAAGGGGGAAAAAGAAATATGGCTGATTGACTCTATCTGGAAAAACAGCCCTCCCGGGTCAATTCATTACTTTGAACATGATGATATTCTCCATATTCAACAGAAGCACGCTACAGTTCACCAGTTAAGCCTGCCTGAAGGGTTGCGCTGGATAATGCTGGCACATCCGGAAATGGAAAAAATAACATTCCGTCTCTGGGCGATAGAACCGGCAAACATTGATTTAAAAGAAGAATTAAGCCCTGCAGTTCTTAAATCTGTCCAAACCTTAGCAGATGAAATAATAAAAAAAGGGTTGGAATTTCTTACTGCTGATTGTCATATTTCGCCATCAGCGTAACAATCTTTTCCTGTTGCGATTTGATGTCTCTGATGAGCTGTTCCAGATTGCTGATGTTATTTCTGTTTTGTTCGTAAAGAGCGTCAAGTTCGGTAACTGTTTCGCTATTATCTGACAACTGTGGAACCGTTTCGGCTTCTTCAAGTTCTTCCGGTTCAGCAACAGGCTCGTTTTCCCACTCCTCTTTCTCTGAATCATACTCATCAAGGTTATCATCCTCAGTCAGATCCTGAACTTCCATGGGTTCTGGCTGGACACTGTCATCATCAAAGATATCGGAACCGATTTCAGGAGCGGGAAGATGTGAAGGCGGCTCCGGCACTGAAGCAGGCTCGTCAAAAGGAGTGTCGTCAATCTCAGGTAAATCCTGCTGAGGTGCTTTCGGCATTTCCATCACTTCCGGCATCTTTTCTTCCACAGCAGGAGGTTCGGGCTTGAATTCCTCAATAACTTCAACCTTTTTGGTTTTATTATCCAGATCATGGGAAACACCCTTTGTAATGTTCTTGAGAACCTCGGTAACTATCTGCTTCAGGGTTTCGTGAACGCCTTTCCCGGAAAGAGCGCATGCAGGAAAGCCTTTATGTCCTTTTCGGTATATTATGTCTTCAGTCATTTCTTCCGTGCTGAGAACATCATTCAGATCCCTTTTGTTAAACTGGAACACCAGAGGTATTTTATCGGGATCAAGATTGTTGACTCGCAGATTGGTTTTGAGGTTATTTATGGACTCGATATTCGCGTCCTTCATAGCTCTCTGCGAATCAGCAACGAAAACGACTCCATCAGCCCCCTTCAAAACAAGCCTTCTGGTCGCGTCATAAAAAACCTGACCGGGCACGGTATAAAGCTGCAGACGCACCTTCATTCCTTTAATGTTGCCTACCTCCATCGGGAGAAGGTCAAAGAAAAGGGTCCTGTCGCTCTCGGTTGCTATCGAAAGCAGTTTACCTCTTTTCTGCGGGTTTGATTTCTTATGGATATACTGCAGATTTGTTGTCTTGCCGCATAATCCGGGCCCGTAATACACTATCTTCAGAGTCATTTCATTGATTGCTTTATTTATCAGTGCCATTGTTACCTGCCTTAAAAACTGTTATAAGCGGACATTTTAACACTTCATGCGAAATGTCGCAAGGAGATAATTATTTTTTGGAGTTTGTCCGATAATCGCTTTTTCTCTTGCATCAATTCCCATGTCCTTATTTGTCTTAAGCCTTTGTTTTTCCCCTGTTTTTCGCAAGAATACATAAATTACTTACATCTTTACGCCATTTACTTACATAACAACGCCTTTTACTTACATCTTTACGCGAATTACTCACATAACAATGGTCATTGCTTATATTTACACGATAATTACTTACATAATCGTTTAAATTACTTATATCACCGTTCGCTTTACTCACATATATACTTCAAATACTTATATGTTTACGCGTTTTACCCACATATATGCGGTAATCACTCACTTTGTTACGATAATCACTTACATCTTTATTCAAATTACTTACATTTCAGAGCAGTTTGCTGATATAATGCATCCGATGCGCTACATTGGTTCGTTATTTTAAGGTTTACATCTTTCATTTAAGGAGACAAAGATGAACGAAATCAGATTTTCAGTGGAGATCAGCGACATAAAAGTAAACATCCAGTGCGACCCGAAGTGGCTGACAGAGCAGATGGGCTGTCTTATGGAGAAATTCCCGGGGCTTTTCGGGAAAAAACCTGTCCCTGAAGAACCGGTAAAGGAGAAACCTGCCGAAAAAAAGGTGGAACCTGTCACGCTGAAGCAGTTCCTGGTTAAACATGACGCAATGAAGAGCCAGAACAGGATATTCCTCGGTACAGCGATTTTTCTGTTCTATGCAGGGCAGAAAAAACTTCTCGTAAGGGACATTAACTTAACGCTCAAAAACAATAACCTGCCCCTTGTTAAAAATCCCAATGCTTCAAGGTATCAGCTGGCACGGAGAGGACTAATTCAATATGTCGGGAAACATTTTGCCGTCACCCAGCAGGGCGTTGACTGGCTGTAGGATAGGTTTTCCATCAGCCGAACAGGTGGCATGACATTACAAACATTGTAGAGACAGGTTCCGAACCTGTCTCTGTCTGAACCATGATTCGCATGATTATTGGATTAGCTTGATTTTTTTTAAGGAAAAAGTTCGAATCCGGTTAGGTGCCGGATTGCTTACCTTACTTCGCAACGATTGTTTTCAATATATTTGATGATCAGTGGAGTCATATCATCTTTTTCTTCAATGAATTTCACATCAAGTGCTTCCAATTCAGACAAGGCATCTTTTTCGAGGTTTTTCAAAAAAAGTTTTCTTTCTGTCTGATCAGATGGAATATCTCTTTTTCCTAATACTTTAAGAGCACTTTTAAGATGCTTTACACTCTTTCCTGCCAGTAATCCGGTTTCCGGTGAAGATTTGAAACTGCAATTATAAGGATATGATCATCTCTTATCTGGTAAATTATTCCGTAAGGGAATCGCCTGGTCAGACATCTTCTTGTTCTTTTTGAGCATTTTCCCCATGCATCGGGAAATGAACCGATCCGATCAAGAGCAGATAGAACTTCCTCAAGAAATATCTTCCCCAACCCTTTCAATTCGAAATTATAGTATTCAATTGCCTGGTCCAGCTCCTGTTGAGCTGTTCTTAGGAATTTGATCTGCATGGCCTACTTGTACTTTTCCAGGACTTCACGGAGAGTAATGGCTTCTATCTTTCCGGATTCGTAAGCATCTATCCTGGATTCAGCTTCTTCAGCCCAGAGTTTATCAATCTCGGCATCGGGATGGTCAAGGCTTTTGAGAAGTCTGTCGATCAACTCGGCTTTCTTTGCAGGGGATAATGTCAGAGCCTGGTCAAGTATCGCATCTTTTGTCGCCATTTGATTACCTCACTATTCCTTCTGTCTCTGATATATTATAAATCAAAGGACTGTTAAATTCCACGCCACCAAAAAAGTCCAGCCTATGCCTTCGGCAAATGAAGAATGCTGGAATCCTTCTAAAGCAGTTCTATCATTTCTTCTTTTGATAACCCACATTGTTTAAGAATTCCAAATATCGTGCCCTTGGCAAGTTCATTGTGGAGTGGAACCACTGTACGATAAGCACCTTTCTGCAAACTGACATGACTTCCCTTCTTTCTTACTTCTGTAAATCCGGATTTCTTCAGTGCTTTGACAAGTTCCTTTCCTGAAATGGAAGGAAGTTTAACCACCTACAGCCACCTCCAAGGGGTAGAAGAAAACCTCTCCCTTGCATTCAGGAAGATCTTCATCGCCGAAACTCTCAACATACAGCTCAACTGCTTCTTTAAGATTTGCCTGGGCCTCTTCGATGGTCTTACCCTGGCTCACAACCCCCAGCTCAACGCAATGCCCGACATACCAGTTTTCTTCCCTGGTAATAACTGCAGTAAAATTCAAACTCATCACTTACTCCTTATCTGCAAAGAATATAGATGATTCGGAATCAAATTGCAAGGTATAGTGATCATGCAACTTCCTGAGTAAAGGCCAATCAAAAAAGTTCTATAATCGTCCAGCCAATGCCTTCGGCAAATGAACACTTCGACAGGTGGTTGCTGAGCTTGTCGAAGTACTCAGCACAAGTAATGATGATCTAAGAATGAAGAATTTTTCATTTAAAATTTCTTCCAGTTTAAAAAAAACAATTATTATTTCTTTAACCTGTTGATCCCATTAACAACACTTTATTGCCTCCAGATGAATAAAGGCAAATGACAACCTTTGTATTTTCGTTGTCCATCTCCCGCAACAAGTTCTCTATTTGTCTCATATTCTATTTGATTCTCAAACCCCTTCGCAATGCCATAACTCACTCCTGCGCTGGCGGCCCCGGTCACCGCCCCCTGCACCGCGCCTTTCCAGACATCCCCGCCGTAAAGCTTTGCTCCGACCGCACCGGTCACTGCGCCTGTTATCGCGCCTCGGGCTATCGCCCCGCCAAAACCGGAACCGCCGACTCCTCCAACCGCTCCGCCAACCATTCCTCCAAGCATTCCCATGAAGGCTCCCTTGACCGGATCGCCTCCGTCAATTTTTGCCGTAACTGCGCCTACAACCGTCCCAAACATCACCGATGCCCCGGTCCCTGCGCCTGCACCTATCGCTCCTGTCACCGCGCCGATCAATATCCCCCGCGCTATGTTGCCTCCCTGCATTGCCGCCGAGATGCCGCCCATTATCGCGCCGATTATCATCCCGATTACAAAGGCCGCTATATGCCCGGTCGGGTCGTTGAACATTATCGGGTTGTTCCGCGCGT
The DNA here is from genome assembly GCA_964509835.1 of uncultured Acidobacteriota bacterium. Taxonomy (GTDB): domain Bacteria; phylum Acidobacteriota; order CAZDZC01; family CAZDZC01; genus CAZDZC01. Next base: position 86,758 of record CAZDZC010000006.1, read on the forward strand.
AGGCGTATCGGTATCTCTATGATCCCTCTTCCTGAACTGCTTTCAAGAACAGGATCTTTGTTTACGGGTATTCAGTTTTCAAAGAGCGGATTATCAAAGAATGCTTTATTTACCTAAGTTAAATCTATCAGCAATCCTCCAGTGCAGCTGCAATTACTTTCTTAGATTTAATATCGATATAAACTCTACAGCCAGGCCCATGTCCATAAGTGGGGTTCGAGTCATGCAACATTACCTGAAGAAGTCCTTCATTTATGGGGGTGTAAGGTACAAGATATTCAATTTCTTTATCCTTAATATCGATTCCTTGGGTAACAAAATAGCCATTCACAATACTATCAATTGCTTCCTTGCTTAAATTTATTTCTTTGAGACTCTGTGCATTCATTTCAGAAAATAAAAATCCAAAAGCTAAACTTACCTCATCATGGATAACTTTTTTTAATTTCTTTTCAATTGGAACAATCACGAAGATATCTATAATCCGCTCTCCATTATTACCATAAGTTACCATAGATTCCGGTGAAAATATGTAAAACCAGGTATCGTCACATTCGATAATATGTAGCTGATAATTATCCTGTTCCGGATTTTCAACGGGTAGTTCTACTCTTTTATAACTCTCATAAGCGATATCTGCCAATATCATTTGTTTCTTTGTGAAAAAATCAGCAGGTATCGCTTTTGCTACATTTAAATCCCATGTCATACATATACCACATGATAAGAAATTAAATTGAATCAAAATGATAATCAGTGAACCCACTTTCTTAAGCACTTTATTATTTATATTATTCATTCTAACCTCTTATCGAAATATTTACTGCCTTTGATAATACCATGAAGGTGCAACAAACCTTGGTTCATATGTTGGTTTCATTCCCATACTATAGCTACTATAACTCTTAGCTCCAAGAATGTAGAACTTTTCAACTGATTTGTATACAGGATCGGAAGCAGCTCTATGGGCCATCTTCCAGTCATCAGGATAACTAGGCATATAACCCTTTGGATGAGTATGATTTATTGCAACAGCAACTTCATTTTCTTTTGGTTGGTATGTTGGAAATCCTACTTTATCTGGTAATCCTAATGTCTCAAAACTCTCAAGGGGAATATAGTATTCCCCTGTTTCAGTGTTTTTAACCGTAACACTTACCCATTCCCAACCAGTTTGCTCATGGAATAATTGCATTCCTTTAAACCCAGCTTGTACATTTGGTTGTGATGTTATCCCATCATCTATGGCATAGGGGTGTTGCTCAACATTTTCAGATCCCTTGCCTGCTGCGAAAGCCCCTGATGCTCTCTTCGCCTGCACCGCAGCCGCACCCTTCGCAAACCCGACCGTCAGCCCATAACTCACTCCCGCGCTGGCGGCCCCGGTTATGGCACCCATTGTTGCGCCTCTCCAGATGTTACCGCCGTAAAGTTTTGCACCAAGGGCACCCGTCACCATGCCGGTCAGGTAACCTCGGGCTGCTGCTCCGGCAACACCTCCTCCTGAAAACACGGAGTTCGGATTCCCCATTCTGGCCCCCATGGCCCCGCCAACTGCGCCGATCAAAGCTCCTTTCCAGGGGTCGCCTCCGTCAATAT
>CAZDZC010000007.1:0-72507 GCA_964509835.1 uncultured Acidobacteriota bacterium
GATTTTTGTGGCAGAAGATCATTTTGGCGTGGGTTTGAGGCGATTTTGCGATTATTTGTCTGAACCATGACCGGTCCATGAGCCCCGGTTAATGAAGTTTCCGAACCATCCCCGAAATCCCAGTCGAAGGTGTATGGAGAAGTCCCTTCTGACGGGTTTGCAGTGAAACCTACGGCTGTGCCCCACACAGGGTCTGCCCTGTCGTTCTCTCAGTATTAGTGCTGTCAAAGCCAGGAGTTCCTTCACCGGTTGCATTGCTTGTTGTCACAATGAAGAAGATGTTCCCCGTTCCTGATGGAGTGAATGTGTCATATCTCATTGCACCGTCATCGGTTCCGGGAATATGGCAGGTGTTCTGCGACCAGTTGCTCCAGTCTCCGAAATCTCCTTCATAAATATTGTACACATTCGTCCCAAGTTCTTCCCAGTAGAGAGTAATGTCGCTTCCTGCTGACATTGCCGTGAGAGGATAATCTGAAACAGATGGTGATACTTCTCCAAGTCCACCTGATGTCAGGACTCTTACATAGCTTGAATATGAATCGGCACATCCTACATTGTCTGTGACATCGAGAGTCACATTATATGTTCCAGAAAGTGTGTAAATATAAACCGGGCTCTGCAGTGTCGATGTTCCAACTCCATCACCGAAATCCCATGAGTATGTGTATGGAGATGTTCCTCCGGAAGTCGTGTCGGTGAATACAGAAGGTGTTCCCAGGTTCACCATGCTATTCGTTGAAAATGCTGCAGCTGGCCCCATGGTCTGACAGTCAATGGTTAATGGATAATGATAACCCATATCAACAGTTCCTGAATCGGGTATTTCATCTGCCCTGGTGGTATAGATATCCATCCCTTTTGCCCCAGCAGTATCACTTCCTGAATCAACACACAATGTTGACTGGACCATGTAGTAATCGCCAAGAGGTCCGGTTGTTAAGAATGGATCTGCAATTATATTCCCCGTTCCGGCAGTTCTACCTGTAGCAATATCACTGTAGGAGGCATCATCATCAGCTGTGAAATCCACATCACAGGTGTTTCCGTAAATTATGGAATCGATTATAACATCGTTTGTACCGTTCAAATGAACTGCTGAAGTTGTTCCTTTACATTGACTGTAAGAGTTATCAGAAACTGTTACATTGCTCAGAACAATGGTCCCACCCTGGGTATAAATTGCTGAACCGTCACAGGTGTCATTCCAGTAACTGCAGTCAAGCCCTCCATTGTCATCAGTGCACTTAACCAGATTGTTATGGAACAGACAGTTTTCTACAGTTACATTTGAGTTTTCAGCGTATAAACCTGCGCCATAAGCACTGTGGGCTGCAGCTGGGACATAATATTTCAAAGAATTATCTCTTACAGTAAGGTTCACCAGTTGAACATCAGAGGAGCTTCTCACATCGATTGCAGAGCCCATATGATTGGCACTGTCACCTAAACCATCTAAGTGATCATGAATTATGAAGCCATCAATAACAACAGGTTCAGTTGTGCTGATCCAGAACAGACTCATAAACTGGGGGAATTGACCCACAATATCTGTAGGATACTGTCTCAGGTCCCTTTCACCTCCACCGGGTGGATAACCGCCTATAATTGTCACTTCTGAAGTGATCCCGTGACCGCAGTCAGGATATGACCCGGCTGCTACATAGATAGTATCCGGTACACCATTACTGTTGGCTTCATTCAGAGCCTGACATGTGTATTTAAAAGCAGTTTCCCAGCTGAGCCCATCGTTATCGGGATCTCCGTATGTCCAGTCCACATAATACTTTCCACAGAAGTCACAATCGTCACATACATCACCGATTCCGTCACTGTCATTATCTTCCTGAAAAGGATTATAATCCGAAGAACAATTATCCAGGTCACTACAAAAACCATCACCGTCAATATCATTGTCGGAATCATTCGGACAGATATCACATGCATCACCATTACCGTCCCCATCACTGTCCTCCTGTAAAGGATTATCTACATTGGAACAGTTATCACATGCATCACCAAGGTCATCACTATCAGAATTGTCCTGAGTTGGATTATAAGCATCGGGACAGTTATCAATATCACCACCTACACCATCTCCATCGGAATCATTATCAGGATCGTTCGGGTAAGTATCGCAAGCATCACCAATGTTATCGGTATCTCCATCTTCCTGAAGAGGATTGTCAGTATCCGGACAGTTGTCACATGCATCACCGAGTTCATCGTTGTCATTGTTCTCCTGGGATGGATTACTCACATCAGGACAGTTGTCTGATGCATTGGGAACTCCGTCACCGTCTGAATCGGGAACAGGTTCACCGTGATAAACAAAAACTTTTCCTTCCATGTTCTGACCATTTGAGTACCACTTCGAGCCTATTATGAAATCACTGCCCCCATCTCCGTTTACATCTCCAGCAATTGATACAGAATTTCCAAACAAAGATGAAGCAAGATCACTTTCAGCAGACCAATCTGCAACAGTGCCAGGACCTGACTCAGAGCCGTAATAGAGCAATGCCATTCCTTCATCCTCCTCACCATTATCAAAATAAGGTGACCCCACAATGACATCACAAAATCCGTCGTTATTAACATCGCCAACAGAACCAACTGATGAACCTAATCTGGCTCCTTCCTGATTGCCTTCACAAAACCAGTTTTCAGTATCGCTAGGGCCTGATGAAGATCCAAAGAAAATATAGGCTCTTCCTTCTCCGGTTTGTCCATTCGTATAGTAACTTGATCCTACAATTATATCAGAATAGCTGTCATTATTAACATCCCCAGCTGTGGACACCGAATAGCCGAAGAAAGCATTTGTTTGATCAATTTCTTTAACCCAGGCAGGTGAAGAATCCAAACCAGTTGATGACCCAGTAAAAACCATTGCCCTTCCTTCCAGAGCCTGAATACCGCTATAATTCCTTGAGCCAATTATCACATCGCTAAAGCTATCATTATTTACATCTCCAGCGGAAGCTACAGAACATCCAAAATTACCATCATATGTTCCTCCTGCTTTTGACCAGCTTTCACTTAACGAGAGACCTGATTCCGAGCCATGGTAAACATAAACCTTTCCTTCATAAAGATAGCTTTGATTAACTGTAACTCCGTAAGCTCCAACAATGACATCATCATAACCGTCATTATTAACATCACCAGCAGTTGATACTGATGATCCAAAAAAACCATGCTCTTCATTGCACTCAGCTGTCCAGTCCGGAGATATGCTTAACCCGGTGGCAGAACCATGAAAAACATATGCCCTTCCTTCATCCTCCTCACCATTGTCATACTTGTAAGCCCCTATAATGACATCATCATAACCGTCATTGTTGACATCACCGGCTGATGAAACAGAATAGCCAAAGTAACTGAGAGTCTGATCACTTTCAAAGCTCCAGCTTTCAACGGTATCAAGACCTGATGGAGAACCATGATAAACAAAGGTTTTTCCCTTTGCTACACCATATTTCCACGCTCCCACAATAACATCATCATAACCATCACCATTCACATCTCCTGCTGTTGATACTGAGAAACCAAATTCCGCACCGGTTACATTTCCTTCTGCAGTCCATGCAGGAGAAGTTGCCAATGGATCAACTGTCACAGGATAAACTGCATGGGAATCATTAAAAACAATTCTGATGCTAAGATCAGTAACTTCCAGAGAAGAATCAAGAACTCTGTCTCTGGAATCAGTTACCATTAGTTTTGAGTAATGTAGAACATTTACACCACCATTTTTGGTGAAATCAATAGCTTGATTATCAGAGCTCAAAACCGGTTTTAAATTGCCTGTAAGTTTCATTTCCAGGGCAACAGCATTCCCACTCCCTGCAGGTTTGCTGTTTAATGTAAAGCCTTGTTCAAGTCCATTGCAGTCATTAACATACCATTCAGTAAGTAGGTCACGGCAATTCTCAACTCTGTTCAGTTTTGTAATAATCGTTCCAGGTTTAACTTTAGCTGAATTCCCTTCACGCCCATACTTTATAAGTTCAATTCCCAATTGCCAGGAAGATGCTTCTTCACTTCTTGGAATCACTCTAATTCCACTTTCAGTAAAATAAGTTCTGATGTTGTGAACTCTATTAGGTGCCTGGTAGGCAGAAATAATGTCTTTAAAATTGGTAGAATGCTGCCACGTAATATTGTACTCAGAATCAGTAATGCTATCCTGAACAACCTTAATCCAGTTATAATCCTGTTTTATTTCAGCCATTACTACTGAAGTGGATAGAATCAATAGTAAGGCAATTGCAGCTTTAAACCATATGAAGCAATTTCTTTTCATTTCATACCTCCATTTAAAATTACATCACGGCATCACTCCGCACTGCGTCTGTCCGTTTGTTCTCTCTGTGCTAGCGCTGTCAAAGCCGGGCGTTCGTTCCCCGGCGGCATTGCTGATTGTGGCAAAGAAGGAAATATTTCCTGATCCTGATGGTGTGAATGTGTCATATCTCATGCTTTCGTTATCTGTCCCCGGAATATGAGAAAGATTCTGTGACCAGCTGCTCCATTAAGTTCTCCATTATACCTTATATTGGGGTGGATTGCAAGTCGCTCTCTTTTCCAGCGGGCAGATCGGAGCGTATTGTCTCCCATTGTCGAACTTCTCGACAAGATTCTTTATCTCAGCGAAGGCTGTGTTTTTGCTCATTGTTCATGCTCGCCTGCGGTTTGAGTTATATTACCGGAGCGTCGCGATTATATGTTATCCCGGGTGTGAATTCAATGAAAAACCCCCGGTTGGTGCCGGGGGTCTTTGTCATCTGTTTCCCTTTATTTTCGCCCTGACTTGACACGCTGCGTCTTTCCGCATAAGATTGGATCATGGTCAGATCATTCAATCCATTTATATTTCTGATTAACTTAGCTTCAGGGCTGTAACTCTTTCGCTTTTCCAGGCATTTTCCCATTTAATTTACGAAAATTTTTCTCTATCAGGAGGTTGATATGTCATATAAATACGCAGTTATCGGTTCAGGTCGCCAGGGTGTCGCTACAGCATACGATATGGTGAAGTTCGGGGATGCCTCGGAGGTTCTTCTGCTTGATGTAAACGAAGAAACAGCTTTGTCGGCGGCTAAGAGGGTCAATTCCCTTACCGGAAGGAATATTGCAAGGGGGATGAAGGCGGATGCTTCGGACAGGAACGAACTTATCGGACTTCTAAATGGGGTCAACTGCATCATGAGCGGAACGCCCTATTACTTTAACCTGAATATAACGGAAGTTGCCATTGCAATCGGAGCTTCGATGATTGACATGGGCGGTAACACCGGGGTGGTGAAAAACCAGCTTGCGTTGAGTGACAAGGCGATGGAAAAGAATATTTCCATCGTTCCCGACTGCGGAATGGGACCCGGCTTGAATATCTCACTGGGGATGCACGCAGCGGATCTGCTGGATGAGCCGCATGAGGTGCTCATCTGGGACGGCGGGCTTCCGCAGAGGCCGAAAGCGCCGTGGAATTATGAATCCACTTTCAACATGAACGGGCTGACGAATGAGTATTACGGATGCGCGACCTTCCTGAAGAACGGAGAGCTTGTTGATGTCCCTTGTTTTGATGGATACGAAGTCCTCGATTTTCCTGAGCCCGTTGGGAAACTTGAAGCCTTTGTCACTTCGGGCGGGTTGTCCACCATGCCATGGACAATGAAGGGGAAACTGAAGAGGCTGGAGAATAAAACCCTCCGCTATCCCGGCCACAGGGAATGGTTCAGGGGTTTCTCTGAACTGGGTCTTTTTGCTGAAGAACCTATAGAGGTCAAAGGAACGAAGATGATCCCGCGCGATTTCTATCACACCCTTCTGGAGCCTAAGATCAGAAAAGACCATATTGAAGATATCTGCATCATGAGGGTGAAGGGCATCGGGTTAAAGGACGGGAAGAAAGCTGAATCCCTGATTGAGCTGACTGATTTCTATAACAATGAGACGGGTTTCCGTGCCATGGAACGGCTGACCGGGTGGCACGCGTCAATCGTTGCGATACTTGCGGCAAAAGGCGAAGTAAAAAAAGGCGCTGTCCCTGTAGAGCTTGCGGTCTCCGGAAGGAAGATAATAGACGAGTTCGCGAAGAGGGATATTTATATTACGGAGAAGGTAACCTTCACTGAATAGTGTTTTTCTTCGTTTCTGCCGCAGGATTTAAAAAGACGATCAGTATGTGGTAAAATTGAACGGCAGTGTGCCGATTTTTTCATTCTGAGATATTGGAATATGGACAAAACAGCTGTCAGGTACCTTTTTCCTCTCTTAATTATCTATGTTGCTGTGACCGTTTTTTCAGCAGGGACGGATTTAAGAGGCGATGAGCACAGATATACTGAAATTGCCCAAAGTATGGCGAAAGGCTCATACAATAACTTCTGGAACGGGCCCGGCTATCCGTTAATACTGCTTCCTTTCGCATTCTTCAACATTCCCTGGATATTTGCCAAACTGATGAATCCGCTATTCCTTTTTCTGGCGGTTATATTCTTTTTCAAGACTTGTATGCTTTATGGGAAAAAGGAGCAGGCGATTATTGCGGCATATCTTTTCGGAGGATATTTCCCTTTTCTGAGATATTCCGGGTGGATGCTGACAGAGTGCCTGACAATCTTACTTGTTTGCGCCTTCATATATTTTTTCTGTGGTTTTTACAGAGAGAAAAACAAATGGTATCCATCCGCTATATTTCTTTGCTGCCTGGCATTGACAAAGGTTATTTTCGGTTACCTGATATTGCTTTTCATTTTAGTTTCCTTGTCATTGATGATGCTCAAAGGGAAAAAGGAGTGGCGGGGCAGTTCTATGATATTCGCTACCGCACTTCTGCTGTGCGCCCCTTATCTGTTATACACCTTTCATATGACAGGAAAACCTTTCTACTGGAGCACAGCGGGGGGGATGTCGCTGTACTGGATGTCATCCCCGTCTGATGACGAATACGGCGACTGGCATTCATTCGATGATGTCACGAATAACCCCCGACTGCAGAGGGTTCACGGTGATTTATTTTCATCCATCTCGGGGCTGTCCATCGTGGAAAAGGATGCGGAATTCAAAAAACAGGCATTGCGTAATATAAAGAATCATCCTGCCAAATTTGTTAAAAACTGGATTGCCAATATCTGCAGAATGATATTCCAGTCACCTTATTCATATACGGATCAGAAGCTGAGGCCCTTTTTTTACGCTGTTCCGAATATATTCATTGTTGTGCTGGTTGTTATCTCTGCATACCCGCTAGTAATAAAAAGATCAGAAATTCCCTTTGAAATTGCTTTTCTGCTGTGCATGGCAGCGTTTTATTTCGGGGGCTCTTCTCTTTTAAGTTCATACAGCAGGCACTTCTGGCCCGTGATACCCTTTTTGTTTCTTTGGCTCTATTTCTGCTGTACGAAAATTGTGAAATTTGAATTCAGGAATGAAGAAACAGAAAATATCCCCTAATCATCTGTCCCGCTGAAGAACAAGGTCAGACATTTCCAGGAGCAGGTTTTTCTCCTCGCCATCCGGAAAAATATCAAGTGCGGTGGCAGCCTTATCCATGTAGAATGAAGCCTTTTCCATCGTTTTATCAATAGCCCCCGTACTGCATGCCAGATCGGAGATCTCCTTTTCATGGGAGTCAATGTATTCTTCGTTGCCTAGAAAATTTTCGACAACACCCTTACCGATGCTTTTGTAAATATAAAGAAGAGGGAGGGTTATCTTCCCTTCCCTGAGGTCTTTCAGGAACGGTTTTCCAAGACGGGTCTGGTCGGAGGAATAATCCAGCATATCATCCACAAGCTGAAAGGCTATTCCTAGGTTCAGTCCGAATTCCGCCAAGGCTTCCTCTTTTCTCTTTTCAATACCTGAAAGCATTGCGGGAATCCTGCAACAGGCGGAGAACAGATTGGCTGTTTTGAGTTTCAGTATTTCAAGATGCTCCTGTTCGGTGATATCAAACAAACCTTTTGAGTAAAGCTGGATAAGTTCGCCCTCAATCATTCCGCTTGTAACTTTGCTCACAACATCAATGATATCAAGGCGTCGGACCTTCAGAACCATACGGATGGAATTTGTATAGATAAAATCCCCGAGAAGAACAGCTACTCCGCTACCCCACTGAACATTCGCAGAAGCCTTGCCCCTTCTCATCTCAGAGCCATCAATGATATCATCGTGCACCAAAGTGGCTGAATGTATCAGCTCCACTCCCTGCGCAAGTATGATGTCCTCATCTCCTTTGTAACCGCACAGGGCTGAACAAAGAAACAGCAGCGCAGGTCTTGTTCTTTTTCCTTCTCCATTGAAAATGGATTCACTCATTTCCCCTATCTCGGGAAATTTGGTCAAAACAGCCGCTTTAAGCTGCCTCTCCATCTCCTCAAGTTTGGAAGAAATCATACTGTGATTGAAAATCTGCATAAAACAGGCGCCTTAGAAAGTTAACAGGTTTGAGATGTTACCACCTGCTCTGTCATAATTCAAGTAAACAGCAATATTCATTTTAACATATCCCCATTCATAACTTCAGCATCACGAGGAACATCAAAAATGAACATTTTTTCTTTTAATTCCTTATTGATCCGGATGTCTGTAAATTTAATTTCATTAAGATTTCCCGCTTCGTCAATATAAGCGATTCTGATAACAAGCAGATCCGGAAGAGATACATTCAGAATGAACCGCTGTAAGCTGCTGTCCCCGGCTATGGGATTGAACCTTAAGATAAGTTGATTGTCTTTTTCATCCACGATCTCACAATTGAAGTTCCCGCTTAAAGACATCCTTCCCATGAAAACTGCCATTGCAGCCGACCTTGCGAACAAGTTCTCCATGCTGTCAACGATAACCTGTTTATCCTCAGGCACATAAAAGTAAACATTCTCGCCATCACAGACAAAAAGCTTCTCTTCAGGAGAGAGGTATTCCCATCTCAGCTTGTCCGGTTTCAGTATATATATCTTTCCCTTTTCGATGAAAAGAGTATCCATCGCTTCTATGTTGTATGTCTGCGTGAAATCAGCAGAAAATGAGCTGATACTGTTCAGTTTTTTTTCAAGGTCAATCAGAATAGCCTGATTGCTCAAACCTTCCTGACAGAAAGAAACAAGAAAAACTGCCAAAATTAACGCCCTTGCTGCCATTTACTCCTCCAGTATGCTTTCTGATATGTATTGACCGCTTTGTTGTGTTCATTCAACGATTTCGAAAAATAATGCGTTCCGTCATTTTTCGAAACAAAGTAAAGATAATCTCCTTCCGCCGGGTACAGAGCCGCTTTCAGCGACCCTTCCCCTGGATTCGCAATAGGTCCCGGAGGCAATCCTTTGTACATGTATGTATTATATGACGAATCAAATTTAAGGTCATCTTTCCTGAGATTTCCGTCAAAAATCCCTTCAAGCGTCAGTGCGTATATCACGGTAGGATCACATTGAAGAAGCATTCCCTTTTTCATCCTGTTATGAAAAACAGAGGAAATAAGTTCCCGTTCTCCGACGCTGGCAGTCTCCTTCTCAATCATTGAGGCAAGCGTCACCACCTGCCTGACGGTCATTCCGAGCTCTTCGGCTCTGACAGCCCACTCCCGCCTGAAAACAGATTTGAAACGGGATACAAGAACACTGGCTATTTTCACTGCATCGGAACCGGGCGACAAAAAATATGTGTCCGGGAACAGATAGCCTTCCAGATTAAGTGCCTCACCGTCAATACCAGCAATCAGGGATATATCTTCAAATTCTTCAAGAAGAGAGGCACCGTCAGTTACGCCCGCTCCCTCCAGCAGTCTGCATGTCTCCATCAGAGACAGCCCTTCGGGAATAGTCACCGGAAAAATACTGACTTGTCCCTTTTGAAGTATTTCAATTATCTCGAAATAACTTTCTGTTCCATTAAATGTGTAATCACCGGCTTTCAGATCCCTTGACCCGCCTTTCAGGTGTATGGCGATATCAAGGACAAGCGGGGATGAGATAACATTTTCCTGATGAAGAAGATCTTTTATTTTGTCAAATATCATCCCCTGAGGAATATTTACCCTCTTTTCTCCTTCCGTACCCGACGCTCGAAAATTGGAGATAGATGCAGCAATCAGAAATACGCACAACACAACGATAAAGCAATATAAAATAACGGCTGTTATAGCATTTTTCATTTAGTCTGACTATCCAGATAACCCTGAAGAATAAATGCCGCCGCGACTTTGTCAACCCTCTTCTTCCTTTTCGCCCGGGAAAGGTCGCCTTCAAGCATGGATCTCTCGGCAGACAGCGTTGTCATTCTCTCATCATAAAGAATGATATTAAGTCCGGTTAATGATTTGAGCATATCCGCAAATTCCCTCGCCTTTGAAGCTGACGCGCCTTCAGATCCGTCCATATTGTATGGCAACCCGACAACAATTACATCCACTTCTTTCTCCAACACTACTTTCTGAATGCGGGATAAATCCTTTTCGGTGTTCTCTCTGATAATAACATCATACGGCTGAGCGATAGATTTCATAGCGTCGCTGACCGCCAAACCGATCGTTTTGCTTCCGAGGTCAAGTCCAAGTACTCTCATCAAAGGTAGCCCAGTGATCTGAGATTTTTCATCATTTCCTCATCAAATTTGTCACTCCTGGCAACTGAGGAATCTTCTTCCTTCCGGCCAAATGAGTTTATCTTAAAAAGCGGGAATTCAGAAATAAAAAGATCTGAAAAAATATTCTCCGGTACAGATCCTTTCATTTCAGTTGAAAAAGGGAACCCGTGAAGCGCGAGGATGACCGGACAGATGTCATACTGGCTGACAGCATCATGCATTCCGCTTTTCACCGCTTTGCCCACCATCAGAAGAAACCCTGAGCTTTCTTCCCTGTCAGATGAACGCCCCGGGTCTCCTGCAATGATTATTACGGTGTTGTCATCCGGTATCCTGCTGAGTTCCCGAGAAAACATCCTGTCCAGATCCACGCAATAAGACAACTGCGCTTCGTAAAGCCTTCCTATCCCGCTGATACTCGAACCTCTTCCGTTATTGCTTTCGGCACCGAGAGCGCTTGCCCTGAAAATATCAAGGCCCGGGAGATAAACTGCAAGACAGTCAATCCCCTGCTGGCCCATGGAGACGCAAATATTAAACGCATTGGCAAGATAAAATGAATCAATTTCCTGTGGCTGAAAATCGGAACCTTTATTATCTCCCTCCGGCACCGCCGATGATTTAAGAACATCCTCAGGACATATATCATAAATGTGCTCCTCCCCGCTCCTGAATTTAAAGAAAGCCCTTTCCGACAGAATAAATCCGTTGCAGTTAGTCGCGGGCCAGGTTGCCCACCAGTTAGCCACGCCGCATTTAAGTCCCTTTTCAGCCAGTATTTCCCAGAAAGCCTTGCTCTTTCTTTCGATTGAACTGACAGGCCGCTGAACGCTCAGCTCCCACCCTGGAAGAAATGATGAAAGAAACTGGTCAGGTAATATTCCCGACTGGACAGTAACACTCATTCCCTTATATGTTGTTGCATCAAAAGATGTTATGCCATGTTTTTCCGCATCACACCCTGTTGCGATACTAGTCCAGACCATCGGCGGTTTATAACTGTCAACTGGTTTTGTTTTCATCAGGCATCCGCTTTGAACAAGACCTTTCAAATAGGGAAGATGGCCGCTTTCTGTCAGATCTATCAGGCTTTCGTAATCAAGCCCGTCAATCCCTATTAAAATTGATTTTATACCTGTATCATGTATTTCAAAAACATCGCATACTTCCGCACCCTCACTTTCTTCTCTGCTGACAGTCAACAGCAGTCCGGTGCACGCAAGAAACAATGCCAAAAAAACCATCGACCAGACCTTCCTGCGTCCCTTTACCGGATAGACATCAAAACTGTTCAGTTTGACCGAATATGCATATGCGGCCGATGATGTCAGCCTCCCGACAATGAGGCTTATGAGCAGTGCAACCGAAACAGCTATGACCGAAGCCGCGGTTGAGGTATTTCCACCCAGTTTCCACCAGAGCACAAGATAAGCAAAAACTGCCACTATGACAGGATATGCAACCCTTGAGGCAAGCCTCGAATGCATATCGCTTTTCCTGCTGAAAACCTTCTGAAGAAGTCCAATCGCAATACCGGCTGAAAATTCTATTGCAAATACCGCAATAGAGAAAATTGCAAAGAAATAAACTGCAAGAACTGCCATATCACGGTAGTTTCCCAGAAGCTGGCGGTTCCGGAAAAGAACAGCGAAAACCATCGGAATGGTCATAAATATGGAACTGAGACAGCCCACTATGAAACTGAATTTTATGTTAACAGCAAAATTGGACGCGCTTTTCAGTATCCTCTGAAGGAAAAACTTTTCCAGTCTGTTATCCAGATATCCTTTTTCTTTAAGGACTTCCCTGAGACTGTCAAGATTATCACTTAATTCATTTTTTCCGTTCTTTGACATATCTTGCTATCTGTATAAGTCTTTCAGCTTTCGAGCCGTAAAGGCTTAATGAATTGATCGAAAAATCTATAAGTTCGGACAGCAGCTTTCTTGCGCCTGCAACTCCGGCGTGAGAAACAAAGGTAGCTTTGTCCTTATCCCTATCCTTACCCTTGTCCTTTCCTGTTTCTTTCTCGTCTCCTATGATATCCAGCAGGTCATCCGTTATCTGAAATGCTAGCCCGAGATTTTTGGCATACATTTCAAGAGCTGTCAGTTCTTTTTCTGAAGCTCCTGCGGCGATACCGCCGAGAAGAGCTGACGCTGTGAACAATGCACCGGTTTTGTGACTGTGTATATATTCAATTGTCTCAAAACTGACATCCTTTCCTTCTGACTCAAGATCAACTGTTTGCCCACCAATCAGACCAAATGTCCCCACACTTTGAGTTATTAGAACACCGATCCTTTTTATGGTTTCCGCTCTTGTGACCTGCTCAAATATAACCTGATACCCAAGGTTAAGAAGAGCTACAGAAGCAAGAACCGCAGTGCTTTCGCCGTAAACCAGATGACAAGTTTTTTTTCCTCTCCTCATAACTGCATTGTCCATGCAGGGAAGGTCATCCAGGATCAGACTGCATGAATGTATCAGCTCTATTCCTGAAGCAGTCCTCAGGAATGATGAATTCATAAACCCGTAAATCTCTCCGACAGCCATCGCAACCGCAGGACGCAGCCGTTTCCCCCCGTTGAACACGCAATAACGAATGGCATCATGCACAGACGAAGGATAAACATCCTTCGCCGGCAGGAGCTTATCCAGCTCACTATCAACAGAACATCTTATTCCGCTTAAATAATCAGAAAGGCTTGTCAATGGGGACTACTCGATTATAACATCAAAAGTTTCCGCTTCATTCTTTTCAATCGGAAGGCAGGAAAGGAAAAACGAAAGGACTTCGTCTTCATATATTCTCTTATCCTCATCATACAAAGGGCTTCTGGCAGTTGCTTTCAGTGCAGCTAAATTAGCGTACGACTCATCCGTCACGCGGTACAGTCTTTCCGCTTCAGAATAATAGAATTGGTCAGATTCCTCTGCAAGATAGAGTATATTTGTCCCTTTAAGGTGTGAAACAGTATTTACGAGATCCGAGCCTGAAAAATCTGCTGAAAGAATCGAAAATATAAACCTATTGATTTTGGGGTGGAAAAAATCAATCGAATGTTCTTTTCTGAGGGTATGATCCAAAATTACCGAAACATCGGAATAAGGAGAGTCTGCAGCAATTGCTTTTATCCCGCTCAGGGTTTCCGCCGCGGCAAGTGATGCATACGCTCCCATTGAAACACCGTAAAGACCTACATGGGTTCTCTTAAACCCGAAATCTTTCTCCAGCATAATCACCGCTGAGATTATATCTTCGGTTTCTTTAACGCCAAGCGTTGTTTTCCCGGAACTCTCACCGTGGCCCCTGAAGTCCACAAGAAAAACATAATATCCCGCCTTGTTCATCCTGACAACGGAGTTAAGAAGTTCTTCCTTGTTTGAACCAAGATCATGCGCTGCTATTATAACAGGGGCTCCTTCTATTCCATTCAGCAGCCATCCTTTCAGCAGAGGGCCGCCCGATGATCTGAACTCCACCTCCTCATATTTCAGAAAAATATCTTCAGGGGTTGAACTCACAGGGATTTTCTCAATGTCCGTGATCTTCCAGATAAAGAAAGCATTGCCTGCCAGATAAATCAGGCATAAGGCAGCAGCAAAAATTACCAGGAAGAGCATATATCTGGCTATTTTCCCTGTCATTCTGAATGGTCCTCCTTTGCATTGCATGAAGAGATATCCTGTTCCTCCAGCAGTTCACATTTCCGATCCTTATCTCTGATATCCAATTTTAAGACACCCTCATCGATCCACAGCAGAACTTCCCCGCAATTCTCCCATTCAGAATCAAGGGATTTTTCAGCTAATGCGTCCAGTATTTCCCTTCTAATTTCCCTTTCAAGGTTCCTCGCCCCGTATTCAGTGTTGAAACTGAGACCTGCAATATAATCAATAACAGATTCATCAAAAATCAGCCTCTTTCCAGAAAATGATATTCTGGCTGCCAGCTCTGAAAGTCTGAGAGCAGCGATATCTCTGAATGCGGTTCTGTCAAGAGGGTTGAATATCACTATCTCGTCAAGCCTGTTCAAGAACTCGGGCGGGAAATATTTCCTTAGCTGCTTCATAAGATCATTTCTTGAAACATCATGATAGTGTTTATTTCCACCGTTGTACCCCATTCTGTTCTTTGAATAAAGATCTGTTCCCAGATTACTGGTCATCACAAATGTGGTATGGCTGAATGACACAGTGCGGCCTCTTCCGTCTGTTAGCCTTCCTGCATCAAATACCTGAAGAAATAGATTTATCATCTGGCTGTCCGCTTTTTCTATTTCGTCAAGAAGGACCACTGAATAAGGGTTTTTCCTGACCAGATCGGTAAGCTGGTTCTGGTCGTTGTAACCGACATATCCCGGAGATGTCCCTATAAGACGGGAAGAACTTATTTTTTCCATATATTCAGACATGTCAATCCTTATAAGATGTTTTTCATCACCGAAAAGCGCTTCAGACATTGCTTTTGCAAGCTCCGTCTTACCCACACCCGTCGGACCCAGAAAAAGATAGACACCGTCAGGTCTCTGGCTGTTCATTCCGAGATTAAGCCTTCCTGTTCTCATCGCGCGCGACACAATTCCAACAGCGGCATCCTGTCCGATAATCCTTTTTTTGAAGGTTTTCTCAAGCTCTTTCAGCTTTCTGTCTTTCATTCCGGCAACTTTCTCAACCGGAATACCTGAAATATCCGATATTGTTTGATAAACATCCGTTACGGAAACCTCCGGTACATAACTCTCATTCAGTGATGTTCTTATGGAAGCTTTAACGGCAGCCCGGTCGTAAATATCAAGAGCTTTGTCCGGCATATATCTGTCTTTTATGCAGATATCTATTACAGGAAGAGTTTCTTGCAGCAGAGAAAGTCCAAGCTTCACCCCATGAAAATTTTCAAATTCCGTTCTGAAGTGGCTGACAATATTCATTGTTTTTTCAAGATCAGGTTCGTCAAGCCTGATTATTTGAAAACATCTTTCAAGTGAAGGCTCTTTTTCCACCTTTACCCGGTAGTCCTCAAAATTGCAGGTCCCGACCACCTGAATATCCCCGTTAAGAAGAGCAGGTTTTATAATGGAGGATGTATCCATGCTTCCGCCCTTAGATAGACCTGAACCGATAATAGTCTGGATGTCATCAATAAAGAGGATGCACCGCTCCTTCCTTAGTTCATTGAGCATTTTCAACATTCTCTCTTCAAACTGTCCCCTGTATTTCGCTCCGGCAAGAACGGAAGCAACACTCATCTTGTAGATTGTCATGCCTCTCAAGGTAGGTGTAATTTCCCCTGAAATTATCCTGTTGGCGAGTTCCTCTACCAGTGCTGTTTTCCCAACCCCTGTTTCACCCAGGACCATCGCGTTTCTTTTGTTTCTGCAGGAAAGAACCTCCTCAAGCTGAAGAAGCTCTGATTTGCATCCTATTATTTTCTGTATCCTTCCCTTCTTTGCCTCTTCAGTCAAATCAATCAGGAAGCTTTTTACTTCAGTATCCTTGTCTTCAGGTGAAACGGCAGGCCTGTCCTCTCCGACACTAACAGCAGTACCCGGGCGGCCTGCAATTTTGAGCTTCCTTTCCACGGAAGCGTTCAGAGGATTAAGGCTCAGAACTCTCCCGAAAAGCTTGGCTGCCTTAGCTCTCTCATTCCGGTCCATAAACATGTCGCCCAGAAGTTCAAACGCCCTTGACTGATTAGGGTGGTATGAAACAAGTCTGCGCAGTATTGCCGCAGACCTCGTGCTGTCTTTCATTTTGCCGTAGCATTGCGCAAGGTGATAATAGAGAACAGGCATAGTATTGTCTATCTCGAAAGCTTTTTCAAAAGCTGATACTGAAAGATGGTACCTGCCCTGAATGAAATACTGAAGACCGTTGTAACAGTAAGCGGTGAAACGATGGCCCGAATCATCGTCAAAATCATTTTTGATCTTCTTGCTCACAAATAATGCACTTCTGAAAGCTCCGGACTGCAGAAAAAATGACCGGAAACTTTTCAGGAGATTATGGCTGTTCTCAACTGACGGGCCACGCACACTGTTATATCTTATCCCATCAAGATCCACACCTTCAAAAAACATAAGGTTCTCCGGTTCTTTAAGAAAAATGAGAGGGTGCAGGCATAGAGGATTCTCACCGTCTTTCTTAACAAGATAAATATTGCCTTCCTGAACAGATGCAGTTGAACCCATATCATTGGTGCTACCGATAATTCTGAAACCGCTACCGTCAGAAATACATAATTCCGCAGAATAATTTTCGGAAATGAACTGGATAAAATCAGATATAATATCAGTATTGTCTATCAATTGCTCATGCCCGAAGTTTGCAAGTCTGACAAGAAGGCTCCGGTATCCTTCCAGGAAAATCATAAGATCCTGAAGATTATCATAAGATCTGCCGAACAACTCCTCAAGCGGAATGAGCCTGTCTTTAAAAACCAGTTGCTGAAAAGTTACATTCCTTTGCAGGGTGAATTTCCCCATCTCGCGGTCAATAAGACCGGCGACATCAGGATCGCTGTTCCCTGTCTCTTTGATCCTTGCCAGGGCGAGCAATGTAACAAAATGGAGACTTCTGTTCAGAAGAGATGTGCTGACTTCTGGATGAACCCCAGCAGGACAAAGAAATGGAAGTTTGATCTGGAACCCTTCTGCAGGCTTATCATTAGACATCTTCAAACTCCACTCTGTTTATGGCGGTCATGACAACAAATACCTTTTCATCATTGCCGTCCGGGTCCGCGGGAGTCAGAAAGAAACCCTGCTTATCTGAACTGTAGTTCATAACAGTCCCTCTCATTACTTCACCGTCCTTAAAAAACACCTGAGCCTGTCTTCTCTTTTTCATCGTATTATCTCTGTGCGCTTTACTGTCGTGATAGTCCCTGTTTCCATCAAGGTTCTTAACATAGAAAACAGCTTTCAGGTCACTGTATTTAACCTGTTCAACCACACCATCAGCTGTAATTGCATTGAAGGTGTTCCTTGTAAGAGAAACATGTTTAGAAACAAGGCGTTTCTTCATTTCTCCATCAAGATATCTTAAAACAACTTTATCATATTCCGGTCCGGTCATATTACCTTCCTCAAAAACATCATTCTATATTATACCATTTTCCTGACAGATATGCTAAAATTTTGTGTTTGTGAAAGGAGTAATTGTTGAAACATTCCGGACTTATAGTTCTAATGCTATCAATCCTGATCTCGGCGGGATGCGGTGAAAAGCCCGCAGTGGTGGATGGCAGGCAGCAAAACAACCCAGCAGAAAAAAATGTCCTGCTTATAACTATTGATACATGCAGAGCAGACAGGCTTCAGAGCTATGGCAACAAAAATATAAACACTCCTGCCGAATCCTCCCTGGCCCTCCTGGGCACGACTTTTACCTCCGCCATCGCTCCCGCACCGATCACACTTCCCTCCCATGCTTCTATCCTGACAGGAAACTATCCGCCAGTTCACGGAGTGAGGGACAACGGGATGTTCAGGTTGAGCGATGAGGCTCTCACCCTTTCTGAAGTATTGAAACACAGCGGTTACAGAACAGGTGCATTTATAGGGGCATTCGTCCTGGATTCACAGTTCGGGCTTGATCAGGGTTTTGATTTCTATGACGATGATCCGGCTGGAATGGGAAGAAAGGATAAATTCCTTTTTGCCGAACGGAAGGCTGAAGCTGTGGCAGGGAGCGCCCTTAACTGGATACAGAAAGAAGAAGGAAAACCTTTTTTCGCGTGGCTTCACTTTTTCGATCCTCACAAGGAATATTCACCCCCGGAACCTTTTTCCGAGATTTACGAAAACAATCTTTATGACGGCGAAATAGCTTATGTTGATAGTGTCATCGGCCAATTTCTTGATGTCCTTAACAAAAACGGACACCTCTCTGATACCCTCATAATACTTACTGCTGACCACGGTGAAAGTCTCGGGGAACACGGCGAGGAAACCCACGGTCTTTTTATTTACGACGCAACGATGAAGGTGCCGCTGATTATGGTTTTGGAAGGTGAAATCCCTGCAAACAGAAGAATCCATAAGCAGGTAGGATTGATTGACATAATGCCGACAGTCGTGGATATCCTCGGCCTTCCTGCAGTAGTCACGGACGGCAGGTCACTGCGTTCCTTGTTTAAGGGAGGGAATCTTCCTGATACAGCATTGTATATAGAAAGCTTCATGCCGCAGTCAGTCTATAACTGGGCACCTTTCACCGGAATCCGAACAGGCTCCTGGAAATATATAAGTTCCGGCAACGATGAGGAATTGTATTTCACTGAAATAGATTTCTGGGAAACAGATAACATAATTAGTGAAAATACGGAAACAGCTGAAGAAATGCGGATTCTTCTGAACAAATTCAATAAATCCTTCCCTGAAGGTAGACAACCACCTGATGAAGTGTTAAATGAGTCAGCAGAAAAAAAGCTGCGCAGCCTGGGTTATCTCGGAGGCTCTGCTACAGTTTCTAAATCAGTAGATCTGACCAAAAATGAAATGCTGGGAATTATGTCAGGGATAATCAGAGCCAACAATATGGCTAAAGGGGATCAAAAAACTGAAGCAATAAAAGAACTGAGGTCCATACTTAAACTTGACCCCGGAAATACTGATGCTCAAAGGCTTTTGGGGCAGACACTTCTTGACACCGGACAGTTTTCGGAGGCTCAGTTCAACCTTGAAAAAGCTATTAAGATAAGCGCAGTCTTTGACCCTATGCTCTACCTGAATCTTGCGCAGGCTTTGGAGGCCCAGGGGAATTTCCCCGAAGCTGTTGAGAAAGCGGAGCATGTAATTAACAATTCAGAAAATATTGCCGAAGCTTACTGGATTGCCGGAAGAATTGCTTTGAAGCAGGGCAAAACATTCGCTGCTGAAGAGCATCTGAAAACCGCGGTTAAAATCAGCGGGAAACTCCATGAAGCAAGGCTTCTGCTTGGCAGGTTATATCTTGATAATGGAGAATTCAACGAAGCCATCAAGCACTTCGGGATTCTCATTGAATCGCTCGGAACAACAATGGAGAGTCCCGAAATACTTACAGACGCTTATCTTGGAGCCGGCATGGTCCAGTTGGAGACAGGCAGGGTCAATGAAGCGGAATATTTCTTTGACCAATCACTCAAGATTGCCCCCCTCAACACAGCGGCAGTTTTTGAACTGGGGAAACTCTATCATGAGACAGGAAAAGAAAAAGAACTTGCCCCTTATCTTAAAAAATATCTGGAACTGTCGCCCGAAAAGGATTCCGCTGATTACGCCAAAGCAACTGAACTTCTGAATCAAATATCATCCCAATAACAGAGTTTACGCTTCCTACTTTTCACTCCATTTAAGCTTTTCCTTGAGTACGCCGAAAAAATTTCTCTTTGGCGACTGGATCAGATAAACGGAATCCGGACTCTGGCATATCTCAATCTTGTCCCCGCAAAGAATTGGGATTCCTGTTTGACCGTCCAGTGTGAGGTAAACCTCTTCTGAATGGCGACCTAAAAGATGCACTGTGAGATTGACATTTCCCGGAATGACAAGGGGCCTCAGGGTCAGCGTGTGCGGGCATATAGGGTTCACAATTATTGCGTCCATCGTTGGATAAAGCAGCGGTCCCCCAGCGGCAAGAGAATAGGCCGTAGAGCCGGTCGGGGTTGATATTATAAGCCCGTCAGCCCTGAAATCACTGACATACATATCATCCACAAACAGCTCAAGCTCTATCATTCTGGCAAGAGCTCCCTTGTTAATTACGACATCGTTCAGAACATGGGATATATTGATCTCTGTTTCATTTCTGACCGTTTTCGAGATCAGCATAGCTCTTTTTTGCAACCCGCATCTGCCTTCATAAATACCATGTATCAGTTCAGGCAGTTCTTCAACTGTAACTTCCGTTATAAACCCCAGACGGCCCAGATTCACGCCCAGGATAGGACAGGTTTTTCCTCCAAGTGATCTTGCCACACTGAGAAGAGTTCCGTCTCCTCCAATCACTATTAAAAACCCGCATTCTGAAGCCATTTCAGTCCGCTCCAATCCGTTTTTCTGCCCGATGAAGGATGCTGTTGCCTTGTCGTAAACAAACCTTCCTCCATTTTTTATTACGGTTTCCGAAGCTGTCTCTATGACCTTCCTTGCCTGTTCAATCGGTTTGGCGATGATACCTGCACATTGACTGTTAAATTTATCCATTCAATATTCCTTCTATCCTTCTTTCAAAATCCTCTGGACTCATTATATCCGACCCGGAAGATAAAAGTAAGAAAAATTCCTGATTTCCGTCAGAACCTTTTATTTTTGAAGCAGAAATATCAAGCACGGAAAAACTGTTTTTCTCGGCGCTGCGGATGGCATTATGCAGAACTTCCCTGTGGATTGACGAATCAGTGACTATACCGCCCTTCCCTACCTGCCCCCTGCCCGCTTCAAACTGCGGTTTTACAAGCGCGATTACCCTTCCGCTTTCCTTAAGAAGAGGGACAAGTACCGGGAAAATATGCCTCAGGGAAATAAAAACAACATCTATTGTAATTATGTCAAAAAAAACACAGAAATCGTCAAATGTGATGTACCTTGCATTGGTTTTCTCGTGGACAGATACCCTGCTGTCGTTCCGAAGCTCCCACGCAAGCTGGCCGGTCCCGACATCAACGGCATTGACATGAACTGCTCCGGAATGAAGAAGACACTGTGTGAATCCCCCCGTTGATGCGCCTATATCAAGACAGACCGACCCTTTGACATCAATCATGAAATCCTTCAACGCGCCTTCCAGTTTTATCCCTCCTCTGCTGACAAACGGATGTTCCTTCTCTTTCAGCCAGATATCAGCTTCAATACCAACAAGAGATCCCGGTTTGTCCGCTCTTCTGTCGTCCACAAAAACATTGCCCGCAATTATCAGGGCTTTTCCTTTTTCACGGCTGGAAACAAGTCCTCTTTCAAGAAGCAGAATATCCAACCGTTCTTTTCCGGAAACCACCGTTTTATACCCGGCTTATAATCTTAAGTTTCGCGTATCCGGTGTGAAGCTTTTTGTGCCCGTGGCGCTGGAACATTATGGAAACTTTTTCCCCGTCTCCGCTGGGTTCAACCTTCTGAACGGTCCCAATGCCGTATTTCGTGTGCTCCACAAGATATCCCTTCATTACCGTTTCCTGCTTGTCCGATGAAGAAGGCACTTCCTGCATTTCTTCAAGCAAGTCGTCAATCTCCGGTTTTAAACTGTCCTCAGCCAGATATTCTGAAGGTATCTCTGAAATAAACCTGGACGGCTCATTCCATTCCTCCTGACCGTAAAGCCTTCTTCTAACCGCGAATGACATATACAGTACCTCTTTTGCGCGCGTCATCCCCACATAACACAACCGTCTTTCCTCTTCCAGTTCCTCTTCCGAGTCGAGGGATCTTGAATGAGGAAATATATTTTCCTCCATACCCGCCATGAAAACAACCGGAAATTCAAGCCCTTTGGCGCAATGAAGCGTCATCATGCTCACCCCTTTCCCGTGTTGAAGCTCATCAACATGGGATACCAGGGACACCCTGTCAAGAAAATCACACAGGCTACTGCCCGGATTTCTGTCGCAAAACTCTGCAGCTCCCGAAACAAGGCTTTCCAGATTTTCTCTCCTGTTATTATACTCCTCCTCCCCCATCTTTTTAAGGTGCTCAAAATAACCTGTTCCTTCTATTATGAATTTAATCAGGTTAGGAATTGTGCGCAGATCTGACTGATTTATAAAGCCGTTCATCAGGAAATAAAAATCCTGAAGAGGTTTAAGGCTTCGGGCACTGTCTTCGGATATTTCCCTTAAAGCCTTCCAGCAACTTAAATGCTGAGATGAAGATACCTTATCAAGCATATCAAGGCTTTTTGCTCCGATTCCTCGCGCGGGAGTGTTTATAATCCTCAGAAGGCTCACATCATCATCGGTATTGGCTATAACTTTCAGATAGGCAATAACATCCTTGACTTCTTTTCTGTCATAAAATTTTGTGCCTCCCACAATTGTATAGGGCAAACGGTTCCGCATAAAAGATTCTTCAAGAAGCCTTGACTGCGCATTGGTCCGGTAAAGAACAGCGATATCGGTAAAATGAAATCCTGATCGAAGTCTTCTAATCCTTTCCGCAATTCGGTCTGCTTCTTCGATATCAGTTGCCGCCTGTATCAGCATAACCTTCCTGCCGCTGTCCTTTCTTGTCCAAAGGGTTTTTCCGATTCTTCCTTCGTTGTTTCCGATAACAGCTCCGGCAGCATTCAGAATTTCAGGAGTTGATCGATAGTTTTCCTCAAGCTTGATAACTACAGCATCAGGGAAATCATCCTGAAATTCCAGTATGTTCCTTATCTCGGCTCCACGCCATCTGTAGATTGACTGATCCTCATCGCCCACAACACAGAGGTTATGCCAGTTTTCTGAAAGAAGCCTCATCAGGACATACTGTGAATGATTCGTATCCTGATACTCGTCCACCATTATATACCTGAACCTTTTCGCCCACTGCAACCGTATTTCCTGATTATTCTTCAGAAGAAGGACCGACTTAAAAATCAGATCATCAAAGTCAACAGCATTATTGTTTTTCAGGATATTTTCATAACCTTTATATATTTTCGCGATTGCATTCTCATAAAATCCCACAGCCTCTTTTTCGAAATCATCACAAGTTATCAGTTTGTCTTTAAGACTGCTTATTTTGGACATTACCTGAGCCAGAGGAAAATTGTCTCTGCTTAAATTATGAATATCAAGAACAACCCCGAACGCTTTTTTCTGGTCCGAGTCATCATAAACGGTAAAAGACGGCATCCTGTCTATCTTTGCGGTTTCCTGCCTCAATATTCTGAGCCCCAGAGAATGAAAAGTGCTTATTATCGGCATTGCCCCTCCCGGGACAGTCATGGCAAGAACCCTTTCCCTCATCTCCTCTGCGGCTTTATTCGTGAAGGTGACCGCAAGAATGTTCCACGGCGGTATGCCCTTGTCGGCAATCAGGTACGCTATACGGCAGGCAATCGTTCTTGTTTTGCCGGAACCTGCTCCCGCAAGCACAAGACACGCACCTTCAGTCTTAGTGACTGCCGATTTTTGCATTTCATTGAGAATATCAGTTATCCCCATAATTCATTTATCCTTTTCTCTATCCGGCCTGTTAGAAAATTTCTTTTTTAGCACCGAATTATATGTGCTTATTATGTCGCCTCTGCTTATCATTCCAACCGGGACCATCTCACCAGTCCGGCTTACAACCGGCGCCTGCTCTATATGGTTTTCCTCAAGAATTTCCAATGCATTTTTAAGGTTATCATTTTCTTTCACAGTCACAACATTATCATCGGCAATGTCCTTTGCGGTTATCCTTTCATCAAATTCGACAGAGGACAGGTATTCTCTATAGTCCTGAAATGACAGAAATCCCACAAGCCTTTTTTTGTCGTCCACCACAGGGAAATCCGTATAAAGGCTGGCGGAAAGCTGCTTTTTAATTTCCTTCAGAAGCAAATACTGATAAACTGTCTCCACTTTTTTATTCATAGCCGCATACACAGATGTTTCCGCGAGAACGGATAGTTCCTTCCCTTTTGCGAGATTTATCCCCCTGCGCATAAGCTTGACAGTGTAAATATTGCCTTCTCTCGCAGCCATTGTTATAAGAGTGCAGACAATACATGAAACCATAAGAGGAAGTATTATCCTGTAATCATCTGTCATTTCAAAAAGAATTATGATTGCCGTAATTGGAGCGTGAGTTGCACCGGCAACGAGGGTACCCATTCCTACGATGGCATAAGCTCCTGGATGAGCTGTGAAAGACGGGAAAACACTGTGAGCGAAAAACCCGAAGGCTCCTCCGGCAGCACAACCAATAAACAGACTTGGAGCAAAAATCCCTCCCGAGCCTCCCGAACCGATTGTCCAGCTTGTTCCCAGTATCTTCAGTAAAACAATTCCCACGAGTCCCCACCAGACAATATCCCCTCTTATCATCTTCTCGATTGTGACATAATCAACACCCAGAACATGAGGCACCTTAATAGCCAACAGCCCCAATACTAAACCGCCTGCCATCGATTTGACATAACCGGGAATCTTTAACAGGTCCCAAATGTCCTCCAATTTATAAAGGGTTGAAACAAAAAAAAGAGAAACACCCGCTATCACTAAACCCATAACCGCATACAGTGGAATCTCAAGAGAACTGACCAGTTCATATCCCGGAACATTGAATGCGGGAAAATCCCCGAGGTGGGCTCTTGAAATTACAGTTGCCACAACAGAAGATATAACTATCGGAGAAAATGTGTTAACTGCAAAATCCATCATTATGACTTCGAGCGCAAACATGACGCCGGCAATGGGAGCATTAAATGTAGCGGCTATTCCCGCTGCAGCTCCGCAGCCTACAAGGGTCCGGAGCCTTTCTTTTTTCATCCCCAGCACCTGTCCCACAGTTGAACCGATAGCGGAACCTATCTGAACAATAGGGCCTTCCCTGCCTACAATCCCCCCGGTCCCGATAGTTACCGCTGAAGCCAGAGATTTAAATAAAGCCACCCTGGGTCTTATCCGTCCGCCATTTATCGCAACAGCTGCCATAACCTCGGGAACCCCATGGCCTTTTGCCTCTTTTGCAAAAAAATAAATCAGAAGCCCCGTTACCAGTCCCCCGAGGGCAGGCACCCAGAAAACCCTGTACCATGGCAGGACATTAATTGTTTCAGTGAAAAAACTTACTGCTTCCCTCCCATAAAAAGCATACTGAACAAACTGGATCATCTTTCTGAAAATTACCGCTCCGTAGCCTCCGAGCACACCTACGATAATTGCCAGAATAATGATAACGGTGTTTTCTGTTATCCCGTATCTGCTGAAAAACAGCGCTGCCTTCCTAAGAAATACATTCGCCTTCCTTTTCGGTCTTGATTTAATTTTTAGTATCCGGAGTTTTGGCATTTGATCAGTTCTCTAAAGACAAATTCAGAAAAAACGGTATAGTATAGGAGCAGCTCCTGAAATTGCAAGGAATATGGACGCATAAAATATCTTATTTGAAATTATTACTGCCATTGAGTAAACTTCACCTTGATGAAGAGAGGATTTGAATTGAATAATAGAAAGCTCTTTAATATGTTTATTCCGCTGATTATTTTTCTTTCAGCAGTTTTTCTGATTTCATGCGCTAGCAGCGAAGCATGTCCCAACCTTATCATTATTACTGTTGACACTCTCCGGGCAGACAGGCTGGGATGCTACGGTTATTTCAGGAATACTTCGCCTTTCATAGACAGTTTTTCGGAAGAGTGCGTTCTTTTTGAGAATACCATAACCCCCATGGCAACTACCCTGCCTGCGCATATATCAATAATGACATCAATGAATCCTTATTCCCACGGAGTAAAGGCTAACACAGAGCACTTAGGGGTGACACTGTCAACGGGCAAAGGATTGCTCACATTGGCTCAGGCGCTGAAGGAGATCGGGTATGACACGGCTGGATTTGTGAGCGCGACTTCAGTCAAAAGCCATACGGGAATAGCAGCTGGATTTGACTTTTTTAATGAACCGGAGGGGAGCGAAAGAACGGCTGAAAACTTAAACAACTCTGTGCTGAAGTGGTTATCAAAGAGAGACCAGAAAAAACCTTTATTTTTGTGGATGCATTATTTTGACCCTCACGGGCCTTACCTGCCGCCTCCGCCTTTTCGAACAAAATTCTCAAATGACAGCGAACTGTTTAAATATCTGAAAGACAGGGGGGTAAAAGAGCTGAATGAATTCACTACAGGAATAAACAATCTTTATGACGGCGAAGTCAGCTATGTTGACAGTCAGTTGAAGGCATTTATGAGTAAAATGAAAGAATCCGGACTTTACAATAAATCATTAATCATATTAACAGCGGATCACGGCGAGGGATTAGGACAGCATAACTGGATTGACCACGGAAGGATTTATAACGAACAGCTCTATGTTCCCCTTATGATAAAATTTCCTGACAATAAAAAAATACAGCACCGCAGAATCAGGGACTTAACTTCTCTTATTGATATCCTTCCCGTAATTGCGACTTATTTTGATTTTCCTGAAGACTTTCTGCGGCAGATGGAAGGAAGGGATATTCTTAAGAATAACAATGGGAACGAATATATCTTCTCCGAAAGGGTGAACAGGGAACGAAATTGGGAGTCCGGCCTAAAGTTCTCGCTGACCGGAGAAAAATGGAAATATTTTCATCTTACTGAGCACGACGATGAATTATATGACATTCAGGCAGATCCGCATGAGCTTCTGAATGTTATTTCAGAAAACCCTTCAACCGCGCAGGCAATGCTGGAGAGAATCATGCCTTTTGTCGAAAAAGCAACCTCGCCTGTCGGCAGAGACGAGACTGAACTCTCACCCGAAGTTATTGAAGAATTGAGAAGCCTGGGGTACATAAACTGATCTTCATGGAATATATCATGTGGTTGACTGCCGTAATATGGGCAATCTGTTTTCTTCAGTGGTGCTTAAACTGTCTTCTCATAAAAGAACTGGGGGATTTAAATTATGATATCAGAAGCGAACTGCCCTTCGTTTCCATTGTTGTCCCCGCAAGGAATGAGGAAAGGTCCATTGGGAAAGCAGTTTCTTCTTTCTGCGAACAGGATTATCCCGCATTCGAAGTCATTGTTGTCAATGACTGTTCTTCGGACTCAACAGGAAATATTTTAGAGGAATTATCGCTTAAATATTCAAATCTCTGTATAATAAACGGAACAGAACCTCCGGAAGGATGGCTTGGAAAACCTAATTCCCTTGAAATCGGCAAAAATACAGCCAAAGGCGACTGGGTCCTTTTCGTGGATGCGGATGTTCATTACAAACCGGATCTGCTTAAAAGGGCTGTAAATTATGCAATTTCTGAAAAAGCGGGAATGCTTTTCCTCCTTCCGAGGATTGTCACCAGAGGAATAGTGGAACCCGCTGTTCTTTCTATTCTGGCACTTGTGGCCTTCGGCGCTGCGCCCCTTTTTCTTGTTCAAAGAACTAAATGGAAGTTTCTCGCCTGCGGAGGAGGCGTATTTAATCTAGTCAGAAAAGATGTTCTGAATGACATCAACGCTTTTTACTGCATCAAAGATGCTGTGATTGATGATGTTGCTCTCGGATACGCTGTAAAAAGAAGAGGCTATAAACTCGCGGTTGCCAGAGCTGTGAATCATATAGATATCAGAATGTATCACGGAGCGGAAGAGACCCTTAACGGCTTTACAAAAAACCTGTTCCCACCTCTCAGGAAAATTTCAATAATGTTCTTTTTGCCATTCATAACAGGGTTCTTCATGTTCCTTTTTCCTTATATAATGCTTATGTTACATCCAATATATCCCAACCTTACTGTTCCGGCGGTGGCTTCACTAATAGCAATGCATTCGGTGTTCGCCCAGATAGCGGTTACATTCAGAATGCCGTGGTATCTCATCCTACTTCCCTCGCTCAGCGACATTCTCTGGCGATGGATCATGATTAAATCTTACTGGATATACAGGCGAAAAGGCATTGTCTGGCGGGGAAGAAACTATAAGCCCCTGTAAAATCCCTTTTGTATTTCGTGGTAAAAGCTTCCGGTCATATTTCTATTGTTAAACTAGAAATAATTTTACAAAATATAAAAAACTCTTGACAATTTGTAAAATCCAATTTATATTATGCCGTGTAAGAGCTGATGGTAATTTTCAAAAGGAGAATTGATATGAGCGAAGGACAAAAACAGATACTTCAGATGCTGGCGGAAAACAAAATTTCGGTAGAGGATGCCGAAAGGCTTCTCAAAGCACTTAAAGAGGGAGACCAAAAAAGGGAAGAACACTCAAAAAGAGACAAGGGAGCCAGAAGCATGAGCACAACCCTTGAGTCTCTCGGAGAAACCCTCGCGGGGATAGGCCCCATGATCAAAAACGCTCTTGAGGATGTCGCTGTAGGAATGTCCGGAGATGAACTGACCTATGCTAAAGACGAGGATTTTGAAACTATTCCTCTTGATGAGAACGGGTTTGAAGTTCAGGAAGGACATGATCTGTATATAGTAAGCACAAAAAAAGAGGGCCGCAGATCATGCGACCTGAATATCAAAGGAGGCGAAGAAAAGCGATGTGTGTTAGAAGCGGAGGACATAGAAAACATAAGGGTACTGAAAGGCGATTCCCTGTATATTGTGAAGTGGACTGGCGGATACTTGAAAGCGATGGTCCCCTCTACGGTGAAGAAACTGAAAGCAAAAACCCGGGGTGGCGATGTTACAGCTGAAAATATAAGCTCCCCGCTGAGCATAAATACCCTCGGAGGCGATCTCGAGGCACTGGGAATGAAAACGGATTTCAACGCGAAAACAATGGGCGGGGATATAAATGTAACTCTCGAAAAAGACTGGATCGGCGAGGGAACCGTCCATACCATGGGCGGAGATATTGATATTCTTCTCCCGAACGGAGTATCCACCAGCCTTAAGGCTACAACAATGGGCG
Source organism: uncultured Acidobacteriota bacterium (assembly GCA_964509835.1). Taxonomy (GTDB): domain Bacteria; phylum Acidobacteriota; order CAZDZC01; family CAZDZC01; genus CAZDZC01. The sequence goes on from CAZDZC010000007.1 coordinate 29,110, forward strand.
GAAAAATAAAAGTCTCGAAGGAGCTTGGCGAAGTTGAGTCAAAGAATCCTTTCCCCGGAAGCAGCGTAAAGGTTAATATCGGAAGCGACAGCCCGGCATCCCATTTGTCCATAAAAACGATGGGCGGGAACATCAACCTGAGGAGCGAATAAATGAGACAGAAAATTCCGTTCCGATGCCCGTCTTGCAAAGGGGAACTTGTGGTCACAAGGCTCGAATGCTCGTCCTGCGGAAGCGAGATTAACGGAGACTACAATCTTTGTCCCGTGTGCAGTCTCAGTGACGAGAAAAGAGGACTGTTCAATCTGTTCATGAAAAGCAGAGGAAATCTGAAGGAAGTGCAGAGGGAAATGGGAATATCTTATCCCACTGTAAGGCTCAGAGTCGAAGAAATGTTCAGGGAACTGGGACAGGAACCGCTTCCTCCAGATCCGGATGATGTGCTGAAAAAACTTCAGGATGGTGAAATATCAGTAGATGAAGCGGAAAAGCTTTTGAAGGGAGAGTAATTAACATTGAATTGAGTCACCGCCCCTGGAACTTCTGAAGCCACTAGATCACTTCAAGGAAAACTTGCAACTCTCCACTGTCGGTAATCAACACCAACGATGCTCAGGTGCACACTTCATCTTTCATCCGGCTTATGGCGCGTGCGTGGATGCGGTCATGCCATATAATCCTTCGAATGACCTTCCTGATCGTCCACTCCTCATCTGATGTTGAGTACAACGCGTTCCCTTGAGCACAATAACGCTGCCGAATTGTATCCACAACTCGTGTACGAGACCGCCTCAAGTCGCCTTGAACCTTGAACGGGATTCCAATACTCTCAAGGTAATACTGCTGGCAGTTGACTATGTGACTGTACTGGGAGTCTATCGTGTTGTGAACTGGACCATAGAATGTCGTTCGGTCCTTGCTGGGTGCAACCACATCCCGATTTGTGCATCGATCGTAAATCTGCTGTACCTTCCAGGCCGAGAGATCCATCAGTTCGCAATCGTGGTCAAGGTCATCAGCATTCGCGTAGGGCTCACTATCCGCATCAAGGAGAATGCTGGTGTCGCCGTCCTCGACGGCAGCCGTGGTGGCAACTGTCTGTTCCTCCAAGACGCACTGCCCGTCAACCTCGATCTCGAGCCATTTGGCATAGGCTGCCAACTCGCCACTAACCTTGCCTCGCACCTCCTCCTGCGTTGCACCGCGGACGAATGCGCCGGGAAGCTCTGCGATCCAGCCCATGAAACCCTTGCCATTCGTCTCGAGTATGAGAATCATCGCTGTACTCCATTTAAGGAGCGCCTTATTTGTCGTTTGCGTATCAAATCGCCTCTTCACGCTCATGAACTTCTCTTTCAATTTTGTCTGCATAACGGTCTTCTGCAATATCAAGATCGTAATCCATCTGCAGTCCGAGCCAGAATTGCGGTGACATATTAAAATATTTTGCAAGACGCAATGCAGTATCCGGTGTGATGCTTCTTTTCCCTAAAACGATTTCATTAATGCGCCTTGCGGGGACATGCATATCAAGTGCGGCTCGGTTCTGGCTAAGACCCATCGGCTTCAAGAATTCTTCCATAAGTATTTCACCAGGATGTATGGGAGGTATTTTCTGTTTTTCCATTGTATTTCTCCTCAATGATAATCTGAAATTTCAACATCAAGGGCATCTTTTCCTTCCCAGCGGAAACAAATGCGCCAGTGATCATTTATTCTTATACTATACTGCCCCTTTCGGTCGCCATGCAAAGATTCAAGCTTATTTCCCGGAGGAACCTTCAAATCATTCAACATCATTGCTCTGTTCAGCATTCTAAGCTTACGGAATGCAGTTCTTTGTATGTCTGTGGGCAGCTTTTTTGAATACTGCCGATTAAATATTTTTTCAGTCTCTTTGCATACAAATGATTTTATCATAAGTAAAAAGTATAACATTTTTCGTTAAATGTCAAGCGTTAAACCAGTTATTGCTTAGTTCTAGACATTGGACGCGAGCAATCTGTAACTCTTGGTTCGGTGTTTATATCACAACTTACCTCTCGCTTGCACCGAACAATATCTACATGAATCCCCATAATATGCTGACATCATGGTGAATTCTATTCAGATAATCTGTTCTTTTAGCTGAAAGGTTGGAAGTTCTGAATTTCTCAAGAGCTTCCGTTTTGCGAATAATGGGGCAAAATCATATGGACCTAGCAGCTTGTTCAATATTCTGTGCCTGGTGGAGCTGACTCCCTTCGCTGCTTACTGGATTTCTTCATTGATCAGAGGAACCGGTTTCCCTAATTTAAGATCAGGAATATCCAGCATCTTTTCCATAAATCACGCATAAAAAGGTACACAAAAATTAAGGCCGGTTATATGGGTCAACTTATCGAATGACCAAAAGTTGTAACGGAAAGGAAGGATCTTGAGGAATGCCGCGAAATGCTGAGAGATGCTCTCAATGAAATGATCCTTGCATATCAGAGGCTTAAAAGATCCCGTTTGGGAATGCGCTGACTGAACAGCTTCCGATTGAGGTGATGCATGTCGGTCAAAAAATATAATCTGTGATCCGCTATCTGGGAAAAAACGGTTTTTATCTTTTAAGAGAGGGCAGCAGACACGCCATTTATACAAATGGCAAAAAAATCATACCTGTCAAAAAGTATAAACAATTCGACCGTATCACCGCTAATGAACTGTGCACGCAAGCCGATTTAGAACCAGAATTCTAGTTCTCTCCGGTTTCTTCTTCAGCAAAGCGACATTTCTATTCTTATAACACTTGTGATCCCAGTCGGCATTCTTTTCGCTGTTCTGGTGCACCAATCGGTTGTGCAATGGTTTATATTCTTAATGCTGTCCACTGCCAGAGGTGGATCTAGCCTGCCACTCATTCGTCGCACCCGTGGCATAGATCATTTCCGGTCGATTTCGATATTCTCTTTGCTCCCGCTACTGGAGACTGCGAGCATGATGCCAATACCGATCGCGATAACGACTCCGATCAAGGTCCATGTCGTACCTATACCTGCCAGAATACCGAATTTCCAGAGCGCGGCGAGAATGCCACCGATCAATATAATGTAACCAAGAAAAAAAACACCTGTCCATTTCATGACAAACCTCCATATGAAAATATACCTTTAGTTCGGGCTGATGGGTGTAGGCATGTTCGCACATCCAAATATGGCGAGCAAAGCCAACGCAAGTAACACTAATTCGAACTTTTTATTCATTTTCATCCTCCTAATATTTGGCAAAAGCTAATATTGTATATATTGTTTCCTTATAAAACCTTTAGATTGCACAATAGCATTACAAGTCTCCTCTAGCAATGTTCCAATAAAGTCTTTTTTTGAAAATCATTAAGCCTTATTTTCCATTGTTTCCGGAGGGATATATGGTTTCTGTATAAAACACTGTTGTTCTCATCTCGACAAATCGTCCAAGGAGTTCTTACCCCCCCCCCTTGCGCGCAAGACCATGCCCTTTCCAGTGTCAGCAAACACAGTCCAACTCGCCATTTTCAGGTATTCCGCCACACCAATTAATGTCTGACATCTGGTTTCCATCAATCTCTCTTCCCATCACATCCGCTCGTCTGTCCAGTAGCAATAAGTAGGATGTAGTAAACGCAGGCGTTCTGTCAAACCCAGCTTCAGTTCTTCCGCTGCCCGCAAAAACCGCTGCTGTCAATTATAAGATCGGGCAGGTTCATCCTTCAGAATGTCGTCGTGTCCACAAAGTTGAAATCCTCTATAAGCATCGAGGGAACCTTGCTTGTGGTATCCTGAAGAACGCTTTTGCCAAGCTGCAGTATCCTTCTGGTAGCTTCGTGCGGAATTTCGTTGAACCTCAGGTTGACAACAGGGTGTTTTATCTGGCCGTCCTCAAAATAAAGAACGCCGTCCCGTGTCAGTCCGGTAAGCTCTCCGCGTTTCATGTCCACAAACCGTATGTACCAGAAATGATTTATTATCAGTCCTCTGCCCGCTGCTTTCATCATTTCCTGTTCTGAAGCGTCTCCGCCTTCAATAAATACATTAAATGCCCTTATGGGTTTTACTCCCTTTTCCCGCGCCCAGTATCTCGATACCGGAAGATTTCTGACATAGCCTTTGTCAACCCAGCGGGTAGTTTCGGAAGGAATGCCTTCTGGGCTGAACCTCATCGCATTAAGCTCAGGATCATCCATTGTGGACGACATCGTGAATCTGTCCCCGAAGAACTTCTGATCAATCTGATCGGTGAAAGCCGAAACCCCCTCGTCCGCGTTCCTTCTGTCCATCATCCAGTGGAGAAAGCCAAAAAACTCGTTGACGGCTGCAGGTCTGAGAATAACCGGGATCCTGCCTTTCTGAAATGGTTCGGGTTTCCGGAGGGCATCAAACTGAGAATTGAGAAGCTCTATCATATTGTCCATACTGAAGGATGAATAGTCCTTTACTGAAAGCGAAACTTTCGTCTCCCTGGATTCTCCCGCCATCGTCATTGAATGCCCGTATTCAGAGAACCGGTCGAAACCTTCAAAACCGTTCTTTGTGCAGACAAAGAAACCGCCGATGTGCTTTTCTGACATTCCCGATACCTTTGCGTTCTTTGATTTAGCGTTTTCCACGCATCTGCTTATGTTCAATACCATATCGTCAACACCGAGCTTCTCGACACTTTCAGCAAAGTTTTTCACATCTTTGAGCGCGGACGACGGTTCACTGGGGACAAATTCCGGGTCAGACTGGTTAAGTTTTGCTGTAGCTTCTGCTGTATCTATAAGATTCATCAGAGAGTTATCGTCTATCTGGTTCACTGAAGCAGATCCGGTCCTTTTCCCGAATGCAGTCTCCAGATTGACAGTTAGGTTCTCGCCACCTATGTGCTGGGTTATAGCGTTCTGAGCAAACCTCGTCTGGTGGCTGTCCTTTGACCAAACCGAAAACACAAAATCATCCGCCTTGCAGTGTTCCTTAATAAACCTGCCGGCTTTTAAAATCTCGCTGTTATCTATCATTGTGAGCCTCCGACTCTGATATTTCTGAATCTTGAAGGAGAAGCGCCGTGTGTCATTCTCGCTGCCTGCATGGGTTGCCCCTTGCCGCAATTTATGACCCCGAAAGGCTTCCAGTACCGCTTATCGCAGATAGCATCGCAACTGTTCCAGAATTCAGGATTGTTGGATTTGTAAAGGATCTTCTTCAGCATTCTTGTTTTCTTTCCGTTCTTAATCTCCCAAAAGAGGTCTCCGCCAAACTGAAAATTGACCCGGTGCTGATCAATCGAGAAAGACCCTCTCCCTTCAATATAAACCCCGTCTTTCGTGTCCGCAATAAGATCCTGAGGGCTTAACTCCTTCTCCCCGGGTTCCAGATAGAGATTCGGGATCCTGTTAATCGGAAAATCATAATAATATGTGGCACGGTTGCACCCCCTGCTCATCGCTTCGCCGATGAAAGGCGCTACTTCCCTTGTGGTGCCGTATTCATTCAGAATACCCTTCTTCACAATATACCATCGCTGTCCCGGAACGCCGTCATCGTCATATCCGGCAGTCGCAAGACCGCCTTCCAGTTTATTGTTAGCAGTGAAATTTACGATATCCGAGCCGTATCTGTAATTTTTGAGCTTTTCGGGAGTGGCGAACGACAATCCTGCCATATCAGCCTCCCAGCCCAGCACGCGGTCAAGTTCTGTCGGGTGGCCAACTGATTCGTGCATGGTAAGCCCCAGATGATAGGGATCAAGAATAAGCTCCATTCTCCTTTCTTCCCCAAGCGTTGCTGCATGGGTTTTCATAATCGCTTCCTCTGCAATCTGCGAAGCTTTTTCAAGCAGGTTCAGCGCTTTAATATATTCCCAGCCATAAGCCTGCCCGCCGGGATCAAAGGTTCTGGACTGACTGTCACCAGCAGCCACAGCAGTAGCTCTTATCATAGGGTCAACAAATGTCGTCTTTATGTCCAGTCTGGTTCCGATCGTGGATGCGAATTTCTTCTCATCCGTCTGGCATAGCAGGACAAACATAGCCTGCACCATTCCCTGATGGTTCAGAAGTGTTTTATTGACCTCCATCATAAGCTCGATTTTTTCCGTCAGCGGAACGAAAAAAGGATCAATCTGCACCGGGGTTTCATAACGGTCTATGTAACTTCGCTCGTAAGCGAGTTTTATTCCGTCACCGTTTTTGATCTTTCCTGAGCTTTGCGCGATCTCAAAAGCCCTCTTCACGGTCCTGGCTACAGAATCAGCATCAAAAACGGAATTATGGGCAAAACCCCACGCGCCATCCTTTAAAACTCTTATTCCGTACCCGTGAACCACCCTGTTGTTTGTGTCCTTCAGGCTGAGATTACGCAGGAATATGGATTCCGTTGTCGTTTTCTGGATACGGATATCCGCGTAATCGGCTCCCAGCTCTGAAGCCTTTTCAATAGCCAGTTCCAAATAATCCATAATTACTCCTAAAATTCAACTATCGCTGAAATTGATATTTCCGGCAAAATTCCCTGAAAATCATATTACAAATTAGCTCCTGACCGTTTAAATATGCAAGTGGGATTATGCAATAAAGTTTTACTGATATCAATAATCTTTTTAACCTGTAAAAATCATTCCTTCCCTTTAAATCTCTTCTGCACCAGCCTGAATTTCTCATTCAATTCCATTGTTGTTAAATGAAAATAGAAACCGCCGTATTTGACGCTTGATCTGTCTGATTCCGGGACCATTCTGCGCTCCAGTTCATTATAACAGACTGGCAGCGCATAGGTTGAGACCGGTTCAGAACCCACAGGGTCAGTCTCTATCCAGATCTGTTCACCCTTAAGAATAGTTCCAGTCCCGCTTCCGGTGAATGGAGCTGCCCAGGCTGTAAGAAATTCTATCTGCTGATCTTCAACGGATTCATAAAGATCGCCCTTCTCCGGGAATTTATAATGCGCTGGAATGAGGGTTCTTTCATATTCTCTGGCCCAGTCCAGTTCAGGCTGGCCAACGGATTTTCTATTTCCAGCCTCCATCTGATCAAACAAATCTTTTACTGTAAATCTCCAATCAGAGGGCCTCTCAGATTTTTGCACATTATCGTTACTTCCTGTTTTTTCCCTTCCGAAGATGTCAGCCAGTTTTCCGAAGATACCTGTCATAATTGCTTCCTGCAATGAAAATTCATGAAACTGTCATAAGTTGTGTTCCGCTGAACTATGTCTCATCAGGATCAAAATCTTCAAGTTTCAGACCTTTCTCGTCCTTTATAAGCATCTGGATTTTCTTCTCTGCTTCATCGAGCCGTTTCCCGCATATCCGGGTCAGTTTTATTCCTTCCTCAAACAATGCCAAGGATTCATCCAGAGGCAGTTCTCCTTCTTCCAACTGCTCAACTATCTTCTCCAGCCGCTCAAGCGCGACCTCAAATTTCTCAACCGTTTCTACTTTTTTTGTCATTCGCTTTTTCCCTCCACACGGCAGTCCAGCCTGCCTTCTTTCAGTGTAAGCTTCACCTTTTCGGATATTCCGACCTCATTTTTGTTCATAACTATTTTACCGTCCTCCCGCTGGCAGAGACTGTATCCCCGTCCAAGAACGGCCAGAGGACTTATCATGTCAAGGTTCTCAGCCTTGACCGCGAGCCTGTGTTTCGTTTTTTCGAATATTATCCCGGATATATTTATCAGGTTACTTTCTATTTGCCTGAACTGCTCTCTTATCAGCACCAGTCTGTGCACAGGATCCATTTCTTTCAGATGTTTCTCCACTGAATGAAATCCCTCTTTTTCAGTTTTCAGTCTGTTGAGCATCAATATCTGAAGGCGATGTGACAGATAATCAACACGCTGAATATTTTCCATAATGCGGGACTTCAGACCGCTGAAGGCTCTGCTTCCCATAGCGTCCCGAAGCTCCATCCTGCCGTTTGATATCCTGTAACGGATTCCGTTGTGAATTCTCTTAAGATGGGTACGGACATAATTACCGAGTTCACCCCTGTTCTTAACCACCATTTCTGCCGCCCCGGTAGGAGTGGGGGCCCTGAGGTCGGCTGCAAAATCCAGTATCGTGAAATCAATTTCATGTCCGATTGCACTTACAACGGGAATTTCGCAATCATATATCTTCCGCGCGAGGTTTTCGTTGTTGAATTCGAAAAGGTCTTCAATACTTCCCCCTCCCCTTGTAATAACTATCAGATCGACCCCTCCAAGTTGTTCAAGATTCTCAACAGCCCTGATAATCTCTTCAGCTGCACCTTCACCCTGCACCCGTGAATGAGATATTATCAGCCTCACCGAAGGGTCTCTTTCTCCGGCTATCCTTATGAAATCCCTCACCGCTGCGCCGGTTGCAGATGTTACTACACCTATTACAGAAGGAAGAAAAGGAATAAGTTTTTTATGTTTTTCATCAAAGAGACCTTCCGAGTCCAGTTTCTTCTTCAGTTCTTCGAAAGACCTGAACAGATCCCCTACTCCCTGCTCCTCCATATACTGAACTGATAACTGAATGTCGCCTTTTGGTTTGTATATTGTAACCCGCCCTCTTATCAAAACCTTCATGCCGTCTTTGGGGCGGAACCGGAGATAAGCTGCCTGAAACCTGAACATGACCGCCTTAATCTGGCAGTCTTTGTCTTTAAGAGTGAAGTAACAATGACCGGATGCTGGTATTGCAAGACCTGATATCTCCCCCTGCACCCAGATTTCGGGAAAGGTCCCCTCCAGTTGGTTCTGAATTAGCCCGTTAAGGGCAGAAACTGTCAGGATTTCGCGCAGGCCGTTCATACTCAGACATCAGGTGGCGATATCAAATGCTCTTGTCTGCCTTACAACAACCACCTTGATCTGGCCTGAATATTCAAGTTCAGTTTCCACTCTTCCCGCTATGTCTTTAGCAAGCCATACGACATCATTGTCGGACACATTTTCGCTGTCAACGATTATCCGCACCTCTTTTCCGGATCTGATCGCATAAACCTCTTTAACACCCTTGAAGCCGGATGTCAGAGCTTCAAGTTTCTCAAGTCTCTGCAGATAGGTATCAAACACTTCGTCACTCACGCCGGGGCGGTCCATAACTATTGTGTGAGCGGCACACAAGATAGCAGACTCCGGACTGACTGGCTTATCAAGATGGAGGCTTTCCACCATGCCGATTACATCTTTGGATTCCTCATACATGCTGAGCGCATCAACGGTCCTTTCCAGAATGGTCCCTTCGTATTCATCTGAATCGCACGCATTTCCGATATCGTGGAAAAGAGCTGCCCTCTTTACAAGCTGAACATTGAGGTCAAGTTCTTCGGCCATCCCTGAAGCATAAACAGCAATATCCTTGGCGTGCCGGTAAAGGTTCATACCGTTCTCTGTTTTATATTTAAGTTTTCCGAGCATTCTGGCCAGCTTGGGGTGCAGGTTCTGAATATCAAGCTCGAAAATGAGCGCTTCACCGTCATCAAACATTGACTGGTCAATTTCCATTCGGGCTTTTTCAACCATTTCCTCGATCCTGGCTGGATGTATCCGGCCGTCCTCAACCAGTTTTTCAATAGCCAGTTTGGCAACTTCCCTTCTCAGAGCGTTGAAACCTGAGAGGACTACCGCATTCGGAGTGTTGTCAACCAGAATATCAACTCCCGTTGCCATTTCGATTGCCCTGATATTCCTGCCCTCTCTGCCTATAATCCTACCCTTCATTTCTTCATTCGGAAGTTCAACCACAGATACTGAATTGAAAATAAAAGGATCTCCCGCTACCTTATTTATTGATGAACATATGATCTCTTTGGCTTTTATATCTCCTCTCTCCTTTGCCTCAGCTTCAATACGCTGGATATAATTGACCATTTCCGCTCTGGCCTTGGACTCCATATTCTTTTTGAGTTCTTCCTTCGCCTGATACATGGTCATTCCGGCAATCTGCTCGAGCCTTGATTTCTGTTCATTAACAAGGAACTCCAGTTCATCCTCCTGCGTTTTGAGAATCCCTTCGCGGATATCAAGCTCACTGCGCTTCGCTTTTACCTCTTCCTCTTTTTCGTCAATGAGGCTGGCTTTCCGTTCAACATTCTTTTCCCGCTGAATAACTCTCTTTTCCTGCTCTAGAATCGCTTCCCTCTTTTCCTGGATCTCCTTGTCCATTTTCTGGCGGGCCTGATATAGCTTCTCCTTGACATGGAGTTCGGCTTTTTTCAGTCTTTCATCTATATCTCTTTCTGCATTTTTTTGAAGGGCTTCCACCTGTTTTAACTTGGCAGTTATCGCGTCCCTTGCCTTCATCCCTTTGTAGATGTAAAAGAGAAGGCAATAAAACGCACCCAGAGTAACACCAATGATAACAATTGCGATTATATTGTTTGGGGACAACAAAACATCCTCCGGCTAAATAAGTGTTTATATACAGCCTGAGATGTATTGCAAGAAGGATGAAAGGAACTCCCCCGCGGCACCGTGTGGCCAGTCAGTTTTGAACCTGTCATAGACAGGTGGGTTTCCTGCTCTCCACTTCGCTTGTCCCGAAGGGCATAAGTTACATGGAAAGACTCCGGATTCCCTGTTGCATTTCGTTGGCTCAAAAAAAACTGTCCAATCACAAATTCCGCAGGGGAATATTTAAGCCTGCGCAACAAGGATATTGTAAGGCAGAAAGCCTTTAAAATCAAGTCCGTTAACATAATCTTCCTAATCAATACATTCATCAAGCGCTTCAATTAACCTTGTAATCCTCTCCTCTGAAATCTCCGAGCCCGGATGAGGTGCTTCCTGCTGAAAATACTCATCAGCAATGTTAAGGGCTGCAAGTATAGCAACCTTCAGGGAATCAACCGTACCGGTGCTGTCAACAACCTGATTCATTTTTGAATCAAGATGTTCTGCAAGTTTTAAAATGTAGTCCTTCTGACCAGCCCCTCTGAGCTTATAAGACTGACCGTAAATTTCAACTGTCACTAGTTCGTTTTCGTTCATCTCTTCAATCCAAGTCAAGCTCCTGAAGAGCGTCAATCATTGTTGAAACCCTGTTTTCAGCTTCTTTCACAGCTTCTTGGGATTTCTCGTCCAGCCCCCTGCTCCTCAGTTCATTAAACCTTTTCTCCATAAGGTTTACTTTTTCCTCCAGTTCCTCGTTCTTTTCATGGAGACCCGCATTTTCTTTCTTAAGGCCTTTCACCATTTCCACAACCTTCATGATCTTATCTTCAAGAATCTCAAGAGGTGCTTTTTCAGACATTGTCAAGAGTTCCTCTTAATTCAAGCCCTTCGCCTGCTTGAAGTTTTTCCACTATCATTCTTTCAATTGCAACAACCTCACTGTGCGTAAGGGTTTTATCCATAGGCTGAAGACGGAATCTTAAAAGAAAACTCTTTCTGCCTTCCGGAAGAGATTTACCTGAATACACATCAACCACCTCAAATCCCCCCAGAATATCTATGTTAAGCGATTCCACCGCCTGCCTTACAGCTCCGTATTCTTTTCCGACCGGAGAAATGAATGCAAGCTCCCTCGTCATCCCCGGAACCCTCGGCAGGGTTTTTAATGACTGAACTGCAACACCGGTGGAGCAGAAAATATCCATGTCCAGCTGCGCGCAGAAAACGGGAACTTCAATTCCGAATTTCTGGAGAGTTTCCTCGGTCATTGCTCCGATCTCTCCGGCAATTCTGCCTTCAATGACTAATTCAAGAGCTAGGCCTTCACAAAAGTAATGCTTTGATGTTTTGACAAAAACAGCGTCTCTCCTGAGTATCTTTCCGGTAAGGGAATGAACGATACCTTTAAGAAAGTAAATGTCCGCATCTTCTCCTTCGGCGATCATCCAGTGATCTCTGTTCCTCTTTCCTGACACAGAAAGTCCGAGCATATACTTCTCATCGGCAAGCTCTTCTGACGGCTCAAAAACGGTTCCAGTTTCAAAAAGCTTAAGGTCAAAAGAACCCATATTATGATTTCTGACGACTGATTTCAGCAGCCCCTGGTAAAGCGAACTCCTCAGGACGGAAGCATCCTCGGAAAGCGGGTTTCGTAAGGCGACTAGACCGGAATCGTTCCTGCTGAAAAGCTTTTCAGATCTGCCGTCCACCATACAGTAATTGATCGCTTCGGAGAAACCCCAATCGCATAAACAGTCACAGACTTTTCTTTTGATCCTTTCGGAAGGTGTTATCCCGGCACTGGGAGTACTGCGCGCGGGAAGACAGGGAACAATCTTCTCACATCCGTAGAGTCTTGCCACTTCCTCAATAAGATCAATCTCACGCGTCAGGTCATATCTGCGGAAAGAAGGAATGCTGACTTTAAGAACATCTCCGGTTTCTTCCGTTGTCTTTATATCAATATTGTTCAGTGTTTTTTTAATGAACTCTCTGTCCAGTCCCGAAGCGTTTCCGATAATATCAAATATCTTTGTATATCTCAGCCCGATCTCAACAGGTTTGTCCTGCAGCGGATAATTGTCGCTGAAAGCTGCAACGGAACCTCCGAAATACTTCTGTATCAAAGCAACAGTCCTGTTCAGCGCCTTCACAGTAATGCCTATATCTGCCCCTCTTTCAAATCTGTGGGAAGCATCCGTATGCATCCCCAAATCTCTTGCCGTCAACCTTATGGATGCAGGGTTGAAGAATGCGCTTTCGATCAGAATGTCAGTTGACGAACAGGAAACCTCGCTTTCCTTCCCTCCCATCACCCCCGCGAGAGCGACAGGTTTCTCAGTGTCAGCTATTACCAGTATGCCATTATTAAGTATTTTTTCTGATCCATCAATCAGCTTTATCTTTTCTCCGCAGGCAGCCCTTCTGACAACTACCTTTCCATCCTTGAGTCTGTTGTTGTCAAATGCGTGAAGAGGGTGGCCAAGTTCATGCAGAACAAAGTTCGTAATATCCACAACTCCGTTGACACTTCTTAAACCTATGGATCTCAGTCTTTCCGAAATCCATGAAGGTGAAGAATCATTCCTTACACCGATAAGAAGCACTGCTGAATATCTGGGACAAAGGTCAGGAGCTTTTATCTCAACCGGATATGCATCTCCCGAAAAAGCTTCTACCGTTTCTGATGGATTGAATTTAACAGGTTTCCCAAGTATCGCCGATATCTCTCGGACAAGCCCAAAATGGTTCATGCAGTCCGGTCTGTTAGTGGTTATATCAAGATCCAGAATAAAATCGTCACCCTGCCTTTCAACGCTGTCCATGGTGAAACCAGCCATAGTAAGTTCATCGCCCAGTTTTTCAGCGGCCAGATCCAGTTCAATATAATCTTTTAGCCAGTTATAACTTATCAGCATCAGAGTCCCTGCTCCAGAAATCTTATATCGTTCTCAAAAAAAGCCCTGATGTCCTGAATACCGTATTTGAGCATTGCAACCCGCTCAATCCCGAGGCCAAACGCGAAACCTGAAACCTTCTCACTGTCATAGCCCACCATTTCAAAAACAGCGGGATCAACCATTCCGGCACCCAGTATTTCAAGCCAACCCGAACCTGAGCATGTCCGGCAACCCTTTCCGCTGCAGACAACACAGCTGACATCAACTTCCACGCTGGGTTCAGTAAACGGAAAATAACTCGGCCTCAGCCTGATTGCAGTATTCTCGCCAAAACATTTTCTGCAGAAATACTCAAGAGTTCCCTTGAGATGAGACATAGAGATATTATTACCAACCGCAAGTCCTTCTATCTGCGAAAACATCGGTGTGTGACTAATATCATAGTCCCTTCGGAAAACATAACCGGGAGCTATAATCATAAGAGGAGGCTGCATGCGGCTCATGGCCCTGATCTGAACAGGTGAAGTGTGTGTTCTCAGAAGCCTTTCGGCGTCGATAAAAAAAGTGGCCTGATTATCTCTGGCAGGATGGTCTTTGGGAATATTAAGAGCGACAAAATTATTAAAATCGCTTTCAACTTGAGGGCCGTGCTCAATGCTGTAGCCCATCGAAATAAAAATGTCTTCAAGTTCTTCCCGAACTGAAGTGACCGGATGTTTCCTGCCGTAAGGAACGGGATAACCCGGAAGAGTAACATCCAGAAGAGAGGTAAGGTTTACAATGACTTCTGAACGAAGCAATTCCAGCTTTGCACTCAATTCCTCTTCAATTTGCCGCTTAAGAAGATTGGCAAGCTGTCCGGCTGCCGGACGATCTTCACCAGGCAGGTCTTTAAGACCCTTTAGAATATCATTGAGAACCCCCTGTTTTCTTCCGATATACCGGACCCGAATCTCTTCAAGGTCAGACACGGTAACCGTTGAGGCAAGCTCTGCTTCAAATCTTGACTTGAGTTCTCCCAGCTTTTCCTTCATCAACTAACTCCAAATCGGGAGGAAACGGAAAATCCAAGAGAGATGTTACTGGAAATTATCGGCTAAGTTACTCTTCTTGATGAATCAAAAAAACATTCCAAGCTTCTATATCCTGCAGAAAGTAACAACACTACACCTTTCCGCTCATTCTCCTCTTCAGTTCCTCCCGCATTGCGTTTCAGGCACTAAGCGCCTGCCTTGCAACATCGGCAATACCACTGAAAGCTGCCGGATCATTTACGGCAATATCCGCAAGCACTTTACGGTTAAGCTCAACACCGGCTTTCTTAAGACCATTAATAAACCTGCTGTAGCTTAGATCATTCAGTTTAGCAGCAGCGTTGATCCTTATTATCCATAAAGATCTGAAATCTCTCTTCTTCAGGTGCCTGTGTATATATGAAAACCTGAGACTTCTTTCAACTGCTTCTTTAGCGCTTCTGTGAAGCTTGCTCTTACCGCCGAAGTAACCCTTGGCTCTTTTGAGTATCTTCTTTCTGCGATGAACCCTTTTAGGTCCTCTTTTTACCCTTGGCATTTTTCCACAACTCCTTTGCTGTTGTTTTAACTATGGGGGAGAAGTCTCCTGATAAGCTGAGCCTGTTTGCCAAGCTGTATTTTCGCTTTCCTCAGCCTTCTCTTCCTTTTTCTCGATTTTTTTGTCAGAATATGGCTCTTCCCCATACTCATCCTCTTAACCTTACCGGTACCGGTGATCTTGAATCTTTTCGCAGTACCTTTATGCGTTTTCTGCTTTGGCATTCTTTGATTCTCCTGTATTTGATTTTGGCGAGAACACCATGAACATTTTCTTTCCTTCCATTACAGGTTCCGATTCAACCAACCCAAAATCCAGCAAGTCCTCTCTTAGCCTGTCCAGAACCTTTCTCCCAAGAGCGGTATGGGTTATCTGCCTGCCTTTGAATTTAATGGTTGCTTTCGCCTTATCCTTATTCTGAAGAAACCTGATCAGATGGTTCTTCTTGAACTGATAGTCATGTTCCTCCGTCATCGGGCTGAACTGAACCTCCTTGACATCCATTGTCTTATTCTTTTTCTTGGCTTTCTTGGCTTTCTTTTCCTGATCATATTTATATTTTCCGTAATCCATGATCCTGCAAACCGTAGGTTCCGCGCCTGATGCCACTTCAACTAGATCCAAGTGCTGTTCTTTAGCCAACTCCATAGCTTTGTCAACTGTCATTATTCCGAGCTGCTCGCCATCGGGGCTTATCACCCTAACCTTGGACGCCCGAATCCGCTCATTGACCCTTACTTCTTTACTGTCCTTACCTATGATATGCCTCCTGGTAAAAAATCCATTCAACAAAAGTAGATTTTACACTATAAATCAAAATCTATCACTTTATCAACATAAATCTGTTTTAAATGCTCTGCAGTTTCCGATAATGTCATCTGACCACGGTCACCTTTCTTTCTGAGCCTGACAGAAACCATCTGCGAATCCTTTTCCTTCTCGCCTGCGATCAGCATGACAGGAACCTTCGAAATCTCTGCATCGCGGATCTTGAACCCAATTTTTTCACTTCTTGCGTCAAGTTCAGTCCTCATACCCATTCCTGAAAGCATCTTTTTAACTTCGTTACAATAATCCAAAGCTTTCTCGGAAACCGGAAGGACCCTGACCTGTTCCGGCGCAAGCCAGAAGGGGAAATCCCCGGCATAATGTTCAGTTAGAATGCCAATGAACCTTTCCATGGAACCAAGAAGAGCTCTGTGCAGCATCACAGGAGTGTGCCTTTTATCATCCGCTCCTATATATTCAAGCCCGAACCGTTCCGGCATTGAAAAATCAACCTGCACCGTTCCGCACTGCCACATTCTGCCGAGACAGTCCTTTATGTGAAAATCAACTTTCGGACCGTAGAATGCCCCATCCCCTTCATTCACCTTATATTTGTGCCCAAGCTTTTCAAGCGACCGATGAAGTGCTGAAGTAGCTTTTTCCCAAACCTCATCGCTTCCGATTGATTTCTCGGGTTTAGTTGAGAGCTCAAGGTGAATATCCTCAAAGCCGAAGGTTTTGTATATTTTTAAGATAAGATTGATAATTCCCACAACTTCATCATCCATATCCTCAGGTGCGCAGAAGATGTGAGCGTCGTCAATGCTGAATGTCCTGACCCTGAACAGTCCTCTGAGCACTCCCGACAGTTCGTGTCTGTGAACCTGACCTATCTCGGCCATTCTGTAGGGCAGATCGCGATAGGAACGCATGGTTGATTTGTATATCAGCAGACCGCCGGGGCAGTTCATCGGTTTGACAGCGTATGTGAGATCATCAATCTTTGTAAAATACATATTATCTTTATAATTGTCCCAGTGTCCACTCCGGTGCCACAGCTCTTCTCTTAGCATAAGAGGTGTTTTTACTTCATGGTAGCCGTGAGCGGAATGCTCCTTTCTCCAGTATTCAACAATCTCGTTATAAAGAATCGTCCCCTTAGGATGCCAGAACGGGAATCCTGGTCCTTCTTCGTGAAAACTGAACAGCTCCATTTCCTGGCCGATCTTCCTGTGATCCCTCTTTTTTGCTTCTTCCAGCATAACGAGATATTCATTCAGCGATTTTCTATCGGAGAATGCTGTTCCGTATATCCTCTGGAGCATTTCATTTCTGACATCGCCTTTCCAGTAAGCTCCGGCAACATTAAGCAGTTTAAATGCTTTAATTCTCCCGGTTGAGGGAACATGGGGACCGCGGCAAAAATCCATCCAATCGCCGGTCCGGTAACATGACGCGATGCCTGATGCCTTTTCTTTAATAAGCTCAACCTTCAGATCTTCTCCGAGTTCCCCAAACCTCCGTTCAGCGTCTTCAACTGAAAGTTCAACTCGTTCAAAAGGAAGATCAGCATCTATCATTTCCTGCATCCTGACGCTAATTTTTTCAATATCGTCGGGAACGAACGGTTCTTTTTTTCTGAAATCGTAATAAAAACCATCCTCTGTTGAAGGGCCTATTCCCACCTGAACTTCAGGGAACAACTGTTGGACTGCGGCCGCCATTATATGGGATGCACTGTGCCTTATAATATCCAACGCTTCGGGAGAACGGGAGGTAATTATCTTGAGGTTGCTGTCATTAAGAATTGGCCTGGAAATGTCCGAAAGAACTCCATTCAGCTCTGCAGCAATAGATTCTGAGGCAAGCCTCTCCCCGATCGACTTTGCCACTTCCAACGGAGTGACACCTTTTTCAAATTCCTTTTTGCTGCCATCGGGCAGAGTGATAGTAATTTTATTCATAACACAAAAATGGTAGGCGCGGACGGTTTCGAACCGTCGACCTCCTGCGCGTCAGGCAGGCGCTCTCCCCCTGAGCTACGCGCCTAATCTATAACCGGTTCTAAATTAATCAATTGAAGGCAGCTCCGCCAGTCAAACAAAACAACATTTTTAGCATATTACAAGGAAATTGTCAAGAACTAAAACTTGTCAGGGATTCCTGAAATATCCTGCCATTTATATAACTGCATATCAGCAAAATAAAGTAATCAGCTTCTGGCCATTCCAAGTGGAAGCACTGTTCTGCCATAAACCTCGTTCAGGACCTGTGCAAGTGCTGCATAAATCGCTGAGAGACCGCATATTATTCCTTCGTAACCTGCAATTGTCCTTAGCATCGCTGTCCCTGTTATATGCCCTAACGCAAGGAGAAAAAACAACACTGTCAGGGATGCGAAAATAAATTGCAGAGCCCTGTTGAGTTTAAGAGTCCCTATGAAAAGAACCCCGGTGAATATTCCCCACATAATAAGATATGCTGCCCACGATGCATCTGTAGGCGACTCCATCCAGCCGATTTTTGGTATCACGAGAAGCGCAACAAGGGTAAGCCAGAAAGAACCGTATGATATGAACGCCGTTGAAGCAAATGTATTTCCCTTCTTCCACTCCATTATCCCGGCAATTATCTGGGCAATACCTCCATAAAATATTCCCATTCCAAGTATCATAGAGTCTAGCCCGTAAAATCCCGCGTTGTGAATGTTCAGCAGAACCGTCGTCATCCCGAATCCCATAAGGCCAAGAGGTGCTGGATTGGATGTTATATCCACTTTTTTGAAGAACTGAACCTCAGTATTCTTATCCTTAACCATTTTTTTCTTCTCCTAGAAAACACATGATAGTATCCGCGCAAAATAAAGAAACATGAGGATATATCACATAACGACTTCAAAGACAATCATCTTTTCTTAAAATGAGCTGCCTCACGGTCATATATATCCGTTGCATTCACAAAGCTTAAAGAATAGTATTGTAATTTCTTAAAACGGTGTTTGAAACAAAAATGAAAATTCTTCGTAACACAGACTGAAACCGGTAAAAATGGAATTTAACGACAATGACATAGTTAAAGCGGTTCTTGCCGGTGAACAAAACGAGTTTGAGAAGCTTGTTATCAAGTACCAGAAGGCCATTGTGAATTATATTTGTAATATGACAAAGGATTATCAGACTGCTCTTGACCTTTCGCAAGATGTGTTCATCAAGACATACGAATCACTTGTAAGTTTTGATCCGCAATTCAAGTTTTCGACATGGCTATACAGAATTGCTTCAAATCATACCATTGATTATTTCCGAAAGAAGAAAGTACCGGCATTATCCTTTGATGCCCCCATCCAGCTTAAGGACGGTGAAATTGAAACCGATTTCGGTAGCGACAACATTACTCCCCTTGATGACCTCAGAAATAAGGAGCTCGGGATGGCTCTCGAAAAAGCGCTTGGTCAGATCAGCGAAGAGTACAGAGAACTTATAGTCATGCGTCATATTAACGGTTTGAGTTATAACGAAATTGCAGATGTAAAGAATATTCCCCTCGGAACGGTCAAGACAAGGATATTCCGTGCGAGGAGAGAACTTCTGAAATTGATGGAGTATATTCTATGAAAGAATGTGAGTTTTTCAGTGATGAGCTTCAGGAGTTCGCTGAAAGCGGGATCGGAAGTTTAGGACTAAAGAAGCATATTTCCGAATGCGGAAGATGCAGGAGGGAACTTTCGCTGATAAAGAGCACGATAGAAAAGTTCAGCACCACAGAAGAAGTTGAAGTGCCGGATGATTTTTCATATTCCGTAATGAGGGAGATTTATGTAAAATCACGCCGTGGGCTTGGATTCACTCTTGTTGTGGCAAGTGTTTTCGGAGTAATAGCTTTAATCTATTCAGCGTTAGGCCTGAAACATTATCTTTCTTCCTCTGACGGACTGATAGCAATGCCAGTCTTTTTGAGTAAGGTTCTGGCACTTATCGTTGATATTATGAATTTCATTTACAGTTTTGCCATAGGAGTGTGGAAATTCCTTGTTTCAATTTCAGGTTCTCTAATTTACTCCCTCAATAATCTGGACACATTCCTTCTGCTTGTTCCGGTAGTTGCGCTCTTATTCCTGAATTTCTTGGCATTAAGGTTTGCATCATTGAGAATAAAAAGGATACACAAATGAATTGCCGTTCAATTATTGCTGTTTTTCTGATGATGTTTGCCATTTCGAGCGAAATTTTTGCTGTAGATAATAACTCCGGAGATGACATGGTGATCAGGGCAGGAGAAACTATGCGGGAGGATATTCTGAAGATAGGCGCTTCAGTGCTTGTGGAAGGAACTGCCGAGAAGAATATCGCTGTCTTAGGCGGGGATGTGACCGTAAAAGGCAGAGTTAAAGGGGATGTTGTATGTCTTGCCGGAGACATTCTACTTCTTCAAGGCTCTGTGGTTGACGGGGACACAGTAGCATGCTTCGGCCAGGTTAAGAGAAACCAAGGCGCGATGCTCAACGGCGAGGTGGTGAGCATCAACATAAAAAAGGAAAAAGTCCGTGGATTGATAACTGACATGTCATCCGGAATGGGGAAGCTTCATATGTCCCCTCTGATGGTTAGCATGAGGATAACATTATTATTGTCGTGGCTTCTTGTAGCACTATTCCTGACAGCACTTTTCCCGTCCCAGACCAGAAGAGGAGTTGATAAGATAAAACATTCTTCTCTGCCGATCCTGTTGACAGGACTTTCATCCTTTATTGTTTTTGTTATTCTGGTTGTTATCTTCACTATCCTTTCATTCGTTCTTATAGGAATTCCATTCCTTATTCTGACAGTGGTCGTGGTTCTTGCATTAAAAGCATTCGGCCTGACTGCACTTTTTGAATTTATAGGCAGGTGGCTGTCAAAAGTTCTGAAATTGAACAATCCTTCGCCTTATGTCTGTGTTCTTTTCGGATGGCTGTTCCTCGGGATTCTCAAGTTTATTCCTTACGCGGGATCAATAAGCTGGTTGGCAGTGTCAATTTTTGCTCTTGGGACAGCCGTTCTTACAAGGTTCGGAACCGGCGGCACAACTTCCTGATCTGTTTTTTCAGCTCATACTGTCATGGTGACGATAAATGTTATTTAGTCTGATATCTTTGAGTTGAAGAAAAAGCAGGCAATTCTTGTCGTCGGCTTCAACATGGCAGGTTTTGAACGAGGGAAGAAGAACTTCCTTTTTACTCGAATGTTGAGGAAATAATTTCAAAGATTAAAGCCGCGAAAATATAAAGTAGATTTTTTATTTTCAAAGACTGTTAAATTTAGTTTATTAATGCTGCTGCACAAAATTATTTACGAAAAAGTCAGCACTCAAAACCATCTGAAGGTAAGCAAATAACGATTGAATTTAAATCTATATAATTATATAACTTCAAATAAATGGAAAATATAGCGACTTTATATTTCATTTCCATTGTATATGCAAAGTTGATAATTTTATTCAGGTTTTAAATCGTTTTTTTTGAGAGTTACAGGTATTGTCATAAATTTAGATTTTGTCCCGATGTTTATCAAAATTTTTGAGGAACAACTCGTAGTAATTTGAAAATGCTTTAGGATTTAATGGGACTTTTACAGATAATTCTAATCTCTGTCTGCCTGGGATGCGATGCATTTGCTGTTGCTGTTGCCATATCTTCGCGTGGCGCAACAAAAGGATCTGCTTTCAGACTTAGTTTTCATTTTGGTTTATTTCAGTTTATGATGCCTGTTTTAGGATGGTTTCTAAGCAAAGGATTTGCGGATATAGTTGGAAAATCATCATCTTTTCTCGCATTTGTTCTTCTTATGCTTATAGCATCAAAAATGCTTTATGAGGGCTTTCAAGAGGAAGACGAAAAGAAGTACTTGACAGACCGTAGCAGAGGCTGGTCATTAGTGTTGCTTTCGTTTGCGACAAGCCAGGATGCTCTTGGAGTAGGAATAAGCCTCGGGCTGATGGAATGCAACTTAATAGGAGCATCCATCACCATAGGTATCACTGCTGCACTGATGACCCTTGCAGGAGTACACATGGGTAAAAAATTCTCGACTGTTTTCGGAAGAAAAGCGGAAACAGCCGGAGCAATTATCCTCATGATCATAGCTTTTAGTCTTTTGTTCTGATAAATTAACGGATCAGAATTTACTGAGCCGGTCTTCCACCATATATCTCATCGGGTCAACGGCTTTGCCGTCAAGCCATACTTCATAGTGGAGGTGCGGACCGGTGCTTCGGCCGGTAGAACCAACAAATGCAATGGTATCGCCTCTTTTGATTTTCTGTCCGACTTTCACATTGTATGAATCCAGATGTGCGTAAAGCGTCGTAAGACCGAAGCCATGAGATATTTTCACTGTTTTGCCGTAACCTCTGTTTGTAGATATCTCAATAATGGTCCCATCCGCAGGCGAAACAATCCTTGTTCCTTTTTTTGTTGAAATATCAAGAGCTTTGTGAAATTCAGGTTTACCGGTAAAAGGATCTTTGCGCCAGCCAAAGCCATGCGTCAGAATTCCTTTAACAGGCCAAATCGAGGGAGTGTATCCCAGAATCTCAAACTTGTCATTATATATATTCTCCAGCTTGTCTATTTTGACGAGAAGTTCAGAACGCATATTGTCCATAATCTCGATGTCCTTCCCCACTTCATCGAGGTCAGAAAACCTTTTCTCTCCGTTGATACTCTCAAAGCCTCCAATACCGCCTCCCTCAGAGTAAGGAGTCAATTCCTCAACACCTACCATTACGGCGAGTTTAGCAATCCGGCTGTTCAAAAATTTCATATCTTCGCCCGTCTTCACCAAGCTTTCGCTCAACAGGGAAGACTCCATCCTCAACGCCTCGTTTTCATTTTTGATAGCAGTGACAGTTTCTTCGTAATTGAAAGTCAGGCAGTAATGAAATATAAGAAAACCGACAAGAGCAACAAATATTGCTGCAAAAAACAGAAACGCAACAACAGACTTTCTCTGAACTGAAAATTTTTTAAGATCAGCCTTCGCGTCTGCTATTATATACAAGTTATACTGCTTATTTCTAAGCATGAAGAATACCTCCAAAAACAATCATCGGTCGTTAAGATATCACAGTTAGCTCTCAAAAGTCAATCGCTAAATGCTGTTATGGAATAGTTGTAATTATCTTTCTGGCCTGTTCCGGATTGGACGCTATGAAAAGAAGTTCATCTGCTGTAAGAGCAGTCTGATTATGAATAGTGGCATACTGACAGAGTTCATAAATCTCCTTCGCGTCGCCATCGGAATCAAATACATAACCGAGTTTTTCAAAAATAGGTTTGAAAGACTGGCTTTCACTGTATTCGCCGGCAATAAGCGTTATCCCCGTCTCGATAAGTTCGGGCTCTCCAAGGCCAAGTTCCTCATAGGAATAGAGGTCGTAATTCAATATGTCTCCTATCTCGCTTCCAGGAAACAAACGATCCTCTCTCTCAAATACATGCCGCCCGATACCTACCTGATTTGCCGGAATAGCCAACCCGAATGCAGAGGCAGTGTACTTGGCTGTTTTCCAAGCTGCTTTAGTATCAACTCTGGGATCAAGAATATTCATTTCCTCAAGCCTGAGAGCATATTTTACTGCCAGAATTACCGCGAGAAGGTCGCAATTCCCCGCTCTTTCTCCATATCCGTTTACTGTTGTATTTATGAAAGCGTCCACACCGCTGTCAATCGCACCGAACGCTCCTGCCAGGCTGTTGGCAACCGCCATCCCGAGATCATTGTGGCAGTGGAGCTCAACAGGCAAATCAACTTCTTTGGCAAGAACACATATATTGTCATATATGGAAGAAGGACATTCCCTTCCAATGCTGTCACAATATCTTATCCTGTCTCCACCTGATTCCTTAACTGTCCGCGCAAATTCAAGCAGAAACCCCTGATCAGCTCTTGATGCATCATGAGCTGAAACAACAATTGATTTTATCCCGTTTTCTTTTGAAGTCTGAACCATAGATCTGACTTCCTTCAGAATAAAGGATCTGCCGTCTTTCTCCCCTGTAAGTTCAATGGCTTTGTCCGAAACTGGAAACGAAAAACATATATTCCTCAGATAGGTTGTCCTAAGTATATCCTCCAAAAGATTATGTCTTGCAGGGCACCATCCGGTAAGCGCAATAGGAGTCAAAACACCTTTGTCAACCAATTCAAGATTTGCGTTTATATAGTTTTTTTCATGCGGAAGAGCCGGGAAACCGAGTTCGCAGGAAAAAATTCCCATTTCGTTCAAATAGAGATTAATCATAGTTTTCTGCAGCTTGGAAAGGCTTACCGATGATCCTCTTATCCCATCTCTGTTTGTTACATCCGAAATGTAAAGCTTTTTTTGTTTCAAAACTTGAATTCTTTATCCTGAATTATGTTACTAAAGAGGAACATTTTATCAGAGTTATTGCAAATATCCAAAACAAATTTTGTGCGCATCATCAGAGAGAGAATTTCAGGAATTTTACTCTCGCTGACTTTGATTTAATAATAAATTTGTATTAAAATGCTTTTTATGGAGATAAAGGTTTGATACGCAAACTAACAACAATACCAGCGATTGCATTTTTTCTTGTAATGTCCTGCACGGCTTCAGCTCAGTCAAATATCCACAAAAGAGTCGCAGTTTTTGATTTTGATGAAAAAGGAGACAATGTTCAAAAGGATATCGGGGAAATTGCCACCAACCATCTAATCACTGAACTTATTAAAACCGGACGGGTTAATGTTCTTGAAAGACAGGAACTGAAGAGAATCCTTGATGAACAGCAGTTTAATATGAGCGGTTTGGTTCTTGACGGAAGCGCTGTCGAAGTCGGAAAGATGTGCGGGGTTAATATAATAATATCAGGAGTTGTTTACAGCGCTGATAAAAAATGGGGCATAACGCTCAAGATGATATCAACGGAAGACGCGTCGATAATGATGGCGGAATCGCTTGAGGCGAAGGATGCTGAAAGCACCGCAGAGCTGATTGCCCGGCTGACAGAAATCATAGTTCAGAAGTTTCCTTATGAAGGATATATCATAAGCAGAAATGACAGCACAGTTATGATAGACATAGGAAGCAGCCAACTCAGAGATAGCGGGGTTATTTTCAAGGTCTTCAGTGAAGGATTGGAAATCCTTCATCCCGTTACAAATGAAGTTCTGGATCGCGAAATAATTGACAAAGGATGGATAAAAGTGTCCTCTGTCAGAGAGAAAACATCTGATGCCGTCATTCTTGAAGAATCTGAAGGTAGTTATATAGAAAGGGGAGACAGAATAATCTCTGTGCTTCCAGAGAACTATGTAATAGAAGGAGGTACCACTAAATTAAGGCTTGACTTTAAAACCGAAGTCAAATCAGGTACTTTTATTGTTTCAGTGGACGGGAAGATACTCGATGAAATTATCTTTTCAATCAAACCTGGGGAGAAAGAATTTAGGGTTTATAACAAGTACATTATAACATACGGAGATAAACTTATAAAACTGAATGTCACAGGAGATCAAGGCACTGAGGAAATTACTCTGAAGAGCAAATTTACTCCTGAAGACGACACGAAAAAAATCCTGAAAGTGGAACAGCTCAAAAAAGGCAAGCTTTCATATCACTGGTCTGGGGATTAAGCGATTTATCTCATTAAAAAAAGGAAGGATTTCTCCTTCCTTTTTCGTTTTAGCTGATAAATTAAAGATTAAAGCAAACAACTTTAGGTTCTGTCATTTCCATCAATGAGAATTTAACGCCTTCTCTTCCCAAGCCGCTGTTCTTGACCCCGCCGAAAGGCATCTGATCAAGCCTGTAGTCTGTTGAATCATTTACAATGACACTTCCTACTTCAAGATCGTGAATTGCCTTATATGCCGTATTAATGTCCTTTGTAAATATGGCTCCGTGAAGTCCGAAGTTGACGCTGTTTGATTTCCTGATAGCTTCATCAATATCATTTACTTTATAAAGGTTTACAACGGGACCGAAAACCTCTTCGCAATCCATCTTAACACCTGAAGGGACATTGCTGAGAACGGTAGGATGAACAATTGATCCGTTCCTCTTCCCGCCGGTAAGCAGTTTCGCGCCCTTGTCAACAGCTTCCTTTATCCATGATTCTACCCTGACTGCTTCCTGCTCGGTTATCATCGGGCCCATATCGGTATCTTCGTCAAGCTGGAAGCCAGTTTTCATACGGTTCGTTCTTTCAACAAAGCGCTTTTCAAATTCATCGTAAATCCCGCTGTGTATGTATATCCGCTGAACACCGATGCAGTTCTGCCCCACAGCCCAGAAAGCTCCGGAAACGCTGCTTTCAACAGCCTGTTCAATATCGCAATCGTTCATTACTATTACAGGAGAGTTTGAACCGAGTTCCATTCCGATTTTCTTCAGCCCCGCTATCTTTACAATGTGTTTGCCTGCTTCTGTACCCCCTGTGAAACTGACCATCCTAATCCGAGGGTCTGTGACCAGAGCATCTCCGATCTCCCCGCCTTTTCCGGTTATGATATTCAGTATTCCTCCGGGCAGACCCGCTTCCATGAATGACTCTCCGAGTTTCAAAGCTGAAAGCGGTGTAACCGTAGCAGGTTTGAGAACGACGGCATTCCCTCCCGCTATTGCTGGCCCTATCTTATGCGCCACGAGGTTCAGAGGGTCGTTGAACGGAGTGATGCAGGCTATTATGCCTATCGGGAAACGGTAGTAATAGCCTACTTTGTTCTCAGCACCCAGCGCACTGTCAAAAGGAATTGTCTCTCCGAGGGTCCTTCTCGCCTCTTCCGCCGAAAGACTCAGTGTATTCCAGCATCTATAGGCTTCTTTTCTCGCTTCCTTTATGGTTTTGCTGCCTTCCGTCGCGATTGTTCTTGCGAAGTCCTCCCGGTTTTCAAGCACTATGGAGGCAACCTTGTTGAGGATCTCCATTCTCTTGTGGACAGGCATTTTTCTGGCTATCTGAAATCCTTTTTCCGCCGCGTCAATGGCAAGACCGACATCACCGGCAGATGCTGCAGGAACCGTATCAATCACTTCATTGTTATATGGATTGCATACATTGATTCTTGCATCCCTGTCAACCCATTCACCGTTAATTAGCATTTTCATTTTGAGTTCCCCTTATCTGCAGCAGCTTTTGCTGTTGTGAATATCCAGTATGTCAACCAGCATAGAAAAACCGGTTTCGATTTTTCCCGCGCCCGCTCCCACTATAGTCACATCCCCCATAAGATCAGTGGTGAAGGTTAGCGCGTTAGTTGCACCCATAACACCGGCAAGAGGGTTCGTAAGCGGGAGTTTGACGGGGGTCACGCTTCCGACTACCTTACCGTTCTCCTTTCTTGCGCTTCCGATAAGTTTCCATCTGGAACCCTCGGATTTTGCTTTTTCAATATCCCCGAGAGATATCCCTGTTATTCCCTGTCTTTCGATTCCGCCGGGTTTCAGTCCTTCCCCCATGAATACGCTTGACAGGATCATAACCTTTGCCATGGCATCATAACCCTCCACATCGGCAGTCGGGTCAGCTTCCGCATAGCCGAGTTCCTGGGCGGTTTTCAGAACTGAACTGTATTCCTTGCCCTTCTCCATCTCAGACAAAATATAATTCGTGGTCCCGTTCATAATCCCCTTGATCTCTCTGATGTCACATCCTGCCAATGTTTTCATGGCAAGATTGATGGAAGGTGTTCCGCTCAGAACCGTCCCCTCAATTTTGAACTGCACACCTTTTTCATCTGCCATTTTCTTCAGTTCGCTGTACGCCAGAGCAACTGGACCCTTGTTCGTTGTGACCACATTCATTCCGCTTTCAAATGCGGCTTTCACATGGCTGATGGCCGGTTCCCCGGTCTTGATGTCAGTATATGTAGCTTCACATATTGTGTCCGCGCCGCATTCCCTTATGGTTTTCAGCGCGTCCCATCCCTTCTGTCCTTCGGGATAACCTTCTACGCTTCCTTTTTCTTTAACCGCTTTCAGAACTCCGTCAGGACAAATTCCTGAAGGATTGAAAACCGAACCGAGTTTGAAATCCGATATAGCTACAATGCTGTACTCAAATCCGTAATTCTTCTTCAGTTCATCTTTTTTGTCACGGAGAATCTCCGCCAGACCCTGCCCGACCGTTCCAAATCCAATAAAAGCAAGTTTATGTGTCATTGTATAGTTTCCTTTAATGTTATAATTTGTCCAGTGCCTGCTTGAGGTCCGCAATTGTGTCATCCGGGTGCTCTCCGCCGACACAGAGTCTTACAAGGTTCATCGGGACATTGGCAAGTTTTCTTCCTTCTTCGCCCTGCTGCTGGTGAGTGGAAATAGCAGGGATGGTAGCCACTGATTTAATTCTGCCAAGATCTGTCGCTCTCCAGATTCTCTGAAGCCCGTCAAAAAACTTTCTTGTCTCTTTAGCTCCTCCCGCAATATTAAAAGACATGAGATGACCGTACGCGTTGACCGAATTCCCGTTGCCGTCATCAGAGTCGACCAGTTTCATGTATTTTGACGCAAGACCATGAAGCCTGTGATCCTTCAGCCCGAGATAGTCCACCTTTTCAATCTTAGGGTGGCTGTTCAGAAATTCAGAAACTTTCATCGTGTTATAGCTTACTAGCTGCATTTTTGAACGCAGTGTTCTGAGGTCATTCAGCTGATACATCGCGCTCAGCGGGGAATAGCACTGTCCGTTATCACGGTGGGGCCAAAGTTTGAGCCACAGAGCAAAATCCTCCTTCTGCTCGCTGTTCAGATGTCTGCTTGTTATGTTCTTTCTGCTGATGACCGCTCCACCCAGAGCGCATCCGCTTGATGTCATTGATTTTGTTGTTGAATGAACAACTATGTCGGCACCGTGAATGAGAGGCCTCATAAGAGCCGCAGTAGCGACCGTAGCGTCAACAATCAGCGGGATTTCCTGCTTATGTGCGAGCTTTGCTACCTCTTCGATGTCAAAACATCCCTGTTGCGGATTGCTTGGCATTTCACCATAAAGAAGCCGGGTATTTCCATCAATCATTTCAGACCAGTTAGCGGTTACACTTGGATCCTTCACCCATCTGACCTCGATTCCCCTTTCCTGCATTTTTCTTATGCTCAGCTGCTGGAAAGTCCCTCCGTAGCACTGTGCGGTTGCAACAAGATTTATAGGCTCGTCAGCAGCTTTTGACTTTTTTGCTATAAACGGATCTATAGCCTCGTAAATAGCGGCCATTCCGGATGAAGTACACAGGCATGTTGTGTCTCCGTTGAAGCCGTACCCTTCAAGAAGGGCGATTGTTCTTTCCAGAAAATGGACTGTAGGGTTGTGGATTCTTGAATAACACCATGTGGGGATCATGTAAGCAAGCCCTGCCTCCATTTCATCTGAATCCCTGTATGCCTGCGATGTGCTCAGAAAAACAGGTTCGATAATTGACCCCTGATTTCTCTCAAGTGCTTCCTCTACTGAATAAGCGCCGTGTACCGAAATTGTATCGAACTTGAGCTTTTTTACTTTCTCAATATATCGCTTGTCCTTCTCAATCCACTCCTGGGCCATCCTGATATATTTTTTAACTCCTTCGCTGTATTCCGCTCCGCTCATTTTACCTCCTTAAAGCCATTAATGCTTCAATGATATGACAAAAAACATTCTTATAGATATCCATTTTGTAAGTTAACAAGAAAAGACCTGATCAACGGGACATTATAGCAAAAAAGAATACAGCGTCAACGCAAACACAAAACACCCTGAGCAGAAAGGCTAATTATGGTTGAAAAAAGGCTAGAAATTCTTCTCCTCCAGATCATACTTTTTAATTCTGTATCTTATCTGATCTCTGGACATATTAAGGAGGCGGGCAGCCCTTGTCTGATTCCACCCGGTTTTTTCGAGTGCCTGCAGGACCATTTTTCTTTCCATTTCTTTAACTGATGCGCTTTGTTCCGGGTAAGGTGTTTCCTTTTCTCCGGTATTATCAGATGTACGATTACCGTCAATCAGCGGTTCAAAAAAAAGATCGCTTCTGTTCAGCACATCTCCACGGGCAAGCAGGATGGAGCGTTCTATCATGTTTCTCAGTTCCCTGATATTTCCTGGCCAGTGGTAATTCTTCAGAAGATCCATTGCTTCAGCCGTGAAGCCCTTTATATTTTTCTTGAGTTCCCTGTTGAAACGGTCTATATAGAAATTTATCAGAAGATCTATGTCATTTCCTCTTTCTCTCAGCGGGGGCAGCATAATAGGTATGACCATAAGTCTGTAGTAAAGATCCGATCTGAATTCCCCGGTTCTAACAAGTTCTCTGAGATTCTTATTTGTCGCAGCAATGATCCGGACATCAACATTTATGTCTTTTGTTCCCCCCAGCCTCCTGAATGATTTCTCCTCCAGAAACCGCAGTAATTTCGCCTGAATAGAAAGAGGAGTGTCACCGACTTCATCAAGAAATACGGTTCCTCCTTTAGCAATCTCCAGTAAACCGGGTTTTTGAGATTTCGCGTCCGTGAAGGAACCTTTTTCATGACCAAAAAGCTCGCTTTCAAGGAGATTTTCGGGAAGAGCTGTGACGGTTATGTTCATAAACGGATTTACACATCTGTCGCTCTGATAATGTATTGTTTTTGCGACAAGGTCCTTTCCTGTGCCGCTTTCTCCCTGAATCAGGGCAGTGCTTGCCTTGCTTGAGGCTACTTTTTTTATAAGGTCAAAAATTTCCTGCATGCCGGGGCTCTGTCCTATGATTCCGTCAAAACCGAAGCTGTTCTCAAGCTCCGACCTCAGATACTTCACCTGCCTTTTCAGGGCCGTTGTCTCCAGCGCTTTGTTTATGATTATCAGAAATTCTTCCATATCGAAGGGTTTATTGATGTAATCAAAAGCACCAAGTTTCATAGCTTTCACCGCGCGGTTAACAGTGCTGAAAGCCGTCATCATAATAACAGGGATATCAGGCCATTTGGCCGAAATTTCTGTAAGCACTTCAAGTCCGTTCATGTCAGGAAGTTTGTAATCAAGGAGAACAAGATCTGTTTCTTCCTCCTCAAGATGTTTTATCCCCTGTTCACCATTAACTACAGAAACAGTCCTGAATCCTTCTTCCTTAAGCCGTTCTTCGATGGACCATCTGATAAGTTTTTCATCATCTACGATAAGGATATTGCTTTCCAATTCAGTTTCTCCATACCGGGAACAAAACAGTGAACTCTGACCCCTTTCCGGGTTCCGAACTCACTTCCAGTTTTCCGTTGTTTGATTCCACATAGTTTTTTGAGATGGACAGCCCGATACCCGTTCCTTTGCTTCTGGTTGTGAAAAAAGGATCAAATATCCTGCTCATGATTCCAGGCTCTATTCCCTTTCCGTCATCCTTTATTTTAACAAATACGGAACTGTTTGAAATGCCGCTTGTTATTTCAAGCGTACCTTTGGATTCAATCGCGGCGAGAGCGTTAAGAATAATATTAAGGAAAACCTGTTCAATCTGATCACTGTCAATTACAACAAGAGGCAGGTCATCTCCGAAATGAGTTAAAAGTCTTACCCCGGACATCCTGGGTTCCCTTTTCAGAAGCAGCATGGTTTTCTCCATCACGGAATTTATATCACAGGCTTTGGGATCCGGCTCACGGGGGCTTGCGTAGTCCAGCAGGTCGTCAATGGTAGTGTTCAGGCGTTTGATCTGTCTTTTTATCTCCTCAAATATTTCCAGCAGCGATTCGTCATTGCTGAATTTTTTTCCGATAACATTGATTGCTCCGTCAATTCCGGCAAGAGGATTTTTTATCTCATGGGCAAGACTTGCTGACAACTCGCCGATTGCAGCCAGCTTTTCCGCCCTGATAAGGGTTTCCTCCATCTTTTTTGACTCGGTTATATCCCTTATGAACGCTGACCTGCCGATGAATTTCCCGGCATCGTCATAAAGCGCTGTGGCAGTTACCAGCACTCTTATCCTGCGCCCGTCCTTTGTCAGCCGTTCTGTTTCATAATCCCGGATATATTTAATCTTTTTAATAGTGTTGACAAGGGATGTCAGTTCCTCTTCCGGGGATAAATCATTCGGGATCAGCGGTAGAAATGAAGAACCGACCATTTCCTCTTCGGAATAACCAAAGATCATCTCCGCGCCCCGGTTCCATGATCTGACAGTATGATTTTCGTCCAGCGTAATTATTGCTTCAGCAGAGCTGGAAAGTATATTTGCCAGATACTGCTCCTGTTTCATAAGCCTGTTTTCAAGCCTTGTGACGCTCCGCATATCCATTCCAAATGCAATTATTCCCGTAACTTCGCCGTGCTTGTTTTTCAGAAGAGATGTATTGATAAGAACAGGAACAGTTTCATTGTTCCTGTTGACTAATTTTGTTTCATAATTGTAGATTTTTTCATTTTTCATGACGAGGTTCATCACCTTCAATGCCTCTTTTTCACTGTCTGCCATCAGCACTGAGACAGGTTTTCCTGTCAACTGATCCCCTGGAAATCCGAGAAGGTCCTCCGCTGCGCTGTTCACAAGGGTTATCCTTCCCTTAAGATCCATCGTGACAATAGCGCTTATTGAACTGTTGATAAGGTTTTCAAGAAAATTTTTCTGATTTTCGGATTCCTCATACAGCCGGATTTTGTCAATTCCTATTGCCAGTTGTTCAGATATAGCGCTAAGCGATTCCTTGTCAAACTGTGAAAGATATGATTTTTGAGACGAGAGAAAGTGTATGGCCCCAATCATTTTGCTCTCAACCTTAAGCGGAAGGCAGATAAGTGTTTGAAATCCGGCATCGGAATATTTCGATCCAAGGCAGGAGTGGTGGGAAGGATCAGAAATATCATGTTCCACGATCGGATCATAAGTCGATATGCAGATATAGTTCTTTCTGTTTTCTCCACCAAGAGGAGCGTAAACTATATTTCTGAGATTCCCGGATAAACCTTTGGAGTAATGTTTTTTCAGTTCTCCGGCTTTATCCTGAAGAAAAGCAACGCCCGCCTCAAAACCGAATTCTTTTATGATAATATCCACTGTCTGCCGGATAAGAGACTCCTTATCAGTGCTTTCAGACACCAGTCTCGCAATCCCGCAGAAACTTTTCAGTTCAATCATAAAACTTCCTTAAACTTGACACCCGGTGAATATAGCATATCCAGGGAACAGATGCAAAGTAAAGTGCGGAAAATTCCCCACTTTGCTCCGCGTATTTTGCAGTTCACATTATTGTTGCGATGAATTATAATTGCTCTTTTGGATTTACATAAAGGAATCAAACATGAAACTCATAAAAGGCGGAAAGATATACACAATAACCAGCGGAATTATAGAAAAAGGCGATATTCTTATAGACGGGATGAAGATTAAAAAAATAGGAAAAACCATAAAATCATCATCCGGATGTGAGATTATAGACGCAGAAGGGAAGCTTGTTTTTCCGGGATTCATTGATGCGCACGCGCACACCGGCGTATTCAATGAAGGGGTCGGTTACGCAAAAAGCGATGACGGAAATGAATGCACTGATCCTGTAACGCCTGAATGCCGGGCAATAGACGCGATAAACTTTCTTGATGCAGCCTTCCCTTATCTCCTCGCCGGAGGAGTAACAACAATAATGACCGGTCCGGGAAGCGGGAACATAATCTGCGGACAATCTGCCGTAATAAAAACCTTCGGAAAATCAATAGATGAGATGCTAGTGAATCCCTATGCAGGAATGAAAATGGCACTTGGCGAGAACCCTATCAGCGTTTACCGCGAACAGAAAAGAATGCCCTCCACCCGAATGGGCAACGCTGCCGTTATGAGGAAAGCCCTTACAGAAGCCCAGAATTACATGGAAAAACTGGAAGCTTATAACAAAAATAAAAAGAAGGACAAGGGTCCCTTCGAGAGAAATCTTAAGCATGAAGCCCTCATCCCCGTCCTTAAAAGAAAGGTTCCGGCTAGAATACATTGTCACCGGGCTGACGACATCCTCACAGCCATAAGGATCGCGGATGAGTTCAAACTTAAAATATGCATTGAACACTGCACTGAGGGATACAAGGTCGCCGACAAGATCGCGAAGAAAAAAATCCCGGTAATCGTAGGCCCGCACCTCTGCACTCCCCACAAATGGGAGATGAAGGATCAATCTCTGAAAAACGCAGTTATTCTTCATGAGGCCGGGGTAAAGGTCGCCATTCAGACCGATGACATGAGGCTAGTCCAGTATCTTGCTCTGAACGCGGGCCTCGTCGCGAGGGAAGGCTGGCCTGAAGAGGAAGCACTCAAAGCAATCACCATCACACCGGCAGAGATACTCGGTCTTGACAAGGAACTGGGAAGCATAACGGAAGGCAAGAACGCTGATCTCTCAATATTCGACAGGCATCCCTTTGACGCGCGGGCAAGAGCCGAAAAAGTAATGATTGGCGGAAAGGTCGTTCTTTCAGTCTGATTTAATGAAGCATATTACCGAATATATACTCCTCAGAGTATTATCGTTCCTTACCCGCTTCGCTCCCAGGAGTGCTGTTCCTAAAGCAGGGGCGCTTCTCGGCGCTTTAGTTTACATGCTTGATTTCAGACACAGAAGGATCGCACTGAAAAATCTGGAGGCAGCCTTCCCCGGTATTCCGCTGAAAAACAGGGAAAGAATAGCAAAGGGTTCTTTCAGTCATTTCGGCAGAGCCCTTATAGAAGGTCTTAGATTTCCTTTGCTTAAGACAGAAAACTTTTCCAGTTTTGCAAAGCACGAAGGGCTTGAACATATCCGGAAAGCCTATGATGACAAGAAAGGGGTATTTCTCTTCAGCGCTCACTTCGGCAACTGGGAACTTATCGCTCTAATGCAGGCTGGACTTGGGCTTCCACTGGATATGATTGTCAGAAAACTGGACAATCCTTATCTCGAAAAATGGTTCAGGGAATACCGTGAAAGATTGGGGAACAGGGTAGTTTATAAAGACGAATCCGCCCGGCAGATGCTGAAAACAATAAAAAACGGCGGTGGGATCGCGATCGTGATAGACCAGCGATTCAGAGGGAAAGGCGCTCTGGATGTTGATTTCTTCGGGATCAAATCCTCCACCGCACCGTCATTGGCACAGCTTGCCCTCAAAACAGGAGCATCAATCGTGCCAGTGTTTTCCTTCCCGGAACCTGACGGCACATACAGAATAGTTTACAGCGAACCTGTTAAATTCGAACCGTCCGGCGAAAAGGATAAAGACATCTACAATCTTACCCAGCTCTGCACTTCCATTATAGAAGAAAATATACGGAAGCAGCCCCAATGCTGGCTCTGGATGCACAACCGCTGGAAGGGCAAGATATAACAGATGAAATTGATATCTGCAGCAGTTCTGTTGTTTCTTTCTTTTTGGTTTCCAATTCACGCGCTAGAATCGGTTCTTCCTGCCGGATCCGAAAACAAACCTTCGATCAGGGAACAGCTGCAGTCGGATGCGGGTGTATTTCTTGAAAAGATAATAACCGCAAGCACTGCAGAGAATGAACGAACCATGGAAATACTGAAAGATTACAGTTTCAGAGAGAATGAAACGGAATACGAAACTGATAAACAGGGCAACAAAAAGATAGCAGGAACGCGTGTCTCATGGTATTACTACTCTCATGAATTCGAATCCATGCGTTCAATCCCTGAGATGGTTGACGGGGTTGAAGTATCCGAGAAAGAACGCGAAAAGCATATTAAAATAGAAGAAAAAAACCTTAAGAAGCGTCTTGCGGAAAAGAGGAGACGGGAACAGAAAGAAAAGGAAATCTCGGATGCAGGAAAAGAGAAAGACAATAAAAAGGGGGTTCAGGTTCAGCTTGGATGGGTGGAGCTGTCGGGTGAGGAAATATTAAAATTATTTGATTTCGGGTATGAAGGAGAGGACTTTATTGACAATGTTCCGGTTCATTTAATATCGTTTGTGAAAAGAAACGATATTGTTATTGATGACGAAGACCTCAGTAAACAGGTCCCTGCGGTCAGCGGGAAAATCTGGATTACAGAACAGGCCAACATTGTTAAACTGGAATTTCACCTCAACGAAAAATACAAACCCAACTGGATGTTTGGCGTCCGCGATCTTTATATGATGGTCAATTATTCCCGCATTGACGGACAATACTGGTTTCCTGATGACATAAACGCTAAAATTGACGCAAAACTCCTGAAGATAAAAAACTTCAGCTATGACGGCACCATGGTGAGGTCTGATTTCACCCGCTTCTCCGTAACTGTTGAAGAAGGGCGGAACCGGTGAGATTTGTTTTAATGATGAGGTTTCTGACCTGAAAATGCTGGAGTTGCAACATGAATGAAATTATACCCCCTAAAATTTTTCTGCCCGGACCGATAGAAGTGTCCCCTGAAATCAGGCAGGCAATGAGCTGTCCTGCCATTGGTCACCGGTCCTCTGAATTTTCATCCCTTTACCGGGAAATCGCGATGATGATGCAGAAGTTCTTCAAAACGGAAATGAAGCTTTTCATAGGAACATGCTCCGCGACGGGGATAATGGAAGCCTCAATACGGAATGCTGTTGACCGGAGATGCCTGTGCGCGGTGAACGGCGCTTTCGCCGAGAGATGGCACCGGATCGCCCTTTCATGCGGTAAGGATGCGGACAGGATTGATTTTGACTGGGGGAAACCGGTGAAACCGGAAAAACTTTACACTGCCCTTAAGTTCAGCCATTACGACGCTGTGACTGTCGTCCACAACGAGAGCTCAACAGGCGTTTGTAGTCCGGTAGGGCCGATCGCGGAAATGCTGACTGAATTCCCCGACACGCTTCTTCTTGTTGACGCCGTCAGTTCCGCGGGGGGGATGGACATCAATCTGAAAGGCATTGATGTATTGATAACAGCAAGCCAGAAGGCTTTTGCCTTACCTCCCGGAATCACGCCCTTTTTCGTGTCGGAGAAAATCCTGACGCGTTCCGGGCAGATGGAGAACAAAGGGTTTTATTTCGACTTTATGCAGTTTGACAAGCATTATCGGAATTTCGAACCCCCGTTCACCCCGTCCGTCCCTCATTATTACGCGCTGAAAAAACAGCTTGAAGGAATGATTAAGGAAGGCCCGAAGAAGCGGTTTTCGCGTCACAGAAAAATGGCGGATATGATAAGAAAATGGGCTGAAAAGAACTTCGGGATGTTCTCGGAAGAAGGATTTCATTCGGACACGATTTCCTGCATAAGAAGCCTTCATTCTCTTGATGTGAAAGAATTCATTTCCGCGCTCGTAAAAAGGGGTTACATAATCGGAAACGGCTACGGCAGGCTGAAGGATGTTACTTTCAGAATAGGGCACATGGGGGACTGGACACCGCCCGACATTAAAGAGCTGATTGAGGCGATGGATGAAACACTTGAAGAGATGGGAAAATGATCCGCAAGTCCGGCAATGTTATTCTGGCAGCCGCCATGCTTCTATTTTCAGTCTGCCTGTCCGCGGATGAGCGGCTGAAGATTGTCTTCGCCGGGGATGTGATGGGGCATCTCCCGGTAATAAGCGCAGCGGAGAAAAATGGGGAGTTTGATTTCTCGGATCAGCTTGCGTACATAAAACCTTATATTGAAAGCGCGGACATCGCCGTCGCGAACCTTGAAACAACGCTTGGCGGGAAGCCATACCGCGGTTATCCGATGTTCTCAAGCCCCGACGAACTCGGGTTCGCGCTTAAGGATGCCGGGTTTGACCTTCTGCTTCTTGCCAACAATCATTCGTTTGACAGAGGCGGAAAGGGGCTCTCGCGAACGATTGATATTCTCGGAAGCATAGGAATAGACAATACCGGAACATTCAGGGACAGTGCCGACCGGGCGGAGCGATATCCTCTCGTTGTTGAAAAGAACGGGATCAGGGTTGCAGTTATAAACTCCAGTTACTCGACAAACGGGATTGAGGTCAATCCGCCTTACATCGTGAACATGATTGACGAGTTTGAACTCTTAACAGACCTGAAAAAAGCCGAAGATCTGAAACCGGATTTTATTGTCGCTGCCCTTCACTGGGGGGATGAATACTCCGGCACTGAGAGCGACGAACAGAAGAGGATTGCGAAGCTGCTTCTCGACAACGGAGCGGACGCTGTCATCGGTTCCCACCCTCATGTGGTTCAGCCGGTAGGACTGTATTTTGATCAGAAAACAGCAATAGTCAAGCCTGTTGTTTATTCGCTGGGAAACTTTCTTTCAAACCAGAGAGAAAGGTTCAGGGACGGCGGCATCCTGTTCGAGCTTAACCTGGTGAAAAACGAAACAACATCGCTGGCGGGCTTCAGTTTCATGCCTTTCTGGGTGCATAAGACACAAGCGGATACCCGAACAATGTTCTCGGTCATCCCGATCCCTTATTTTCTCGCGGTGCCGGAAAGATTTTCTTTTTCAGAGAAAGAGGAGCGGCAGATGCTTGAATTTTACAGCGATGTAAAAAAGAAACTAAAAGGGATAGCGGAAAACACATTTTACGATATGTTCACTTCCTCTAAACCGGCCTTGCAAGAATAACCCCGGGGCTTTCACCGAACCTGCCGAGAAATACTGTCAAGCTCTCATCCATAACCTTCCCCGCGCTTCTGGAAGCGTGCCGCAGTGTCAGTAAACCGTTTTTGCTGATGAGTATTCCCGTGTGCTTCACATCAAGATTTTCCTGTGTGGTTCCGAACCAGATCAAGTCCCCTGTCTGAATTTCCTGTTCAAATCTTGAGATGCTTTTCACGGGAAGGTAGCTGACAGTTCTTTTTACTGCAGGATATCCGTTCAGACAGCTAAGTGTCCTTGTCAGTTTCACCGAAATGTCCGGAGGGGTTATGTTGCGGACAATCCCTTTCTTTTCATTATTGTTTATCCAGTCAACGGAGTAATGATTCCGCTCCATCCACCGCACGGTATCAGCACTGTATCGTATTTTTTTCAGGTTCTTCAGAAAGGACTCCGCTGAACAAGAACGGCAAAGCGCGAGGACGGTCTCGCAGAAGGTAACGCAGTCGAAACCATCCAGATCAGTCTTCAGGGTTTCCTGTTCCGGCGAAGGAAAATCAAGCGTTCCATGCCTGTATGCTGCACCGAGAAAAAGACCGGAGGCCTGCTCCATCCTTCCCGGTAAATCTTTTTCTGTTATCTTCCGCAGAAGAAGGTCAATCTTCCCTGACAATCCGTCCAAATGTGTCCTCCACTTCCGCGCAGAGCGCCCTGAATTCCCCTTCCCTGAAAGCCCTCTGTCCGCGGTTCTTCCACAGGTGTTCCTTTGCCTTCATGATCCGCTCAACCTTCAGGTCAACTGTTTCCTTCTTCAGTTTCGCGCCGTAATCCTTCTTCAGTCTGGCAAATCCAGACTTCACGGCTTCAAAGTTATGGCAGACCAGCAGCATATCGTTTCCGGCATTAAGCAGGTCAGCAAACAGATGAGGGAGTGGTTTATCCTGCGGAAGGGCTTTCATGTCGAGGTCATCGGTGATGGCAATGCCGTCAAAACCGAGGGTGTTTCTAAGAAGTTCCGTTGTGATATTCTTCGACAGCGTACCCGGAACCCCGTCAGCGTCAAACGCTGTATAGCTTGCGTGGCCGATCATCACTGAATCCGCGCCACCGCAGAGTTCCCTGAACACGGCAATATCATTTTCCATGAGCGCCCCCCTGTCATTAAACACAACAGGAAGAACCTTGTGAGAATCGGTGAATGTCGGTCCCAGTCCGGGAAAATGCTTCAGGCAGGTCAGGACTCCCTCCTGTTTCATCCCCTTCAGAAAGCTGGACGCGAATTTCACGGTCGTTTCCTTTTCGGTGGAATACGCCCTTCTCCCGACGGCATTGTCCGCGTCGGGATGGGACAGATCAACAACAGGCGCAAAATCCATGTTCAGTCCGAGCAGCCTGAGCGCCCTGCCGATCAGTTCCCCCTGCCTGAACGCGAGACCATCATCGCCGGTGGACGCAACATCATGGTTGAACGGGAAAGGCGGCATGAAACTTCTCAGTTTATCCACCCTTCCTCCGCCCTCCTGATCAATGCTTACAAAAGGGGGGATGTCAAGAAGGCTGTCAATCTCAGAGCAGAGTTCAAAAAGCTGATGAGCGCTTTCTATATTCCGTCCGTGAATGAAAACCCCTCCGGGCTTGACTTTCTTCAGATACTTCCGGGTATCATCGGACAGAGACAAGCCCTCAACCCCCGTAAAAAAAAGCTGGCCGAGCGACTGTTCCGCCGTCAGTCTCACAGCTCCTCCTGCGGAACATCAAACGCGGGACATAATTTGAAATCCTCAGAAATTCCGTTCAGGAAAACGACGGGATAGTATCTCGAGAAGGCGCTCAGCGGAAGAATCGCGAACTGGTAAAAATAAGCGAAGGCAATCAACGCGAGAATTCCGACCGGCACCAGAACAATCAGCCAGTACCACGACCACCCTGCCGCCCAGATGACAAGTCCGAATATCCCTCCCACCGGGAGCAGTATTATTATAAAAGGTATAAGAAGGGCTATCAAAATCATAAATCCGATCACCCCGAGAGCTATATGGATCAGGATCCGGGCTCCGAAATAAGCCAGAAAGTGCACGGGCAGGCCGGATATCATTTTCCTCAGCCTTGACCACCCCTCAAGCACGCTGAGATTTTCCCCGTACATTATCGGAAGAACAAAGTCCTTCGTGAACATCATGACAGCTGCAACCGGGATTATCACGAGCAGGATCAGCAGAATCGCGATGATAATTGCAACAATCCCTGCCACCCTCGTGCCTTCCGATAGAAGCAGGATCACCGGAATTGCAAGCACGACGGCTACAAACAGGATAACAATTACAGCGACAGAAAGCTGGAACAGAAAAAACGACCAGCCCTTCCCCTTCATGTCGCCGAATGATTCCCTGATGGATATCCTGTCCTTTATTATATTATCGAGGAACACGAAATGAAAACAGCTTGAAATGTAGAGGAATATAAGCCCGACTATGAGCATGAACAGAACAGTCAGAATGATCAGCGCGATGAAAAGAGCGAGATTATCCTTTATCCATGCACCGGCATCCCCGAGTTCAGAACCGTCCCCGGCCCAGTTCCCGACATTGCCGCCTCCGCCGCCCTGTCCGAGTGCCACAATAAACATTATCAGCGCCAGCCATGCCCACTTTCTCCTGTCAAACGGCCTGAAAAGAAGTGATTTGGTCCAGTCAACAGCCGTGCCAATCGCGTCCATGCAAAAAGACAGGTTTGGTTTTCCGTTATTCTCAGTCATTTCCGTTACCTCCATCCGATCCCTTCCCGGGATCATAAGCTAACAACCTGGCAGTTATAGAGCCCACCTTAATCTTACTCCTGATCCTGACGGGTATCCGCCTTTCATCGCAAGTCAGCCAGAACCACAGTTTACCTTCTTTCTTAAAAAATCCCTCCGGTGAATATTCCATCCTCGGCTCAATCTTAATACACTTAACCTCTCCAAACGGAGTGTCAAGCATCTCGTATCCGGTTCCGACAAGCTCGACCGGATAAACCTTCGCTTCCGCGTATACCCATACGATTTGTCTGTCCCCCGGTTTCAAATCCAGATGCCGGGACCAATAGAATGCCGTCATGGCATCCATTACACACTGGTTGATGTCCGTTTCTTTTTCCTTTGTCCTGGACTTGACAAAATCCCTGAATGTTTCAGCGGCTTTAAGCTTCCCGTAATCAAATACTGTTTCAGTGGCGGAATCGTTTTTGCCTTCCGTAATCCTGTCGCGGTATTCAAGCGTCCTGAAATATTCACGCGAAACGGTTGAAACAATCCTGTTGTCAACCTTGTGTAAACCGCTGAAAAAAGGGGTGGTCTCCGTCCGGTTCGAAATCCTGAACGCGGGGTTGCCATCAGCATCCGCGGTATCCTCTATCCTGAACTCGGATTCGGCCCCCTTTATCACTCCCCAGTAAAGCCCGAAGGTGAGCCTTTCACCCGAAGCGAAAACAGGTTTGAAATCCTCAGGGCATTTTACCGGCGGTGTTTCGTGCTTCTCCTGCGCCGGGACCGCAAAAGCCAGTAAAAAAACAACCGGCAGAAATCTTTTCATTTCCCCAGCTTCCCAATAAACTCTGTCGTGGAATGATCTTTGGGATCACCGGTAATAGCAATGCGGATACCCAGTTCCAAGGCCGTTTCCCTTTCAGGAACAGTCTCAACGCTATAGTCGCTTCCCTTGCAGTGGACATCAGGCAGCAGCTCCCTGAGAAGCCTGTTCACATCGGAGTCGCCGAAAATCAGAACATGGCCCACGGATGACAACGCGGATATTATTTCCGCCCTTTCACGCTCAGGCATCAGCGGCCTGCCCGGCCCTTTCAGCTTTCTTACGGAGTCATCCCCGTTGATGGCGACGATCAGGCAGTCCGCCTCCGAGGCCGCCCCTTCGAGATACCGGATATGACCGACATGGATGAGAT
Organism: uncultured Acidobacteriota bacterium; assembly: GCA_964509835.1. Taxonomy (GTDB): domain Bacteria; phylum Acidobacteriota; order CAZDZC01; family CAZDZC01; genus CAZDZC01. The sequence goes on from CAZDZC010000007.1 coordinate 71,092, forward strand.
CAAAACACCCGTTCGCAAAAGCATAAGTGATGCCACCCTTCTTCCCGGCCTTCATTATCTCCCTAAGTTCTTCAACGGTCTTAAGTTTGTTCATAATCGTTCGCTTTCCATAATTCAAAGCCTTAATATACTGATAAATCACCAGAATAGCAACCTGACCGGAAGAGAAAACGAACAGCGGGGATGCCCATCAACTTCGCGCTAATGTTCAGAAATAACAGATATTTCAATTGAAATTGACATCAGCGCGGTAATAATCTATATTAACGATGTTGCATACATATGAAAAATAAGGATGTAGAATGGAATCAAAAAAATATACATACTGGGAGGACGAAGGTTTCTGGCTTGGATATTTTGAGGAATATCCGGATTATATCATCCAGGGTGAAACACTCGATGAACTGAAAGATAATTTAAAGGATCTTTATAAAGATCTGACAAGCGGTGATATCCCCAGCATAAGAAAAGTTGCCCTCCCTTTCCCTTGCCCCTGCTCCTTATAAAAGTTGCGGCAGACCGCGTAAATGTGGTTACCCGCTGTTAAATATCGGTTCCCTGCTCTGGAAAATCAGTTCCCTTTGACAAAAATATGGTTCCCTCCTGCCAAATATCCGTTCTCTGCCATCAAATAATGGTTCTCTATTGTCAGAATCCTGTTCCCTGTCTTCCATATTCCGTTCCCTGCGATTAATATTAAGTTCCCCATGAAAGAAAAACCGTTCCCTATAATCAGAACTCCGTTCCTTGTGATAGAAATCCCGTTCTCTACCATAAAAACATGGTTCCCTATGAAAGAAAAATGGTTCTCTACGATAGAAGTCCGGTTCCCTCTATTGGAAAACGGAGCTTGACAGGTTTCGGAAGGGGCGGGAGCGTGTTCATGAAGGTTTTGAGAGGCTTCGGAGAGAAACAGAAAGGCATTTTCAGAAGGATTGAAGACACAACGCTTGACATGAGAGAAAAAATCGGGCATCTTACCGACAGCAGAATAAAGGATGTTATGATGATGGCGCTCGGAACATGTTTCCAGAAAGAAAAGGGCAAAATAATTCGCAACAGAGCAAGGTCTGGAGCCGTGTCCGCGACCACAACCCAGTATCTCTACAGCGGGAACAGCATCGTCAGGGAAGATGACGGGAGTGACGCGTATCTTTACTATCACGGAACGCGGATAGATGATGTCCCCGGCCAGGACGCCGGAACATTTACGAATGCTTATTATTTCAAGAACCACCTCGGCTCGGTCATGCAAATGACTGACGGGGTGAATACAGAGCAATACGGATATGATTCATGGGGACAAATGACACAATCGAACACGGCGGGGTTCCACAATCCGTATGTTTACACCGGCAGGGAAACAGCGGAAAACGGGCTGTATTATTACCGGGCGAGGTATTATCTGCCGGAAGT
>CAZDZC010000008.1:0-66314 GCA_964509835.1 uncultured Acidobacteriota bacterium
AAAATCAGTGACACTGTCAGGAAAAAAAACGACTCTGTCAAAAAAATCAGCGACACTGTCAAGAAAAAAAACGACTCTGTCAAGAAAATCAGTGACACTGTCAGGAAAAAAAACGACTCTGTCAAAAAAATCAGCGACACTGTCAAGAAAAAAAACGACTCTGTCAAAAAAATCAGTGACACTGTCAAGAAAAAAAATGACTCTGTCAAGAAATAAAGCGACACTGTCAAGAAATAAAGCGACCCGGCAGAAAATAAAACGACCGGGCAGAAAATAAAATGACCCGGCGGGAAATAAAACGACCCGGCAGAATTTTAAAGCCAGTATTCACAGGATGTAAGGCGTGTTGCATCCCTCGTCTCCGCTCGGGATGACAGAGGAAGGGCTCGGGATGACCGTCACGGTTCGCGCAAAGTCTATGTCAGGCTTGCGTGCTGGTCGCTGAGTGAATTCATGGAATACATACATATTTTAACAGGCAATTAATTAAACTTGCAAAATAATTATTTGTGGCGTAATATCATCCTTGCGTGCGATGGTGAAACGAAACCCGCAGTAAAAGGAGTTAGCATGAACAAGAAAAAGTATGAAAGACCGGCAATTGTTTTTACCGAAAGATTAACTGCAGCAGCAGGTCCGTGCAATTGGTCCGATGCTACTACATGCACTGTAGTCAGTGCCGGAAGCTGATATTTTCGCAAATTGCATCTGAATATCTTCGGGGATTAAATCGGGTTATTCGGAGTGCGTTTTACTTGTAAATCCTGAACTTGAGACCGGTTTTATTTAAAGGGAAGGATATGAGGGGTAACGCTGATTTTTTGCGTCTGACGGTCGTGCGTCACGCGAAATCAAGCTGGAAAGATGTATCCTGCGCAGATGTTGACCGTCCGCTGAAGCCTTCGGGGGTAAACGACGCATATGAAATGGGCAGATTGCTTTCCGGAAAAATCAAAAAACCCGGTCTGATACTTTCAAGCCCCGCCACACGGGCGATCCACACTGCACTTATTTTCGCGAGAAATCTTGAATTCCCCTGTCACTCAATACAGATAAGACAGGATATTTACGGACTTTGTTCCGATGATCTGATGGAGTTTATATCCATCCTGCCGGAAGATGAAAAGGATGTCATGTTTTTCGGCCACAACCCTCTTGTGACGGAAGCGGTCAATATGCTTACAGGAAGCAATATCGGCAATCTCCCGACTACCGGTGTTGCCGTGATTGATTTCGGATGCGGGGAGTGGGAGGCGATCCGTCCGGGGGCCGGAAGGCTGATGTTCCAATGCAGTCCCGCAAACGCGGACGATTGAAATTCTTATAAAATATTATAGCTCAAAATTTTTGACTGTTTTTTCGAACGCCTTCATCGTTTTCGGGAAAATCTTCCAGCGGTCGAGAAATTTTTCAGTCTGCGATTTCTGAAGAGTGTCAAGGATCTGGATCATTCTGCCGATTCCCACGCAGACCTCATTCCTGTCGGGGCCTGAATACTCAGCAGCGATCCGCTGAAGCAGGGCAACCGCGACGGAGCAGTCGTGAATGATACCGAGGCTGTCCTGCATTTTGGTGAAATCCTTTATCCTTTTTGAAAATGATTTCCCGTAAAACCCTTCGAAAAACTCCGATGTGTAGCGGAGGCCCTTGAAGTCTATTCTTATTTTGTGAAGGTCTTTGACGGAAAACGACTCGCTATTCTCCCATGATTTTATCTTTTCAATCTTTCTGGTAATGAACTCAGAAGTCATTGCTTCAACAGGAACATTGAACCTGCTCCACTTCTTGAATACCGGCGAGTTCCAGTTCAGGTCATTCATCCTTTTTATCTGATCCATGTATCTTTTCAATGAAAGAGCTCTTACGAGCTTCTTTCTTTCCTCTTCCCTGATACTCTCAATTCGCTGTTTCACTATGTCCAACGGCAGTTCCGGTGGGAATAAAGATTTCTCCGACATCATTTCGAGCGTAACATCAATGTCCCTGACCGCACCGAGAAGGGACGCAATCCATGACAGCGGCTGCATAATGCTCCTTTTCCTGACGGTCAGAAAGTCGGAAAAAAGCTTAAGAGAGAACCTGGCCCTTCTGGTTGCCACCCGGAGCTGATGGAGGAATTCGGGATGAAAGTCCTGAACAGTGCCCTCAGTGTTCGCGAGCATGATCATAGCCTGCGACCTGATGATTCTTGACAGCGCCTGCCTGCAGGAATCCGTCGTCTCGATTGAAAAGCCTTCGGGAAGGCTGGTTTTTGTGAAAGTATTGAATGATTTTGCTGTCATTGTTTACATCCGGATTTGTAAAACAGGGGATAATCCTTTTTTTCCGCTTGATTCATATTCTGTTTATGTTCCTGAAACATCGTCAATTTTTCTGTCAAGTGTTATTCTAATACAGAATCCGGAATTAACCAAAGGGTTTCGGAAAGGTTAGGGGAAGAAAATAACCTAAAGTGTCAGAGCAAGGGGAAATGTTTGCGGTTACAGGTCATAATACCTTGATAGAATTGATTTTCAAACGGATGTCCCTGCAGAAAACCTTTCTGAATAACTGGGATTTTTTTCTGAGACTCCACTGTTCAATCAGCATATCACCCGTTCCTTTAAGAAAGAGCGTAACCGTAGCTTCTGATAACTTGGCACGGACACTGTGGACATTCTGGATATGCTCCCTGTCAAGAGCATCAATAAGTCTCAGAATGGCAGAAAGTTTCCGGACGCGAGCCTGATCATTATTCGGAAGAAGAGCGAACAGTTCGTGATTGTTCTCAGGGTCTCCCTTGCGGTGGTATCTGGCGATCTGCGCAATCATTATCATTTCGGATTCATTGAACCCGGGAAGTTGTGAATTTGATATGATATAGCACGAATGTTTATGATGTCCCGAAAAGGAAATGTATTTTCCTATATCATGGAGGACAGCCGAAGCTGACAGGATCATTCTGTCCTTATCCCCGAGTCCGTGAATTCGCGATGTCTGGTCGAAGAAAGACATGCTCATTTCCGCTACATGCAGAGCGTGTCGCTCGTCAAACATATATTTCCGTCCGAGGCTGACGGCAGCGGTTATTATCTGGCTGCTTCTGCGGTTCTCATAATCCCTGTCTGACAAAAGATTGTCAATTATATCCCTCACCAGGCCTTCTTTTACCCCGACGAAAGGAACATAGATTTCCTCCATCCCAGCTGCTTCAGCAATCCTCTGATATACAAGCGCTGCCGGCAGGACAACATCAGCGCGGTCCTCCTTCAGCCCAAGCTCCTTAACCCTGTCAAGGTAGGAAAGTCGGGACAACGCCCCGATTATTGATGCCAGCCTTTTCAGACTGAGCCTGCATAAAGAGTTCTGAGGCAATTTAATATTATCCAGTTTTGTAATCGCTTCAATATTTCCCCCGGTTGCTATCAGACCGGCAGGTTTTCTGTCGAGGACAGCCTTAGGGATGTTCAGAATTGATATGTATTCAGAGACCAGTTTGTGGAACCTTCCGGGTTCTTCGTCATTTATGACTGAAAGCTCTTCGAGAAGCCTCACACTCCCCATTGTGTGCGATTCACTCCAAAGAACGCCTGAATTATCGACGAGAGCCACTTCAACGCTTCCTCCGCCGAGATCAATCAGCAGCCACGGCTTTTTACCCATCTGGATTTCAGAACGGACAGCGACATGAGCGAGACGAACTTCCTCGGAACCTGTGATCACTTCGACATCCAGCCCGGTAGAATTTTGGATTCTAGAAAGAAAATCCTTTCCGTTCCTGCTTTCTCTGACAGCGCTTGTTGCTACAGTCCTTATATTTGTGATATTGAGCTCACGCAATCTGGCGGCCAGCAAGGACAGTTCATTTAATGCCTTTCCCATAAGGTCCTCAGGAAGCATACCTGTCATGAAAACGCTGTGGCCTAGCCTAACCGGAATCCTTACGGAATCAAGCACTATCATGTTTTGCCTGTCCTGAAAAGAAACGGCCAACATCCTGATGGCATTGGATCCTATCTCAATGCATCCGGCGGATATAGGAAACACAGGCCCGGCATTTTTTTTCGCGTTTTGTTTCTTGTCAGGATAAGTCATAAGTCTCCCAGTTAAATGTTATTCTAATACAGAATCCGTGATTAACCAAGAATTTTAGGCAAATGAAGGTCTGACAGGCTGAATAGTGTTAGAAAGACGACATTTCAACTTTACTCTTGTTCAATCCGGCTTTTCTGGTAGAATGATATCTTTTTATCGTAGCGGAATGAGATGAGAATTTCGGAAATTGTCAAAGGTTTTAAAGGCAAAAGGATTGTTGTTTTCGGCGATCTCGTGGCAGATTGCTATGTTTTCGGCGACATCGAGCGCGTTTCCCGAGAGGCTCCGGTTCTTATAATTCGTCAGTCGGGTGAAATAATTATTCCCGGAAGTGCCGGGAACACGGTTATGAACATCAAAGCCCTGGGAGGGGAACCTGTACCTGTAGGTTTCCTCGGGAAAGACAGTTCCGGTGACAAGCTTTCTGATATCTTTTCTTCAAATGATATTGATACCTCATTTATTTTGCGGGATGCTGCTTTGGAAACGGTAACAAAGAGCCGTATCCTTGCCGGGGTGCACAATGTGGCGAAACAGCAGGTTGTCCGAATTGATTCCGGCAGGGGGTATTTTGACGGGAGCAGATCCAACATCCGGAAGATGCTTTTGAGCGCCCTGAAGTCAGCTGACGGCTACATAATTTCAGATTATGCCGGCGGAACTGTTGATCCTGAAACAGCGCATGGGGAAAAGTGCGGAATAACGCTGGTTGACTCGAGATACAGGCTGACTTCTTTTACGGGCGTGACTTCAGCAACACCTAACGAATCCGAAGCTGAAGAAGCGGTAGGATATTCGATTGATACTGATGAATGCCTTGATAAAGCGGGGTTTGAGCTGCTGGCGAAAATAAAAGCAGAGGCTGTTGTAATTACACGCGGGAAAAGGGGGATGAGCGTTTTCAGAAAAGGTTTGTGCCGCGTGGATATTCCCATTTTCGGTTCAGAGGATATTGCGGATGTGACGGGCGCGGGTGACACCGTAATTTCGGCATATTGTCTTGCGCTTACGGCGGGAACTGGCCATTTAGGCGCCGCGAAGCTTGCGAATATTGCGGGAGGATTGGTGGTCATGAAAAAAGGTACTGCGGTGGTGACTTCAGATGAGATTGTTTCAATGAGCAATAATTCAGATATGGGAGATGATTGAATATGAGAAAGGAAAGCCTTGTTTTTCTGGAAAAACTTTTGAATACCCCGAGTCCTTCAGGTTTTGAAGAGACTGCCCAGAAACTCTGGTGCAGATATGTTTCGGATTTTGCCGAATCGGTCAGGATGGATGTCCACGGAAACGCGATTGCCTGCATAAATGGAAATGGCAGGCCCAGAATAATGCTTGCAGGCCATATTGATGAAATAGGTCTGATGATAAATCACATAACTGATGACGGTTTTCTCCATTTTATGGCAGTGGGCGGCGTCAGAACAACTGTTCTACCAGGTCAATGGGTTCGCATTATGCACGGGGATAAAGAGGTCAGAGGGATAATCGGCAAGAATATCTTCTGGCTGGACGAAGAAAAGGCCAAAGCTCTTCCCAAGATGAATGATTTGACTATTGATATCGGCGCAAAAGATAAGAAATCAGCCCTCAAACTTGTTTCTCCGGGAGATCCGGTGGTAATAGACAATAAACCGGGTTATCTGAACAGTGATCTTCTTGTTGCGAGAGGGCTGGATGACAGGATAGGAGCCTTTGTGGTTGCCGAAGTACTTAGAAATCTTTCCGGTAAAAAAATAGAGGCATCCGTTTTCGCCGTGTCAACTGTTCAGGAGGAGATCGGGTGCAAGGGCGCCATCACCAGTTCCTTTTCAATCGAGCCTGATGCCGCTATTGCGATAGATGTGACTCCTGCAACAGACTCTCCCCAGATGGACAAGAGGGATCTTGCTGATATTGCACTGGGGAAGGGAGCGGTTATAAACAGAGGAGCTCCTGCCAACAGGATGCTCGAGAATAGTTTACGCGCTGTTGCCGAAAAAGAGAAAATCCCGTATCAGCTTGAAGCAGCGCCGATGCGCTCAGGGACTGATGCCGATTTCATACAGATATCCCGCAGTGGAGTCGCCACGGAAATTGTAAGTCTTCCGTGCAGATATCTTCATACTCCGACAGAAGTTATCTCGCTCAAAGACTGCGATAATGTGATAAAGCTTCTCACCCGGTTTATTTCAGGGCTGAAAAAGAATCAGAAATATTCTGTTGACTGGAAGAAATAGATGATTCTCAGAAAAAATGCTTTTTCCGCATTGATGTTTATTTGGATTGTTCTGTCTTTTGGCATTGCGACAGCGGAAGGGGGCAATCCGGGGAAAAAGCCTAATTTTCTGCTTATTACAATAGACACGCTGAGAGCAGACCATCTTTCCTGCTACGGCTATCATCGTAAAACATCCCCGAATATTGACAAACTGGCGGATGAGGGTGTCCTTTTTGAACGGTGCTCTTCGAATATCCCGCTTACAGGACCGTCTCACTGCACAATGCTGACTTCTCTTTATCCTCACGAGCACGGCTCCATCAGGAACGGTGTTCCTGTGAATGAGGACGCGCTGAGTATTGCAACCATCCTGCAACAATCCGGTTACAATACAGCAGCGTTTGTGAGCAGCTGGACACTCAAGGCCGATTTAACAGGGGCCTTCAAGGGGTTTTCCGTATATGACGACAAGGTTGACAGTCAATATTCTCTGATAAACAATGAAAGGATTGCAGAAAATACAACTGCGCTTGTTCTTGACTGGATGAATAAAGCGTCAGGTGAGCCCTTTTTCCTTTGGGTGCATCTTTTTGATCCGCACGACCCGTACAATGCTCATGAAGGGTTCGCCAACCTCCCGAGGAATGAAAATGCTGATTCCTCAAAGGGTCAGGTCGTCCACCTGAACCGGAAAAAGCAGGAGCTTTACGATCAGGAGATTGCCTACACCGACAAACATATTGGGATGATTCTGGAAAAACTTGAAAGCAAAGGGGTTACTGACAACACTTATGTTATTCTTACGGCTGACCACGGTGAAAGTTTCGGTGAGCATAGTTACACAGGACACGGAAGAAAGGTATATGAAGCAGGGATACATGTCCCTCTTGTAATCAGAGGGAATGGCATAAAAGAGGGTGGAATACTTGGAAACAGGGTCCAGCTCCTTGATATAGCGCCGACAGTGGCTTCTCTTGCCGGAATAGAAGTACCGGCTGAATTCGGGGGGATTGACCTGAGCCCTCTGGTTAAGGGGAAAGGGGAAATACCTGAAAGGGATATTTATTTCATGACCTATCCCGGCGCAGTAGGGCATCTCCCAAAATGGCTCAAATCAATTATTGTTTCCAACAAACCGAGCCAGCCGCTAAAGCTGGGTGTCAAGAAAAAAGGAATGAAATACATACTTACTCCGGACACCAGAGATCTTGAAGTATATGATCTGATATTGGACAGGTTTGAAGTAAAAAATCTTTCATCCGGCAAACCTGAATACCGTAAATTGAAAAGTGAGCTTCTGGACTGGTTCCGCGAATCCAGAAAGACCACCGGTAAAAGTAAAATGGGCAAAGAGGACAAGGAAATGCTTAAAAGTCTCGGATATATAAACTGACAAATATATGCTGGAACTGGAACTCGTTTCAAAAAGCTACAGCAGGGGTCAGGAAGCGCTCAGAGATGTCAGCCTGTCAATCAGGAGAGGGCAGACCATTGTTCTGCTTGGCGAGAAAGGGTCGGGCAAAAGCACCCTGCTTAAAATCCTCGCGGGGTTGATTAAACCATCATCAGGAACGATAAAGAGCGACACGAGTTACCTGAATCTTAAAAGAGGTTATGTGACAGCCAAGGGAGGCCTGATCTCTCACATAACAGTAGAGCGAAACCTTTCTGTAATGGCTGGTTTCAAAGGGTGGAAGAAAACCGAAGTCAACAGACAGATATTGTCATCGCTTGAACTTGTAGGCCTGGATCCCGCTTTTGTCGCGCAAAAAAAACCTGTTCAGTTATCTCAAAGGGAGATCATTCAGGTCGCTCTTGCACGGGCAATTGCATTCAGGCCTGAGATCGTGCTTCTTGACGAACCTTTTGACGAATTGCCTCTTCCGGATCGCGACTTTTTAAGACGCGAGTTCCTTCGGGTCAGAACCCTTCTTAAATCAATGACCTTCATTTATGCCACAAGGGATCCTGTTGAAGCAGTAAAGGTGGGTGACGCGATTGCCGTGATGAGAGATGCCGAAATGCTGAAGGTGGGGACTCCTCAGTCAATTGTTTCAGGAACGAAGGACCAGTACATAGACAAACTTTTCAGGAATCACAGTTTCCAGATAAAGCTGGAAGCTGTTAATTTAAGCGAGCTGATGATCAGCAATCCTGTCCATATAACGACAACACAGCTTAAACTGCCTGCGTCGCGCGCTGTCTATCTGATGAAAAGATACCGGATAGGCAGTCTTGTAGTCACCACGCCCGCGTATGAGTTTGCCGGTATAGTGAGGCTGGAGGATATTATTGACTGGGGCAGCGAAAAGAAGGTCAGTGATGTTCTCAAAACCGATATTCAGCCTCTGCGCACTACGGATTCATTTTCAGACGCGCTGAGTTATTTCATGAAGAATGAAGCAGAATTTCTGCCCCTGCTGGACGAACATAACAAGCTGAAAGGTCTGATTACAAGAAAGGGCATTTCTAAAATTTTGGAAAGGCTTCTTTAATGACAGATTTTATAAACCATTTCAGCAATGTTGACTGGCCCGTGATTTTGAGCATGACAGCGGAACATCTGTTTCTTTGTTATTATGCTCTCGTAACTGGCCTGACTATAGGCATAATTGCAGGAATTGCGCTTTCGTTCTCGGATTCTGCCTCAAATGTTGTAAAAGGGCTTGACCGAATGGTAATGACTGTTCCTGCGCTTGCGGTGGGAGGTATCGCTTATTCAATCTCATCAAGCATTTGTGTATCGGTACTGATGTTTCTTTCGATATATACTGCGGTGCCGGTTATGAGAGGATGCTATAATGGTGCCAGGTCCTCCGACCATGCCGCTCTTGAAAGTTGCCGCGCAATGGGCATGCCGTTAATTGACCAGTTTCTTCTTATACTTGCTCCGGCATTTCTTCCCTCGTTCATAACTGGATTGAGAAGGGCTGTTAATCTTGTTTTGGGCGCTGCCGCACTCAGTGCGGTGATCATGCCGGCGGGATTGGGTGTCAGTCTTGTCAACATGAAAGTTTCAGGAATGGAGACTGTTTTAATAGTCTCTTTGATTCTTATAGCCCTCGCAATGGTTCTTGACCTTATTTTCGGAGGAATATTGTTTCTGATTGAAAAGAACAATATAGGTTTTAAAAAGATATAGTTCAGTTGAATTTTACTTGACTATGATTTGGCAGGTTGTATACTTTTCACTTCGTTCTTCCGGGCGCAAAATGAATTCACGAAGGGCCCGTGTTGTGGATGTAACAATCAAAATAAAAATTTGACAGGATGTGTAAGGATGGTTTTTACAGAATTTTTATTCCGGTGCATTTTTTATATCAATTTATGTTTAAAGCAACAAAGGAGATGTTAAATGTTGATTGAGTTGTTAAAATACCGATGGCACTCAGGCAGTTTCGCATGGATCATCCACCGGCTTACCGGATTGGCGCTTACTGTGTATTTGACCATGCATATCATGGTAATCAGCACACTTTCAGAACCCGAAAGGTTCAGCGCAGCCATGGGCATATTAGGGCATCCCGTTTTCAAGATACTTGAGATCGGACTTCTCGGCTGTATTCTTTTCCACGCCTTGAACGGCATCAGGATACTTATCGTGGATTTCGGAAACGGTGCCCGTTATCATAAACTCCTTTACTGGCTGATGCTGGTTGCGGTCATCGTACTGACAGCCCTTGGCGGAGTTCCTTTTGTGATGGAGGCAATGCATAATGCTTAAACTCAGAACGACCGGATCAAAATCTGCCGGCTCTTTGCCGTGGTTCATACAGCGTGTCAGCGGTATTGTGCTTGTAATCCTGCTGATTCTGCATTTTGCCCTGATGCATTATCCTCTGCCAGGGGATTCCGACGGTTACAAAATCGAAAATGTTATTAACAGGCTTGACAGCCCTTACTGGAAAGCATTTGATATATTTTTTCTGGTCTTTGCCATATATCACGGAATGAACGGGCTTTGGCAGGTTTTACAGGATTATAAAATGAAACAGGGCTTCAGGCTTGTTCTTTACGGGGCTATTTTTTCGGTGGGAATATTTTTCCTTACCCTCGGGACAATCACAATAATCAACTTCAAGGGGTAGGAGGAGAAAATGGAACATATATATGATGTAGTAGTTGTGGGTGCCGGTCTTGCAGGACTGAGAGGGGCTCTTGAAGTTTCAAAAGTGGGGGAGACAGCTGTATTAAGCAAGCTCTTTCCATCAAGGTCTCATTCGGGTGCTGCTCAGGGCGGAATTGCCGCCTCTCTGGGCAATGTTGAAGAGGACAGCTGGGAATGGCATATGTTTGATACTGTCAAAGGCAGTGATTACCTTGGTGATCAGGATGCCATAGAGTTCATGTGCAAGGAGGCGCCGAACACAGTATATGAAATGGAGCACCTCGGATGTCCGTTCAGCAGGACCCCTGAAGGGAAAATTCACCAGCGTCCTTTCGGCGGACATACAAGAAATTTCGGTGAAAAAGCCGTTAAAAGAGCATGCTTTGCAGCAGACAGAACCGGTCATGTTCTGCTTCACACCCTTTATGAGGAATGTGTAAAGAATCATGTGAGGTTCCATCCCGAGTTTCAGGTTTTCGATATAGTTCTGGAAGATAATATTTGCAGAGCTGTAGTCGCACTTGAAGTAAAAACAGGCATACTTCACACCTTCAGAGCTAAAGCTTTTCTTTTCGCGACAGGGGGATATGGCCGTACTTTCAAAATAACATCCAACGCTTACGCGAATACAGGGGACGGCTTGGGGGTGTGCCTTAACAGAGGTATTCCCCTTGAGGATATGGAATTTGTTCAGTTTCATCCTACGGGTCTTTATAGGCTTGGTATTCTTGTCACTGAAGGTGCAAGAGGAGAAGGCGGATATCTTTTCAATAAGGACGGAAAGCGCTTTATGGAAGATTATGCTCCCTCAAAAATGGAGCTTGCACCCAGAGATGTTGTTTCCAGAGCAATTCAATCCGAGCTGGATGCCGGCAGGGGAATAAACGGTGAGAAGTATGTTCATTTGGATCTGACTCATCTTGGCGCTGATCTTATAAACGACAGACTTCCCGATATAACCAGTTTCTGCAAAACATATATTGGTGTAGACCCGATTAAACAGCCTATTCCCATTCAGCCCACCGGTCATTATTCGATGGGAGGGATCCCGACTGATAATGGAGGCAATGTGGTTATTGACACGAAAGGAACAAAGGTTACAGGTCTTTTTGCTGCCGGTGAGTGCGCGTGTGTATCGGTGCACGGAGCAAACAGACTTGGAACGAATTCCCTTCTGGATGCTACCCATCACGGAAAATTTACCGGCAAAACGATAGCTCGGTTTCTGAAAGATGCTGAATTGCATCCGGTGCCTGCTGATCCTCAAGCTTATGTGAGAGAGAAAGCAGATTCCTTTAAAAATGGCAAAGGAAAGGAAAAGGTAGCAACCATAAGGAAGGAGCTCCAAGAAAATATGACGGAAAATTTTGGAGTTTTCCGAACAAAGGAGTCTATTGAGAAGGCTCTGGAAGTTGTTAAGAACCTGCAGGAAAGGTTTAAGCATATCTCTCTGGATGATAAAGGTTCGAAATTTAATACAGAACTTACTGAAGCATTTGAGCTCAGCCATATTTTGCAGTTTGCGGAAGTAATGACAAGAGGGGGGCTCGCCAGAGAGGAGAGCCGTGGTGCACACTCAAGGAAGGATTTCCCGAAAAGGGACGACAAGAACTGGGGCAAACACACCTTCGCGAAGAAAACAGACAAAGGGCTGGAGTTGAGTTATAAAGATGTTGTTATTACAAGATTTGAACCTCAGGAAAGGAAGTATTAAGAATGAGAGAAATTACTTTTAAAATTCAACGCTTTAATCCTGAAGTTGATAAAAAACCTTATTTTAAGGAATACAAACTCAAGTGTGTTGAGACGGACAGGATACTTGACTGTCTCGATCGGATTAAGGCGGAACACGACGGGACGCTGACCTACCGTAAATCTTGTTCTCATGGAGTTTGCGGCTCTGACGCGATGAGGATTAACGGGAAAAATGCCCTTGCATGCCAGGTGCTGGTGCAGGACATTAAGAAGTGCACGATAAAAATTGAGCCACTCCTCGCGCTTCCCCTGATAAAGGACCTGGTGGTGGATTTCGACACTTTCTTTGATAAACTGGAAGTGACTAAACCGTATTTTATAAACAATGATCCCCCTCCGGTTAAAGAGAGATACCAATCGGTTGAGGACAGAGAGATCATTGATGAAGCGACCCAGTGCATCCTTTGCGGAGCGTGTTCCGCTTCATGCCCGTCTTCATGGGCTGACGAGGAATTTTTGGGTCCGGCCGCCCTTCTTAAAGCCTACAGATTCATTTTTGATTCACGGGACCATGGCGCAGATGAAAGACTGGACGCGATTGACAGGAGGAGCGGAATTTGGAGATGTCATACTATTTTCAACTGTGTGGAAGCCTGTCCCAGGGAAATCAATCTTACATGGCATATTTCGCAGCTGAAGAAAAAACTTGTGGCAAGAGAACTTTAGGTAATCAGAGCGTTTAAAAGCATCTTGCAGTATTGACAGGCTGAAATCCTTATGTTATACCGTAAAGTTTTTAATTAATAGTTGTTTTTATTGAAGATACATCAATTTTCTAAGGAGACAGTTTCGTGAATATACACGAATATCAGGCAAAAGACATACTCGCGGAATATGAAGTCCCTGTTCCCAAGAGCAGGCTCATTGACAACCCTGATCAGGTCGCAGGAGCGTTCGACAAACTCGGCGGAACAAAGGTTGTCATTAAAGCCCAGATTCATGCCGGAGGCAGAGGAAAAGGCGGCGGAGTAAAGGTTGTCGAGACACTTAAAGAGGCAAGGCTTTTTGTTGAAGGGCTGATCGGAAAACCTCTGGTGACCCCGCAGACGGGTCCTGAAGGCAAGATAGTAAGAAAACTGCTTGTTGAAAAAGCGGTTGATATCGCTCAGGAACTCTATTTAAGCATAACCCTTGACAGAAAAGCAGGCTGCCCGGTCATGATAGCCAGTCTTTCCGGCGGAATGTCAATCGAGGAGGTCGCGCAAAAGACCCCTGGAGCTATTTTTAAGGAACACATTGACCCTCTTCTCGGTATCAGACCCTATCAGGTGAGGAGACTGAGCTATAAACTCGGGTTCAACCCGGTTCAGATTAAAAAGGCTTCAGCCCTTTTCAATGCCCTGTTCAGGATATATGTTGAAAAGGACTGCTCCCTCGTCGAGATTAATCCTCTCGTTGTTACGACGGCAGGCGATCTGATTGCGCTGGACGCCAAAATCAATTTTGATGACAGCGGATTGTTCAGGCATCCGGATATCAGAGAGCTGAGGGATTACGAAGAGGAAGAGCCTCTTGAAGTGGAAGCTTCCAAATACGATCTGAATTACATCAAACTTGACGGCAATGTCGGGTGCATGGTTAACGGTGCCGGGCTTGCGATGGCAACAATGGACATAATCAAGCATTCGGGCGGAGAGCCGGCTAACTTTCTTGATGTGGGCGGCGGCGCGAGTGCCGAGCAGATTGAAAACGCTTTCAAGATCCTCTTATCCGATAAAAGCGTGAAGGCTGTTCTTATAAACATATTCGGGGGGATCCTGAGATGCGATATGCTGGCTGAAGGCGTTGTCGCGGCAGCCAGGAAGATGAACATAAGTGTTCCCATCGTCGTGAGAATGGAAGGAACGAATGTGGACAAAGGGAAGAGCATATTAAGCAATTCCGGGCTGGACTTCACCGTTGCAGAAGGACTGAAAGATGCGGCTGAAAAGGTTGTCAGCCTTTTACCGAATAAATAATTAACCGCCTTATAACGGAGGACAGGTTTTGAGCATTCTCGTAGATAAAAACACAAGGCTGGTGGTGCAGGGCATTACCGGTAATGAGGGAAAATTTCACACAGACAAATGCGTGGAATATGGGACAAAGGTTGTAGCCGGTGTTACACCGGGTAAAGGCGGAACAAAGATTGACGGCATTCCCGTTTTCAATACAGTGAAGGAAGCTGTTGAAAACGAAGGAGCAAACGCTTCGGTGGTGTTCGTTCCGCCGCCGTTCGCTGCCGATGCGGTGATGGAGGCTGCTGACGCGTCTATTCCGTTTACGGTATGCATAACGGAAGGCATCCCTCCCAGGGACATGCTGGAGGCTTACATACTTATCAAGAAACTTGGGAACAAAACAAGGCTTCTGGGCCCCAATTGCCCGGGAATTATTTCACCCGGAAAATGCAAGGTGGGAATCATGCCCGGGCATATCCACAAGGAAGGTTCAGTCGGGGTCATCTCAAGAAGCGGTACGCTGACCTATGAAGCAGTTGCCCAACTTACGGCACGCGGTATCGGACAGTCCACATGCATCGGACTCGGCGGAGATCCCGTTATCGGCACCAGTTTTATTGATGCCCTGAAGCTTTTTAACGACGATAAAGAGACAGAGGCGGTCGTTATGATCGGCGAAATCGGTGGATCAGCCGAGGAGGAAGCCGCCGCGTACATCAAATCTGAATTTAAAAAGCCGGTTGTCGCCTTTATCGCAGGCCAGACAGCGCCTCCCGGACGGCGGATGGGTCATGCAGGAGCTATTATATCCGGAGGCAAGGGGACCGCGGCCGCGAAAATGGAAGCACTTGAAGCGGCTGGAATTGCTGTTGTAAAGAGTCCTGCAGATATCGGGCAGACCCTTGAAGCTGTTTTAAAAAAATAGGGAATTTTCCAGAGAGGAAGTGAATAATGTCCATTGAACACTCCGCAGAAAGCGACAGCCGAAGAACACTCGATTCGCACGGGGATGAGGGTCTTGTCAGTTGTGAAAATCAAACCGCCCGCATAATTGTGTCGTTGAAATGGTGCAAAGGATGCGGCATCTGCATAGAATACTGCCCCAAAAAGGTCCTTGAATTCAAGGACGGAAAGGTTTTTGTGGCCAGAATTAGCGATTGCATCACCTGCCTCCTGTGCGAGAATATGTGTCCAGACTTCGCTATAACCGTAGATAAGCTTGAAGAGAAAAACTGATATGGCAAACAGAATAAAATTACTTCAGGGGAATGAGGCATGCGCAGAAGGAGCGATAGCGGCCGGATGTAAATTTTTTGCCGGATATCCGATAACACCGTCAACCGAAATACTTGAATCAATGGCAAAACTTCTGCCTCAGGTAGGCGGGCGATTCATCCAGATGGAGGACGAAATCGCGTCCATGGCGGCAGTGATAGGAGCTTCTATCATGGGTGTTAAATCAATGACTGGAACAAGCGGTCCCGGTTTTTCACTGAAGCAGGAACTTATAGGCTACGCCGCCATTACCCAGATACCCTGCGTCATCGTCAATGATGTCAGGGGAGGCCCCAGCACCGGATTCCCGACAGGACCGTCTCAGGGGGATGTGATGCAGGCAAAGTGGGGAACACACGGGGATCATCCTATTATTGTGCTGGCTGCAAGTACGGTTCCCGAAGCATTTTTTAAAACAGTCAGAGCCTTTAATCTTGCAGAGAAATACATGACCCCTGTCATTCTGCTGATGGACGAAATAATCGCCCACATGAGGGAGCGGGTGGACATACCCGAGCCGTCCGAACTGGAAGTGTTTGACAGAATTTATCCTGTTAACCCCGGAAAAGATTATCTTCCTTACGCGGTAAACGAAAAATATATACCCGGACTTGTCCCCCTAGGCCGCGGACAGCGGTATCATGTGACTGGTCTTAATTATGACGAGACAGGCCTCCCGAACCTTAAACCTGAGAACATAGGCAGACAGACTGAACAGCTTATGAGGAAAATCGAGATGAATGTGGATGATATCGTAGAGTATGAAGAATACATGACCGAGGACGCTGACATCATCCTTTTTGTTTACGGATCCCCGGCAAGATCGGCCAGAAATGTCATCCCGATGCTCCGGGAAAAAGGAATAAAAGTGGGGCTTTTCAAGGCTGAAACACTTTTCCCGACTCCCGACAAAAGGCTTCGCGAACTTTCACAACAGGCCAAGTGTTTTGTCGTTCCGGAGATGAACTGGGGACAGATGGTGCTTGAAGTTGAACGGATTGTTGGTAAGAATGCCGATGTTCAGGGCTTCAACAGAGTGGACACTCTTCCGATAACGCCTCAGCAAATAGCTGACAAGATTGAAGAGGTGGCAGGCAAATGAGACCTTTGGAAATTGCAAAAAAATACGAGACCTATGTAAGAAGAAAAAGAATGATGCCCCACATCTGGTGCGCCGGATGCGGGCACGGAACGGCCATGAAGACAATACTTCAGGCTTGCGGCGAACTGGACCTTGAGAAGGATAATGTTGTCATGGTGTCAGGCATTGGATGCTCGAGCAGGATGCCCGGATCATGTGATTTCAACACGGTGCATACTGCGCACGGTAGAGCTCTGGCTTTTGCAACAGGCATAAAGATGGCGTGTCCCGAAAAACATGTCATTGTAATCTCCGGCGACGGAGACGCGCTTGCGATAGGAGGCAACCACTTTATCCACACCTGCCGCAGGAACATTGACATCACCCTTTGCGTGCTGAACAACTATATATACGGCATGACCGGAGGGCAGTATTCCCCGACAACCAACAGAGGCGGTTTCGCGAAAACAGCCCCTTACAGCAACATAGATTATCCCTTTGATGTATGCAAAGTTGCTGAAGCCTGCGGGGCAACCTATGTCGCGAGAGGAACGACGACCAAGGTTCGGCCTCTCCCCAAGCTCATCAAAGAGGCAATCGAAAATAAGGGTTTTTCCGTTGTGGACATTTTTTCTCAGTGCCCGACATACTACGGAAGAATGAATAAAAAAGGCAGGACTCTCGACCTCATGAAATATCTGGATGAGATCACCTTACCGAAAAAGAAATGGGAAGAACTACCTGAAGAGGAAAAATTCGTCAAATACCCGACAGGGCTTTTGTATAAAAGTGAAAGGCCCGAATATGTCGAGCAGTACGACAGTATTATTGTTAAAAATGCCCGGAGGGATTTGTAATGGCTAAAAGATACGAGATCAGACTGGGAGGTTCCGGCGGCCAGGGAATAATCCTCGGCGGGGTCATTCTTGCCGAAGCCGCGGCCATCTATGACGGCAAACATGCCACCCAGAGCCAGGCGTACGGGCCTGAATCCAGAGGCGGCGCCAGCAAGGCGGAAGTCATCATCTCCGATTCGGAGATAGACTACCCCAAAGCGATAAGCATTGATTTTCTGCTTTCCATGACAGCCGAATCGTGCCAGAAACACAGCGTGGATCTGAAAAAGGGCGGTATTCTTCTTGTGGATTCCGATGAAGTGAAAGACATTCCCGGCGGAGACTTCATTGTCTATAAAGCCCCCATCACAAGGATCGCGATGGAAAAGGTGGGAAAAGCCATAGCCGCGAACATCGTTGCGGTCGGGATGGTCACGGAGCTTTCAGGCGCGGTTTCAAAAGAAGCCGTCGAGCAGGCAGTCCTTGCCAGAGTCCCCAAGGGGACGGAGGAAGTGAACAGGAAAGCCCTGCAGGCAGGCTATGATGAAGCCAGAAAACTGAAAGGGGAATAAAAAATTGGAAAGAACGCTCGCGATAATAAAACCTGATGCTGTTTCCAAAAAAGCGGAAGGAAAGATAATAGACAAAATTCTTGAAAGCGGCTTCAGCATAAAAGCCATGAGAAGGGAACTTCTCACAGTGGAACAGGCGCGGGGGTTCTACGCTGTCCACAAAGAAAGGTCTTTCTTTAACGACCTTGTCCGATTTATGACATCCGGGCCGGTCGTGTTGATTGTCCTCGAACAGGACGGCGCGATAAAAAAATGGCGCGACCTGATGGGGCCGACAGACTCCACGAAAGCCCCCGCGAACACGATCCGCGGCACCTTCGGTACCAACATCGAGAAAAACGCGTGCCACGGCTCAGATGCCTTGGAAACGGCCGCGTTCGAGATCGGATGGTTTTTCAGAGGATTCGAGACACAATTCTGAGCGCTTTACTTAAAAAACAACGCCCTTCGCGAGAGGGGCGTTTTTTTTGCCTATGAATCATATGGAACGGGGACATCCTCTCTGCAAAGACGGAGGGAGTTGGGGATCAGCCTCAGTGCAGGGGGACAGGGAAAACCCTGCAATTCGAATTCTTGCTACTAAAACGGAAGTATGTTATAACAAATTTTCTTAAATTTGAATGATATTATTTCACGGAGGTAAAATGCGTTGTATTGTTTGCATTTCAACTTTTCTTATCTTCCTCGGTTTCTCTGCGACTACCCAGGAAAGTTCCAGCTACAAGCTGAAGGAATCAACCCTCAACAACGGAGGGAACCCTGATGACGGAATTATTCTCTCCTCCCCAAGCTACAATGTTACACTGGATGCTTTGGGAGATACAGTCGTACAGCCGGTGACCTTGACTTCCGGTTCCTTCAACTCGGAAGCAGGATTTGTTCAGGCTTATCCGCCACCGAAGGAAGTTGTAACCTTAAACTTTAATGATAAGGACACTTTCAGCTGGTCAATCGAGAAGTCTGTCGGCGGATACAATGTTTTCAGAGGAATGCTGGCCGATCTTCCTCTTAATGACTACGGAGCCTGTCTTTATGACAGACTGAGCGTGAGAACTGCTGATGATGTCGAGATCCCCTCAGCGGGAACTGGATTTTTTTATTTAGTCAACGCAGAGAACAGGATCGATGAACAGGGTTCAACCGGCTCAACATCTGTTCCCGCAGAACGACCTTTAACGGCAAACTGTCCATAGGAGAACGGCTACTATGAAGAAAACATTACTTACTCTTTTGATCTCGATATTTATACTGACAACACCCTTTGCTGTTTCCCCACCGGAACAGATCAATTATCAGGGGGTCCTCAGGGACAATAATGATGAACCGCTGACAGGTTCATACGATATGGTGTTCAGACTGTATGATGATCCCGCAGCCGGAAACCTGCTTCTGACAGACTCCCATCTCGCTTCCGGAACAGGTTATGTGGCTGTAACCGGAGGTTTGTTCAATGTGGCAATCGGAAGCGGAGCGATAACAACTGGAACAGAATCGACTCTTTCCAATGTATTTGCCAATAATACTGCCGTTTATCTTGAAGTTCAGATAGGAGCGGAAACGCTGAACTCGAGAATTCAAGTTATTTCCTCTGCATCCGCTTTGAACGCCAATAATCTTGATGGTCTTGATTCTACAGCTTTCTCCCTTGATGGTCACGACCACAACACTCTATATTATACAGAAACAGAGCTTCAGGGTGACGGTTCATCATTTGTCCACTGGAATAACCTTACTAATGTTCCTATGGGATTGGGGGATGGAGATACTTTGGACCAATTGACCTGTTCAGATGGTCAGATGGCCAAGTGGAGCAATGTGTTTTCAGCATGGGAATGTGCACCAGATGTAGATACGGATACAACATACACAGCAAGCACCGGCATAACTCTTATAGGCAGTGAATTTCAACATGAAGATACATCTACCCAATCAAATGTTTTTAACTCTAATGGGACTGTAGTCGAGGATGTTGCTTTTGACGGGTTTGGACATGTGACAGGAGTGACTTCATATAACCTCGACGGCCGTTATTTCACAGAAACAGAACTTAGCACTGATACTTTTGCACAAGTCCATTGGAACAATCTGAGCAATATTCCTGCAGATATAGCTGACGGTGGAGATGCTGATACGCTTGACGGTTACAATTCAACAGCTTTTATGTCATCTTCTGCAGACAGCTGGGTGGATGAAACCGGGGATACGATGACAGGGAATTTATATCTGAATGGGGGTTCGATAGGTGTAGGAGTTTCCCCTGTTTCCAGTTACGGTGTCTACAGTAAAGGCTTTGACAGGGCAGGCGTGTTTAACGGTAACAGATGGGGACTGGATGTTGATGTTGATGCTAATACCACATCATCAATAAATGGCATTGAAGTAACCGCAAAGAACAGTGTTTCAAGCAGTACTCCTATAATTTACGGGGTTTTCTCATCTGCCCAGGACGGCGGCACTTCGAATAACGGTTATGTCTGCGGTATATGGTCTTCCGCAACCGGCAGTTCAAGCGGTTCAAGCACTCTTTACGGTTTGAGAGCTTCAGCAGGAGGCAGTAGCGGGACATCATACGGTGTTTACGGTATCGGCACCAGTAATAATCCATCCTTCCCCGCATATGGTGTATACGGCGAAATATCCGGAACCGGCAACAATACTGCTGTATACGGGAGTGCCTTTGATCTGACAACGAGCGGAGAACACACAGCAGTGAGGGGAGAAGCTACAGGGCTTGGAACAAATTACGGTGGAAGGTTCTCTGCAAGCGGAGGAACTACGAACTGGGGTATATATGTGACCGGGAACGGCTACATCAGCGGATTGCTGGATTTCGGGAGTGGTTCAGACGATGACCTGAAAGCGTCTGATGTTAGCACTCTAACGGGTGGGGGCAGTGCTGACGGACTTCATGATCACAACTGGATCGGGGGATTGCCTTACACCAGTTTTCTCAGAAGTGATGCTGATGACACTGCAAGCGGTATTATAACTTTTACTGCAGGAACTACAGATATCAGGGGATCAATTGTCGATAATGATTTATCTGACACGAATGTAAACATAGGGGAAAATCTTTATGTTGAAGGAGAAAATTTAGGAATAAATACTGCTCCTGTTTCAAATAGGGCCATTACTACATCCGGCTCAACAGTATACGGAGGCTATTTAATAGGCTCTCAATATGGATCGTACAACTGGGCTACTAACAATGCCAGTTGGGATATGTATGGCAGTTACTGCGTAGCTCAGAACAATAACTTCCTGAGTGGAACAACATATGGACTTTATGCTGAGGCCTCAGGAGGTCTTGAATCCTGGGGAATTTATACTCCCGATGACGCTTCTGTTAACGGGACTCTCAGGACATCTCTCATATCAGACTATAACAATTCCGTATATTATCTTGACCCATCTTCGTCAACAACATCGGCAAGACTTGCAGGTGACCTTCAGATTGGTTATGGAGATACTGCTGATGATGATTATCTATATTTTGACCAGAGTGCCGAGTACTTTGTTTGGCAGAATTCATTGTCGCGTTTCTTTCTAAGCGATGATTTGCAGGTCTCCCTTAACCTGCTGGTTGACGGAAATGCAAAACTGGGTGTTGCAACTGATGATACTCATACATTCTGGGGAACACTTACATCAGGTTCAGCGAGTGATTCTCACAGAATTTTACCAAATACCAGTAACTATGGTTATATAGGAACTTCATTAAACTACTGGTACTTTATATACGCTTCCGGTCTGAGATATAAGTCTATTGCTACTTTTGATGACTATCCTGATTTGGATCTTATCGATGCCATGGATGTTGAATACACTAATGACATTAAAACAGGAGAAAGGTACATGACCTTTGTCCAGGATGCCATACCGGATATTATCAAAGGTACACCAACACCCGATGATCCTCATGCCGATCAGTTCATTGATGTAGCAAAAGCAGACGGTCTTCTTTTCGGTGCTGTAAAACAGCTTCGGCAGGAAGGAAGGGACAGAGAAACATCGCTGAGAGAAGAACTTGATCTCCGCACTCCCGATGAAGAGACAGGTATTCAGGAAATGAACGGTAATCTCCAGCTGGTGCTTGACAGGGATGCAAACGAATCATCCAGAATGTCAGTATTCAGGAACGGCGAGACCGGAATCTCTGAAGAACTTATGAGACTTGATGAAGAAGGCAACCTTCATATAAAAGGAGCACTGAAGCCCAATGCACTTGATCTTGCAGAATATCATCCGGTAAACGGCGAATTTGAAATCGGCGATGTGCTTGTCATGGATCCTTATCAGGAAGGAAGACTGACCAGATGTAACTTGGAAGCCGATCCGATGGTTTTCGGCATTGTCTCTGGATCTCCCGGTGTTGCTCTCGGTTCTGGACTTGACAGGATCGCGGAACTGGAGCCAGACCTTGCAATGAAGATCAACGAGGCAAGATACATCAATGACACTGCTGCCGAAGAGGAAGCGTGGCTGGAATTGCAGACACGGTTTGAAACATCCCATGCTGCCGTTGCTCTTTCCGGAGTTGTTCCCTGCAAGGTTGATGCGTCGTATGGCAGTATTCAGAGAGGTGACCTGCTTGTCGCATCACCCAATCCCGGCTATGCAATGAGAGCGGACAGCCCTGTTCCCGGCACGATTATTGGCAAAGCGGTCCAGAAACTTGAAGACGGAGAAGGCGTGATAAATGTGCTTGTGATGCTGAGGTGATTTCTCCCGCAGCGCACCCAGGAAAATCAGGGGCATAACATATCAAAATCATAAGAGTGTGCTCAAAGTTGACAAATCTAACATTGAATGTTATTATAGGCATAGATTAACAGGAGTCTTTGATGTATATCAAAAGAATACTCAGTTCAACATTCATTAAAGCAGTTTCAGGAATGCCTGCTGTATTAGTGACAGGGCCAAGACAGTCCGGAAAAACGACTTTCCTTAAAAACGAAACCCCTGAAGGCTTTGAGTATGTTTCCTTTGATGATCCCCTCAACCGTCAAACAGCTATGGCTGACCCGGCAGGGTTTCTGAAACAATTGCAGCAGGAAAGGGTTGTTCTTGATGAGATACAGTATGTGCCGGAGCTTTTTCCTTACATAAAAATGGCAATAGACAGCGCTCCTGGTAAAAACGGCAGGTGGATAATGACAGGTTCCCAGCAGTTTTCTGTCATGAAAAATATATCCGAATCCCTTGCGGGAAGGGTCGCGATTCTCAACCTTTTGCCGTTCCATACGCTTGAGAGAATAAATGGCGGGGAATCCCTGGAGAACCTTATCTGGAACGGAGGATATCCGGGCATCATAACCGGAAAGGACATCAGAGATATATGGCTGCCATCCTACATATCCACATACATTGAAAGAGATGTCAGGCAGATAATAAATGTGCAGGACATAAACCAGTTCCAGACATTCACATCCCTGTGCGCAGCATCGCATGGACAGGAGCTCAACATGGCATCACTTTCAAGGTCGTGCGGACTCTCACAGCCCACATGCAAACGGTGGATATCCATATTGAGCTCATCATTCATCATAATGCTTGTCAAACCGTATTTCAAAAATCTGGGGAAGCGGCAGATAAAAGCACCGAAACTGTATTTTCTCGACAGCGCAATCGCAAACCATCTCACACGGCAGCCTTCAAAAGACGCTGCTCTTGCAGGTTCGATGGGCGGGGCTTTTTTTGAGGGATTCGTGATAACCGAGACCCACAAAATACTCACTTCAGTTAACAGGCAGCATGATATTTTTTTCTGGCGGTCGCACGGAGGGTTGGAGGTTGATATGATCCTTATAAAAGACGGTATAACCCACGCTGTCGAAATAAAGAAAACCTCAACTCCGAAATTGAGACACGGAGACAATCTGGTGAAATTTGCCGAACTTTCAGGTATTCAGGATCTGCGAATGTGGCTGGTGACAAACAGCGAAAGAAGGCTGACCCTTCCATCCGGAGTGGAGGTTCTTCCATGGAACGATTACCTGGAAATGCTGGCGGACTAAATTTCATATGGCGGTTTACCCCGTGTTGGAATGCCTTGTTGAACCGCCCCCCTTGCCATAAATCAATGTTCAGTATAGAATACAGCTTCATGATTTGACGGAAGATTTTCATTCAGAGGAGGAAGACATGAAGATAAACAGCTATATACAGACTATAAGTCAGATCAAATCTGACATACTTAAAAGCAGGTCCCTTGTTTCAAAGATAGCGAACAGAGAATTGCTGGCATTATATTTTAGAGTAGGTTCAATAATATCCGATAAAGTGACCAGAGAGAAATGGGGCAGCAGAACTATCGAGAATTTATCCGCAGACCTTCAAAAGGAGCTCAAAGGCCTGAGAGGTTTTTCATTTACGAATTTAAAAAGGATGAGGCAGTTTTATGAAGAATGGAAACCTTATTTGCGGAATCGATCGGATATTCCGGGTTTAATAAGCCCGTTGTCAACGGTCCAATTGAATCTGCCTGCGAATGTAATTAGCCCGTTGCTAACGGGCCAATTAATGGAACTCTTTGTTAATCTTACATTTACTGCGCATTGTGAGATAATGGCCAAGGCTAAAACTATTGATGCCAAAGTGTTTTATATTGCTAAAGCTGCGTCTGAGTTCTGGAATATTGAAACATTAAAAAGAAACTTAAAAAGCAGACTTTTTGAAAAAACAGGCAAACTGCCTAATAATTTCGAGGAGACCCTTCCCGAAAAAAGCAGGGGGAATGTGCTTGCGGCTTTCAGAGATCAGTATCTGCTGGATTTTGTAAGAATATCGGATGAAAAAACGCTAAAGAAACTTATGGATTGACGGTTTAAAAGACAATGAAAAAACTGCAACATGCTGAGCGGGAAAGCTTGGATCCCGCAAAATACTTTCGGCCTTGCCCTTATCCCCTGCTCCGGTCTATAATGTTCCTTCTCATATTCACGGAGGAAAATTTGGATCACCGCCCCGCAGAATGATTTTTCTCCGAAGCAGAAAAAAATCCTGCCGGAGTTCAGCGGTAGGGGGAAATGTGTGGCAGGATTTCAGTCATGATGGGTTCTTCTAAAGGTTAAGAACATACTGTACTGCAATCCATTTTTCTTCAACATCTTGAGGGGATTCTTTAATTTCAAATCGCTAATTTGACAATCCCGAAATATTGTAATAACATTTAATCGTCAGAGTAATAGCGCTAATGCGGCGATTCAAAAATTGCAGGCATTTTTTGACCAAGCCAAATGGGTCTTGGAAGCATTGCCGTATTAGCTGTTACTCTGACAAGAAACAGTGCCTGCATTCTTCCTTGACCCTTTCTTTATGGTCTTCGGAAGAATTAATTGAAACCCCTTTCTTTCGGAGGCACAATGAAAAACGAATTAATCTTTCCGCAATAAACAGAATTGGCAGAATGCAAGCATAACAAACTTGTAGCAAATTAGGAGCGTTATGGAGCTGAGAGTTGAAAGGTAAAAGATTTTCTGTTACCTAAAGGTCATTGTTGATTTTTTTCAAAGAGGAGCAATGGAATGAAAAAGCTAGTGCTGTTTTGGGGTGTTTTTCTGATCGTTTCAATATTCCCGATGTGCAATTTTGCTGATATCAACGAGCCAGAAGATATAAATTGCTATTTGTTAAATGGAGTTAGCAACAACATACCGTCCAATTGGCTATATTCATGCCAAGAAAAATGGAATCAATCATTGGAACCAATTGTAATCAGAGAATCACATGAGATTACTTCTGACACAAATGGCAAGTTTATTCTTGAAATATGGGAAACCCTTGAGAATTTTGGCTTTAAAGAAATAACTGAAATCTTTGTCTATAACGCAATCACCGACGAAGACATAGTTTCTTCAAATAGCCATGCTTTGTGGGTTTTGCAGGCATCTTCACCGCAATCCGTAGCGAGACTCAGTTGTTACTTCGAGAACAATGGGAATGTCTATCGTTTTAGATATCTTGTTACAGACGCTGGCAAAGGATTGCAGCAATTTATGAATCTTACATCCAAAGTAATGTTGACAAACAATATCCCGTCACATTTTCTAGACATACCTAAAGAAATACTTGAAATTATCGCAAATGGAGGGTTAGAACCAACGGGTGAGACATGTTGTTCTTATTATAGCTCTGGAAATTGCTATCCTTGTTGCTCTGCTGGGAATTGCACTTGGTGGTGCAGATACAAAAGAACAGATATTGCTAACTGCGGATGGGGTAATGCAAAAGAATGGATTGCAAGTGCACAAAGCGCAGGTTTTCCAACCGGTTCAACACCTTTGGTTGGATCTATAATGGTTATGGACGCCTATGAATGCTATGCTGCTTCCTATGGTCATGTGGCGTATGTTGAAAGCGTGAACGGCTCCAATATAACAGTATCTGAAATGGGTTGCGAGTCTTGGTATTGCGCGAGAACCAATGTTGTTTCTTCTTCTTGTGGAAGTCTTCAATACATATATACCAAAACAGGCGGAGGCTGCAATATTTTAAACTGGGAATTCAGTGGAAGCGACTACACTGAAACAGACGGCTGGACGACGAACTCGCATATGCAGATAATGAATGTCTCGGATGGTGTTATTGACCTGGATCCCAAGAACTGCCCTGATTTATGCGATCCGATGTTTCTAAGCCCTTCAGGTCTTTGTGTCTCAGCGGCAACTTATCCAAGGCTTGAAATCAGAATGAAAAGCAGCACCTACACAAGCGCAGGGGATATTTTCTTTCAAAGGTCTGTTGATTCCGATTTCAGCACGGCCAGAAGAATAATTATGGATTTTGATATTTCAGGGGCTTACACATACTATAACATCAATATGGCGGCCAATTCCAATTGGAACGGCACAATATCCCGTCTCCGTATTGATCCGCCCAGCGGCGACACAGACGGTTCATGGGATCACCATATGATTGATTATATCAGGTTCAGTAACTGCTGTATGAAAGACAACTGGCAGTGGAACACTTATGGTGATAAAGAAGGATGGACAGCGGTAAACTGCACCATACCAGGCACACAACCTGTAGATGGTCATTACCTGCTTTATCCCAGCACCAACGACCCGCAGTTTATAAGTCCGAGGCTTTGCGAATCAACTAATGATTTTGATGGCATTAGACTTGGGATAGCAGCGCAAACCTCGTCCAACAAGGTTCAAATATTCTTCTCGACTGATACAGAGACTTTCTTTTCAGAGGATAAATCGAAAACTATCTATGTAACAAATGATGGAGGCTGGTACTCCTACGAAGTAGAACTTGGCGACAATCCAAAATGGACGGGAATTATAAGAAAGCTCCGCATTGATCCCCCGAATGGTCCTAACATCATGGGTTTTGATTATGTGGAACTGATTGATGGTACTTATCTGCCCCCTGCGGATACCGATCCGCCTGTCTGGGACACAACAACCGGAATACAGGCTGTAACCGATCCCATGAATTGCGATGGCATTCTCAGCTTATCGTGGAATACTGCCAGCGACTTAACAACACCGGTAACATACAACATATATCGTGATATTTTGACCGGGTTCACGCCTGATGCCATTACCTATGTAAATAGCACAACTGGGACATCTTATGAAGATTTATACTTAACGCCTGGACAGACTTACTACTATGTGGTTCGAGCCCAGGACGCTGCTGATCCGGCAAATGAAGATGACAATATCGTTGAGCTGTCAGGTACTGCAACAGATTCTGAAAATGCACTGGCGCCTGTCACAGGGCTGATGATGGACACAGCGGGAAACATGGAATGGGTAGATTCCGGTGCTCTTGAGGTGAAATATAATATCTACAGAAGCACAAATGCTGATTACACAACAGGCGTAACAATGCTTGGCGAAACGGTAGATGGCAATACAACAACTTTTGTTTCAGCTGAGAACCCTGCAAATCCCGGAGATTGCTGGTTCTATAAAGTAAAAGCGGTTGATGAGTGCGGGCAGGAGATGGACTGATAAGGTTCCACTGGTATTTAAAGGAGTGGCGAATGGCCAAATATATGTGATTTAGAGGATAGCCACAAAATGTAGCTGGTGGACGGTGGGAATACCCACCGTCCACATTCAGAGAGAGGTTTTAAATGAATTGTTTTATTAAGATAACTGTCCTAATTTCTATACTGTCGGTTATTCTCAGTTGTTCTGCCGTAAATAAGATCGGACAAAAAATGGTCAACGCTTCTGACCGTGAAAAGGGTTCAGAGAATAATGACGAAGCAACAAACGAAGAAAATAACAAACCAGGCACCAAAGCTAAAAAAGCAGAAAAGCAAAAAACAGAAGATTATGGTTTTATTTCCGTACAAAATCTTACAGCCCGAGAAATTGATATGCTTTGGCAGGTAGCCATAGATAAGTGCTTTGAGATGGCTTATATGGTGACATTCAGCGATAAGAATACTGGAAACATTGCTGCTGAAACTAAAGGTGCAGATGGCGCCAGTTCTTCAATCAGGGTCAATTTTTCAAGTCAAGGCATAAAGATAGATGTAAAAGCCAACGACCTTGTTTATGCTTTTGCAGGTGGTTTAGATAGAAAAAGAATGCACGCAGCGCTTGAAGCGAAATTGAAGGAGATGAACAGAATTACTTCAACACAAGAAACACAGTCTGTAGAGGCAGTCGGCAGTCTATCAATTTTTGAGGTTCAAAAAATTCTTGCTTCCGCAGGATATAATCCTGGACCCATTGACGGAAAGATGGGACCCAAGACAAGAGCCGCTATTGCCCAGTTCCAAAAGGATAAAGGATTACAAGGAACAGGCAACCTGGATACTGAAACACAGGCTAAACTCAAAAACTTACAGTAATTTATCTACACAACCCTTTACATAGAATATGTTTTAAGTAAACTACCGGGAAAAAGGGATTGAAAAGCCTTTCTGCTTTAGGTCTTACCTCCGAAAGTCGAGCTTGTTTATGGTCAGTTGAAGGCATTACATCACAAAATTCGGCCCAAAATCACACAAAACATCATATATGATTTTTGGAAAATCATATAATCGCGCCAGAAAATCATATCCGGCAATCAGGAAATCATATTCCGGAGTTTAGAAATCATATTCCGGCATCCAGAAATCATATCCGGGAGTTTAGAAATCATATCCGGCGAACAGGAAGTCATATCCAGGCACGAAGAAATCATATTCCGGAGTTTAGAAGTCATATCCCGGCGCATAGAAATCATACTTCGGAGTTTAGAAATCATAATCGGCGACTAAGAAATCATATCCGGCAGCATAGATGTCATATATTGGCACGCGGAAATCATACTTTTCGGAACTGAGGTTATAAACTGGAGAAAAAAGATGATGTTTCGGCGGATAAACATCACATATTTTGTGAAATATATGATGTTCGCGCAAAAATATATGACGAATTGCCTGAATTATGTGATGTGTGGCGGATGGCTGGCGGCCAGGACAACCGTAGATATTGATATCTGGGGGATTTTATTCCATAAATTCATCAAGTGTCTGTTTGACTACTGAGAGCTGTTTCTTTTCCGCTTTTTTGTATTCAACGAGGGGTTGGATGTCCTGAACGATGCTGTCAAATAGTTCCTGCTGTCCGACATGGTTGAGGAATTTCTGCTGGTCTTCGGTAAGGTTTTGCCGGTTCATGATATCTTCCGGTGGGAGTTTCAGTTCCTCCGCGATTGCTGCTTGAAGGGTTTTAAGCAGTTCTGTTATTTCCCGCGAAAGTGGGGATTGTTTATTTGTAAGCCCGATGCATAGCTGAACTGTTTTCTGAAGGAATCCTGGTTTGTTTTTTATGCTTGCGCCTGTTATGTCGCGATAACCGTAATCGGTGGCGAGATCGAGAAGGGGAGGGGCTGTTATAAGCTTTCCGTCCACCCTGTCCGCGTTCAGACGGTTGAAGGCGAAACCGCTGAAGATGAGCAGGTCGAATACGGCTTTCAGTTCGTCTTCCGTCATTGCGCTGAATGTCTTCATATCGGGTTTGAGAAGAACGCCTCCTCCGAAGAGCGACGGCCCTCCTTCCGATGATGTCTTTGTCCCGTCGGGCAGCTTGAGATAAACGGCGTGTCCGTAGGCTGATGCGATTGAAGCTGTTGGGTTGAGGATAGTCAGGTCAACGGGATAGGGGTGAAGTCTCAGGTCCTCCATCATGATGGAAGGGCATTTGTCTGCTTCGGCTTTTTTCAGGGAGGATATGATTGAATAGACAACGCCGAGATTCTTCTGCGGGGAGCTGTCCCAGTCGTGGGTAATGAGAAGATCCGCTTTTTTCAGGTCTTTAAGTGCGCAGAATACGGGCGCGTCGGGGCTGTCCGCGGGGACATTCATTTTCAGCTCCAGTTCGATGGTTGTTTCCCCTTTTTTGAATGAATACTGGGACCGTATCCATTCGGCGTTCGGGATATGCTTTTCAAACTCCGCGACTACCTTGAAGAACCGTTCCGTTCCGTATGCAGCGACCCAGAATCCGGATTTGAGTTCGCTGTAGATTTTCTGCTCTGCGGTGTAGTTGAGAAAGCGGTCAATCTCAACGACGGTGGCTTTGTCTATGTCCGTGAATGTGTAGGAAAAATGCCTAATGGTTCCCGGTTCCTCAATGAAAACCAGCGGCGCAATATGCGAGCCTGACCCGATGTAGAGAATATCAACGGATTGCTGTGCCACGCCGGAAGACCGCCAGAGTTCCTTCATTGTCTCATGGCCTCTGAGGTCGTGAAGCCTTCTGTAGAGCTGTTCAATTTTCTGAATGTCCGGTTCCGGCGACTTGAGTTCCTTTTCAACTTCTTTCGTAAACTTCTTTTCAAGTTTTGCAAAACCTTCCGAACAGAAGGCGGGGGATAGCAGAAGGAAAAATAAAAAAACGGTTAAGATTTTGTTCTTCATTTCTCGTTCCAGTCATATCTGAATGACAGGGTAACATTCCTTCCTTCCGAAGGAACCGCTGATTCATCCGCTGAAGCCCAGTAGAATTGGTCGCCTGCGTTTGATATCTTCAGGGTGCCCTTGAAGGCGTCCGTGAACCTGCAGGCGCACCCTATGTTAACGACAGCCCAGGAGCCCCGTTCCAGTTCCGATGGTCCCGGATGGGATTTGTCGTCAGCAAGCTGAATGTTCAGGAACGGTTCAAACCTTCCCGCGGAAGGGGTGAATGTAGCTGTGAACTTCGCGGGAGGGATGTCGTCAATATCATCGCCCGTCTCCCGGTCATAACCTTTCGCGAACGACGCGGCCACGGAAAGCCATTTCCCGTCAGCGCTGAAGGAGATGTCATAGACTCTTACATCCTGGATGTTCCTGTATGTGTAAACGCCCCCGGCTGTTTTTATTCTCTCGATATAGTCGTCAACATCCTGAATGCTGCCTCTTATGCCGGCTGTGCAAATGCTGTTTGTTCTTGACCACGACAGCGACATCCCTCTGCCTTTTTCCGGGGAAAGATCGGGGTTGGCTTCAATATATCCTCTCGCGGTAAGTCCTGAATAGAGAAGTTCGTCGAGGGACGGGAATCTGTAAGTGGTGTAAAGCTGGAGAGCGAATACACCCGCTTTTGAGGAAGCTGACAGTTCCGCGGAACCGTTGGCAATATCGTCATCGAAAGACATCCCTTTGTTTGATGCCCTGAAATACTGGTATCTTGCGTTTCCGCTGAAGGTGAAGAACCTTCCAAAAGGTTTCCGGTATGACACTATCGGAGAAATCTCCCACCGCTTGCCGTCTTCGATGGGTTTTGATATCCCGCTGTCAAGAAAAACAGTAGAGTCCACATTCTGCCTTGTGTAAATATCCAGCCCAGCCCGCCATCCCCTGAAATGATACATACCGGTCCCATGAAAATTCCAGGATGTGACTTCACTGGATTCTCCGGCCTTGTAAGTGAAAAGCTCCTGATAGATGACAGCGGCCTGAAAATCTGTTCTTTTTCCGAAAGATCTGATTCCGGTGAATGCGAGAATATCGTCGGGATAAACTGTAGGAGAGGAAGATGTTGACGGTTTGCCGATGTCGTTTCCTTCGCTGTAGAATGCGTCAATCAGGGTAAACCTGCCAATTGCGGGTTTCCAGGCTGTGTGAAGGTTGGTCCGTGAATAGAACCCTTCCTGTTTGTTGTCTTCGCCGTCCTCATATCTGCCCGCGTCTTCGAAGGCTGCTGAAACAACGAAAGAAGGGAGCGCGGCTGAAAGAAAAGCAAGGCCCCTGTTATTGTTTTCGCTGAATTCAGAAAGAAAGGAAAAGTGCTTCCCGCCGTCCGGCGCGGCGAGTCCGATATCAAGCGCTCCTCCTATTGCTTCCGAACCAAGCGCGGATCCCGAGGAACCCCGGTAAACCCCGGCCCTGTCAGCCATGGAAGGTATCAGGGTGCCGAGATCGCTTCCCGCTCTCCTGTCTGCGGAGACCCTGAACCCGTTCACGGTGGTCTGTATTCTGTGCTTCGCGAAACCGCCTATAGAAACAGTGGACAATGCCCCGCCTATCCCCGCTGTGTGGATATCAGCCTCTTTGGAAAGCATATCGCTCAGCCCTGAACCGGTGGACTTTTGAATATCTTCAACAGTGTTCACCGTGCCGGAAGAAGTCATTCTTCCGATAACCGTGACGGAAGCCGTTTTCAGAGTGATAATATTTGGTTTTTCCGCCTGGAAGAGAACATCATAGGGGATATCGAATATCTCGATGGTATATCTTCCGGGAGCAAGTTCAACGCTGAACACGCCGTTTTCATCGGTAACGGCGGAAAGATTTTTACTGCTTACCGTTACATAAACTTCCGGGAGAGGGGTTCCGGTGTTGTCGAGAACCGTTCCGCTGACAGCCGCAAGGATCGCGGGACAGATAAGCGCAACGGTCAAAAGCGCGTATGAGAAGCGGAAGTTCATTAATTGTTCTTGTTACATATCACAAGAGCTGCAATCACGCCCGGAACCCAGCCGATTATTGTCAGCAGCGCGACCAGAAGAACCGAACCGCATCCCTTGTCAAGAACGGCAAGAGGGGGAAGAAGAATGCACACAATGGCTCGTAAAAGGCTCATAACCACTCCTCGTTTCAAAGGACTGAAGTATAAAACATATAACAGTCACTGACAAGGTTTTTTTGTTCCCGGAGAATTCTTCCTTCAAAAAAGTAGTTTGAGAACGGAGGAATCTATGTTATCCTGCCGATGTGATTGATGTTGATATGAGGTTTTTGAATTTTGTTGCGCAGTAATGTATCAAGCGCTTTTTTGCGGGGAGTCGGCATATGGACGCGGCTTCAAAGGAACATACGGATATGGGTCGCATTTTAATCACAGTTTCTATTGTTCTGATGGTCTCAGCCATCATTGTGTTTCTGCTTTTTGATCTTAAATCAGTCGCGGTGGGGCTGCTCATTGCTTCAGTTATTTTGAGCATCACGGGCGGGATCATCAGGTTCAGAAATATGATGAAGGCACGGAAATCAAAATCCGACGGGCCGGATACACCTATCAGCATAGATTAGATCAGTTGAAAACAGAATAAAAGGCCCCGCTTTCACGGAGCAGGGCCTTTCAGAGGAGGGTTTGGATTACCGATTTGCTGCGTTAAATGTCTTCCTTATCTTCCTTGTCAACCTTCACAATGCATTTCTTCTTCTGTATAGTCTTCAGATCGCCGTCGTCGCTCAGGTCTATATCAATGTCAATGTCTTTAAGTGCTTCCAGACCTTCAAGGCCTTCAAGACCTTCCAGTTCGTCCAGGCCCTTAATGATGATGCTTATGACGCCTTCCGGCTTTTCTGTCACATTGATATCGAATTTTTCGAGCCCTTCTATCTCTTTCAGTTCCTTCAGCTCTTCGAGTTCCTTGAGTTCCTTTTCCAGCCCTTCAATATCCTCCAGGCCTGATATGACTATTCTGAACTGGCCGTCTTTTTTACCTGATTTCCCCGTTTTTTTCACGGTGTACGCCTTATAATCGCATTCTTTTTTTTCAGGAAGGTCAGCGGTCACGGTTTTCTTTTTTCCATCCCTGACGATTTTAATTTCAACGGGACCCGCTTCAAGTCCGCGCACCGCGTTTGAGGCGTCGCTAATGGAAATAATTTCCTTTTTTCCTATTGCGGTGACGATATCGTCTGCTGTCAGTCCAGCTTTTTCTGCGGGTGAACCTTGAATTACCTTTGAAATGATAACGCCCTTGTTTTTGTTTTCAGTCTCGTCATTAGATGCCATTATTATACCGAGACGGGGTTTGCTGTCCGCGAACCAGATTTGTTTATCAATATCGGCGCTTCCGTCCGAGTCTTTCAAAATATATTTTTCGCCGCTGCCGCTTTTCCACTCGAAATCAATATCTTCCGGGCTGAAAAGGGTTTTCTTCTCTCCGAGAGTGACTGTGAAGTCCTTTTCATAACCGTCCCTTATAACAACGAGTTTCACATTTCTGTCGGCAGGGGAGTCGCTCACGAGTCTTTTAAGGTGTTTGGAACTTTCGACGAATGTCCTGTTCCATTTAATGACAACATCGTTTTTCAACAAACCTGCTTTATAGGCAGGACTGTCCTTAACCACATCGGTAACAAGCGCGCCGCTTTCCATATCAAGCTTGAGTTCCGCGGCCTTGTCCGCATCAAGCTCATCAAGGGTCACACCGAGAAAGCTCCGTCCCCCTGCTTCCTTCATCATGATAATTTTTTCAATTTCCCTGTCTTCCTGCGCGTTCACGGCAAGGAGAAACCCGGCGCAAACAAGGACCGAAACAGTTATCAGCAACATAGTTTTTCTTTTCATATTAACCTCCTGGTAAACAGAAAAAATTATGTTCTTCAGAAGATATAATACGGAGAAACCACAAAATGGTTCCATGAAAATTGACGGGTTCTTAATATGTGTTTACGGATTTCCAGACTTTGAGCATTTGTCTTTTTCGAATAGAGAGGCTGAGATTTTCCGGGCAGCCTTTTCCAGTTCAATTTCAAAACCTGCGGTGCTTGCCGTAAGTTTCACAAGATAACTTTCCTGATGAAAAATAGCATGGTTCGGGCCCGAATAACATCCATCACCTATTTTTTCGTCAACGGTTTTGGAGAGTGTTTCCTGCTTGAATATACGCGCGGCGTTTTCTGACGAGTTGAACATATAAAGGTCTGCCTGAAGAAACTGATCATCATCGTTCGTGTATTCCCAGCAGCAAAGCTTCAGGAAGCCGTTCCGGATATAGCGGTCGGCACCGCCGTTTATGTACTCATGAAGGTTTTCAGGATTGTATTCACGGACAGGTTCTGTTTCCAGCCATCTTTCAATTTCAGGGAATCCTGATGTGGCGAGAACCGGAACATTCAGCAACGACCCGGGAAAAATCACGCTGAGAATGAAGACCGGGATGGTCCATAACCTACCCGGCAAGGGCTGCTTCTTTGTATTCATCTTTGATAGCGTTAAGAAGATCATGGACGGAAATTATTCTGTCAACCTTATATGCGTTGGCACCCGCGAATGGGAATCCTGAATCGAACTTTCCGTTCTGAGCGCTGGTGAGAGCGTCTGCAATGCAGTATTGAGCATCCTCGATATCACAGCTTTTCAGGCATTTCCACGGGCAATGGAATTTCTTTTTAACACCATTCTTTGTATCTTCAAGAAATTTGTTATTTATGGCTCTTCCGGGAAGACCGACAGGACTGTCAATAATGACGATGTCCTCTTTCTTTGCTTTGATATAGGCATCCTTGAAGGCCTGCGAGGCGTCGCATTCATGCGTCGCGACAAATCTCGTAGCCATCTGGACGCCATCCGCGCCAAGTTTCATGAAATCATAAATATCCGCGCCTGTATAAACGCCTCCCGCAGCTATCACGGGGATTTTTTTTCCGGCTTTTTCCTCAAATGATTTCACTTCTTTTATTACATTGACGACAAGATTTTCCAATCTGTATTCAGGATCGTCTATCTGAGCCTTGCTGAACCCAAGATGTCCCCCTGCAAGCGGACCTTCCACCACAACCGCATCCGGCAGGAAATCGTATCGTTTCTCCCACTGCCTGAAGATAAGGTTTGCGGCTTTTGATGATGAAACGATAGGCACAAATTTAGTTTTCAGCGAACCCAAGTCTTTCAGCGGGAGACCTTCGGGAAGCTTGAGCGGAAGACCGGCGCCCATGAGGACAAGATCAGCGTGTTCTTCTATCGCGCCAAGAACAAGTTCATCGAAATCAGTCAGCGCAACCATTATGTTGACGCCTATAACACCTCCGTTTGAAATCTCTTTGGCTTTAGTGATTGAATTTCTCAAGGCCCTTCTGTTGGCCTCTTTGTAATTTGATCGTATGTCAGGCTCAAACTGACCAATTCCAACTGAAGCTATAACACCTACAGCGCCTTCCGCCGCCACCGCTCCCGCGAGTCCGGCGAGCGAGATACCAACACCCATTCCGCCCTGAATTATCGGAACCGGGATATCAAGATCCCCGATCCTGAGTCCGGGCATCGTTCCTGATTTCATTCGATTAAATCCTTATCAGATGCACGCCACTGCCGCGTTATTCCCGCAGCAGAGAATAAAAATAAACAGCACAATCCTATAAAACAGAAGATCAAATTTCCACTTCTCATCAAATGGTCGAATATTATACTTCTAAAAATGATTATAAGCAAAATAAAAAGGGCTGTTAAAACAAACAGCCCTTTTTTGTAAATCAACTTATTTTACCGGTTTTGGCGGAACAGGCTTCTTGTCTGTACTAGTAAGCGGAGAAGATCCCTTCAGATTGCTGTGACCTGTTTTGTCGTCAGCCATCTTTCCGAGATAGTCCGGCAGTTCAACGCCCGCCATTGACGCTATGTCCTGAAGCGGCGGAAGGCTTTTTATCAGACTGGACGCAAAATTGGCAGTCGAGGAACCTTTCCCTTCTCCCGAAGCTGAATCCCAGACTGTTATCTTGTCTATTCTGAGGTTCTTTATCGCTTCAACCTGTGTTTTAACGATCTCCTCGAGTTTTTCAATCATAAGCAGGGTGGCCGTGGATTTTGCGTCCCCGTTGCAGCTTCTTACCAACTCAAGGTATCCCAAGGCTTTCCCTTCAAGCACTTTTTTCACGCCTTCCGCTTCAGCGAGGTATTTCGCGAGTATGCCGTCAGCCTCGCCCTTCGCTATCCTTCTTATTCTTTCGGCTTCAGCCTCGGCGTCAATCTCCACCTTTTTCTTTTCAATTTCCCGCTTGACCACATCCGCTGCTATAAGCCTCTGCTGTTCAGCATAATATTCCGCTTTCTGGATCTCGACCTGTGCCATTCTCTTGGCGACTTCTCCC
Organism: uncultured Acidobacteriota bacterium; assembly: GCA_964509835.1. Lineage (GTDB taxonomy): Bacteria > Acidobacteriota > CAZDZC01 > CAZDZC01 > CAZDZC01. Next base: position 37,106 of record CAZDZC010000008.1, read on the forward strand.
TTTTCAAGGGCCGCAGCCTGTTTCACAGCGAGTTCGGCGTTGTAATCAGCTATTTTTGCTTCAGCTATATTCTCACCTTCGACTGCAATTGATTCCTGATCATTTACATAAACACGCCTGTCAGCTTCAGCTTTCTTTTTACCCTTTTCAGACTCCGCTATCGTTTCTGCAACCCCTATTTCCTTTGTCTTGTCAGCTTCTGCTTCCCCGACTGTGGCTGAAGTTTCCTGCTGCCTGACATAAATGCGCCTGTCTGCTTCTGCCGTCTTTTCACCTTTCTCGGCACCCGCAAGGTTCTCAGCAACACGGACTCTTTTTTCCCGAACTGCTTCAGCCTCACCTATGGATCCCATTTTGTCCTGTTCAGCGACATCAACCTTTGCTTTGTTTACGGCTTCAGCAGCGGCTCTTTTTCCGATGCTTACAATATAGTCTGATTCATCGTTAATGTCGGTGATATTGACATTTATCAGATAAAGGCCGATTTTATTGAGTTCCGGTTCCACATTTTTTCTGATGGCATCAAGGAAGCTCTCGCGATCCTGATTGATCTGTTCAATGGTAAGGGAAGCGACTGTGAGACGGAGCTGGCCGAAGATTATCTCTCTTCCCATATCCTCGATGGATACCGGTTTGAGTCCGAGAAGCCTTTCCGCGGCGTTGTTCATTATGGCTGGATTTGTGCTTATACCGACAGTGAAGGTACTGGGGACATCAATCCTGATATTCTGAAACGAAAGGGCACTTCTGAGAGGGATGTTGATTGTCATAGGGGTGAGGCTCAGGAACGCGTAGTCCTGAATGAGCGGCCACACAAAAGCTCCCCCTCCGTGCATGCATTTTGCAGACTTATTATCTCCTCTGACCTTTCCGTAAACCACCAGTATCCTGTCCGAAGGGCATCGTTTGTAACGCGCCGCAAGGAACAGCATCGTAGAAACGATTATTACTACAAGAGCTCCTATTCCGAGAACAACAAAATCAGGCTGCATGAAAAACTCCTTTCAGTATCATATTTTTTCAACGACCAGTGTGTCGCCTCCGATCACCTGTGTCACTTTCACACGCTCGTCAGTTTTTATTTCCTCTCCATCCGCGGAAACAGCTTCGAGAATCATAAGCCTTCCCTGGAATTCCACCTGCACCTTTCCTCTGCTTCCTGCTTTAATGGTGAGATAGATGATGCCTTCCTTTCCGATCGCATTATTCATTTTCACCGTCCCGTCCGACTGGAGTTTCATCATTGACCTGAAAATGAAAGCTATGATCCAGACGGTTATGCTTCCTGCAATCAGCGCTCCTATAACGGATATGACTGCATTTATCTTAAACTGATATGAAAGCGCGAGCCCGGTAAGCCCGAACATCATGAAAAATCCGGTTATGCCCTGCAGAGAAAGCAGTTTGAAACTTATATCGGAATCCCCGCCGTGGCTGATGTCCAGATCCCCGTCCATCGCCACATCCGCGTCAACATCGCCTATGCCTCCTATGAACATGAAAAAAGTTCTTACCACGAACATTATCCCGCCCAGAATAGCACAGACGGCAAAAAACTTCTGAAGATAGGTTAAGGTGCTGAAAAATTCGGCCATGTTTGAACCCCGTTTCGCTTCGTTTGGTTTAGCCTTTTCATTGTATTACAATACGACTGAAAAGCGGATTATCAATTTTTTCCGCTTAAATGTCAAGTTTAGTATTGAAATTTGTGTTTGCGGTAAAGGGTTGTGAAAAGAACTTTTAAAAACATTCTATTATCGCTTACGGTGGCAGCCTTATGTTTGGCCGGAGCGGAAGTTTATATCAGGTGCAGTGAATCGGGAAGCTGTCTTTATATTGAGGACAGTTTAACAGACTTCAGACTGAATCCCGGTTACAAGGGTGAATATCCCGAAGTAAATTCCCTCGGGTTTCATGACCATGAATTTGACAGGGGAAAATCCGCCGGGATAAAGAGAATAATGGCGCTGGGGGATTCCACAACCTTCGGTCGGACTTCTCTGGAGGAATCGTATCCTGAACAGCTTGAACAGATCCTCAACAGGGACGGGAAGAAATATCTGGTAATAAATGCGGGATTCGGAGGTTATTCCACAAGAAATGAAATGAACTTTCTCAAATATTACGGGATGGATGTGAAGCCGGACACGGTCATCCTCGGATTTTTCACAGGGAACGACATTTTCGGGAATACTGACAAGCAGTATCTTTTCGCCAGGAACGGAGTTGTTTTTCCTGTGTCCTTCAAAAATGCTGAAGAAAACATGAATTATTTAAGGGTGCTCTCAAGGAAATCACGATTATTTTCGAGACTTGATGAACTGATCAATCCTGTTGAAAAACTGGAAAGGGCGATGGGGAAGCATATCGTCAGGATGATGATTGACAGTATTATCAAAGCCAGAAAGCTCGGGTTGATTGACGATTCGGGTTTTGTGTCGAATATGCAGGATTTCTACCGGACAGTTTCATCCTATTCCTGCTCAGTCGAAGAAATCAGAGAGACACAGGTGCACGATGAGCTGACTGCCCTTTTGAACGAATACATCCTGTCCGATGGAAACAGACCCGAAACCATCTCGAGAATACTGAAACACTATATCTCAAAAGTGGGGATGGATGAAACAGCAGCGGATCTGGACGGAAGGCTTAAATTTCTTAATATCCAGCTGCGCAGGAGCGATATTTACTATCCTGATTATCTTCCGGCAAACTGGAGCAATACCGGGGAATATCTTAAGGAAATTGCAATGATATGCGAAGAAAAAGGGATTGATTTGAGAGTGCTGATCATTCCAGACAGGACGCAGGTTTCCCCGTGGCTGCAAGCGGAGTGCGCCAGATATCATCTTCCGAGAGGGAAGTCTCCGGATTTCAATCTTCCAAACATCAGGCTTGCAGAGATGCTGGAAAAGCTCGGGATCCGATATGCCGATGCGCTGCCTTATTTCATCGAAAGAGGTGACTCTTTATTCGGAACATACGACACCCACTGCAATAAAGAAGGTAACGCTGTTCTTGCTTCCGCTGCTTATGAACTGCTGAATTAATCAGTAGTTATTGAATCTCAGAAACTTAATCTGCTTCTGTCGAAACCGTTCGGGATTTTTCCCGTATATCCACAATACGGTATCGGGCAGATATGCCTGACAATAAAGATTAAAAAGTGAATTTATATGATCAGATTGACAAACATCAACAAATCATACGGTTCCGGGAAAAACAGGATGCATGTCCTGAAAGGCATTGACCTTGAGATTAAAGACGGAGAGCTTGTTTCAATCATGGGGCCATCCGGCTCCGGCAAGTCAACCATGCTGAATATAATAGGGATACTTGATAATTACGATTCAGGTCAATATTACATCAATGACATCCTGATTGAAAACATGAATGAGACAAAAGCTGCGGTTTTCAGGAACAGGCATATCGGTTTCGTGTTCCAGTCATTCAATCTGATCTCGTTTAAAAACGCGATGGAAAATGTGGCTTTGCCGCTTTATTACCAGAAAATCAGCCGCCGCAGACGCAACAGGACAGCGATGGAATATCTTGAAAGAGTGGGGCTTGCAGACTGGGCGGAACACATGCCTTATGAACTGTCAAACGGCCAGCAGCAGCGTGTTGCTCTGGCAAGGGCTCTTGCTTCAAACCCTGAACTTATCCTTGCTGACGAGCCGACGGGCGCGCTTGACAGCAAAACATCCTATGAGGTCATGGATATTTTCAGCGATATTAATAAATCCGGGATTACTGTGGTCATTATCACGCATGAACATGATATTGCCGGGATGACCGACAGGATATTGAAGCTAAATGACGGAGTGATAGAAAAAGACATTGACAACAGGGAACGGACATATTCGCATGAAATCTGACCGGGGGCGTAATGATTGATATTGACAAGTGGCAGGAGATTTTTGACACCCTCGGGAAAAATAAGCTCAGGACATTTCTCACCGGGTTCAGCGTGGCATGGGGGATTTTTATGCTTATTGTTCTTCTCGGAATGGGAGAAGGACTCCGCAACGGTGTGCATGAAGAGTTTGCCAATGACGCGATAAATTCAATATGGTTTGGCGGAGGGAGGACAAGCATTCCCTACAAGGGGTTCAAACCGGACAGGAATGTTGAGCTCACGAACGATGATTACCGGGACATAAAGAGTAACATTGACGGAGCTGAAAATGTTTCCGCGAGGCTGAATGTCTGGGCCGGCTCGGTGAATTATGAACGGGAGTCCGGGGATTACGATCTGAAAGCGGTGCATCCTGAACACAGGGAAATCGAGAAGGTGGCAATTATGAGCGGAAGGTTCATAAACAATCTCGATATTTCAGACTGCAGAAAAGTGGCGGTGATCGGCAGACTTGTCATGGAAGAGCTTTTCAAGGGTGCTGATCCGATGGGAAAGTATATCAGAATAAACGGAATAAACTTTCTTATTACCGGTGTTTTTGATGACAGGGAGGAACGGGAATTAAGGCGCATCTACCTTCCTGTTTCAATTGTCCAGAAGGTTTTCACGGGGAATGACAACATCGGCGCGCTTACGCTCACTACAGGGGATATCCCGTTTGAAGAGACGGTCGCCATGGCTGACGGCATCAGGAACAGAATAGCGGATAAGCACTTGTTTGATCCCGCCGACAGGAGAGCAATGTGGCTTTTCAACAGAAGTGAAGAGTATCAGCGCTTCATGAGTTTGTTTAACGGGATAGAGGTATTCCACTGGGTTGTCGGGATAGGGACACTGATAGCGGGAATTGTTGGTGTTAGCAACATCATGTTCGTAGTTGTAAAGGACAGGACCAGAGAGATCGGCATCAGAAAAGCAATTGGAGCAACTCCGTGGTCAATAACAAGCCTTATTGTTCAGGAGGCAGTGCTGATAACCACCTTTGCGGGATATTTCGGTCTCGTTGCCGGAATAGGGGCGCTGGAGCTGACTTCAAGATATTTCGCAGCCGCCATCCCTTTTTTCGCTGACCCCGGAGTTAATCTCGCTGCCGCGGTGAGCGCGACCCTGATTCTGATTGCTTCAGGAGCCCTCGCGGGATATTTTCCGGCAAGAAAGGCAGCGTCAATCAGGCCGATAGAATCGTTGAGAGAGGACTAATGCTGGACTTCGATCAGTGGCATGAAATATTCAGCGTTCTCAAAAAGAACAAAACGAGAACTGCGCTGACAGCCTTTGGGGTGTTCTGGGGAATTTTTCTTCTCATCATATTGCTTGGAAGCGGAACGGGCCTCCGGAACGGCACGGAGAGAAATTTTGGCGATCTGGCAACAAACAGTGTTTTCATATGGCCGGAAAGAACAACAATTGCCTATAAAGGTTTTCCGAAGGGAAGAGGGTTCTGGTTTACCAATGAAGATCTTATTTCCCTGAAGGGTTCAATCCCCGAACTGGAAGCCATTTCACCTATGCTTCACGGCTGGGGAGGGGATGGAGACAACAATGCTTCGAGAGGTGCTAAAACAGGTTCGTTCACTGTGGAAGGGCACAGCCCCGAGATGATGAAAATCAGCCCGTGCAGGGTGCTTGAAGGAAGATTCCTTAATGAGCTCGATGTATCGAGAAATAGAAAAGTAGCGCTGATAGGAACAAGGGTGAGGGACATACTGTTCGAACCCGGGGAAAATCCGGCAGGAGAATATATCAGGCTGAAAGGGGTTTATTTCAAGGTTATCGGAGTGATTGAACCCTTGACCATGAGGGAGAATGATGTAAGGGAGCTTGAAAAAATCGTGCTTCCCTATACTACTCTTCAGAAAATTTACGGGTATGGAAATGTTGTTGGAACCATTGTCATGACATCTGTAAAAAATGTCCCTGCATCGGTGGTTGAAGAAAAAGCCAAGAAGCTCCTTGCCGCTCGCTTATCAATCTCGCCTGAAGATGACCGCGCTATTGGAGGTTTTAACCTCGAGAATGAATACATGAAAATTCAGAAGCTCTTTATCAGCATCAGCGTGCTGGTTTGGATAATAGGTGCCGGGACGCTGGTTTCCGGCGTGATAGGGGTAAGCAATATAATGCTGATAACCGTGAAAGAAAGAACAAAGGAATTCGGTATTAAGAGGGCGATCGGCGCCACGCCGTTAAATATTATAACCCAGGTGATACTGGAGTCGGTATCATTGACGGCCCTGACGGGTTTTCTCGGCATTGCCGCCGGAGTATGGGCATTGGAGGGGATATCCTCGCTCATTGCGGGGATGAACACCGGGATGTTCAAAAATCCGGGCGTTGACCTCTCGGTGACACTGAAAGCCCTTTCTGTTCTGATAATTTTTGGCACGCTGGCCGGGCTTATTCCGGCCCGCGGAGCTGTGAGCGTTAAACCTATTGATGCAATAAGGAAATAAAACATTGAAAAAAATCATTAAAAGAGCCATTCAGATTACGATTCTCGCGGCGGTACTCGCATTGTTCGCCTGGACATTGTTTTTCCTGTACGGGAAATCGAAGGAAAAACCGATTATATACGAAACGGCGTCTCCGGTAATTACCGATATTGTCAGGAAAACAGTCGCGACCGGGTCGGTGATCCCGAGAAAGGAGGTTGCGATCAGGCCGAAGGTGTCGGGCATAATAAAAGAGATTTACATCGAAGCTGGTGAAATTGTAAAAAAGGATGACAACATAGCCAGGGTCCAGGTTGTGCCTGATATGGTCCAGCTCAGCTCCGCGGAGTCAAGGGTCAAAATGGCGGAAATTAATTTTATAAGCGCGGAAAAAACATTTGAAAAACAAAGGGAACTTTATCAGAAAAAACTTGTGGCTGAAACGGATTATATAGATAAAAAGGCATCCTTTGACATGATCAGCGAAGAACTTGAAGCCGCGCGAGACAACCTTCAGCTGATCAGGGACGGTCTCACAAAACGGAAAGGCTCCGTTACGAACACGGTGATAAAATCAACCATAGACGGAATGGTCCTGAGCGTTAATGTAGAGGAAGGCAGTTCGGTCATCGAAAGCAACACCTTCAATGAAGGTACAAACATAGCCGGCATTGCTGATATGGGCGAAATGATATTCAAGGGCCAGGTGGATGAAGCTGAAGTCGGGAACATAAAGGAGGGCATGGAGCTGCTGCTTACTATCGGCGCTCTGGAGGATGTGCAGTTCAGGGCAGTGCTTGAGTATATCTCACCCAAGGGGGTGGAGGAGCAGGGGGCTATTCAGTTTGAGATAAAAGCTGCTGTCGTGCTTGACGAGCAATATTTTATCCGAGCAGGCTACAGCGCGACAGCCGACATAGTCCTTGAACGGAGAGAATCGGTACTTGCGGTAAGTGAAAATCTGCTTCAGTTTGACGGGGACAGAACCTTCGTTGAAATTGAGAAGGCGTCCCAGCAGTTTGAGAAAAGATATATCGAAACAGGACTTTCCGACGGGATGATTATTGAGGCAGTGTCCGGATTGAAGGAAACAGACAAGATAAAGATTCCGAAATAACCCCGCGGAATTGTCAGCGGAATGCCGCCAGCGCTTCTCTGAAAGCCATGATATGATCGGGTGTCGTGCCGCAGCAGCCGCCTATCACAGACACTCCCGCGTCTATCAGTTTTTTTGCTTTACCGGCCATGAATTCCGGCGTTTCTGAATACTCCGCTTTTCCGTTTATCAATTTCGGGAGCCCCGCGTTGGATTGGATTATTATCGGGACGGAACTGTGCTTTCTGAATTCCTCCGCGATTTTTATCATTTTCTCAATCCCGTTGCCGCAGTTGGAGCCTGTTATGTCCGCACCCTCTCCGATAAGTTCCTCCGCTGCCTTTTTGACATCTGTTCCCATTATCGTGAAAAATCCCCTCGAGGTCTCATCAAATGTCATTGATGCGATGACAGGGATTTTGGGAGACAGGTCTTTTGCAGCCCTGATCGCAATTTTTGCTTCTTCAGGGTCGGTCATTGTCTCGATACATATCAGATCAGCCCCCGCAGATAGAACTGCTTCAATCTGAACCCTGAACGATTGGTACATCTCTTCGGCTCCGGTATCTCCGTAAGGTCTCAGCATTTTTCCGCACGGGCCGATTGAAGCCGCGATCATAACATTGTCCCCCGCGCCTCTTCTGGCAGCCTTCACGGCCGCAATGTTTATTTCCGAAGTCCTGTCGCACAGTCCGTAAGCCTTAAGTTTTAACGCCGAACCGCCGAAGGTGCATGACTGAACGATATCCGCCCCTGCTTCCGCGTACATCCGGGCGATATCCTCAAGAATTTCAGGATGGCCGAACCCGAATTCCTCTGGGCAGTCGCCGCATTTCAGTCCTTTCGAGATAAGGATGGAACCCATCGCTCCGTCCGCGAGGAGAACCTCTCCATCTCTGATCCTTTTAAGAATTCCTGCCATCCCTGTTTATCCCTTAAGCAGTCTGGAAACTGTTTGAACTGCATTCGCGGCGTCGTAACAGTATGCCGACGCTCCTATCTCTTCAGCGTATTCATTTGACAGAGGAGCGCCGCCGACAACCACCCTGACTTTATCAGCAAGGCCCTCAGCTTTAAGCATATCAACAACATCTTTCATCACAGGCATCGTTGTCGTAAGAAGCGCCGACATGCCCACTATCTGTGCGTTGTGTTCCCTGACCGCACTGATGAACTTCTCCGGCGCGACATCGCTTCCGAGATCAATAATTTCATATCCCGCGCCTTTCAGCATAATCCCGACAAGGTTCTTCCCGATGTCATGAAGGTCTCCCTTCACAGAACCGATCACCACCTTTCCCTTCGAAGGAATCCCGTCTTTTGCAAGAAGCGGCTTCAGTATATCCAACCCCGCGTACATAGCCTTCGCGGACATCAGGACATCCGGAAGGAATATTTCATGGTCTCGGAATTTCGCCCCGATCACATCCATTCCCGAAAGAAGGCCTTTGTTTAGAATATCTTCAGCACTAATTCCTTCTTCAATAGCTTTTATGGTCAGTTCCGCCGTCTTTTCGTCATCACCGAGCCGGAGCTGTTCCGAAATCTGTTCAATTATCATCATGATCTCCTACTAATTCATTCGTTCAATACAGGATCTGTTTTTACAGCCTTCGCAGAAATCAAAGCCCGGACTGAACCGGTGAATCTCTTTATTTCCAGTTATAAGAACGCCTGATATTGATTTAAGCGGAATCATCAGGCAGCTTTCATTCAGAGTAATTCCAATCTCTTCCGGTTTCAGCACATTAAAAATTTTTTTTTGAGCTGTAATATGCCATCCACAATAGCCTGGACTATAGAGAAGGGTTTTGCTGTTCTCATAACCTTCAGTTCTGTTCCGTTCCTTTTCAGCCAGAAGGGAGGCATTATATGCTCCGCAGGATGCAACAGCATCAATGATAGATGCCAGAGCAGGCTCATTATCGTTGAAAAGATTTTCTATTCTCTCACTGATCTTCTGCCCCAGAGTGAAAGTGAAAAGAGCAAGGCAGTCCGCCTCTGGAAAGACTTTCGCGAGAGGAGCATCTGCATTGTTATTTCCTTCTCCTTCAAAAACGGTTCGGAAGTCTTCCTTTGAGATATCCATTAAAATCCCCGTTGGACAAGCAAGTTTTCTGAACTCAGCAAATGCTCTGTTATAAAGAATAGAAGCCTTTTCGGACAGGTCATTTTCCGATCTCATTCCCTGTGACTCAAGTACCATCTGCCTGGAGGGTGATATTTCATGAATAGAAAGATCAATTATCATTCAGGCCTTTCGGGAAGCCTGTCCATGCCGAATTTACAGGCTTCGGCAGCCATAAGTCTTGCAAGTTCCGCCCTGATGTCTGCGGAAATGGCTGAGGGCTCATATTTTTCAAGATGCTTCTTAACTTCAGACTTTGCTCTTTCAAACAGGGTTTCGGAACCTTCCTCGTTCCATCGTGAAAGATTTGCCCTGTCTATTACCCTGCCGGGGAAGTAATGCTCGCTTTTAAGATGCTTTCTGGTATGCTTTGATATAAGAAGATGCTTATCCTTCAACAGTTCTTCAAACCTTTCGAGGGCGGGGAAATCATCTTTCGGTTCAATTCCCTTTGCCATTCTCAAGGTCATTCCGCAGATTTCATTATCCACAACAAGCTTTTCAAGGCTCTGGCAGTTTTCAAAATCCAGCATCCCCGGTCCTGAAATGTTATTTATCCCTGCCAGCACCGCAAGAGTCGCTCCCATTGAAGTTTCAAGCCCAGCCTGAGCGTCAAGCATCTTGGAATCACTGAGACCGATATAAGCCTGGGTCGGGATTCCCAGATATTTGCCTATTTCGTTGTAGGCACAGTCCATCATCTGGGTCTCAACCGCGCCCATCGGAGTTGTTTCATATCTGATATCGAACGCGGCGGGAGAACCGCCGTAAAGCATTGGTGTTCCAGGGGAAGCGCACTGGCTGATGACGATGCCGCTCAGCGTCTCTGCCGTATGGGCGACAAGAGAACCCACCAGCGTCACGGGGGCCATGAAACCCAGAAGAGGCATTGCGATATATTCGACGGGAATACCGTATCTCGCACAGTCAATTAAATTCTGAGAAGTCACGCTGCTCCATTTTAAAGGGGAGGTTGGACAGCAGGAGAAAATACACAGCGGCTTATCCTTCAGCTCCTTTTCCGAACCCCTGACTGCAAGCTGGAGGTTAAGCATGATCCTGAATGCCTCAATCGTGAACGCCCCGGTGACAACCGGCTTCTCACAATAAAGAAGGTTCAGGAATAAGCGGTAGCTGTCGGAAATCTTCTCCGGGACATCGGAAGGGATGAACGCTGTGCTCTGGGACTGAATGAAGTCAAGCCCTTTGAGAAGCTTGGCGTATTTAACATAATCCGCCGTAACCGGCTTTCTTATCTTCACTGTATCCGGATCAAGGATGTTTATCGCCGCAGAACCCGGTGTGAAATAGCAGTTGAAACCCGAAAAATCATGTGTCTCGCAACCCAGAGTGTTATATAGTTTGAATGATGAGGGTGACGACTTTAGAGCTTTGTCTATTATGTCATTGTTGTAGAAGACATGTTCTTTAGTCATATCGACTGAGGCGCCGTGCTCCCCGAGAAGCTCAAGAATCTCTCTGTTACGAACAGTTGTTCCGAGTCTGCAGAGAATATCCCGTGCTTCAGAGATGATCCTCTCAATAAGATTCCTTGACAGAAATTCCACTCTCGGTCTTACATTCATATCATATCTCCTCGTGCATAGATCCGGCTTTCTCCCCTACGGAAGATTTTCAAAATCATCAAGGGCATAATTTCTTAATTCTTTCGTTCAGCTTTCATCGAAATTATTATGGCTCCAGTCTGATGATGCTTTAAAAAACAATCCTGTTCACGAACAAATCCGCTGAAAAGAAACAAAACACACGGCTTATTATATGCTATTTTTCTATTATGTGCAAACGCGTGAAAGCTTTGTCCTATGGCTGTTTATTAGGAAATTACTGCTTGATTTCCCGGATTGAGAAATATGAAAACAAATTCTCCCTGAAGTCAGCAAAGCATGACTATGATAATGATAATGGCAATTATGACAAGGAGGAGTTTCATTATTGTCTCCTTTTCCCGTTCCGCCTATTCATACTTCAGCCTATTCATACTTCAGCGCCTTGATCGGATCGTCAATTGCGGCACGGACAGCCTGAACCGAAACAGTTGAAAATGCAATTGTCGCTGCCAGCACGGACGGGAGGATAAATGACCAGATGCTCAGTCCGGCGTGAAATTTAAAGCTTTCCATCCATGCGGACATCATCCAGTAAGCTGTTCCCCATGCAAGAATATTTGAAAGAAGCACTATCCCCGTTAGTTCTTTTACAAGAAGGATAACAGCTCCGGTGATGGACGCGCCCAGTGTTTTGCGTATCGCAATTTCCTTCCTTCTCTGTTCGGCTGCATAGGATACCAGTCCGAAAAGCCCGAGACAGGCAATGAACACAGCAAGAATCGCAAAGGAGAGTATTATCTCCGCAAGCCTGTAATCTGAAGCGTATAGAGTGTTGATATCATCTTCCAGGAAGCTGTACTGAAATTCATACCCCGGAAGCGTGTTTTCCCAGCCCGATTTCAGAAAACGAATGGTTTCCTCCGTGTCTGTTCCTGTGATGCTCAAAGCGATATTGAAATAAATACCGGGGTTCATTGTGAAAAGCATCGGGAATGTACATCTTTTAAGCGGCTCATAGTTCATGTCTTCAATGACGCCTACTATCTCACCCCTTCTTTCGTTCTCCGCTGCCTCGCCGCCGATGCCATACCTCATGATCAGCCTTCTTCCAACCGGGGATTCAAGTCCGAGAGCCTTCGCAGCTGTCTCGTTAATTATGAAAGCGTTTTCGTTGTCGGTTGAAAAGTCCGGAGAGAAGAACCTTCCTTCCTTCAGCTTTATCCCGAGGGATTTCAGGTAATCACAGTCAACCGATACTTCGGCGATTGACGCTCCGCCTTTCCCGGGATCATCTTCCACAAAAACAGTAGTGACATTTCTGAGCTGTCCGGGAAGGCTGGAAGCCCTTGTAACAGCCAGAATATTCTTATTGCCCGAATAAGTGTTTTTAAGTATCTCAAGTTTGGCTTCCCTAAAACCGTCACCGTCCGGGAGCATTGCCGGGATTACAATCACATTGGTTTTTGAAAATCCGAGATCCTTTGTGTTTATGAAGTCCAGTTGTCTCAGGATCACGGCGATGCATATCATAAGAGCAATCGAGATGCTGAACTGAACGAAGACAAGGATTTTTCTGAACCCTGCTCCTCCTCCCGACAGCCTCATTCTTCCCGAGAGAACGCCTATCGGCTCGAATGATGACAGATAGAATGAAGTGTAGCTTCCCGAGAAAATCCCGACCACTGCCGTGAAACACACAAGTCCGAGGATGTAGTTAATATCGGTAAAGAAATGTGCTGCCGAGAGATTTTTTCCGGAGAGACTGTTAAACAGCGGAAGAAGCAGTTCGCAGATCCCCAGGGCTATCGGAAGCGAAATGAATGAGATAAGTATTGATTCGGCAAGGAACTGGGCAATGATCTGGTTTCTTGACGCTCCGATGCTTTTTCTAAGGCCTATCTCCTTTGCTCTCTTCGAAGACCTCGCGGTTGCGAGGTTCATGAAGTTCATGCAGGCAATAAAAAGGGTAAGGAATGCTATCGCGCTGAAAATGTAAACATGGTTTATGCTTCCGTTGGGTTTTATTTCAGCCAGAAGCTGGGAATGGAGATGTATGGATGTCAATGGCTGAAGATAAAGTCCCTTGAGCCATTTCTTTCCTTCTGCGTCAACATATTTTTCTATGAGGCCGGGGAAAGCGCTTTCCAGTTCGGTTTCCGCTCTGCTGTCCTTGAGAAGAAGATAGGTATAGCAAATATTTGCGACCCACATCCTGAAAAAGTCCGTGTTCGTTTCGTTTTCCATCCCTTCCAGAGAGATGAGCATATCGAATTCCATGTGGGAATTTGCAGGCACATCCCTGATTACCCCCGTGATTTCAACATCCGGAATCTGCATGTTCTCGATCCTGATGATTTTTCTGACTGCGTCTTTTTTCCCGAAAAATTTGACCGCGCTGCTTTCAGTCAGGACAGCAGAACCTGCCTTTGACAGAGCAGTGTCAGCGTTTCCTGCTATGAACTGATGATCAAAAATCTTGAAAAAACCCGGGTCAACTGTGAATTTTTTGTCGCCTCTGAATTTCTTCTGATCAATTGTGACCGTCGCAGCGCTCGCATCGAACATCCTAACGGCTTCTTCCACTTTATCCGGGAATTCGGACTTGACGGCCGGGCCTATTCCGGGGCCGATCACAGGGTAGTGTGTCGGATCAGTCCCATTGTAAAGGACCTGCTCCGCTATCCTGAATATCCTGTCCGACCTGGTGTGCGACTTGTCAAAGGACAGTTCATCGGCTACCCACATCAGGATAAGCAAACAGCAAGCCATCCCGATTGAAAGGCCGATTATGTTGATTATGGAATAAAGCTTCTGTCTGAGAATATTTCTGAAAGCGGTTTTGATATAATTAATAAGCATTTTTCAACTCACTGACATCTGATTGCTTCAACAGGGTTTGTCAGGGCTGATCTTACAGCCTGATAACCTACGGTCAGAAGGGCCACCAGAAGCGAAATCAACCCTGCGAAAACAAACACCCTTATTTCCGGCTCCACCCGGTAGGAAAAGCTTTCAAGCCATTTCTGAACGGCATAGTACGCAAGCGGACATGCAATGATACAGGCCAGAAAGACCAGTTTGATGAAGTTCCCGGTCATACAGGAAAGAATATCAGCCATCGAAGCCCCGAGGACTTTCCGGATTCCGATCTCCCTTGTCCTCTGCTCTGCCATGAAGGAAGACAGGCCTAGAAGCCCCAGGCATGATATCAGGATGCAGAATCCCGCGAAAATACTGAATATGGTCGCCAGTTTCTGCTCTACCCGGTAATGCTCGCTGAGATTATCGTCAAGCCATGTGTAGTCCAGCGGATGGGAAGGAACAAATTCCTTCCATGTTTTCTCAATTCCCGAAAGCACATCCTCATTGCCTCCGCCTTCCAGCCTTATATGGACAAGCCGCACATGATCCTCCGATAGCATTACCACTATCGGTCCTATTTCGTTGTGCAGGGATGCGTGATGGAAATCCTTCACTACTCCGATGACCCTTCCGTCACGGTCCGCTTTGCCATCAAGGCCTATTCCGAACTGCATTCTTTTCCCGACAGGATTATTTCCCCAGCCCAGTTTTTTCGCGGCAGCCTGATTGATGATGAACGCTTCCTTTCCGTCAGCGCCCATATCCCTGTCAAATCCCCTGCCTTCAATGATCTTCATACCCATCAGGTCCAGATAATCGTAATCCGCAAAGAACCAGTCAAGCGCCTGTTCTCTTAAACCGGTTTCTCCATCAACACGGAAAACCACTTTTGAATATTCTCCTCCCGGTGATGATGAAGATGAAGCTGCCGCCTTAACCCCGGGGATTTTTTTCAGCTCTGTAATCAGCGAGGAGATATTTTCCATTGCACCCTCTCCTCTTAGCGGGGCGACAATGACATTATCCCTGACAAAACCGAGGTCTTTGTTCTTCATATATCTGAACTGCTGGAGCACGGTCAGAGTAACTATTATCATAAAGACTGAAATGACAAACTGAAAGACAACCAGTGTTTTTCTGAATCCTCCCGAACCTGAACGGATGCTTCCCTTTAGGACATTCACCGGCATAAACGAAGAGAGATAAAATGACGGATAGCTTCCCGAAACAATCCCGATGACAAGCACCAGCGCGAGTATTTCGAGAAACAGGACGGGGGTCAGGAAAATGCTGAAATCATATTCTTTGCCGGCCAGTTCGTTGAAAACAGGGAAGAATAGTTCAATCAGCAAAAGAGCGAACAAAAATGAGATAAACGCTATTATCATTGACTCTGCGAGGAACTGCTTTACGAGCAGTCCACGGTTCGCGCCGAGAGCCTTTCTTATTCCGACTTCCTTGGCTCTTTTTGCTGACCTTGCGGTCGCGAGGTTCATATAGTTTATGCTTGCGATGATTACAATGAACACCGCTATCAGCGAAAAGATATAAACAAATCTGATATTCCCGACGGGAAGATCCCAGAACAGTTTTGATTTGAGATGAATATCAGCGAGAGGGGTCAGCATCAGACTGAAACCGCCCTTGATCTGATCTCCAATCTCCGCCATGTATTTTTTGTAGAACTGCCCGGATCTTCCAAGGATAATTCCCCTGCTTTCAGCCCTGTCCAGAAGCAGATAAGTGAAAAGCTGAACATTCCAGAAATTTCCGGGTTCGGCGGCGTTGAATCGTTCCGCGCCGGCTAACTGTTCGAGGGTTTTCATTGAATACAACACATTGAATATAAGGTGAGAGTTGAGGGGAACATTATCCACAACCCCTGTGATTTTCAGTTGGGTTCCTGAACCCGTTGTCACGGTTTTACCGATCGGGTCCTCCTCTCCGAAGATAATTCCAGCAGTTTTTTCGGTGATGACCATTGTGTTGGGTTCAGTAAGCGCGGAATCCGGGGAACCCTTTATGAACCCGTGATCAAATACACTGAAAACTGAAGCGTCTGCAAAAAAGATCCTGTCAATATAGATTTCTTTTTCGCCGTATTTAAAAAGCGTTTTATCTGCCGGCTGGAAACGCACAAAATCCAGGACCTCTTCGTATTCTGACGCAAGCGTGGGGCCGAGCGGGATTGATGTCGGAGCGGCATACTCCTCCTGCCCCTCGAACGAGAAGTGTGATTCGGCCCTTACGATCCTGTCGTGATTTGAATGATGTCTGTCATAGGAAAGTTCATCCTGCACATAGAGCATGATAAAGACAGCACACGCAATTCCAACCGCAAGACCTGTTATGTTGATGGCGCTGTAGCCCTTATTCCGGAGAAGATTCCTCAAACCGACCTTGAAATAATTTGTCAGCATGACATTAACCTTTTACAGTGTTGAAACTGCCGTCTTACCCATATTTTCAGCCACGATATGCCCGTCAAACAAGTGGATGACCCTCTGGCTGTATTCCGCGTAAACCTGGGAATGGGTGACCATTACAATGGTCGCACCTCTTTCATGAAGTCCGGATATCAATCCCATGACCTCGTCTCCGTTCACGGAATCAAGGTTGCCGGTAGGTTCATCCGCGAGGATAAGTTTGGGATCGCCCACAATAGCCCTCGCCACGGCAACCCTCTGCTGCTGTCCTCCTGACAACTGCTGCGGGAAATGGTTCTTTCGCGGGACAAGCTTCATCTGCTCCATGATATCCAGTACTTTCTTTTTCCTATCAGACGCTGGCGTTTTCTGATAGAGGAGAGGAAGTTCAATGTTTTCATATACCGTAAGTTCGTCAATCAGGTTGAAACTCTGGAAGATGAACCCGATATTCGCTTTCCTCAGATTTGCGCGCTGTCTTTCTGAATAACCCGCGACATTCTCTCCCAGAAAGATATGCTCCCCCTCGCTCGGATTGTCCAGAAGGCCCAGAATGTTCAGAAGGGTTGATTTTCCGCATCCTGAAGGACCCATGATCGCAACGAATTCCCCGTCTTTTATATTCAGGTTTACATTGTTGAGAGCAGTAGTTTCGACCTCCTCGGTCAGATAGACTTTTTTAAGATTCTTGGTGGAAATCATGTTTACTCCTTCGGGGTTACTTTATTTTCAGAATTTCTGCACTGCCGTAATTATCATAGTTAGAGATGATGACCCTGTCTCCTGGCACCAGCCCTTCAAGAACTTCAAAATACTGCGGGTTGTAACGGCCAAGCCGGATATTCCTTCTGACGGCCCTTTTACTGTCTTTGTTCAGCACAAAGGCCCAGTTCCCGCCGGTAGCCTGATAAAACCCTCCCCTCTCAAGGAGGACTGCGTCAACTGTGTCGCCAAGTTCAAGCTTGATCTGAATGCTCTGGCCTCTTCTGATTCCTTCAGGGGAGGCACCGTCAAACAGAAAATCGGTTTCGAATTTTCCGTTGCTGACCTCGGGATAAACCTTTGAAACCCTAAGGCAGTAAGATTTTCCCGCAAGGTCAAATGTTCCGGTATTCCCGGATGCTATCTTCGAAATGTAATGCTCGTCAATTTCCGCCCTGATCTTGAAGCCTTCTTCCTCGTCAATCTGACCAAGCCTTTCTCCTGGGGATTTTGATTCCCCGAGATCGGCGTTCAGCGAGGTCAATTGTCCGGAGACCGGCGCCTTGATGGTAAGGTTTTCCTGCTTCTGCTTGACCACTTCCAGATTTTCCCTCATCCTCTCGAGAGAGGCCTCAAGCTGAAGCACCTGCTGTTCCTGATAGGAGAGTTCCTTCTCCCTCGATTCAACCGTGATGGCATGTTTTTTTTCTATGTATCTGAAATCGTCCTCAGCGGATTCAAACTCCTCAAGGGATATCAGCCCTTTGTCATAAAGATTTCCGGAGCGTTCAAAATGCTTCGAGGCTTTATCCAGAAGATATTCCGACTCGGTAACGGAGCGGTTTAACTGAAGCCTGTTCTGCTCCATCGCGAGCCTTGTGTTTCTGAGGTTGTTGCTCTGCTGGAAGAGTTCAGCCTCCCTGTACATTATGTCCAGCAGAAGATTTGTGTTTGAAAGCCTCAGAATCATGTCGCCTTTCTTAACGCGCGTTCCGGCGTCTATGAAAATTTCTTCGACCCGTCCGCCCTCCACGGCATCAAGATAGATGGTATTCTGCGGCATTACCCTTCCCATGACCGGGATATAATCCTGAAACCTCCCCGAAACGACTTCGGCAACCCTGATCCTGTTAAGGGCGATCTTCAGTCCGGAAATTGTGCAGGCTCTGCCTGAAACAAAGACTATCAGCAAAAAACACACGCAGAAAAATGAAAGCCAGAGTATCTTTCCCCTGGTCCACTTTTTTTTCTCGATTATTCTGTCCATTGTCATAAGCGTATCTCCAAATTAAATATAAGCAATCATTGTGCCATGTTAGAATATGCCTTCTTACCGGGTATTTTCAAGAAAATAATTCATTCAGACTGTCCGTATTGGAACACAGGTGTTCGTAAATGAACAATCCATGGCGTTTCATCTGACTATTGATTATGGATGCCTTATGAAGTAGTCTCTAATTTCAGTGCGATTTTCTGATTAAGAGTTTTTTCAGAAGCAGAATGGAAGCAGGATAATCATCGTGGAAGATCAAGTTTGTTTTCTGAGACCGGGGGAAGATAGGAAAGGAGAATCTGTATTCATAAGGCCTCCTGAACCTGATGAGATGCAATGGATAAGAAAACTCTGGGCGGATACTCGCACAATGAAGGAAGTAGGCGGCACGATCCTGCTGGATGAGAATGAGAGTGAATCATGGTACCGCCGGATGGTATTTCCCGGCAACGGAACGAACTGTTATTGTCTTATATTCACTAACAGCGGAACACCGGTCGGAGAAGTTAGTTTCCACAGATGGAACTGGAAGAAGCGGTCAGCCGATTTCAACATTAAGATAGAGGCCTCCCTGCGCGGGAAAGGTTACGGACGCGATGCCATACTTCTCCTGCTCAGGTATTTCTTCTGCGAAGCCGGAGGCAGCCTTATCGTGGATGATGTCGCGAAAGGCAACATTCCCGGTCAGAAAGCGCTTCTTAATTTCGGATTTGTTCACGATCCGTCATGCGGAGAGCATTTTCCGCTCAAAATGGACAGAAAAAGGTTCCTGGAACTGTATGGATAATGATATTTTCTATGTGGATATTGAAGATGTCCAGCCCAGCCAGCTTTATGTCTGCAAAGAAAAGCTTGACAAGGTTAGGGAAGCGGTCGCCTTTTCAAGGCCGTCCGAACTTAAAGCCCTGCCGGTAAAGATGATATCCGGGTGCCTTGTCCTGACGGACGGGCATACCCGGGCACTGGCAGCCTGCCTCGCGGGGTTCAGAAGACTCAAGGTTAAATGGGATACTGACGAAGAGGACTGGGAGGAATACGAAACCTGCGTCAGGTGGTGCAAAGAGGAAAATATCGTCCTGATCTCGGACCTGGCGCTTCGCGTGATCGGGGAGGATGAATACCGGAAACTGTGGCTGGACCGCTGCGCGGTGATGCACAGAAAACAAGCGCAGAAACTTTGACAAATTTTTTTTTTCGTATATAATAAGTCCGGTAAGTTATTCTCATGATAATATTTACAGGTCTTCGGAAATGACGGCTGAAACAAGAGCAAATACAGGAAAACAGAGCGATTCCTTCAGGTTCGCATTTTAAGGAGGTGCAATCATGCCGATAAAAAAAGGGAACATTGAGGAAAGAATTTCACTCACCGTAAACGAGGTCAGGTTGTGCGAAAAAATATCCGCGACGCGGAGAGGCCTTGATTCAAAAAGGGCCAAAGCCCTGATTGCCGTCAGTAATGGCGCAACCAACGCGGAAGCTTCAAAGTCAAGCGGGCTGGCTCACGGTCAGGTGCGGTATCTGCTGACTATTTTCAGAGATAAGCGGGCCGGGATTTTCGGGGACGAGAATTCGCAGCGCGTAAGAAAAACCGTGAAGGTGAAACAGTTAAAAGAAAAAGCTCCCGAGCCTGAGAAGAAAAAGAAAAGAGACGGTAAGAAGAAAAAGAAAGATAAATCGGGCAAAAAGGAAAAAAAGGAAAAGAAAAACAGGAAAAAGTCCAAAAAGGGCAAGAAATCAAAAAAATCAGGGAAGAAATAACTTCCTATCTCGGACTTGACAGTTTATATGTTTCGCTTTTAGATTCAATTGGGATTATTTAGTTTTTTGGCAGTTGTTGTTATGCCAAAAAGCATAGAATGTATGTTTGGTGACATGCATAGGTTTTGGTTTTTACGGATCTGATTGATGGGATGTAATGCTTTGGAATTTCTAGATTTAATCCGGAAAAGAGCGTCTGAAAGGATATTGTTCTTGCCTCATGCATTAAGCCAAATGCTCCGCCCTGACAGGATGATTCTTGCTTCCGATGTTCGATATGTTGTTGAAAATGGTGAGATTATTGAAGATTACCCGAATGATCCCAGGGGGCATAGCTGTCTTATGTTATGTAAAGATTTAACCGACAGACCGATTCATGTCGTGTGTTCACCGAAAGACGAGTTTCTTGCAATAATAACAGCCTATATTCCGGATAACGGACAGTGGTCTGATGACTACAGAAGGAGGATTGAGTAGTGAAATGTATTTATTGTAAAGGCAATATGGTAAGGGGCAATGCGCCATTTCATATTGACCGTAAAGATGTGCATATCAGCCTTGATAATGTTCCTGCATGGGTCTGCAGTCAATGTGGCGAAGTATATTTTGAGGAATCTGAAGTTGACACAATTCAGGACATTATAAAAGCCGTTGATGAACAAACACATAAACTGGCTGACACAGCTTAGAAATTAATTGGAAAACTAAGCTTCCCCCTGCTTATCCGTGCAGTTCCTTTAAATAGTTTTGGAACTCGTTCTGGCTCGCTGTTTTCTTCCGGGCTGAAACAGCACGGTAGCGGTTGTCCTGTTCCGCGTTATGGATTCGTGCCTTCTTGGCGTCGTCCCACTGGATCTGAAGGAAGTCCCGGATTTCTTTCTTCAGGCTTTCATCATACACCGGACAGGTGACCTCAACCCGGTGGTCAAGGTTCCTTGTCATCCAGTCGGCTGATGAGATGAACATTTTTTCGTTTCCGCCGTTGCAGAATACAAAAATCCGTGTATGTTCCAGGTATTTGTCAACAATGCTTATCCCCTCGATGTTCTCGCTGAACCCTTTCACTCCGGGGATAAGCGAACAGATCCCTCTGACAATAAGCTTTATTTTTACCCCTTTCATGCCCGCATCGTAAAGCTTTTTTATCATAACCCTGTCCACAAGGCTGTTCATCTTAAGAAAGATATACGCTTCCTTGCCCTTTGCCACCGCTTCCATTTCATTATTGATATACTTGATCATTTTCTTTCTCATGGTGAACGGCGAGACAATGAGATGCTTGTAAGTGTATGTTTTATAATTGGTTTCCAGGAATTCGAACACCCTGTCCACCTCCCTTGTGATCCTTTTGTCGGCCGTAAGAAGGATGACATCGCTGAAAACCCCCATTGTGTCCTCGTTGAAATTGCCCGTTCCGACCCCGGCGAAATAATCGGTTTTATCTTTTCCCTCTCTTTCAATAAGGATGATCTTCGAGTGCATCTTCAGACCCGGTATGCCGAAGACAAGTTTTATCCCCTCTCTCTGAAGGATATTGGACCAGCGGATATTCGCCTCCTCATCAAACCTCGCCCTCAGCTCGACAACGACCGTCACGCTCTTCCCGTTTCTTGCCGCATTTACCAGGGCATTAATGACCCGCGATTTTTTGGCCACCCTGTATAGCGCAATCTTTATTGATTTTACCTTGGGGTCAATCGCGGCTTCCCTCAGCAGATCAATCAGATGGCTGTGAGGCTGATAAGGAAAATGAAGCAGGAGGTCTTTCGAGGCCATCACATCAAGAGTGCTGCCGTAAGGGTTCAAAAGCTTGTGCCTGACGGGCTCCACCTTCCGGTATTCAAGCGACTTCGAACCAATGTTCGGAAAAGACATGAAATCCTTGAAATTGTGATATCTCCCGCCATGAATTATATTGTCGCCCCTTGAAAGCTCAAGACTGTCAACGAGAAATTCAAGCAGGTCGTCCGGGATGGAAGCGTCCGAAACAAACCGGAGAGGTTCGCCCCGCTCCCTGTCCTTCACGCTTTTGGATATCTGCTCCAGAAAACTCTTGGAGACATCATTGTCAATATCAAGCTCCGCGTCCCTGGTGAACTTCACGGCGTAGGCCTCCGCCTTCTCGTACCGGATAAAATGAAAAATATCGTGCAGGCAGAACCTGATTACATCATCAAGCAGGATCAGAAATTTCCGCGGTCCTCTCTTCGGAAGCTCAATGAACCTCGGCAGGACATCCGTCGGTATCTCTATAAGCGCGTACTCACTGCCGTCCTTCTGTCTGAGATTGTAAAACTTGACCGCGAGATAAAGCGATTTATCGTTCAGAGACGGGAACTTCTTGTTCTTGCTCAGCATAAGCGGAACCAGGACGGGCCTCACATTTGACAGAAAGTAATTCTTGACAAAAATCCCCTGCTCCTCGCTGAGCTTATTCTCATCAACAAGAAACACATTCTTCTTTTCCAACTGCCGGATGATATCCTCATATATATGCTGGAACTCCTCCTGCTGTTTTGAGATTATCTTATAGATCTCCTTGAGAACCTTGGAAGGGCTTTTACCGATAATTGCCTTGGCTTTTTTCCCGAGGTTCGCCATCCTTCTCAGCGTAGCGACCCTTACCTTGTAAAATTCATCCTGATTATTTGAGAAAATTCCGAGGAACCGCATCCTGTTGACGAGCGGAACGGACGGATCGGCGGCCTCCTGCAGAACCCTCGAGTTAAAGGCCAGCCAGCTTATTTCGCGGTTAACAAACATCTCTTTCTTTGCCATTGTCAATCCTGATTAAAAGAAACAACAGCGTATTATATAACAACCCAAAACGCAAATGTGTGAGAAAATTGTCAGGAAATAAACCTTATTCAAGCTCCGCAATCCGGAGGAGGGAGGACCCGTGTCAGGGTGGGCGTTTATGCAGAAGGGCACGGCATCAACCCCCAAGGGGCGGGATGGTGACAAACGGCGGGAATTTGCATAAAAGGCTCACCTTATATATTCCAGACCCCGGTTAAAAATGATTTTGCGCTATGAATTTTTGTGATATAATGCGACCATGAAGAAAGAAATCGGAAATAACGAACTGCTGGAAGAAGTTAAACGCCACATGGGCGTTCTGGAGGAGAGCTTTGAGAGCAAGCTCAACGCCGTTATTGATGTTGTTCAGCATAACAGCGAAAAACTTGACCTGCATATAGAGAAAAGCGAAGAGCAGTTTGGCAAGCTTGAAAACCAGATCATGCTTGTGGATGTCAAGCTGTCAAAAAAAATAGATGCTGTTGATGACAAACTGAGTAAAAGAATAGATGCCGTTGATGACAAACTGAGTAAAAGAATAGATGCCGTTGATGAGAAACTGAGCAAGAGAATAGATGCTGTGGGTAACAGGGTTGGCTCTCTTGAAAAGAACTTCAATTCTTTGGACAAGAAAGTCGGCTCGCTGGATAAGAAAGTTGATTCGCTGGACAAGAAAGTCGGCTCGCTGGATAAGAAGGTTGATTCGCTGGACAAGAAAGTCGGCTCACTGGATAAGAAAGTTGATTCTCTGGACAAAAAAGTCGGCTCTTTGGATACAAAGGTTGGTTTTCTGGATAAGAAGGTTGACAGCAACCATAAAGAAGTGATGGCTGCCATAAAATTCTCGTATGCCGAACTTAATGACCGTATTGTGGGGATGGAAAAGAAGATTATGGATCTTGACGAAAGGCTTCTAAGACTGGAGAACGCGGGATAAATAATTGTTCACCGAAAGATCACATTGTGCCCCCGCTGCAAATCCGAATATAGAAGGTCCTCACTTGAGGGCCTTTTTTATTGGATATTGAAGGAAATATGTATTATGGAAGATGTTGAAATTGTGGAATTGCAAAGAAGAGAAGGCTATACTGCAAGATCAATTACAGCAGGCAACTATAGTATGAGACTGGGCTCTCTTTTCAAGGATTCTCCACGCAAATCGGGAATTATCGGCAGTGATAAGCTGGGAGAAGATGGTTCATTAAGCGACTGTTTATGTATTATGGTCATTGAATCTAATCGAGATCCTCGCGACATTATTTCCAGCTGTAACTTCGACAAAGAATGTGAAAGACCAAATTCAGACTGCAGAGTCCTCCGGAAAAAAACAATCTGCCTTGACCTTTCAGCGGAGGAACTGGAAGCCAAGCTGAGAGAATGCGAGGAGTGAAGTGGAGAACAATATGGGAGGAAAACCTAGATTTTCTTCAACTTGTTCAATCTGTTGACTGTGATATAATGCACATTGTTGTGAGAATGATCTCCAAAATGAGCAGGACATGAAAAAAGCACTTGATACCATAACAATTGAAGGTTACAAATCTTTCAGGAACCTGAAGGATTTCAAGCTGAACGAACTTAATGTTCTCATCGGAGCAAATGGCGCCGGCAAATCCAACTTCATTGACTTCTTCGAACTTCTTTACCATATTGTTTCCGGTGATCTTCAACTGACCGTCGGTAAGGCTGGTGGTGCGGATTCTTTGCTGTATAACGGAAGAAAGACCACTGATGAGTTACATTTGGAACTTTGGTTTGAAGGAAAAGTGCTGGAATCCAAGAATGGATATGATGCTACATTGAATGCTACTCAAGATGATAAATTAATTTTTGGTTCTGAAACTGTTTATTTCTGGGATAAAAAGAGATATCCCCAAGAACCTTATAAAAACTCTCTGGGGCATGGGCATAACGAATCTTGCTTAGACGATCCGAGGGAGCAGGCTGCATCGAGATCCACAATTTATGTCCTTGATGCGATCAAAAGTTGGCGTGTCTATCACTTTCATGACACAAGTGATACGGCAAAGGTCAAACAATTAGGGAAAATAGATGACAACAGGTTTCTCAGGCCTGATGCTTCCAATCTTGCAGCCTGTTTATATCTGATGAAGAAAAAGAAAAAGGACCATTACGACAACATAGTTGATACAATAAAGATGGTTGCTCCCTTCTTCGATGACTTTATTCTTGAGCCATCTCCCCTTAATGAAGGGAGGATAAAACTTGAGTGGAAAGAAAAGGGCTCGGACGCTTACTTTGACGGTAACTCCTTCTCCGATGGAACTCTAAGGTTCATCTGCCTTGCAACCCTGCTTATGCAGCCTGAAGTTCCCACAACAATACTCCTCGATGAACCTGAACTTGGACTGCACCCCTATGCAATAACCGTTCTGGCAACCCTTCTCCGGGCAGCATCGCAGAAAACACAGGTCATTGTTTCCACACAGTCGGTCACTCTTGTTAATCAGTTCACTCCAGAGGATCTGATAATTGTGGAAAGGGAGGACGGGCAATCTGTGCTGAAAAGATTTACAGATCAGGAAATAGCCAGTTGGCTGGATGATTACGGAATGGGGGACTTATGGGAAAAGAACATTATAGGCGGCAGACCTAAATGAAAAGAGTGCTGATCCTTGTTGAAGGCCAGACAGAGGAAACAGCTGTTCGTGACATAATACAACCTTGCCTCCTTGAAAAAGACATCTGCATCATACCTACCATCCTGACCACAAAGCGCGTGAAAGATGGAAAGGATTTCAAGGGGGGAGTGTCAAGATATGAAAAGATCAGAAAGGAACTTAAACTTCTGCTGGCTGACACGGACGCTCAAGCCATTACAACATTCCTTGACTACTATGGGCTCCCCGGTGATTTCCCGGGGAAAAAAGATCTGAGATCATCAGACTGTTTTGAAAGAGTTACATTTCTGGAAAGAGCTTTTAGTGAAGACATAGAGGATAAGAGATTCCTTCCCTTTCTTGCACTTCATGAATTTGAAGCATACCTTTTCTGTTCACCAGGAGAAATGGCCAAAGCTTTTCCCGACCAGACCCTGAAGGATCAGTTCAATAACATCTGCAACCAATTTGATTCACCTGAAGAGATCAACCAGGGGAAAGACACTCATCCTTCAGCAAGAATAACCGGACTGGTAGCTGGATACGAAAAAGCGCACCACGGCCCGTTGATTGTCGGCAGGATAGGATTGGATAACATCCGTGAACAGTGCAGGCATTTCAACGAATGGATCTGCAAACTGGAATCAATATAGAAACCGACTTGAGATTTTCAATGAACCTTAAATCATTACCACTCCTCACCATCCTTGTTGTTCTGATTGCATTTGCAATTCCCGCCGTTGCAGACATAGTAGATGAAAATGGTAAACAAGTTGGGATGGTGGTTAAAGATGAATACCTGGGAGATTCTTGGTTTGACATTGATCCTGAAGAGATCAAACTCTCAAAGTTCGACCTGAAGAACATCGGTCATATTGCGTCGAATGGGATGAAGAGGACAGACTTTCAGCAATAAAAGAGAACGGAACGGAAATAGCATCCTACAAGTATTATATCAACGGGAACAGGTATGAAAAAACGGAAAACGGAGTGACAACCGGATATACATACAGCGGAAACTCGGTAATAAAAGAGGAAACTGCAACTTACACCCGCTATTACACGCACGGACAGGGAATAGACAATGTGATGGCACAGGACGACGGGACTTCAACAAACTATTACTACAAGAACCATCTCGGCTCTACATCCGTGATATCAAACGGAACATACACAGATGATTACGACTACACCTCCTGGGGCGAACCCGTAGCAAACGCAACGAACTTCCATAATCCGTACATCTACACAGGCAGGGAAGCAGCGGAAAACGGGCTGTATTATTACCGGGCTAGGTTCTATGATCCGGGCATTGGAAGGTTCAACTCTGCTGATCCGATGGGATTGGGTGCAGGGATTAATCATTTTGCTTATACTTTCAATAATCCTATCTTGTTATCAGATCCATCAGGGTCAGTTCCAAAAGGCAAGGCACTATTTGGAGTATGTTGTAGACCAGTAAATATTCCAGGAAATCCAGGATTTCAGCACTGCTATATAGCCATGAAAGCTGGAAAACAAGAAAAGACATGGAGCTTGAAAGGACCTGCATATATGATTGGGACAGGAACATCCATTAAGAATTGGAAAGAAGATGTAGTAAGTGATTCAGATTGCAAATGGGGTACATTTTGTAAGGAGGCTACAGAGAATTGCATTGATGCTGCACATGATAGCTGGCCAAGTAGAACAGCTTATTTTCCTTTTCCTCCATCATTTTCTGAGTTTTACACATGCAATAGTTATGCATCACACATTGCTTTTAAATGCGGGATTCCATTTAATCCATGGATTTCTAATAAAATAATTGCTCCTGGTTGGGGTAAAACATATCAGGCACCAGATCCATATCCAACCTTTGGTGGTGATGTTGGTCCGGGTGCTGGTCCCTTATCAGGCTATAGGGGAACTCTTCCGTCCTTATCTACATCTCCATTATCGATGTAATGTCATGTTAGGAGTGGAAAAATATGAAGATTAAAAGTGAATTTAGTACGTTGTTATTTTCGCTATCCTTATTTTTATTAATAACTGGATGCGTTACTGATTCGACAATTGATGTTGATGATGTGACATTCCAAAACGATCTTTCGTCATGGACTATAGTTGCAAAGAGTTTTGATAGTAAGTTGAGTATTTGTACTGCGAAGGAATTTGTGGACAAAGAATATAAGCCAATATTCCAGATGAAGGGTGTTGGATTGAATCTAATAAGGACTGCTTTCGTTTTACAGGATGAAAACAATATTCTTGTGGAGGAGCCTAATGGAGCTTTTTTTCAAATTGACCGCGAAGGCAACATAACAAAGAATTCAATTCCTGAAATTCCTTCAGCAGCAAGTATTTCATATCAACGGGAATTGAACCGACTTTCTTTTTTTAATTATAGAGTATTTAGTCTTCTTTATCTTGATTCTCTTGAATTGCATGAAGTTAGAAAAATTACCTATCGTAAAGTCGAGGGATTAAGTTATTCATCATATTCGGACACAGTCCATAGCTGGTCCCCTGATTATAAAAATGTAGTGTACTGCATTGATGGAAAAGATTTGTATATTCACAATTTCGAATCAGGCAATAATAAATTTCTCGTTTCAGGTATAGAACCATTATGGATACCTGAAACAGCAAAGATAGTATATAGGTCAGATCCATCTAAAAAACCTCGTTCACGAGAATCAAAATATTACAATATATGCCAAATCAACTCTGATGGATCTAATAATGAGGTTCTAATTTCAGAAAAAGAATTAAAATCGTGGACAAGAGAAATCTTTACAATATATAGCTGGAGCGGTGTACTTACAAATCTCTTTTGCTCTCCTGATGGTAAGTATTTAGTGTTTGGTGTAATTACAGGGGAGGGACATAGTGGATATAATTATGTATTCTTTGATCTAGCAACGAGAAAATTTTATATAACAGGATCCGGATTTAACTATAAAATCTTGCAAACCTTAGCTCTGACGGAAGCTCCTTAATTATAAACTATTGACAATTCGATCGTACTGAAAGAAAATTAGATCCATGAGAAAATGAGTAAACCCGCTGAAATAATGAAGACTACAAACGCAACACCCGTGAACTACAGCTATTATCAGAACGCCAGGAGCAGCAACTCCCAGCTCCTGCAATCAGACGGCGTCTGGAATTACACCCGCTATTACACGCATGGACAGGGAATAGACAATGTGATGGCAAAGGACGACGGGACTTCAACAAACTATTACTACAAGAACCATCTCGGCTCTACATCCGTGATATCAAACGGAACATACACAGATGATTACGATTACACCTCCTGGGGCGGGATTGTGACAGGCAGCTCAATGCCCGGGGAGGGGAATTCGACGGAGTTTATCCTGAGCCTGTCGAAGGGCTCAGCCTGACGGGGAATCATTGGTCAAACATCACATAATTTGCGCTGTTTATCATATAAACATCATACATTACCGTAAAAACATCATATTTTCCGTCAAAAAGATGATATATCGCAAAAAATAAACGATATCTCCCGCAAATCACTGACATCTCCCGGAAAATCACTGATATTTCCCGGAAATCAATCACTCCTCCCGACAAAACACTGATATTTCCCGAAAAGTAATGACATCTCCCGACA
>CAZDZC010000009.1:0-63281 GCA_964509835.1 uncultured Acidobacteriota bacterium
CCTGACGATCTTGAACGCCATGTTGGACGCGAACATTGTGCTACCTAAAACGATAAGGCCTACCGCGATTACAGCACAGAAAATTTTGGTTTTCATTTAGTTACTCCTAAAAAAATAAAAGAAGAGGGGATTATTAATTTGTTTTGGCCTCTGTCTTATATTAAGGGTTTCGGCACCATTGCCAGACCACTCGGGTCTCCCGCCAATCAGACTGTTAAAAATTTCTCTCATCAACCTCCTTTTTTCCTACTCTAGGATGAGGCGCTTTGCTTTTTCAGTTCCCGGTAGAGATCGTCAATGTTTCCGTTCTCTATTTTGTAGAAGACCGTCTTCGTTCTTTCGGCGGGTTCGGGGTCCACGAATGTGTTCCCTTCAACCTCTATCCACTGAACAAAAGCGGACTTCTCAAAATCGGGATCAGCGCTTTTTGCCACTCTGTATTTTCCGCCGGTCTCCCAGCTTATCGTCAGGCGGCCGTCAGCGCCTTTCTGTAAAGCGAGCATCTCATTCCCCGCTTCTTCGGGAGAATGGTATATTAAATTTCCCGAAAAAGCAACCATAAAAATAAAAAATATTGAAAGCAAAACCGCCGTCAACGGCGCCTTTATTCCGGACTCCTGACCGCGTGAAAACCTTTCTCGGCGGGCTTCTTTGAGAACGCCTGCCCTGATGGCCGAGAAATCGGATTCACTCAGTATGCCGGAACAAATGTCGTCGTCGAGGGGTTTAGCGAAAAACGGGTTTTTTTCTTTCATCGTATTCTTCCTTTCAGATACATATACTTCGATATGAAAGAAAGCGTTCAATGAAATTGAAATTATTTTGAAAAAAATTCCGGGGCGGATTATTTTCGAACGGGGAGGAGTTTTTTGAGCTCCGCGACCTTCGCGTTGAACGGGTCAATCGCTTCCGCCCGCGCGAGATATCCCGCCGCGTTCGGGTAATCGCCCTTCTGGATGTGGGCATAGGCAAGGTTCATGTATGCCTCGATGTGGCCGGGATCGGCTTCGAGAGCGCGTTCAAACATTTTTATCCCGTCGTCCGTCCTTCCGGACATGGAAAGAGCGATCCCGAACGAGTTGAAGAGTTTGGGGTCTTCGCCGCATGTTGAGAGCGCGTTCTCGAACACCTCGTCCGCTTTGGCGAACAGGGATTTCTCGGCATAGAATTTCGCGAGTTCGATATGGGCAAAAACATCGC
Organism: uncultured Acidobacteriota bacterium; assembly: GCA_964509835.1. Lineage (GTDB taxonomy): Bacteria > Acidobacteriota > CAZDZC01 > CAZDZC01 > CAZDZC01. The sequence goes on from CAZDZC010000009.1 coordinate 1,201, forward strand.
AGGGGTTGCCGGCAGTTGCGTTCTCAAAGGCGGAAACCCTGGCGTTTATCTCGTCGCGCAGAGCGGTTGTGCGCTCTATCTCGTCTATTATTCCGGGGCCGGTTTTTATCTGCATGAGTTTGTTCAGACAACCGAGCATGGCGTCGTAATCCCCGTTTTGGGAAGCGATATTCGCCAGCCACCGGAGGATGCCGTAGTTGTGCCCGTCGGATTTTCCGAGCAGGCCGGTGAGCATTTCCGCCGCCCTGTCCGCATTGCCGTTCCTCATCTCGACAAGGGAGGCGAAATATTCGTCCCATAGTTCCCGCGACTGGATAAGCCCGGGGCCGGAAAAAAGCGCGGATACATTGTCCGTCGCGCCCGAAACCCCGCCGCCCAGATAGCCGAGCGAGGCAAGCTGCGCCTGATCCTCGGCGGTCATCCCCGCGGCGTCCGCCAAGAAGAACGGTTTGCGGGACAGATAATCCCTTTCGACGGATTGCCGCATCGAAGCGGCCTTCCGCTCTTCAGCAACGCTGAGGTTTTCGCTCTCGGCGCGGTCGCTTTCCAGATCGTAGAGTTCTTCGATGTCTGTCCTGATGTATTTATCGTCGCCCGAAATGCATCCGGCGAGGCCGCTCCAGCCGAGCGCGATATACGCCTGCATGGCTTCGAAGAAGATGACATCCCGGTCAACCGTTTCGCCCTTCATTAACGGAAGAAGGCTTATGCCTTCTGTTCCTTCAGGCGTTAATTTATCAAAACCCGCCAGCTCCAGAACGGTCGGGAGGATGTCAACAATGGAAACATTCAGGCGGCTTCTTGTCCCGCCGAAACTCCCGTCTGGCATTCTTATTATCATCGGAACCCTGAGGGCGGAATCGTAGGCGAAGTAGCCGTGCGTTTCCTCGCCGTGCTCGCCGAGGGATTCGCCGTGGTCGCCAAGATAAACGATGATGGTTTTTTCCAGCAGTTTTTCCGATTCAAGATATTTTATGACCTTTCCGAGGCAGTGGTCAGCGTAGGCGACTTCGGCATTGTAGGGATCGGAGTGTTCAGAAGCGAACGGCTCCGGCGCGTTATACGGGATGTGGGGATCGAAAAAATGCGCCCACATAAAAAAGTTTCCTTCGGGCCTGGCTTTCAGCCATTTCAGGGCAATATCGGCGACAACCTCCCCCCTGCGGTAGGGCGCGTCGGGGAGGCCTTCGTGGACACCCGCGGAGTCAAGGTTGTCGTCGTAGAATTCAAATCCCTGAGCGAGACCCTTTTCGGAATTAACGACAATTGCGGCAGGAACCGCAGCAGTTTTATATCCCTTTTCCGACAGTATTTCAGCCAGAGTCGTGAAGCGGCTGTCAAGCGCGCTTATTGTGTTCTCGCGAACCCCGTGCGAAACGGGGTAGAACCCGGTGAAAAGGCTGGAATGGGACGGCAGGGTCATCGGAACGGGAGCGAACGCGTTCTCAAAAAGAACGCCTTCCGAGGCGAGCCTGTCGGCGACCGGTGTCAGCCCTCCGTCATGCCCGTAGCATCCGAGCCTGTCGGCGCGCTGGGTGTCCATGGTTACTATCAGAATGTTATAATTGTTACTGGCGAATAATGAAAAAACGGCAAGAACGGCTACCGCTCCTCCGGCAAGGGCGGCGGCGGCGAGCATTATTTTTTTGAACATCGGTCCGCCCTTCTCCTATCTGGAAAGCGTTTCCATCATCTGCCGCGCCTTGGGGTTGTCCGGCTCCAGTTCGAGCGCTTTTGTCAGATATTTCTTCGCGCCCTGCGTGTCTCCGATATTGAAGCAGGCGAAGCCGAGGTTCATGTGAGCTTCCGTGTAATCGGGCGCGATGGCGATCGCTTTCCTGAACTGATCCATCCCTTTTTGTGCTTCCCCTGTCATGGACAGGATTATTCCGTAAGAATTATGCAGGACATGACTCCGCGGGTTGACGGCAAAACCTCTGTCAAGCCATTCCATAGCTTTGCTGAAATCCTTCAGATCCACAAAATATCGCACAGCCGCGGCCCACCCGTCCGCGTTCCGCGGATTGTCGGCAACCGCTTTTTCAAATCCTTCGATATCCCTGCTCTGCCTGTCGGCAAGGGCCTTATATTTTTCTATGTCATCAATCACGCTTTCACTCCGGTATATTGACGCAAGCCTGCCGAGGCAGGCAACCGTGTCGGCGTATCTCGAAAGCCCGGTGTTCATGTCGGCAAGTGTTTTTATGAAAAGATAATTATGACCGGCGGAGTCTTCCAGAATGGTGTTCATCAGCGAAATTGCCTTTTCCGCCATTCCCGCCTTCCACAGGCTCGACGCGCGGAGAAACAAATTCCATGTCTCAAGCGACTCCTTCAGCCCTTCCCCTCCGGTGAAATATTCCGCCCCGGGGACAAGGTCCGCTCCGGTATCTCCCTGAAGGTATCCGAGGGAGCGGAGCTTTTCTATTCTTTCCGGTGACAGCTCAAACTCCGGTTCGCCGAAAAGGGGCTCCCAGCTTATGTATTCTTCAAAGACCATTCCTCTCAATCCTTTGGGAACAGCGGGAACGGACAGAAGCAGATTGGCAGTTTCTTCCGGGTCGGCGGCAAGGTCGTACAGTTCGTCGGGACTGGTGCAGAGATATTTCACATCGCCTTTTCTTATACCCGCGATGCCGCTCCAGCCAAGGCTGTAATACGGCCCCATGCTTTCAAAGAAAAGATAGTCCCGCGCGGAGCCTTCCCCGTTGAGAGAAGGCAGAAGGCTTACCCCTTCCGATTCCCCTTCCCATTGAACGGACAGGTATTCAAGCAGGGTCGGAAATATATCTATAATGGAGACGATATCCTTCACCCTCTTTCCGCTTTTATCACCGTCCGGGAAACGGATTATCATCGGGATGCTGATGGTCTCCTCGTAGGCGAAATAACCGTGGGTCAGTTCGCCGTGTTCCCCGAGCGCCTCTCCGTGATCGGAAAGATATATTACAATGGTATTGTCAAGCTTCCCTTTTTCGCGCATCCTGTTCAGCAGGTTCCCGACACAGAAATCGGCGTAGGCGACCTCGCCGTCGTAAGGTTTTGAAGCATAATCCGAGCCGAACGGTTCAGGAGCGTTATACGGGAAGTGAGGGTCAAAATAATGCGTCCACAGGAAGAAGGGTTTATCGTTTATTCCAAAAACCCATTCTAGGGCTTTCCGCGTTACTGTCTCTCCCCGCCTGTACTCGGGAACGAGGCCGAGGGCTTCATTCCCGACAGCGTCCAGGCTATCGTCATAGAATTCAAATCCCTGCGCGAGGCCGCAGAAGGAAGCAAGCACTTCCGAAGCAACAACAGCGCCGGTGGCATATCCCTTAGCTGAAAGGATCTCGGCAAGGGTGCTGTATTCGCTGCTGAGGCGGAACATGGTGTTCTCGCGGACTCCGTGCGAAACGGGATAGAGCCCTGTAAAAAGACTGACATGAGAAGGCAGGGTCAGCGGCGTCACGGACGAAGCCTTTTCAAAAAGCACCCCCTCTTCCGCAAGGTTGTCGGCAGCGGGGGTCTTCGCTCCTTCATATCCGTAACATCCGAGCCTGTCCGCCCGAAGGGTGTCCACCGTTATAATCAGAACATTTGTTTTCGGCTTTCCCCCGCAGGATACGAGAACGAAAACCACAAGCACGGACACGCAAACAGCGGAAACAGTTTTAAGCATCTTTCCCCTTATTGACCCTTCAGTTCGTTTTCAACCTGCTTCAGGACCTTGGTCCCAGCGAATATCGGATCCTGTCCGGCAAGCTGGAGAAGGTCCGCGCCTTTAAGTCCGACTGCTTTCTTGAGCGCCCAGACAGCCTCGTCGTCTTTTTTCTGGAGGGTCTTAAGCCTCGCTCCGTTATACCATACGGACGGGTTCTGCGGATCAAGTTTTATCAGGATGTCAAATTTCTCCGACGCTTCGTCCAGCATTCCGTGCCTCAGGAAGATGTCCATAAGGTAGAAATGCGCGGCACCGTATTCCGGGTTGACCTCAATTATCTCTTTGTAAACCCTCTCGGCGAAACCGAAAAGCTCTATCTTCATATAGATGGAAGCGAGGTTGTCCCTTAACTCGACTATCTGCGGGTTTTCGGCGCAGTATTTTTCAAGAATGCCGATCGCGTACATGACAAAGTTCTGCTGGAGGTAGGCGACAGTCCTTTCGAGCATAAGGGCGGGGGTAATACCTTCCTCCGCTATTTTCCGTTCCACCGGAATGACCTTCATCAGAAGGCTGACATGGTCTTTGATATAAATCGGAACATCGGAGGAAAGAACGCTTTCCCACAGCGCCATGGCTTCATCAAGCCTGCCTTGAAGCAGATAAAGCTGACCGAGGCTGACAGGGGCGCGGAAGAACGCGGGATCCTCTTCCATCACTGCTTTCAGGGATTGTTCCGCCCTGTCCCTGTCGCCCGATTCCGCGTAAAGCAGGGCAAGCATGTATCTGTCCATTTTACTGTCCGATTTCTCCGACGATGCTATCCTTCCCGCCATGTATTCCTGATTGTGAGCATAAATCTCATCCGGGAGCCACCACACGAATTCGTCGGCGGTCTGGAAAGGATCGAGGGCTTCGTAATACTGGTTGTATATCCGGACGGACGCGCCGAGCTTTTCGCGGATGAAGATGTCGTCCGGGATGATGCTCAGGGCGCCGAGATGGAACCTAATCGCCTTGTGCCCTTTGCTTTCGAGGAAGCTCATGACGCCGTTCATGAACATCTTCTGCGCCTCCACGGCTTCCGCGAGTTTTTCCTCTCTGACTTCGTCCATGCCCGTCAGATGGGGATAGAATCCGACATGCAGGTTGAGCATTTCCCGCATGTTTATGGGGACAGTTCCTCCGAAATGGCTTTTCGGGGCTGAGAATTCGATGATCGGGTGGTTGTCGGTATTAAGCCCGATACCCTTGACATAATCCGGGGTGTCCTCCATGTTCAGCACGAATGTTGACAGGAACTGGTAAGGGGACATTATCCCGATCTCCTTCAGGCTTTCTGCAACCGGAGGGTAGAGCATCTTTCGTTCAAGTTCGTTTATGTCAATTTCAATCTTTTCATTGCTTCCGATAAGAAGCGCGTCCACCCCTGAATACCAGACGGATGTGAACGGGAAAACACTGTGGAACGAGTTGGCTATCATTTTGAAGTCGGTTTCGGAAAGCTGATAGAGAGGCAGATACTGGCACATGATGCCGTTCTCGTTCAGGCATTTCGCTGCGAGCCTGAAGTGGTCAACCGTGTAAAGATTCGCCGCGCCGCCGACAAGGGGCTCGAACGGATCGGAGGTTATCACATCGTATTTCTTCTCGGTGAGTAGAAGGTAGTTCCTTCCGTCCCCGATTATCACTTCGAGGTCCTTATGGTTGACTATGTCGTGGTTGTAGTCTTTGAACAGCGCCGCGACCTGCTTTATGTCCTCTTCAAGTTCCGCGCAGTGGAGGATGTCGAGCGGCCATTTTCCGCACGCGCCAAGCGTAACGCCCGCTCCAAGCCCTATGTTAAGGGCGCTTTTAGGGTTGGGGTGCAGAAGCATGGGAAGATGCCCCATCATCCGCTGGAGCCTCATGTCTTCGAGAAAGCTGGAGGCTTCGACCTTCCCGTCAACATAGAAATAAAGAAGTCCTTCCCTTTTCAGGACTGTTGCTGTCTCGGTAAGCCCTTCCAGATACAGGACAAGCTCGGTTTCGTCCATCATTTCTTTGAACACAATGTCGCCATTGGGCTTGACATAGTTTGTCGGATGAAAATACACGCCGGAGGCAAGCACTTTTTTGTCCCATTCGGGCATCATTGCCACGGCGGAAACAAATATAACGACAAAGACAGCCGCCTTGAACACCCTCATTGTCAGGGGTTTTCCATAATCAACCGCGTTAACGGCAAGCGATGAGATGATGAGCACCGCCCCCAGCACCGCAAGGCTGTTCTGCATTCCGAGCAGCGGGAGGAGAATAAAACCCGCGACTATCGAACCGGCTATCGCGCCAAGGGTGTTGAGAGCGTAAATATCGCCTATCCTTCTGCCGAGAGACTTTATCTCCCTCGCGTATAGTTTTGCCACCACCGGAAGCGTCCCGCCGAACAGCAGGGCCGGCAGAAGCAGGATAGCCGCGGAAATAAGCACCTTTCCCGTTATCAGGGTTTCCCATGTGGATCCGTTCTTCCTGAAGAAAAGCAGAAGAGCGTAAGGAATGGAGTCCGAGAAATAAAGCGTGATGATTGTATAGAGTCCGATTATCCCCTCGAGGGTCGCGAAAAGCCCGCACAGGTTTTTTACCCTGTCCACAAACATTCCGAAGATGAGGCTTCCGAGCCCTATCCCGAGCAGGAACACGGACAGCATTATCGTGAACGAGTAAGTAGTGCTTCCGTAAATCAGCAGGAATACCCTCGTCCAGACAACCTCCAGCCCGAGGGCGGCAAAACCTGACAGCCCGAACATCAGCACCACAAGGCGAAGGGAGGTTTTGCGTCCTTCTCCGGCGGTGACCGTGTCGGGTTCTTCCTCTTCATGCTCCATTGACGCGGGTTCCTTCAGAAACAGCGCGGTGGAGCAGGCAATAAGGTTAAGGGCTGCCCCGATGTATATTGAGTTCATGATGCCCGCTTCGGGAATGAGGATAAATCCCGCCGCTGCGCAGCCGATAAGAGCGCCCATTGTGTTTATGGCGTAAAGAAGGGAAAGGTTGAGTCCGAGCTTCTTTTTCCCTCCGATTATCGCCCTGCTCAGCACGGGAAGGGTTCCGCCCATCATCGTGGTCGGGATAAGTATTATAATAAATGAAATAATAAACCTCATCAGGGTCAGCACAAATGTGTTCTGCCCGACCATGCCGTAAACTGCCACATAAAGCGGGGTTATCACCTTCAGCACGAACGGGATCAGAAGAGCGGAAACAACGATGCCGCCTTCGAGAATCGCGTACAGTCTCAGAGGCCGTTGTATTTTATCGGCGTATCTGCCGATGACAAAGCTTCCGAGAGCAAGACCCGCCATGAAAGCGGAAAGAACCGCGCTGACGGCATAGACGGTATTACCGAAGGTGAGGGTCAGCAGTCTCGTCCAGGCCACTTCGTAGATGAGGCCGCTTATGCCGGATAAAAGAAAAAGAATGAATATTATCGTCTTTAGGGATATCTGTTTCAAACCTTACTCCTGCTTTTATGAAAACACGGGTGTTACATAGCGAATAAATCAGAAATATTATATTACGGCAGTGTGTATGTCAATAGAACCGGCACTTGGTAATTTTCTTGAAATTTCTTCCCGATTTAGTATAATTGGAATCGCAAAGAAATTTTTATAAAGGTTTTTATTTTTTGTGTAAGGAGGTAAAAACGATGAGGGTTGATAAGTCGGTATTTTTTGTGTTCCTGCTTGCGGCGATATTGTTCTTTGGGGGGAATGCCATTGCTGCCAGCAACTGGGCAAGAACTTACGGCGGAACCGGTTATGATGATGCGCATTCAGTTGTGCAGACTTCCGATGGAGGGTTTATCACTACCGGAAGGACCGAATCCTTCGGTGCCGGCGGTGCTGATTGTCTCATCCTGAAGATGGACCAGACCGGTGCTGTGGAATGGCAGAAGAGTTACGGCGGAACAAGCAATGACTGGGGGTACTGTATCCGGCAGACGGCTGACGGCGGGTTCATCGCAGCAGGTTCAACATATTCATACGGCACAGGCGTCCCTTCATATTCTAATTTTTGGGTCCTGAAGCTGGACAGTTCAGGAGGGGTCCAGTGGCAGAAGGCATACGGAAGGTATGACGGTGAAACTGCCTATTCTGTGGAACAGACATCTGACAACGGTTTCATTGTTGCCGGGAGCACTGCCTCCTATGGCGCAGGATATGATGATTTCTGGGTGATAAAGCTTGATCCCTCGGGAGTTGTACAGTGGCAGAAAACCTACGGCGGTTCAAATTATGAATGTGCCAGTGCGGTTGTGCAGACATCGGACAACGGGTTTGCAGTTGCGGGATATACCCGCTCCTACGGTGCCGGCGACTGGGATTACTGGGTGCTCAAACTGGATTCAGCCGGAGTGGTTGAATGGCAGAAAACCTTTGGCGGGACTTATGCTGACCGCGCACATTCAGTTGAGCAGACATCCGACAGCGGGTTTATCGTCTCTGGCTACACTGAATCGTTTGCATCGGGCGGGGGAGCTTCAGACTTCTGGGTCCTGAAACTGGACAGTTCGGGTGTTGTCCAGTGGCAGAAGACATATGGCGACAACGGGTGGGATACCGGTAATTCCATCACAGAGACTTCAGAAGGAGGTTATGTTGCTGCAGGAAGTTATGATACATTCGGAAGCCGCGGGTACGACTGCTGGCTGATCAAACTTGATGCATCAGGGAATGTCACCTGGCAAAGAACCTATGGGTATGCAGGACACGATTATGCCTATTCAGTTTCTCAGCTCAACGATGGAGGCTATATTGTGGCAGGGGAAATGTATAACGGGGGTACATACTTCGATGATTACTGGATTTTTAAACTGGACCCCGACGGTTATATCGACACATCCTGCACTTTTTATAATGATACATCTGTTACTGGAGCCGACACTTCAGCAACAGTTACTGATACAGCTGTGACCGGAACAGTTTCAGCCAACACTCCTTTAAATTCTGCTGTTTCGGGCTCTGATACTGCAGCTTTGGTTACGGAACAATGCTCAAGCCCTGCCCCTGCAGGTGAGGTTTCTCCGACCGGCGCGGCGCAGCCCCTTGTTTTCACTGACAATCAGACGATTATATGGGAAAGCGCCGTATTAAGCGGATCGGATACTTTCAACCTTTATCGCGGATATATTTCCGGGCTGGCAACGGGCAACTACGGAAGATGTATTCAGTCAGGATTGACTGACAATTGGACAACGGATGATCCCGCATTTCCTCCCGTATGGGCAAGAACATACGCAAGAGACGCAAGCGCTGATGTGGAGTATGTCAGAGATATTCAGCAGACATCAGACGGCGGCTTCATCCTTGCGGGACAGTCTTCAGCCGGCGATTGGACTGTTTACTCGTCGCTGTGGATTATCAAACTGGACGCGTTCGGGGATGTTGAGTGGGAAGCCCCTCTTGAGCCATCTTGGGGAGCGCGGAACGAACTATCCTATCTTGTCAGGCAGGCCGCAGACGGAGGATATCTCACGCTTTCTTTCTGCGACTGGGGGACAGGCGGTGACATCTGGGCAGGGAAACTTGATGGTTCAGGAACACTTCAGTGGCAGCGGAATTATTCGGCAGAATGGGATGAAGCACCGCATGCCGTAGAAGCAACGGCTGACAGCGGGTTTATCATAGCGGGACGGATGCGTTCCAGCGGGATTAGCGGGTTCGAAGGCTGGCTGCTCAAAATTGATTCTTCAGGCGCGGTCCAATGGTCCAAGACTTATGCAGCCAGCGAAAAAGATGATGAATTCAATTCTGTCATTCAAACACCCGACGGAGGCTATGCAGCCGCGGGGGTGTATAATTATTACGGCGGCGGAACAGGGGATTTCTGGTTTGTAAAGGTTGACGGCACCGGAGAAACAGAGTGGCAGAAAACATATTCCGGAAGCCAGACGGACATGGCTTATTCAGTCTGCTCAACTCTGGACGGAGGTTATATTCTGACAGGCCAGACATATTCATTCAGCTCGAACAATATGCTGGTCATCAAAACGGATTCATCGGGAAAGATAACCTGGCAGAAAGCCGTTTCAAGCGGTGTCGGAACAGATGTCGGTTATGCTGTCCGCCAAACAGCGGATGGAGGTTACATATTAGCCGGTCTATTCGCAATGGTCGCAAAACTTGACCCGTCCGGCAGCATCTTATGGCAGCGGGCGTATGTTCAATATTCATCTCTGCTTTATACCATGGACCTCACTGATGACGGCGGTTTCATTGCAGCGGGCAGAACGGCGATGCCATCGGACTATCTTGTGCTCAAGATGGATAAAGACGGAAGGATCGGCTCCTCCTGCGCGCAACTGGTTGATTTAACAGGTTCTTCTACAGATGCAACTGCCACTGAAAATGATACTTTGGCAACAGCGGCAGTACACCTGACAGGAACCGCCACTCCTGTGTTCGGAAGTGCCTTTTCTAATCTGAGCTTCACAGAAACCTGCAGTGATGCCATGAGCGAAGCAAACTGGTTCTACCTTGTCACCGGCGTTAACGGCGACGGCGAAGGCACGATGGGTTTGCAGTCGGACGGGATCACGGAAAGGTTGAACAGCAACCCCTGTGAATAGTTTCATGGTTCCTGCAATATGAAAGACGCCGATTCTCCTTTCAGGGTGATAGAGCACACGGCGGATGTCGGGCTGGAGGTTTGGGGCCGCGATTTTGAAGAGTTTTTCATGAACTGCGCGGCGGGATTTTTTCATCTGATCCAGAAATCTGCCGCGCCTGTCGGGAATGTGGTTTCTTATACTGTCACAATCGAAGAGAAATCTCCGGATATGCTTTTTTACGGTTTTCTGCAGGAGCTGAATTATATTCATCAGTCGGAGAGGTTTATTTTCGGTTCAATAACAATTGATTCCGTGTCTGAAAAACGGATTTCTGCGGTTGTGTACGGCGAAACATACAACCCGAATGTGCACGAACTGATTTTGGAAATAAAGGCTGTCACCCTTCACGGCCTTGAGGCCGTAAAGACCCGGAATGGCTGGAGAGGGAAGGTGCTGTTTGATATTTGAGGAGAAATAACATGGGTTACGAACTGGAAAAAATGGACGGGTTCAGGTGGAGAATTCCCCGCAAAGGCGCTATGAACACTGACGGGATAATTTACTGCTCGGACAAAATGATAAATCAGGTCAGAAATGACAATTCCATCGGCCAGGTGGAGAATGTGGCAAAACTTCCGGGCATTGTCGGTGCTTCAATGGCGATGCCGGATATCCACTGGGGATACGGCTTCCCGATAGGCGGGGTCGCCGCTTTTGACACGGAGAACGGCGTTATTTCTCCCGGCGGGGTCGGATATGACATCAACTGCGGGGTCAGACTGATAAGAACCGGTCTTAAGAAGAAGGATATTGAAGGAAGGATGGAGGAACTGATCGGTGAGCTTTACAGGGCTGTTCCGACAGGGGTGGGCTCTGAAAACAGGGATATGAAACTGTCCGAGAAGGAGCTGAAAGCTGTTATGGAACGCGGGGCGGCGTGGGCGGTTGAGAAGGGCTTCGGTTCTGAAAACGACCTTGTGAACTGCGAGGAAAACGGACGGATGGGAGGAGCGGATACGGGTTCCGTGAGCGAGAGGGCTATAAAACGGGGATTGCCGCAGCTTGGCACGCTGGGTTCAGGAAATCATTTCTGCGAGGTGGATTTCGTCGAGGATGTTTACGATCAGGAAGCAGCGTCGGCGATGGGACTGGAAAAGGACAGCGTCGTTGTTTTTGTCCACTGCGGTTCGCGGGGCCTGGGGCATCAGATCTGTGACGACTATATCCGGGTCATGCTGGACGCGTCCCGGAAATACGGGATTGAACTTCCTGACCGTCAGCTCTGCTGCGCGCTGTTTAAATCGGATGAGGGGCAGGAGTATTTTTCCGCTATGGCGTGTGCCGTTAATTACGCTTTCGCGAACAGGCAGATGATAACCCACATGGTCCGCGAGGCGCTGGAACGGTTTATGAAAGCCGGAAAAGGAAGTCTGGAGACCGGGCTCATCTATGATGTTTGCCACAATATAGCAAAAGTTGAAACGCATGATGTTAAAGGGAAACCGAAAAAGCTATGCGTCCACAGAAAAGGAGCCACAAGAGCGTTCCCTCCCGGGCATGATTCCGTTCCTGCTGCCTACCGAAATATCGGACAGCCGGTTCTGATACCGGGGGATATGGGAAGGTATTCGTTCGTTCTGACAGGGACCGGGAAAGGATTCAGCGAAACATGGGGAAGCTGCTGCCACGGAGCCGGAAGGCTTATGAGCCGCGAGAAGGCAAAAAATGCAGCGAGAGGCAGAAGGCTTTTTGATGAAATGGATACCGCCGGGGTTTTCGCTATGGCCCACACCAAGGAGACAATGGCGGAGGAAATGCCGGAAGCGTATAAGGATGTTTCGGATGTCGTGGATGCTGTCCACGGCGCGGGAATAGCGAAGAAAACGGCAAAACTCCGCCCTCTCGGGGTGATAAAAGGATAAAATTGATATTTGTTTTTTGAACGGGTTTGTGTACAATCAATCTTTCTTGATGTTTTTTCTTCTTTCAGGAGGGTTTCAAATGGAAAGTTCAGAGTTCGGTAAACAGGGGAAAAAGCAGGAGAAAACCGGTAAAAATGATAATCTTTCTCCGGATGACACTGCCACTGTCTCAATGGAAGAAACGGTGTTTCTTTCCAAAAAGGATCTTTATCCTTCCGGCACGGCTCTTGATGACGATATTGATTATGAGATTCCTGTTCTGAAGAACTTCAGACTTTCACTTCAAATCGTCTCTGGCAAAGACAAGGGGAAAAGTTTTGAGGTTTCAAAAACCAGAATTACCATCGGCAGGGGAGGCAGCGATTTCAACTTCAAGGACTCCATGGCCTCAAGAAAACATGCCTCGATAGAATTACTCCCGAACGGCCATATTTCGCTTAACGACCTTGCAAGCACAAACGGGACCATGCTGAACGGAAAGGATATCTCTTCAAAACTTTTGAAGGACGGGGATATGATAACAATCGGAAAGACTGATCTGAAGGTCACTATTGTAACTTTATAATTTTAGGAGCATTGCCGGAATGGAAAGAAAAGCGGTTCAGGATTTTTACGACGCCGATGTCGCTCATTGTTACGGATGCGGAAAGCTCAACGAACACGGGCACCAGATCAAAACTTACTGGGATGGCGATGAAACGGTCGCTGTCTTTGTCCCGAAGCCCTACCACACGGCTATTCCGGGATTCGTTTACGGCGGACTGATAGCTTCACTGATTGACTGTCACGGAACCGGAAGCGCGGCGGCGGCTAAGTACCGTGACGAAGGACGGGAGATGGGAACCCCTCCGCTTCTCCGATATGTTACAGCTTCACTTCATGTGGATTACCTGAAACCTACTCCGATTGACGGACCTTTGGAACTGAGGGGAACAATCACTGAGATCAAGGGAAGAAAGGCGGTGACGGCAATTACCCTTTCAGCAAAAGGGGAAGTCTGCGCCAAAGGAGTGGTGGTGGCTGTTCAGATGCCAGAGAACATGCTTACAAAAAAATAACTGTCAGCGGACAAAACAGCCGGTTATTTTCCCTATGTACAACCGGTGATAGTCTTTATCGGGATAACATTCCTCTATATTCCTGTCGAGAAACATTTCGGGATCAATATCCTGGAAGTATATCTTGCGGCACTCGATTATCATCCGGGCCTGTTCAAACGAAACGGAGTTTCCTGGGGTGGAGAAAGGGACAAGCCCGGTCTCCGCTGCCTTGTCAACATCTCTGCCCGATTTTGTTCCGCAGAACTGAAGGGCTTCCCTGTATCTTTCCTCGAAAAACGACAGCGTGAATGTATCATATTTTTCCATGAACCCGTAGGTGTGCCTCACCGGCCGGACAAAGGCAAAACAGACATTCATGCTCCAGAGAACGCCCATCCCTCCCCAGCTTGCGGTCATTGTGTTCCATGAATTCATATCACCCGCGGTTATCAGCATCCAGTCTTTGCCTATAAGGCGGAACGGATTGCAGGACATCTCTTCTGCTTTTATTTCCCTGAAATTATTCATTTTATATCCCTGTAATAGAAAACCCGCCTGAAGCGGGATGCGGGTTCGTTCACAACCCGGGACGCGGGTCCACCCCGCTCAAAAACATGCCTCACTCGCTTCGCTCGTAATTCACTGGCATGTTTTTGCCCAATTCCCTCGTCATGCACGCATGACTCGGCAATTGGGACGCGGGTCCTTCTCCCGCTTTCAACCAAGCCACACTCGCTCTGCTCGTATTTATATATGGCTTGCTTGAACCCGGTTCTCTTCTATGCTTCGCATAGTTCGACAACCGGGACGCGGGTCCTGGTGCCGACGGGGAGACTCGAACTCCCACTGCTCGCGCAACATGCCCCTCAAGCATGCGTGTCTACCAGTTTCACCACGTCGGCACTTGATTTAAAAGACCATCTCTGCCACCAGGCGGCAGAATAGACGAGATAATATGCATTGATGCTTGTCTTGTCAAGCAAATAATCGGACAAACTGCCGGAAAAAGAGTTATCGGCAATTAAGTATTGTAAGCCCGCATCGTAACCTGCTTGCCTTTTGCCGCTTTCATTTCCTCAAGTTCCGAAAGTTCAGGACAGTATTTGTCCGCCTCGTCTTCCATTCCCATCAGTTTAAGTGTAACTCCCGCGTTTATTCTTATGTGTGTTTTAGCTCTGGATATCGCAAGAGCTTTTTTGAAATTCAGAAACCCTTCCTTATATCTTTTCTGGCTCGCGAGTTTACATCCGCGGCAGTCATATATCAAAGCCGCGAGATCGTACGGGGTATAATTTTCCTCTGCTTTAATTTTGGAGCCTATATAAAGCCCGGTCTGGTGCTGTTCATTCGGGTCTATATTGAACACCCTGCCGAAACCTTTTTCTTTCTCCTTCGCCCTCAGAATAATATGATCCTTGCTTCCCTTGAGATGCTTTATATCGTTAGCCCTTACGAATATTGTGTTGTAAAAGGCCCCGTTCATAAGTCCCAACGCTATTTCCAGCGACGACAGGCCGATGCCGTCGCCCACACCTTCCGCGTATTCGAGCTGTCTGTCAATTGCTTCGGTAAGAAAAGACTGGTCTGTCATGTATCTGTTTTTATACGAAACCCAACCTGCCTTTCCTTCGTCTTTCATCCACAGAAAATTATGGACATTCCTTGCTGTATCCGTAGGAACGGATGACTCAGAAAGCTTCATATCTTTCAGGTATTTTTTAAAACGGCTGTTCAGTTCTTCAAGTTTCCCGTGATATTTCTTCAGGTCCTCCTTTGTTGAGACATCCGAGGCTGTCATCAGCATTTCCGTTGAACTGCTTGTCAATTGAGGTTTATCGGTAAAAACATCTTTTTCGACAACATTCAGCTCATTTTCTTCAAATACAGGGATTATCATCTTTCCTCCATAACTTCCGTTCTAGCAGACACGATAAAAAAGTAATTATACCAGAAAAAGGAAATAATTTATCCTTTTCCGTTTATTTCAAAAATTCTCTTCACCTGAGAATAAATGTTCATTCCCTGCTTCAAATTCTCCAAGCCCCGCATTTTACTTTTGCGGAACATGGTTGGGGTTTTTACTGATAGCGCAGTCATCATCTGACAGCTCAGGACTCCTGAACCTTTGTAAATCCGCATTTTTCTCCCAGATAGTCTTGAAACTTTTTTTCCTGAGATTTCCGCACGGGGTATCAATATGCGGGCACGGAAACACCTCTCCCACGCAATTGACATAAGCAATACCGACAGCTGCGGGACAGTGATGAACCCTGAAGTATTCCGTATCCATCCTATTTTCTTTTAGAAGTTTTATGTATTGAGGAGAGCACAGTATCTTCAGATCAAGGCTCGACCTATGAGAAATATTCCATAGCCAGTTCATCATTTCACGGCATTTTACCGGATCCATTACATCATCCCCGATATTGCGGATGCAGCCGCTCCCCGGAAGCATCAGAAAAATATTCAGTATTCTTGCCCCGAGCCTTTCAGCCAGCTCAATAATGCTTTTGAGATCATCGGAATTCCTGCTTGTGACCGATGTGTTGAAACCGGTATGGATATCCTCGTCCCTGAGGATCTGGAAACCGCTCAGGGCTTTTGTGAAAAATCCTTCCACTCCTCTGCTCGTATCGTGTTTTTCCGCGTTGGATCCGTCAATGGAGAAATCAACGCGAGATACACCGGCTTTCTTAAGGCTTTTAGCCATGGCAGGGCTTATATTGGTTCCGTTTGTTTCGATGATAACCTTCATGTCCTGGAAGCTTGCATAAAAAACAAGTTCCAGCAGGTCTTGTCTTAAAACCGGGTCGCCGCCCGTGAACACAACTGAGGGGACCCCGTAACCTGAAAGATCGTCAATAATGTCCTTCCATTCAAGCGTGTCTATGGATTCATGCTCTGTCACGCCGGCATTCCTGCATTCGACGCACCCAACGCCGCATTCTGTCGTGAGTTCCAGGAAAACCTTTTCAGGTCGTGGGATTGTTATATTCTGTTTTGCAGGCATCTACAAATATTCTCTTTCTTCCCGGAATAATTTTCCGGTTTATCAATGATATGATAATAGCACACTTTCGGAAAAATAAAAAAACAAGGCCGAATTCATACAGATAATCTGTCTTTCAGAAACGCCGCAAACCTTTCCTTTTCAATTACCTTTGTTTCAATTTTCATATATACCGGGTGCAGGTTCCGCCATTCCAGCTCTCTTGCCTTAATAAAGTCCTTTTCCGTGGTCACTATCCAATCCGCCTTCATCTTGATTGCAACAGCTCTTATCCGTTGGGCATCCCGCTGGGAATAATTGTGATGATCAGGAAAAATAAGGTTCGCGTATCTTGTAAACCCTGAATTTTTAATGTTCTTCTCAAATGAATAGGGATTACCTACCCCGCAAAAACCAAGCAACATTGACTTGGAGGGCATGCTGATTTTCTTCCCGTTTTTGTCAAAATACCCGGTTATCGTGCTTTCCGCATGGAAAACAGTTGCTACCCCCAGCCTCCCGATATAATCACCCGCTGCTTCAGTGTCCACAACCATATTCCACCTTGTGGCAACAAGCGCGTCAGCTCTTTTCAAACCGGCAAAGGGCTCACGGAGCGGGCCATAGGGGAACATTTTTTCGTTGCCCAACAGGGTGTGACCGTCAATAAGAACTATATCCAGATCTCTTTTCAGTTTGCGATGCTGAAAGCCGTCATCCAGAATACAGCAGTCAACTCCGAACTCGTCAACAGCCCTCATGCCGCACTGATAGCGGGATGCTCCAACAATTACCGGGATTTTTTTCAGGTTCTCCGCCAGCATGACAGGTTCGTCGCCATGTTCCCTGACATTGCCGAAGGATTTAAACCCGTTTGAAACAACGGATACTTTTTCAGATTTCCTTCCCTTGTATCCCCTGCTCAGAATGCATGGTTTAAACCCGAGCCTTTTCAGTTCAGAAGCAAGATACGCTGAGAACGGGGTTTTCCCGGTTCCTCCGATTGTGATGTTTCCAACGCTCACTACCTTACAGGGAAGAGAGTCTGATTTTATAGTCCCTTTATCGAAAAGGCGGTTCCTGAAGATCAGTATTGCTCTGTAAAGCAGTGCGAAAGGGGAAAGAAGCCAGACAATCAGTTTATTTGTCTTCATCCAAGCTCTCTCTGCAGAATATACGCTGTTCTCTTCACAGCGCCCTTGTTTTTTACCAGGATTGACAATGCTGACCCACCCAGCCTTTTTCTTTCCTCTGGGTATTCCATAAGTTTTGAAACTGCTGATTTCAGTTCTGTTTCGTCTGATACCTGCAAAATCGCCTTTTCCGCTTCAAAGTTATTGACTATTTCTTTGAAATTATCCGTGTGCCGCCCCACAATCACCGGTTTGCCGAAAAAAGCGGGCTCCAGAATGTTATGCCCGCCTTTTGGGACAAGGCTGCCCCCGATAAAAGCTATGTCACACGCGGCGTAAATACCGGCAAGCTCGCCAATGGTATCCAGCAGAATAACTTGAGCGCCGGCCCCTTCCTGTAGCCCTGAAGACCTGCGGATAAACTTTATTTCTGATGATTTCAGAATTGAAGCTGCCTCGTCAAATCTTTCCGGATGCCTCGGCGCAAGGATCATTTTCAGATTTTTTCCTTCTTCTGAGAGTTTTTTGAAAACACTTGCCAATATTTCCTCTTCGCCCCTCAGTGTGCTTCCGGCTGCAAGAAGAACTGCTCCTCCCTTCCACGCTTCAAGCCTTTTCAGGGTTGCTTCGTCTGTTTCAACGGAAATGTCATACTTCATGTTCCCCGCGACAACAACCTTGTCTTCTGGAGCTGACAGGGCTTTTATCCTGGCGGCATCTTCTTCTGACCTCATAATGAATCTTCTGAAATCAACGAAAACATCCTTGAGAATTCCTGTGAAAAGACTGTATCCGCTAACACTTTTCTTGGATATCCTTCCATTGACCATGAAAACGGGAATACCTCTTATTCCGCACTGATGAACAAGGTTGGGCCAAATTTCAGTTTCCACCAAGATCAGAACATCAGGTTTTACCGAGCGGAGACACCTTTTTACCGAGAATTGCCAGTCAAAAGGAACAAAGAATACACCCTCAAGAATTTTTGAAAGGGATTTTTCCGCTATCTTCTTTCCCGCGGGTGTCATCGTTGAGAGAACAAATTTCTTTTCAGGCCAGATCTTCGTCAGTTCTTTTATCAGGGTTGACGCTATCCCTACCTCGCCAACCGAGGATGCGTGAATCCATATTCTTCCCGCTTCAATCTTTCCAAATTCAGCGATGGCTCCAAACCGTTCGTTGAAGCCGCGCAGGGAAATCCTTCCCCCAAGTGCCATAAGAATATACCAGGGAAGGGCAAGAATGGCTGTTACGGTAAAGAGAAAACTGTAGAGTGGATACATTACGCCTTTCCGTGTACGAAATAATCAACCAAGCTTCAAGTATAGAAATGACTTTGGGAATTGTCAAACAGACTGAAAGGGGATAAATCCCCTCTCAGTCCCATGATAAAATTTTAGTTCAGTTGCTGATATCTGATGTGCAGTTAGGGCATTTTGTGGCTTTAATCGGGATGACAGAAAAACACTTCGGGCACTCCTTTGTTGTAGGAGCGGGTGGAGCAGCCTCTTCTTTCTTTTTAAGCCTGTTCATCTGTTTAATGACCATGAAGATAGCAAACGCGACTATAACAAAATCCAGGACCGTGTTTATGAAAAGGCCGTATCTCAATGTCACGGCTTCAGCTCCTTCCGCACCTTCTTTAAGGACAAAGACCAGATTGGAGAAATCAACATTCCCAAGAAGCACGCCGATGGGGGGCATAATGATGTCATTTACCAGCGAGCTGATTATTTTACCGAACGCTCCCCCGATAATAATACCGACTGCCATGTCCACCACATTGCCTCTCATAGCAAACTCTTTGAATTCCTTCATCATTCCCATAAAGTAACTCCTTTACACTCGAGAAATAACATAACGAACAAATTCAGGAAAACACAATCCTGATTTGAAATTATAAACCAAACAATCTTAATATCTAAGAATTTAAATTTTCGGGTTAATCAGCCTTCTCTTCATGGCTTCCGGCAAATAGGGAAAAAATAACGCCCGACGCAAGAATACCAGCTATTATCCCGAGAGACAGCATTGTCGGGATCTCAAAATTATGCGAAAGTATCATTTTGACACCCACATATAACAACACGAAAACAAGGCTCACCTTCATATAACGAAATTTGTCAATCATTGCCGCAAGCGCAAAGTAAAGAGAGCGAAGGCCCAGTATCGCGAATACATTGGAAGTAAAAACAATGAACGGGTCGGTCGTGACGGCGAAAATTGCGGGGATTGAGTCAACCGCGAACAGAACATCCGTGCTTTCTATAATCAGCAGAACGAGAAAGAGAGGGGTTATTGCCCTTTTGCCGTTTATCTCGGAGAAAAAATGATGCCCCTCAAATCCCTTTGTGACAGGGTAAAGTTTTTTTGCGGCCCTCAGCAGGATATTGTGTTCCGGATCTATCCCGTCCTCTTTGGTTACCATCATCTTGATCGCTGTCGCAATAAGAAGGCCGCCGAAAACATATATCATCCAGCTGAATTTTATAATCAGCGCGGTTCCTGCAATTATCATCGCACCCCTCATAATCAGCGCGCCGAGAATACCCCAAAACAGGACACGGTGCTGATACTTGGATGGCACCTTGAAGTAAGCAAAAATCATTGCTATTACAAAGATGTTGTCCAGGCTCAGGGATTTTTCAATTATATAACCTGTAAAAAATTTCAGCGCGGCATCCCCGCCGGACTCAATCATCCGGGCTCCAATGCCGATGCCGAGCCAGTGGTTATTGTACGCGTAATATATGAAAACATTGAAGATAAGCGCGAGCGCAACCCAGAACATAGTCCAGAGAAGCGCCTCCTTTGCTTTTATAACATGATCCTTCCGGTTGAAAACACCGAGATCAAGGGAAAGCAGAGCGATTATCAGCAGCAGAAATCCTATCCAGAAAATAAACATCAATCACCTCTTATTGCAATCGATAGATGGGGAATATATTCAGACATTGATTACACACAACCTACCTTTCATATCCGAATTTAAGCCTGTACCATGCTTCACCGCCAGTGCGGAGCAGAAAATACAATGATGCCAGCAGCATGGAAAAGAACTGCGGGCATATTTCTTTAGGAAGAAGCTGATAAGGGGGATCTTCAGCAAAATGCAGGACAATAATTGCAACAGGAAGAGCAATAATAAAAGCTACCATCGAGAATCCCGCCCGTTGAGAGTACTCCCATCGGCGGTCAGGCCCCGCTCCAAGAAAGTTGAGAATTTTACCCGGCACTATTATGAGCGCTGCAAAAAGCAGTTGGAGCATATACATCCGCAGCCAGATTGCCCCTATAGACGCGAAAACCATATATATTACCACAAAAATGACAAGTTCTTTCCGCGTATTTAACCTGAAAGCTATTCGGGAACTGTCAGTCAGATCGGAACATATTCCAAAAAACAGGGTTCCGGCCAGCTCAAAAATGAACCAGTATCTGAAAATATCGGCTATATTAAATGCTCCGCGCCAGTTCAGGGCGATACCGACGGCACCATAAAGGAAAACAGGCCAGATTAATGCATCGGCAATAATCCCTGCTTTCCAGTTGTGTGCCAAATAATAAGTGATTGCGCGAAACAGCCTGCCGAAACCCTTATGGTTTTTTGCGGAATGATATGCGTCTAAAATACTTATCAGCCAGTTTGCCACAAACACGACCAGTGCCGGAATTCCCCAGTAAAAAAACCACTCCGGCCGGGACGGTTTGAACAGGTAATCACACATCCCGCCAAGCGACAATAAAAACAATGCGAGCATTAAAATCCCGGAGAATATCTTCCCCGTATAAATTTGCCCGCTTCCCGGAATTACAGAGGAAAGACAAGTCGCGACAAACGGAGAAGGCTTATACTCATTCCAGTTTTCTATGTGTTTCTCTTTTTCTTTAACCATCTTCTCTACAGGGACAGAAAAGGGCGGCCTTTCGGCCGCCCGGCTCAAGTTTCGTTTAAACAGAGGCAGTATCAGTCTTCTTTAACCCATCTCAGAATGCTGTCCTTCGCGGCTTTGACCTCATCCAGCCTCTTAATCGGTGTTGACAGGGGCGCGTCATGAAGCTTCTCGGGGTTCGTTTTGGCTTCTTCGGCAATTTTCTTCATTGCGCTAATAAACGCGTCAATCTCAGACAGAGGCTCCGTTTCAGTAGGTTCTATCATTATCGCGCCTTTTACTATGAGCGGGAAATAAACCGTCGGCGGATGGAAGCCGTAATCCATAAGTCTCTTCGCGACATCCATTGTGGCGATATGATATTCCTGAAGAAACTTATCCGAAAATATCGCTTCATGCAAGGTTTCCGTGTCATACTGCAAGTGATATATCCCCTCAAGTTCTTTGCGGATATAGTTTGCATTCAGAACAGCAGTTTCAGTCGCTTTTTTCAGCCCTTCAGCTCCCATTGAAAGAATGTAGCACATCGCTCTGACGAGTATCCCGAAATTCCCGTAAAATGCCCTGACCCTGCCTATGGATTTGGGAATATCATAGTTCAGGAAAAATCTTCCGTCTTTTTTCGCGACAACGGGAACAGGAAGGAATGGCGCAAGCGTTGAATTAACTCCAACAGGACCGGCCCCTGGACCTCCTCCGCCATGAGGAGTGGAGAATGTTTTATGCAGGTTCATGTGCAGAACATCAACCCCCGCGTCTCCCGGACGGTGTTTTCCCATCAGAGCGTTGAGGTTGGCTCCGTCGCAGTATAGCAGGCTTCCGTTTTCATGAAGAAGATCTGCGATCTGCTTTATATTGGCCTCAAAAACCCCGAGTGTGTTCGGATTCGTAACCATCATGGCGGCAACATCTTCATTCAGATGTTCTTTCAGGTCGCTTATTGAGACCATTCCTTTTTCATTCGATTTAATCTCTTTCGTGGAATAACCGGCTATGCTAGCGCTTGAGGGATTCGTTCCGTGCGCTGAATCGGGAATAAGAACAACCTTGCGCGGGTTGCCCCTGTCAGTCAAACAGGCTCTTATGAGAAGCATCCCGAGCAGTTCTCCGTGGGCACCGGCAGCAGGTTGAAGGCTTACCGCTTCAAAACCTGCTATTTCTTTCAGGGACTCCTGAAGACAATACATAAGTTCGAGGCTTCCCTGAACCCTGTCCTCGGGCATATACGGGTGGCATCCCGCAAAACCTTCCAGTCTTGCCATGTCCTCGTTTATCTTGGGGTTGTATTTCATGGTGCAGGACCCCAGAGGATAGAACCCGGTGTCAACCCCGTGATTCAGTTGAGACAGCCTGGTATAGTGTCTGACAACATCCACTTCGCTTACTTCCGGGAACCCTTCAATATCATCCCTCAACAGTGACTTGTCAAGCAGTTCCGAAGCCGTTTTCAGGCTCCCTTCACCGTTGGAGAAAGAATATCCTGTCCTCCCTGCCGAGCTTTTTTCAAAAATCAATGGTTCCAGTCTTTTCATTTCACGGCCTCCAGTGCTGACACGAGGGCATCAATATCCTCCTGGGAGGAAGTTTCGGTAACGCACACAAGAATATTGCCGTCCATACCTTCGTAGTTTTTACCCAGCTGATATCCTCCTACTATGTTCTTTTCCTCCAGCGATTTCAGAACTTCACCGGACGGTCTCGGGCACTTCACTGTGAATTCATTGAAGAAAGGACCTCCGAAAGCGAGTTCATATCCACGGAGAGACGCGATTTTTGAAGCAGCAAAATGGGCTTTCCCGGTGTTTATCTCTGCCATTCTTCTTATCCCTTTCCTTCCGAAACAGCTCATCGTGATAGCGGCAGCAAGACCGCACAAAGCCTCGTTAGAACAAATATTTGAAGTGGCTTTTTCCCTTCTTATGTGCTGTTCACGGGTAGCGAGGGTAAGCACAAATCCTGTTGTTCCCTCACGGTCTTCAGTCTGACCGACTATTCTTCCGGGCATCTGTCTTTTATCTTTATCGCGGCATGTCATGAAGCCCAGATACGGACCTCCGAAACTGACCGCGTTTCCGAATGACTGCAGTTCACCGGTAACAATATCCGCTCCGAGTTCTCCGGGGGATTTCAGGAGCCCCAATGACATGGCTTCAGCGACAACAGTAACAGAAAGAGCACCTTTCGCGTGCGCAGCATCAGATACAGACTTTAAATCCTCAATCACTCCAAAGAAATTCGGCGACTGAACCGCAACACAAATTGTATCGTCATCAACCAAATTAATGAGCTTTGAGTTATCCGTCCTCCCTGTTTTTCTGTCAACAGGCACCGTTTCAATCGTTACATCAATGTTTTTCAGATAGGTTTTCAGAACTTCAAGATATTCGGGATGAACGGCCTCAGATATAACAGCTTTTTTTCTTTTTTTCTGGATCCTGTCTGCCATCAGCACCGCCTCGGCAAGACCGGTGGAACCGTCATAGAGGGAGGCGTTGGAAACATCCATACCGGTAAGCTGGCACATCATCGTCTGAAATTCAAATATGTTCTGCAGTGTCCCCTGGCTTATCTCAGGCTGGTAAGGAGTGTAAGCCGTATAAAACTCAGACCTGAGGAGAAGTTGGGAAACCAGGGACGGAACAAAATGCCTGTAGGCTCCGGCTCCCAGAAACACTTTACAATCTGCGCAGTTCTCGGACGCGAGAAAGTTCATGTAATCCCTTACCTGATTTTCCCCCATAGCATCGCGGATGTTCAGTTTTCTCTTTAAAAGAAGTTCATCGGGAATACTTCTGAACAGGTCATCAACCGAAGACCTGCCTGTCTTTCTGAGCATCCCCTCCTGTTCTTTTTCTGTAATGGGTATGTATTGCATATCAATCCTATAAGGTTGCCAGATATTCCTCGTATTCGGACGCGTCCATAAGATCATCCAGCTGACTCTTATCGCTCATTCTTATCTTAACCATCCATCCCTTTCCGTGCGGATCTTCATTAAGCAGTTCAGGTTCCTCTTCAAGGGTTTCATTGATCTCCACAATCTTTCCGGATACAGGAGAGTTCATATCTGAAACCGCTTTGACGGATTCAATCGAACCAATGCTGCTTTCGGCTTCAGCGTCGCTGTCCACTTCCGGGAGTTCAACAAAAACGATGTCTCCCAGTTCGTTCTGCGCGTGATTGGTGATGCCGATGGTGGCTACATTTCCGTCAACGGACGCCCATTCGTGATCTTTTGTGAAATAATAATCTTCCGGATACATTTCTATTCTCCTTATTCTATTTGCTTCTTTTGTAGAAAGGTTTTTTAACAATAACCGCTTTAACTTTTCTGCCTCTGATCTCTATCTCTATCGCCGTCCCCGGAGTTGCGGCTTCTGGGGGAACATGCGCCATTCCGATACTTTTTTCAAGGAAGGGAGCGTGGGTCCCGCTGGTCACAATCCCGGCTTCCTTGCCCTGATAGAAGACAGGGTATCCGTGTCTTGCGATTCCCTTGTCGGTCAGTTCGAAACCGGCAAGTATCTTTTCAACCCCCTCCTCGTTCTGCTGGACAAGAACATCCCTGCCCATAAAATCCCCTTTGTCCAGTTTTACAATCCATTTCAAATCGGCTTCCAGAACAGTAGTTTTGTCATCCATGTCGTTACCGTACAAGCACATTCCGGCCTCAAGACGGAGGGTATCTCTAGCTGCCAGACCAATCGGCTGTATTCCGAAAGGTTCACCCGCTTTCATAACTTCTTTCCAAACCGGCACGGCATCCTTCTGGGCAATGTAAAGTTCAAAACCGTCCTCGCCTGTATAACCTGTCCTGGCAATTATCGCATCTCTCCCGCAGATTCGGCCTTTGCTGAACCAGTAATATTTAATCGTGCTGATGTCAATATCGGCAAGCCCTTTCAGCGTATTCAGCGCGGACGGACCCTGAACGGATATCTGAGCGTAATAGTCGCTGGAATTTATGATTTCCGATCCGTCAATCCTGTTCTCCGCAATCCATTTATAATCTTTTTCCATATTACCTGCATTTACGCAGAGGAAAAAATGGTCGTCATCCATTTTGTGAACAAGCATATCGTCAACGAAGGTCCCCTCAGGGTAAGTCAGTGCCGAATAGTGAGCCTGTCCTGCAGCAAGTTTCGAGGCATCATTGGTGGAGATCTTCTGGACCATATCAAGTGCTTTAGGGCCTTTAATTTCGATTTCGCCCATGTGTCCAACATCAAAAATCCCGACCTTTGTCCTCACATTGTTATGTTCTTCAATTGTTCCCGCAAATGTAACAGGCATATCCCAGCCTGCATACTCAACCATCTTCCCGCCGGCTTCCCGGTGGACCGCATTAAGAGCGGTTTTTTTGATTTCGGTCATTTTGTTTGCTCTCTTATAAAAGTGTGAAATATTAAGTTTTCAAGATGAGGAAAGTTATCAGAGCTAAAATTAAAAGTCAAGATGGGGGGAATATGCAGAAAGCATATTTTTGTTCTTCAGCAATGAAATTTTTCCGTTGCGCGGTTTGTTCTAAAATTTTGTTGAAAGCGTTATCGGAAAAGCTTTCCTGCTCTTCCGCAGATTGACAGGCAGAATTTATGCTGATATCATGCGGATTTATTATTAATTGAGAACGACTAATCCAATGCGCGATACAGATTCAATGAACAGGATGGCACAAACTGCTTCAACAGTGGCTTCATTTCTTCCTGCAAGGGTAAGAGAACATATAATACGATTCGAGGGTAATCCTCCTCTGCCTTTCGGCAGGTGGATTGAAGGAGCATTCATGTTTGCCGACATAAGCGGTTTCACGGCACTTTCCGAGAAGCTTGCAGGGTTCGGCAAGGTGGGAGCCGAAGAGATTACTCGGATTATAAACGGCTTCATGGATGTGATGCTTGTCCTTGTAAAACATTATGAAGGCGATGTGATAAAGTTCGGAGGGGACGCCCTTTTTATTCACTTCTGCGGGGAAAAACCCGCCGACCGTGCCCTTATTTGTGCAAAAGATATGATGACTGCAATTGACGGCATGAAGATCCTTAAGACCGAATACGGCACTTTCAATTTCGGTATGAGCCTTGGGTTGTCCTACGGGAGGGCTTTTGAAGCCTATCTCGGATCGCCCGAACGGATTGAATATTTGATCACGGGGAAAGCAGTTAATGAACTCGCGATGGCCGAAAGCGCGGCGGACAAGGGAGAAATATGCGGCACGGAGAATTTTTTCAGGGTGTTGAGTATAAATGAGGAAATCGCTAAAAAAGGTGATTTTTTCCGCTTTGACCTGTCAGGCGGGAAGGCATCCAGAGACGATCTGGCTTCAGAAAAAGAAAAATCCGATATCTTGATCGTGCTGTCCGCTGCCCCATACCTTCCTGATGGTGTGATGGATAAGATTTATACCAACCCTTGGCAGGATAAAATGGAAGGTGAGCACAGGCTTGCAACGGTGCTATTCTGTAATTTCCTCGGATATTCGGATCTTCTCGCTTTGGAGGATGAGAAAACCATCACCCAGGGAATGCAAACTTACTTTGCCAGCCAGTTAAAAATTATCCGCTCCTACGGCGGCAATGTAAACAAGATGGACATCTACAATCATGGCGAAAAACTGATGGTTCTTTTCGGGGTTCCGGCCGCTCACGAGAATGACCCGGAAAGGGGGCTTCTATGCGGGCTGGACATGCAGGCGGCAATCGCGGAAATAGAATTTGAAGGAGTTGCCTTTAAACAGAAGATAGGGGTCAATACCGGCTTTCTCTTTTCCGGAAATGTGGGTTCAGCAGTCAGGAGGGAGTATTCGGTCATGGGTGACGCAGTGAACCTGTCTGCAAGACTGATGGGGGTCGGCGGCTTCGGACAAGTCCTCACTGATAAAGGGACAGCGTCGAAAGCATTCTCTGCGGTATTTACATCCGCAAAGGAGCCAGTCAAGGTTAAGGGGAAAGAGAAACCCATACCGATTGAGGAAGTAACCGGGAAAAAAGAAAAAACTGAGCGAAGGGCTCACAATCTTTTCGGCAGAAAAGCCGAGAAGCGGATAATCGGAGAAGTGATTGAGAAAGCTTTTTCGGAAGGTCGTCAGATGATTTCAATTTCCGGCGAGGCGGGGATCGGGAAATCAGCGGTGTTATCCTATCTGACAGAGAAAAGTGAAGAGGGTGGATGGGCTTCCTTTCTGGGAGAATGCCCCAGTTACGGCAGAAACATGCCTTATCTTCCTTTCAGAGCAATATTCAGGAGCATTCTCGGAATTGACAGCAGCCTTTCGAACAAAGAACTGGAATCATCCCTTGCAAATACATTCCCTTCAAATATTGAATATATTCCTCTTTTTAACGCAGTCCTTGGATCCGATCTGAAGGAAACACCAGAAACAGCTTCACTTGACGCTGACACAAGGAGGAAAATTCTTCACAGCATGCTTGTAGCAGCATTAAAAGATAGGCTGAAAGAAAAACCACTCCTGATAACCGTAGAGGATGCTCAGTGGGCGGACGAAAGCAGCCTGAACCTTGTTGACGAAATTACTTCCGAAGTTTCGGAGAAAAAAATCATAATATGCCTTGTGCACAGGCCCGAGCTGGATATCCGAAGGTGGTGCAGATCTCCGTGGTTTCTCCAGCTTGAGATTGGAGCCGTCGGAGAAGAAGCTCTTAACGGGATGATTTCGCATATAATTGGCAGCGATAATATATCCAAGGAGCTTATTAGACTGGTTGGAGAAAAAACCCAGAGGAATCCTCTCTTCATAGAGGAGTTTATAAAAACCCTGAAGGAAAAGAATGTTCTTGTTTTTACGGACGAAGAATGGTCTCTTAAAGGGAACATTGATGAAATGGATATCCCGGACTCTGTCCATGGTGTGATAATGGCAAGAATTGACAGTCTGGGTGAAAAACCGAAACAGGCTTTGCAGACAGCTTCTGTTCTGGGAAGGGTTTTCCCTGTTTCCGTTTTTAACGGAGTGGTGAAGGAAGATCTTTCTGAAGATATAAGGCTGCTTGAAGAGCATGATCTTTTAATTGGGGTTGATGATGAGCCCATGAAGCAGCTTTCTTTCAAACATATTCTGACCCAGGAAGTGGCTTATGAATCATTGCTTTTCAATAAAAGAAAGAACCTTCACCGAACGGCAGGCAGCGTAATAGAGGATATTTACGGAAACGACCTTAAGGGGCAGGCAGAAATACTCGCTCATCATTTCACGGCAGGTGAAGCATGGGAAAATGCCCTTCCTCATTTGAAAGTATCAGGCGATAAAGCGAAATCGGTTTACAGCAATCAGGCAGCACTGGACTATTTTTCAAAATACACCGGTATTATTGAAGAAAAACTCCCCAGGTTGGCAGAAAGGAATGGTAGTGTCAGAAAAATATTCCTCGACATATTCTTGGAATCAGGCGAGATTCTCAGAATTACGAACAGGATGGACGAGGCTGAAAAAATTTATAACAGGCTTTTCGACTGGAGCAGCAGCCTCGAAGAGATCCGTTATCAGGCGCTCGCAAAAAATTTTACTGGACAGATTTATACGACGAAAGGCATGTTTGAAAACAGCATGAAGTTTCTGGATGAAGCAAATATTCTTGCAGAAAAGACTGATGATCCTGTATTGTTGTCAAGGGTTGAATATCAGATGGGATTTACGGAGTACACAAGACAGAATTTCAAATTGGCTTGTGAACATTATCTGAAGGCGGTCGATAAAATAAAATTAAGCTCTGAAACAAAACTTTTCTGTGATGCTTTGCTCGGACTGGCTACCGTTGAGATGGACATGGGAAATATGGATGCTGTCGAACATTATCTCGCGGCCGAAAACATTGCAAGAGAGCTTCATGACAAGGTCAGACTGACCTGGATATTAAGTAATAGAGCAGTCCTTGAGGCAAAGCTTGGGCATTCAGAAAAGGCTATTAAAATGCTTGAG
This sequence comes from uncultured Acidobacteriota bacterium, assembly GCA_964509835.1. Classification (GTDB taxonomy): domain Bacteria; phylum Acidobacteriota; order CAZDZC01; family CAZDZC01; genus CAZDZC01. The sequence goes on from CAZDZC010000009.1 coordinate 30,343, forward strand.
GAGGCTTCCTTCACAGCTTTCGAGACACAGAACACAAGGTTTGAAGCAAACTGTGCCGTAACACTGGCGGGAATCTATTTTGACCTTGAGGATTTCGATAAAGTAGAACATCACAGCCATAAAGCTCTTAAACTTGCAAGAAAAATCGGAGACGCATTTTCAGAGGGCTATTCACTTATGACTATAGGTCGAGCAGATATGGAACTTGAAAAGCTTGACTCGGCAGAGAAATATCTGTTACAATCGTTGGATATAGCAGAAAAATTGGGAGACAAATTTACGGAATCCCAGGATTTGATTTTTCTAGGTTACTTGAGTGCTGAAGAAGATTTGAAAAAAGCCAGAGAAATGATAAAAAAAGGGAAAGATATAGCTGAAAGCATAGGAATGAAGGAAATAGCAGCCTATGCTTATTATTATGAAGCGCTTACATACAGCAAAGGAAACGAAACCGCTGAAAAGCTTATGGCTGAGGCCCGTTCCCTCGCGGAACTGAGCGGAGATTCCTTTTTGCTGAAACGAATAGTTTAATTGTTCTATGAGGAGAGTCTCAATGCTTTTAAAAAAGTCCGGAATTAATTTAGTAATCTACGGCATTTTTGCAATTTTCATTTTTTCAGGAGCGCAAGGTGTTCCCCTCAGGGGCTTCGGCGCTGTCGGCGGAGGCGCAGAGGATTACTGCGCAGGTTTTGTGGAAGCAGAAAAAACAGACGGTTATCCCGGACAGTATTCTAGGATAATCATAAAACTTAGACCAGAAAGAGATCCGGATTGGGGTTGCGGAAACATTGCATCCATCTCATTCAGGCTCAATTATGATTCAACTAAATTTACTTACAACAGCATTTACAAATTACCCGTTATAAGTGCCTGGACATCCAGTGTTACAATAGGCTCAGGTTATATTGATGTGACCGCGTCAGGTACCGGCGTATCCATACCGGACAGTGAACAGACAGAAATGCTAAGAGTCTATTTTCTTGTCGGAGCCGGCACTGAAAATGGCACTGAATATCCTTTCACCCTTAGCGATGTAAGCGTGAGCCCATTGGCATATATTTACACCTATGACGGCAGCATATTTGTAACAGATTCAACTCTGTCTGTTTCTGCTGTGGACAGATCCTCAGTTGCCAAACAGACCAGGTTCAGAATTGCTGTTTCCGGCAGCGGATTCAGCCCCTATACAGAAGCTAAGCTGGAATACAACGGAAGCGTTGGGTCGCCATGTCAGACAATACCATCTCTTGCCGTTGAAAATGAGGGAACAGGGACCCTTTACGCGATGTTTGAGCTCCCGGATACATGCACTGGCGTTTACAATCTGTGGCTGGGCAGAAGAGGTGGAATGTTTGAAAGCAGCTCAACACAGCCCTACCAGACAGTTGATTCAGGTTATGACATAACAGTAACTGACACAACGGATACATCATTCTTCATTGACAGAACTTCCGTTGCAGGTCTGTCAGGAATTGATGATGCGTACGGGATTGCCGTGGGAGACTTTAATAATACCGGCTTTCAGGACATATATGTCTGCAGGGCATCATCAGATGTTCTCCTTAGAAATAACGGAGACGGAACCTTCAGCAATATGCCCGGATTTGGAACCGGCTCCACTGCGGCAACATGGGCCGATATAGACAATGACGGTGATCTTGATCTGATGGTGGATCTTAAGCTTTATCGAAACGATATAAGTCTTGGATACGGATTTTCGGACATAACAGCGTCCGCATTTCCGGGTATTGCAACCGGAGGTGACATACACGGGATGGCGTGGGCGGATTACGACAATGACGGTGACATTGATGTTTTCCTGGCAAGAAGCGATGACGCTTACGGTTACCTTGATCAACTGTGGAGAAATAATGGTTCGGGTGTATTCACTGAAGTTGCAGCTTCTGCCGGCTTGCAGGCTTACGCAAACCAGAATACGGTAGGATGCGCTTGGGGGGACTACAACAATGACGGTTTCATGGATCTGTTCCTCGGGAACGGGCCTGATTTTCTAATGGGGATTGATGACCCATGCACAAATTCCTTATACAGTAACAATGGCAACGGAACATTCACCAGATTGACAAATAATGAACTGGCAGATAATAACTCCACCGCATCGGTTATATGGGTGGACGCGAACAATGACGGTTGGATGGATGTCCATGTCACCAATGTCTCATATTTCTTCAGGGGAGAATCCGAATACGATTTCTTTTATATGAACAATGGCGACGGGACATTTGATGAAAATTCAGTGCAAAGGGGTATTAAGAACAACAAGAACTCCTTCGGAGCTTCCTGGGCGGACTGGGATTTAAATGGTCAGCAAACCCCCCTTATTGCAACTTATGATGGATGGAATCAGCTTAACAGGGAGGTAAGTGCCGGAATTTCGTACACGGACGACAGGGCGAGAATAATATCTTCAGGGCTACCTGCGACGACTCCCAGTGATTCCCACACATGTGCATGGCTGGATTACGACAATGACGGGGATATGGACTACATAATGACCGGAGTTGCAACATCCTCAAATCTTGTCCTTATGCAGAACAGGTACAGAGATTTATATCCCACGAAAAGATATCTGGAAGTAAACCTCCAGGGGGTAGTTTCGAATTCCTTCGGAGTAGGTTCGAGGATTGAGGTATTTGACGGAACCAAAACCATGGTGAGATATATCACCGCCGGAGAAGGATACTTGAAGCAGGACGGGCTTGCAGCGCACTTCGGCCTTGGCTATATAAGCGGGCTGGTTGATCTTACAGTTTACTGGCCCAGCGGAAGAATCTCGAATCTTCCGGACACAGCAGTTGACCAGATATTGACCGTTATTGAGCCTTATAATGTTCCGGATGATTACGCGACAATTCAAGCTGCGATAAACGGGGTGCCTGAAGGATCAACAATAACAGTGGACGCGGGAACATACACAGAGATTCTTGATCTCGGCGGCAAAGACATTCATTTGATAGGGGAATACGGACCGTGTAACGGAGAAACCATTCTTGACGGGGGAGGAACAGGAACTCTTGTAACAATAGATTCTGGCGAAACAACAGCTTGTATTATAGAGGGTTTTGTGTTTCAAAACGCTGAAAGAGGAATATACCTGAATAACTCCTCGGCAACAGTTACAAACTGCATTTTCCGTAACATGAGCGGAAGTAGCGGTGCATGTATATATGGCACATATACAAATGCCGTCATAGTGAACAGTGTTTTTCATGATAATTACGGTTCCAGTTCAGGTGCCGCAATGTATATGTCTTACAGCAGTGCTTCGATAGTCAATAATATTTTCTGGAACAATACTTCGGGAAACAATTACGGCGCAGTGAGACTTTTTTCAAGCGCCGGATCAAGTTTCGTAAACAACATTGTTTCAGAGAACACCGGCAGAGGGCTCACTTCTGATTCAGGCTGTCCTACTGTAAATTATAATGATTTCTGGAACAATACCGTTTCTAATTATCTCATGGTTGGCTGCACAGCAGGCGCAAACGAGATCTCGGCAGATCCGCTCATGGAAGATCCCGCTGGCGGAAGGTTCTATCTTACTTCATCATCTCCGTGCATAGGTTACGGGAATAATTCCGCGACAGGATTGCCAACACTGGACTTCGAAGGGGATACCAGGATCACAGGAACCAATGTTGATATAGGAGCAGACGAATATGCCTGTGTAACCCTTGCTGTTCCGTCCTCTTACGGAACGATTCAGGAAGCGCTTGACAGTTCCTACAGAGGCGACACCATTCTGGTCTCCGATGGAACCTATTATGAGAACCTGGTCATGCCGTGCCACGATGTGACACTTACCAGCGTCAACGGACAGGAGTCTTCTATCATTAATGGAGGAAGTGCAGGAAGTGTTATTTCGTTCGATGATTATCAGAGCAGATATTCGGTAGTCGAAGGCTTTACAATAACAGGCGGAAACGCAGCTTATGACGGAGGCGGGGTAAGAATATATTATGCAAGCCCGACGATTAGGCAGAATTGGATAAAAGGAAATGCAGCCGCCAACTGGGGAGGGGCAATAATGTCCAGATATGCGGAATCCCTGCCCCTGATAACAAACAATATAATTTCAGGCAATACAGCAAGTTATGGAGGGGGAATATATGTCGGGGCTTCATCAAGCCCGACTATTGTCAATAATACATTTGACGGTAACTCCGCATCAACGGGCGGTGCAATAAGGTTAAATACAGCCCTGAACGCGCAGATCCATAACAATATCATCAGCAATCATTCTACAGGTTACGGAATTGCTGCCTCCAGCAGTACCGCAACAATAGATTACAACGATTTCTGGAGCAACAGCCCTTCTGCAATTACCGGTTTGACAGCTACAAACAGCCTTGCGCTGAACCCGCTTTATGTTTCGGCAGGAACAAACTATCACCTGCAAAGCTCTTCACCAGTGATAGATGCAGGAAGCAATGCCGCACCTGAAACACCCTCGGTTGACATGGACGATGATTCAAGGCCGTTCGACGGTAACTGCGACAGTGTTGCGGTTGTTGACATGGGCGCTGACGAGGCAACTTACACTCCATCAGCCCCGGGGACTGGGACAATCAACGCTTCGGATAATGAAACCTGTGACGATACAGGCGTGGATATTGAATGGGCGGCACCATCAGGCGGGTGGGGAGATTACGGGTTCGGGACAAGGTATTATGAAATCTACAGAGGCGCTGTTCTAATATATACAGCCTCTGAAGTTGAAACCTACTATCTGGACACTGCTGGAACAAACAACACTCTTTATACATATAAGGTGACTGCCTTTAACGGATGTGGATTAACAACCGATTATTCAACAGATTTAGGTGTTGATCTTGTACCGTCTGCGCCCGGATCAGGATCTGTCACTGCCACAGACGATGATTTCTGTGATGATACAGGCGTCAACCTTTTCTGGGCTGCTCCAAGCGGCGGTTGGAACGACAACACGATCGGAACCAGAACATATCAAATAAGAAGGGACGGTATTCTTATTTACACCGCATCAAGCGCTGCAACAACTTATACTGATACCACAGGAGACAATAACACTATATACACCTACCAGATTACTGCAATAAACGGATGCGGACTGACAACTGTTTATTCAACAGATCCAGCAACTGACCGCGTTCCATCCAATCCGGATGGAGGATCGGTGACATCAACCGATGATGATACATGTGACTACACAGGGGTTAATCTTTCCTGGGCTGCTCCGAGCGGTGGCTGGAATGACAATTCTGTTGGGACAAGAACTTTCGGAATATACAGGGGCGCAATTCTTATAGATACAGTACCAGGAACCCAGACTGCTTACACTGACCTTCTGGGCGACAACGACGCTTCATACACTTACAAGGTTGTAGCCATCAACGGATGCGGACTGGCAACCGATTATTCCACAAGCGATGCAGGAGACATGAATTCAACACCGGGTGCTCCGGTAATTGTCAGCATTGAAGATAACGATGAATGCGCTCAGGACGGGGTCATAATAACCTTTACGGATTCTTCTGAAGTATTCTTTGACGATATGGAGAGCGGACTGAACGGGTGGACAATCCAATCCCCCGGTGGTAATAATCTTTGGCATCAGGTATCCGAGCCCACATGCAGCCCATCAGCTTTTTCAGGCAGTTCAAGCTGGTATTTCGGAATTGACGGTGCATGCAATTTCGATAACGGCTCAACTGTCACGGGCAATATTGACACACCGGTCATTTCAAACCTGCCTCCTTTATCGTATCTCAAATTCCAGTACAGAAAAATTTCAGAATGCGGGGGAGGTTGCTGTACTTACGACAAAGCATATGTTCAGATATCGGTGGATGGAGGAGTTTTCTCCACAATAGCCGAGATTTGTGACAGCTCCAGCTGGTCACAGTATCCTGATATTGACCTGAGTTCATACTCGGGAAGAAACATTGTTCTGAGGTTCAACTTCAATTCGATTGATAATGTCGGCAATACATATCTAGGCCTTATGATAGACGATGTGAAAGTGTTTACAGCCACAGATTTCAATCTTCTGGTTGACAGCATCGAAACGGTAACAGGAATTACCAGTCCATACACATACAGCCCCGGAGACTCAACCAGCCATGTTTATGGTGTGAGAGCAATCAGCGGAACATGTATGACTGATTCTCTCACCTCATCCGCAACGGATATTGACAACTCGCCTGATGTTCCTGTTATTACAGGTATTGTTGATAACAACGATTGTGTCCAGAATGGGGTGGCAATAACCTTTACAGGTTCAGCACCCGGTTTCAATCTGATCGTTGATACCGTAGAAGTTGCCACGGGAATCACAAGTCCTTACACCTATAATCCCGGTGATACCGCAAATCATGACTATATTGTCAGGGCTGTTAACGGTTCCTGTTCAACCGACTCCCTTCCGACATCAGCAGCAGATCTGGCAGCATCAGCTCCAGGTTCAGGTTCCGTAACCGCAGTTGATAACGACTTCTGCGCTGATACCGGAGTTGGACTTTCATGGGCAGCTCCAAGCGGTGGATGGAATGACAATGGTGCAGGAAGCAGGTCTTTTGAAATATACAGGAGCGGTATTCTGCTGGACACAGTTCCCGAAGCTCAGACGACTTATACTGATCTTCTGGGGGATAATAACACGGTGTATTCTTACTATCTGTATGCTATTAACGGATGCGGACTGGACATTGACTATTCTGCGTCTGATGCTGCAGACAATGTTGCCTCTGCTCCGGGAGGCGGCTCTCTGACTGCCGTCGACAATGATGACTGTCTTGATACCGGGGTTCATCTTAGCTGGGCAGTTCCCTCGGGAGGATGGAATGATAATGGTGTAGGAACAAGGGGATTCCAAGTATGGAGGCAGACAATACATGTCACCACATTGCCAGAAGGAACTACCGACTATGATGATATAACCGGTCCAAATAATGCAATTTACACCTATAAAATTGTTGCTGTTAATGGTTGCGGCATAGAAATTGTATATGCTACAGATGTTGCAGGGGATCTTGTGGCCTCGAATCCCGGGTCTGGCTCTGTGACCGCTGTTGATGATGATTTCTGCGCTGACACCGGGGTTGATCTTACCTGGACTGCTCCTTCAAACTGGAATGACCGCGGAGTTGGAACAAGAACTTATGAAATTTACAGAGATGCTCTTATCATTGATACCATTGCAGAAGGTCAGACAACATATACAGATCTGCTCGGAGATAATAACACTCTCTACACATACAAGATAGTCGCAATTAACGGCTGCGGACTAACTACCGATTACGCAACAGACCTCGGCGGGGACGCTGTCGCCTCAGCTCCCGGCGGCGGGGCTGTGGCTGCTGCTGACGCAAGCGGCGTTCTGTATTCCGGAAACTATTTGAGCTGGGCAGCACCTGCGGGAGGATGGAATGATAATACTGCAGGGACAAGGTCTTTTGAGATATACAGGGATACTGTCCTGATTGACACGGTCAGCTCTGCGATATTTGAATATCTTGATGTCACGGCTTCTCCGGAATTTTTACATGCTTATGAGATTCATGCTGTCAATGGCTGCGGACTGACTTCAATTTATTCCGGAAGCAGTTCAACAGATACTGCTGTTGAACCAGGGAATCTCACAGCCCTGAATTCAGGAGGAGATATAATTCTTAACTGGAGCAGTGTGTCCGGAGCAGACAGATATCATGTTTATATGGGAACACTTGGAAGCTGGTACAGCCATGATAATTTCAGCGCTGCAGGGTTGGATAATGACGGTGTGGACGGAAGCTGCAATGAACCATCCAACTCCGCCGCTTTTGAAGTTCCTGCCGGCAATGTGTATTTCCTGATTGCCGCAGGTGAAGCTGAAGGGGAAGGATTGCTTGGTCAAAACAGCCTGACAGTTGACAGACCAGCTGCGTTGTCGCCATGCCAGCCATAGTCAAAGGGAAAGGCTGAGCAGGATATGCTTCTTTCCATAATTGTCCCGGTCTTCAATGAGCGGGAAACAATCGAAAAACTTTTGGCCACCCTGGAAACAGTGCCTCTGGAGAAGGAAATCGTTATCGTTGATGACTGCTCTACCGACGGCACTGTTGATTTCCTTAAACAGCTCAATCGGACAAACACAAGGGTTTTTTTCCATGAGACAAACTGCGGCAAGGGATCTGCGATAAGAACTGCTTTGGAGCATGTCACGGGGGATATTACAGTCATTCAGGATGCTGACCTTGAATATGACCCCCGCGAACTCCCTTCTCTGTTCAGGCTTTTTGAGGAGCGCAATGCCACGGTTGTTTTCGGGTCCAGGTTTATGGGGCCCCACACAGGCCTTTATTTCTGGAATGCCGTCGGAAACAAGTTCCTGACTTTTCTGACAAATTTTCTTTTCAACGCATGGATATCAGACATGGAAACATGCTACAAGATGATAAGGACGGACATCTTCAAATCCCTGGGACTTGAAAGCAAAGGATTTGATATTGAACCGGAGATAACCGCAAAGCTCCTTCGAAGAAAGCATAAAATAATAGAGGTTCCGGTATCATATTTTGGCCGCACATACGAGGAGGGCAAAAAAATCGGGTTTGAGGATGGCTGCAAGGCAATCGTAACCCTTCTCAGATATCGTTTTTCGTGACGATTTCTCTGTCATTGAGGAACTGGAATGCTCCTGTTTACTGAAGTAAAGTAAAGATAGGCTTCCGAGACCTTTTCTTCTGTAAGTTTTTCCCAAGCGTTTCTATAGTAATTAATTTGATTTATGTATTTTTCAGGAATATCTTTTAAATGACTTATATCATCAGTCTTGTAATCCACAATAACCCAACTGTCATTCTCTTTAAATGCAAGGTCTATCACTCCTTTCACAACACATGAAGGATTGCTTTTTTCGAGTATCTGAAAAGGAACTTCGCTATGAACTTCTTTGCTGTTCTGCGCTCTTTCCCAAATCTCCGATCCAAGAATGCTTTCAACATAATTCAGGAGATCTGATCTCTTCGAAATATCAAGCTCGGCATCCGCGATTACTCTTTCAAGTGACTTTACCATTATATCTTTCCCTTTCTTCATCGCGATATCAAGCAGAGAATGAACAGCAATGCCCCATGTAACCCCTCCTTCCGAGGATTCATTGTCATCCGTCACCTCAAAGGACAGCAGCAGTGTCTCACCGGTTTCATGCATTTCTTGGGCGAAGGATACGGCAGTCTTAGTGGTGTAAGTTCCTTTAATAATCTCTTTTTTCAGTTTATTTATATTATTGATACAGTATCGCATTTCTTCGAGTGAAATAATTCGTTCCTTTTTTTCGGGTTCTTTCTTTGCCGGGGGATCAAATATTTCTGCTGATTCATCTATAAAGTTTGTGAACTGATCCCAGTTATTGCCTTTTTTTGAAGTTACGATTATTGCAGAACAGGCCCTTGTTGCCGCCACATATTTTAGTCTCAGCTGCTCCGCTGCCTGAAACCTTTTCTCAACAAAGTCTTTTTCATCCCATCGGTCAGGACGGGCGAGAACCGACCAGCTATATTCACCCGTCTGACAGGACACTTTCATAAAACCCCTTGATATATCAGCGGATCTGTCAACATGTAAGTCAACACCGTGGCTTTCTTCTTTTTCAGATCCGGCGATAAAGACAACAGGAGCTTCCAGCCCTTTTACTTTGTGCAGATTCATAACCCTGACTTTTGGTTCGGTTTCATCACTTATCGAAAATCCGTCCTGTTCCTCTTCTCCCTTTACCAGAGTGAGAATATATTCGGCAGCAGTACTTATTCCGGAAAAGGGGAGCTCTTTCCTGTCCAAAAGCTCCAGAGCTTTTACAATACATCCTGTCTGAACACCGGCACCGTCCCTTGCTGCAGACAGAGCATCAATCCCCATATAAGAGACACAATATCTTACCGATGCCGGCACAGGCAATTTTGAGACTGCTTTTCGACATTGTTCCAGTCTGGAAAAGGCACAATTGAACTTTTCACGGTCAGGTTCACCAATATTTGATGGGATTTCAGCCCTGAACGAGAACTCTCCTCCTGCTCTTTTAAACCTGTACAGCTCCCTGTCACTGATCCCGAAAACTTCACTTCTCAACAGATGAACAAGGTTAAGATTATCTTCGGGGTCACTGACCACTTTAAGAACAAGGTAGAGAAGGTTCAGCTCATTGCTGCTGTTCAGCGTCGTTCCACCGGTAACAATGTGCGGGATTTCGTATTCCTTAAGTTTTTCTGCGTAAACTCCGAGATATTTTTTATTTTTGTTGATAACAAGAAAATCGGAATAATCGGCGTACTCTTTCTTTCCGGATTTCATTTCCTTCTCACTTCTGGAAATTTTCACTTTGGTCCGGCAGCAGTAGTCTATTATTCTTGCTATCCTGTCAGCATCCCAAACTGCGGCATCAGCCACATTCATCTTTTCCGGAATTGAAAGTCTGTACAACCCCGAAAGTTCACCTTCACATATATCAACCCTGCCGGTCTGCAGCGGAACATATTCCGGTGAGAAGTCATCAGCCTCAGATGGAAATCTGGTTATTGACTCCCTATCCTCCGATTCCTGGATTGAAGGCTCGAACACTCTGTTCACCCAGTCAATAATCACACCGTTTGCCCTGAAGTTTGTTGACAGATGTAGCACTCTTCCTTTGTTTTCAACTGATCCGGTGTCATTTATTATTTCTCTGACCAGGTTATATGTTACAATATCAGCTCTTCTGAACCGGTAAATTGACTGTTTCGGATCTCCCACCACAAAAAGTGATCCCGGCACCGGCCTGCATTTTCTCCAGTTTTTTTCTTGCGCATCATCGGCAGTCAGATACATAATCATTTCAGCCTGCAGCGGGTCTGTATCCTGAAACTCATCAACAAGAATGTGTGAGTATCGGTTCCTGAAGTACTTCCGGATATGTGAATTGTCTCTGAGAAGTGCGGATGCCCGAAGGAGGAGGTCCTGGAAATTAAGAACACTTCTTTCCGCTCTTAATCTGTCATAAACATGTCCTGCCTTTTCAAGAACCTTGATAACTGCGGGATAACGGGCAACATATACTTGTTCAAGAAAGGGTTTTACAACTGTCTCTCTGAAATCATCCCATTGCTCCCTGATATCTTTTGCATCCTGACCGGAAAACTTACCTTCGCTTTTCCATACATCCTGAGTAATATAAGCTTTTGAATCAAGAATGGATAGGATCTCCATCAATGAAGGCATACTGCAAAGATCCTTATGATGATGTCTAACCCGCAGAAATTCCCTGATTTTGGGAATAAGTTTATCAGTTCCTGTAAAATAGGGAAGGTCTTTTTCAATTTTGCTCAAACCGTCCGCAAATCTGTCAACTTTCTCTGCTGTTGTTGCAGGGTCTTCTTTTGAAATATTAGAATCTTTAAAAGGCCATTTATCAATATCGGGATAATTTGAATATTTGATAAAGGCATCCCTGAGTTCCATAACTGACAGGCCTGATTCTTCAAGTTCTTTAAATTCAGCACCGTTTGACATTTCACTGTTGAGATAAATCCACCAGGCTTCATCCTTCAGTTTAAAGTCCTCAGTCTCCTCAAGCTCCTTAAAGTCAAGTCCCGTCCCTGTCTCCACAGGTCTTTCCCTGATAAGTTTTGCACAGAATGAGTGAATGGTTCCTATAAAAGATCTTTCAAAATCTCTGAGCGCAGCTGATATTCTTTTCTCTTCTTCTCCTTCAGCAGTTCCTAGCTTTCTCTCCAGTTCCTCTCGGAACCTGCTTTTCAGTTCAGTGGCTGCTTTTCTTGTAAAGGTCACTGCTGCGATCTTTTCTATACTCTCACAGGCACCCGATCCGAGAAGCACTGTCATTCTTCCGACCATGCAGGTTGTCTTGCCTGTACCCGCTCCCGCTTCAACAAGCATGTTCCTTCCCAGATCATTGAGTATTACATCTCTCTGTGCCTGGTCGGGAGGAACAATATGATCAATCATCTCCGTTCTCCTTAGATTTCCCCCTTAACTTCCTGAAGCAGTCCAGTTTTTTGTTTACAGGATTTCCCATCTTCTCAATTATCCGAAAAACAGAATCCCATCCCGTTTTTCCGGGAGGAATGCAGTCACTGTATTTAAGATCTGAACTTTCATCGGAGGAGGGGAAACTTCCCTCCTTAAGCATATTGCAGAGTAATTCTATGATGTCCAAACCACCGTCAAGCTCATGCCGGTTCCACCAGATCCTTTCTCCTTTACCTTTCCTTCCCGGAAAAAAATACCCGAACCCTGAAACAACAGCGCCGGGATGCACCTCTTTTAATCTTTTCTCAATAAGGGCAAGGTAGAATGCATTCTGAATAACTCTGCCATTCTTGAACCTGTCTTTGTCATTCTTCCTGTAGATATAAGTGCCGCCTGATTTATAGTCCCAGAGCAGAAACTCATTTGTGCCCCTTTTCCGATCCACACGGTCTATCTTTCCTCTGATCCTGATTTTTCCGCCGGCAGTAAGCACAACCCGGACCGGCTCAGGTGCATCAAGCCCTGTTGATTGATCATACTGAGTCATCCCCAGCGCAGCTTCAAAATACATAGGCTCTATTTCCTGCAAGTAATTTATTTCTTCAAGCAGAAACACACGGCATGCATCCAGAAGTTCAGATCTTTCCCGTTGATATACCATCTCATCAGGGCAGGGATTCTTTTTCAGTTCCTCGGCCAGTCTCTTATCAAGAATCTCAATTATAACAGGATAATCCCTTGTCATGGCCGGCATTTTCCCTTCCCCTTTTAAACCGGACATGAAATCCCTGAATGTATCGTGCAGAACTGTCCCTTTGTCAATTGCATTAAGCCATATCCCAGGCTCAATAACATCATCTTCTGATGGTTTTACTTCAAGAATATACTTCAGAAAATAGTCAAAAGGGTTTTTTGCAAGGAATTCAAGCCGGCTTGAAGACAGAATAATATTCTCATTCGTGTAAGGATCCTTTTCCAGCCCTGCTTCGGGAACAAAACCGTCGTATTCGGTGAAAAGATTGGAATCTCTTTGTTCAGACGCATTTATACCATATTTCAAATTGCTGAATGTTTCAGCGCACACAGACAAAGGCTCTTTAACATTCTCCTTGCAGAACCCGCTTACCAGCCATTCGCTTTCGGAAAAAACAGGCCCCTTGTCAGAATAGGGACTGATCGGGGTTCCTGCCCATTTTGGAAAACTATTAACCGTATCATTACTGCCTGAAAGTAACCTGTGAATGGATAATAATAGAGAACTCGGAAAATTCTCTGAACCTTCGGCGATGTTTCTGCAGCTGAAGCTAAGAGTCACTTCTCCGGTCAACCTGGAAAAGAGCATTTCAAGGTCTCTTGCCGATCTTTTCAGACGGGAGGATGAGAGAGTCAGCTCTTCACAAAGTTTTCGTCTTTCGCTGTCCAGAAGCAGCGGATCCTGGGAACCGCTGACAGGAAATCTGCCGTCATCCAGCCCGACTACAAATGTATGCTTTCTGCCGGAATGTCCGCCGTTAGTTACTGAGGAAACAAAAACACATCCAGGAAGAGGAGGTCTTGCGTCAACCCCTTTGCAGATTAAATCATCAAGCCAGTCAGCAATGTTTAGTTCATATACCGGCAATACTGACAGTGTTTTTGAAAATATTTCAATCTGCTCCAGATAAAATTTCCTGCTGTATTCATCAAATCTGTTCTCTGTGTTTCCCCTTTCTTCAAGAAGATATTTCATTTCTTTTAGAAATACCTTATGATTTTCTTCAGCTTCTTCAATTCGTCTCACGCTGGTTCTGATGTCTTCAACCGAGGTTTCATCTGACACCAGCCCTTCTCTAATGATCTGTCTGAATATCTTCCCTCCGGATCGGTTCCTGATCTGCCAGACAACAGCAGACAGAAGTTTCCCCGGTCTGGAAAATCGCGCCGGAATGCCTTTTTCAAAGGTTACTGGTATTTCCTCTGATATTTCATGATATAATCCATGAGCAGCTTTAAAAATGACTGGAGCATAACAGGAGTAATCACTGCATACTATCTCCACATCATCCAGAGGAATATTATTGTAAATGCAGGATCTGAACACATGCTCAATTTCCGTCGTTTCTCCGACTGCTGAAAAGAATTTTACGCTTCCGTCCCCCACGGGTGCGGGTGCATCTGTTGCATTTAAAACCCATTTCAGCAGTTCCGCGTCACTTCGAACGGGCTCGCCTGAATTAAGATTAAAGTCTTCAACGGTGCGTTTCGTTCCAGGAGATACGGAATTCCAAAAATCCTTTTCAAGTCCTTTCAGTTCTTCATGTGAACTCTCAGGCATAATAACTGTTTTGTTTTTTAAAATATCAGGATTTTTTTTGGCTTCTTTTAAGGCAATTCTCAAAACATCAGAATAGTCATGCAAAAAATGTTCTTTTAGAAGAGCGGAGTACCTGCTGAAAAGAAAATTTATCTCCCTTCCCTTACTCCTCAGTTCAAACGATTCCACATCGTCACCGGTGAGAACTTTTCCCGAAAGTCTCAACTCATCAAGAGTTAACATAACTTTCTTATAGAGAGAATATCCCGGAGTCAAACAGCTTAAGTAACCCTCATCATTTTCCTTAAGCGATTTAAAGGCTTGCGCAGTAAGAGCCAGTTTATCAGTTTCATTAACCATACCCGCGCCCGATCCGGCAGGCATTGTCACATCGAATACCAGACCTCTGAAAGTACACACTCTGACATTCAACAGGGATTTGCCGGAACGGGTTATTCTGTCGAGCCACTGATGTCCTGTTCTCAAAGACGGAGCAATTATGTATTTTTCTTCGGAAAAGCAATCCGAAAGAATAGATGACAGCTTTTCAATAAAATTATCCATCTGCTTACCTGTCCATTGAATACAGAACAACTGAATTTTCCGGGATAGGACACCGAAAATTACTCTCATTATTAGGGTAACACAAAATAGTATCTACGGTTGATTTATTCAATACTGTGTGACAGTCAGGCTCAGCAATACCGAGGGATCATCTGAAGAAGTGGAGCATGTGATATAAGCAAATAAATCCTTTTTAATCTCTATTATCCTTGTCACCGCGTAGTGCACAGGGTCATTTTCATCGAGACTGAATTCCTGAGCACTGCCTGGACCCTCTCCTTCCAAAGTAATTTTATAGACACCTGGCCTGTCAGCCAGAGTGGCAATCACTGCAAATGAGTTCCCCTCAATAGTAAAACCCTGCTGCTCATTTATCTTTAAAGGGCCTTTGAAAATCGCTTTCGCCGGTTCGAGTTCCATTTCCAGAAAACGGGAGATATCAACAATGCGCGGGAATAAAACGGTTTCCTCCGCTCCATCTTCAGTCGGAGAGCCATCCTCAAGCAGATCTGCCATTATTCTGTCGGCATCATCAGACTGAATAAGCATATCATTTGATTCTCTGTCTTCATCCCTTTTATTTTCAACTATCTGCGCAGTCTCCTGAGCGAGATATTCTGCATCATCCTCGAATTCATCCGCAGAATCCATAATATCTTCAGGGTCTTCATCAGAATTGTCTTCGGCGCTCTCGTC
Source organism: uncultured Acidobacteriota bacterium (assembly GCA_964509835.1). GTDB lineage: Bacteria > Acidobacteriota > CAZDZC01 > CAZDZC01 > CAZDZC01. Next base: position 45,899 of record CAZDZC010000009.1, read on the forward strand.
GTTTAAATCACCAGAACTGTCTTCCTCAAATTCATCAGGAAGTTCTCCACCATCTGACAAATCATCATTTTCGTCATCAAACTCGTCCAGAATTCCCGCACCCGTAGGTTTACGGTAATAATCAATCTCCTCTTCCTGCGTTTCCGTTGCATTCTCAGTGGGTTCAGCTTTTATGAATATCCTGTCGTTCAGATAAATCTTGTGGATTTTCATTACGGGACTTCCTGAACCGGTCTCAGAGACATAGTCCCTCGTATTGCTCTCCCGGACCAGATTGAACCTGTTTTCTCTGGTTGAGAGGGCGAACAAATCAGATGCGGGATTATAGAAGATTGTTGCGCTGGTTTCCGCATCGCTGCCAATCACGGAATTATTCGTTATATTGATGTATGCGAAATTCCTGGTGAGCTCAAAATACCCTTCTTCACGGAGATTCGACAGCTTCTCTTTCAGGATTTTATCTTCCAGCACTCTCTCTTCATCAGCCAGCATAATTTCGTATTTTTCCTTCAATACCGGGGGCCACGAACTGTCCTGATACAGAACATCCTTTCTTCCCGAAGGTAATGCAGGAGATTTCTCTGATGTTATTGAAATGTTCTTCTTCTCAAGAAGCGCAATCAGGACTTCTGAGAACTCGACATCATGAAGGAGAGAACTCACATTCTCAGATCTCTCATAGGCATGGCTTTCAAAATCATTTATCAGTTTTTCAGCATCATCAATGTCATCCCTGATATAATAGCCAAAAAGCACCGGGAACGGGGTATATGCCTTGAATCCTTTTGTCACCATTAGCCTCGCTCCGAATTTCTTTTTCGCAGGCCAGTTGGAACAGAGGTAATGAAAAAAATCAATTTCAAAGAACGGCCTTTTGTAACAATCAACATTCCCGTATTTTGAAAGGTAGTATTCATCAATCAACGCGTCAAGCAGAGAATATTCAAGAGTGTACCCGTCGGGGCGAGTCCACTTTGAATTCTGCTGGACTTCAGCTTTCTTTCGCAGAAAACCCAGATACCTGGAAAGGTTCATTATTTTGCCGTAATATTTTCCTTTCACAAGAAAATCCTCAACCACCGCGTAATATTTCTCCTGTCCTTTTCTTGCCGCAATGCTTACCGGATTTGTAATATTAAGTGTCGTTTCGGGTAAAATCCCAATGAGGTTTGTTTCAAGCGCAGTTCTGATTTCTCCGGAAATCCGGGATGAAATCTCCAGCACTTCCCTCAACTGCTCCGCTGCACCCCTGGAAAAAGGGACTTTACTGTAGATAATGTCTGTAAGTGCCTTTCCGATAACAAAAATGGATGCCGTAAGTCCCATCCTGTCTTTTTCCGTCCATTCGGTTTTCAAGAGGATTCCTTGCGAAATATTGCTGAGAAAATCCTTTCGCAGAGCATTGTTTTCAAGCATATCCCTGAAACGATCAGTGTATATGATTGCAGTATTGTCTTCGGGAAAAACAATGCCCTCCAGCAAAGAATCCACATTAGACGGGTTCACATTGCTGAAAATCCCCTTCTCGAAACCTTTGAAGTAACTGCTGTGCATTCTTTAAACCTTTGTCAGACAAACAAATTATTATAACAGATTATTTTGCGCCTGCAAAAGAATAAATCCAATCCGAGAAAGGAGAAATGAATTTTCATAGTGAGTCCAAACATGATAGATTGCAGTTTCGGAATTTTATTTAAAATTCCGTTCAGAAAGGAATAACTGATGTTGAAAAAGAATATTCAGGTCATTGCCCACCGCGGAGCTTCTGCCTGCGCGCCGGAAAACACATTTGCAGCTTTTGATCTTGCCCTACGGATGGGAGCTGTTCATCTTGAACTGGATGTCCGGATCTCGGCTGACGGGCATCCTGTCGTAATTCACGATGAAACACTGAAAAGAACAACCGGGGGGAAAGGACTTGTTTTTGAGAACACGCTGGAGGATTTGAAAAGACTTGACGCAGGGTCATGGTTCTCCACGGAATTTGTTGACGAGAAAATTCCGTCTTTTATAGAGGTTCTTGAGAAGTACGCGGGACCAGCGCACATTCACGCAGAATTAAAAGGAGTAAACCCCGAACTCCCGCTGAGGGTTATTCAGGAGATCCGCAAATCAAGAACCGAAGAGGATGTGACCCTTATTTCGTTCGAAACCGTAAATCTTGACGAAATTCGCAACCATGCCCCCGATATTAAACTTGGATTGCTTTCAGAGAATATTACAGACGAAATCATCCTGAAAGCGGAAAACATGAACATTAATGCACTGTATCCGAATGCGCAGAAAATTTCTCATAAAACATTAAAAGAACTTCAGAGGAAAGGGTTCGCAGTTCGCGCGTGGGGTGTTAAATCCATGAGTGTAATGCTGAAAATGGTTTCAGCCGGCGCTGACGGGATAATACTGGATTTTCCTGATAAGCTGATTGCCTGTCTGAAGAAATACAGATAATCCTATTCTTTCTATCAATAAAGCATCCGCTGACGATACCCCCCGTCATTGCATCGGGTCACAGAGAACAACAGATTTCAGAATCTGGCTGCTAAAAAGAGACCGTCATTAATAATCCGGCTTACCCCGCCAAGGCCTTTGTCATTCATATAAAGATATGTCAACCGTCCCTTTGCCCTTTCTTCAAACGGAATTACTCTTATCCTGTGATAGCTGCCGACTGAACCGCATCCCAGCCCTCCGTCCTCTTTCTTTCTGAAAAACAATCCGGCCAATAACTCCCGGTTCTTTGAAGACCCTGCCAGCATCAGCACTCGGTCATCACGCATGAAAGAATCATAGCTCAATTGCCCGCTTCGGCCGATATTCAACTCGTCTTTATCAAGGTTCACATAAACGGTATACGGAACTGACGGTTCAGGAACATCATCTTTGCGGATATCATTCAGATGGACTCTCACAACTATCCTGCCATTACTGAAACCCTTCTGTGCAGAAGACCATTCAGCTTCCGTAATGCTCATAAAAGCATTCTCTGCTGATCTGGGGAATGATCCGGCAAGACCTTTTGCGGTTGAAAGCGACCCGGCAGAATGCCACACTTCATAATAACGGTCGCCATTTCTCCTGCCATGATATTCACCGGTAATCGTATCTATCCAGTCGGGAATTATAGCTTCGCGGACACAGGGATGAGCTGTAATCATACTTATGGCTGCGGGGATGTCAACCACCTTCAGACCATGCTCTCCGGAAATTCCTTCAATTTCCCTTCTTGAGTTTATGTAAGCAATTCTGTCTGAAATTGCGGCCAGCACGACAGACTTACCAGTCCCCCCTGCAGGAGACTCTGTTTTTATAATCTTTGCCATTTAATTAATCTCCTCAGAGCCACGGTGTCAGAACCCGTTCCGTCAAATCACGATTACACCGGAAATATAATGCAAATATAAACTCATATCAAGCCCGTTGCATTTGCCGTGATTGCCCTATTATACCGCTCAAAAAATCACCTTGCTGCGGAACGGCAATGAGCGCATAATTCAGGAGGGGAATCATGGGAGTTTTACCCGAGGGTTATTTGGAGAAAAAGGAGAAAATATGATACTGGACAAAATTGAAAATCTGCATCGCTATCTTAATCTGCACAAGGGGTTCGGGAAAGCAGCCGAATTCCTGGCTTGCAAAGATCTGACAACGCTGTCTGCCGGAAAGCACGAGATTGACGGTTTGAATGTTTATGCTATGGTATCCGTCGGACCGGGAAGAAAGAAAGATGAAGCAAAACTGGAAGCTCATAAGAATTACATTGATATCCAGCTTATCTTGTCAGGAACCGACGAGATGGGCTGGAAACCTTCTGGATCATGCAGATTTCCGTCTTCCGATTACGATGCTGAATCAGATATCAGGTTCTTTTCAGACGAACCGGATGCCTGGTTCCCGGTCAAAAGCGGAATGTTCGCGATCTTTTTTCCTGATGATGCGCATCTTCCGTTAATATCGTCAGGCTTAATCCACAAGATTGTTATCAAAATCGCGGCTAATCAAGAGCCATAAACCATTCTCAATGACCATCGTCCGTTCCGGTTTTCACCTTAAAATGCCTGACAGCAAAATAAATCCCGGAAGAAATAACCGAACATACCACCGCGAATATCAGGGACGACAAAAGGCTCTGCATGGTGAACGGGAATTTATCGGGGTTCAGCATTGAGAGGGCCAGAAGAAATGCCAGCACGCAGATCAGCGGGTAGCTGAGAGACGGAAGATAGAAATTCAAGAACGGAATTTTTTTGTTGACAGCTACCCCGGGAATATAACCGACCGGAAACACCAGCCCGGCAATTAAAATCATGAAAACATACTCTGACAAACCGGGCAGACACATCGCAATTGACGAACAAACCAGCAACAATCCGTAAAACCCGGCAGGCAGAAGCATGAATGTGAGCCTGTAGTATTCCCCGAGACTGTTGTTTTCAGTCATCTGGACACCTTCCATCTCGCATTGGGGCCTCGGCCGATGCACTCTACCTTACCCTCTTTCTTCAAATCCTTCAATACCTTTCTTATCATGTCACGGCTGACTGACGGGCACAATGTCTCGAGTTCAGTAAGCATAAATTCTCCGTTTAGATTTCTCACTTTCTCTTGAATAATTGAGGTCTTCGCTCCCCTGGGTGCTTCCATCATCTTAAGGCTTTGTTCATATTCAGTATATGCCAGCTTGAAGACGAACAGTAGGAAATTGATATAAGGCCAGGGATCATGTTCTCCTTCATGCCAGCCCTGCGAACTCTCTTCCAGTGTTTCGTAATATCTTTCTTTGTTCTCTTCAATTATTCTTTCGAGACTTATATATCGCCCGACAGAGTAACCAGCCTGATATGCCTGGAGCAGAAGCAGGAGTCGTGAAACCCTTCCGTTGCCGTCCCTGAAAGGATGGATACAGAGAAAGTCCAAATTGAATGCAGCAAGGGCAATTAAGGGATGAATGTCCCTGATTTGCGGATTTCCCAGCAAGCTTACTAATTTTCCCAACGCATATTCTGTATCTTTTGCAGAAACTGACTTGAATCTCACTCTGAACCTGCCATCCGGATATTTTTCGACAATATCAGAATCCTGTTCTTTAAGTTTTCCTGCATCCCAGATTTCTCCCCGACAGATTTTATGAAGAAGTATTATGTTGTCAATTGAAATATCGAGCTTATCAGAGCGTTGATGAACGATATCAAGGACCTTTCTGTAGCCTCTGATCTCCTCCTCGTTGCGGTCCCTGAGCTTCCCCTTTTTTCCTATGACAGAATCAATTCTGTCCTGAGAGATTGTGACCCCTTCAATCCGGTTAGATGAAATCGAACTTTCAATAATGGCATGCTCTTTGAGGTTTTCAAGCTTATGAGGAACCTGCTTTGCGAATCTTTCCTGTTTCCCTTTGAATTCCCCAAGGTCAGACAGATACCACGCAGTTGATGCGGGTATTTCCTTCAGTCCGTTAGTAAATATTTCAAGTGTCTTCAATGTTCACCTGATAATCGCTCTGACTATACAGTATATCGAAAAAGGATTCAAGCCTTATTACCCTCTTTATTACCCTTATTATTGAGATGTTGCCTTTATTATTTTTCCTCCGGAATTATCGGAGCATCTGCAAGATGGTATTTTTTGAAGTAGTCTTTAAACTCCTGCCTAACTTTCGGTTCAACCAGAGCAGGAATTATTGGAATAGCTTTAGACATAACATCATAATATATGAATGTATCGAAATCACCGTTCTCATAAACCTTGTTTATAAATTCAAATTCAGGATTGATTTGTGACTCCTTGAAATCTTCCGTTTCTTTCAGGATCAGATAGCTTTGTAAAGCGAAAAGGTAGCACATTCGCTCTTCCGTATCAGAAGAAATAAAGGGTTCATCTTTCTTTACAATCTTACCTTCAAGTTCCGGTTCAAACCTTATTGCAGCTTTACACAATCCATAAATATACCATGGTGTAAAATTTCCTTCATTACCACTTAATATAATCGTCACCTTATTCTCATCTGTTTTTAAAACCCTTACAGGTGGTGGCATATGCCATTCGTCAACATAGGCAAATCCGAGTTCCTTGCCACGCTTTTTAAGTTTATCAATTGCAAAATAATACCTTGGATTCATAACAATAGAATCTATGAGCAGATCTTTCACCTTATCTTTCTCTCCAACTTCATAATAACAGTCAGACATAAAATGATAAGCCTGAAAATCCATCGGGTTATCTTCCAGAGACTTACGATAATAAATTACAGCCTTACCGTATTCTTTACGACTATAATGACAATCACCAATGAACATATACGCTTTTGAGAAATCAGGATCTTTCTCCAGTAATTTTTTATAGTATTGCTCAGCAGTGTCATAATCTCCCTTCGCAAAAGCCTGCTTACCTTTATTGAGAAACTTCTTAGCGTTTCCTTTAGCTTGGAATTCCACAACATATCGACCTTTCTCATTTTCAATAACCCTCTTATACTGGGTCAGATCAATTGCCATCACTCTAAGTTCAGCATCCAGTTCAGGGTTTTCATAATCAGGAACATAGCTGACATTAACTTCGTATGTTGGTTCAAATACCAGTTCTTTTAATCTCTCCCAGACATCATCCGCATCATCTGCAAATATATTTAACGCCGCTATTAAAAAAGAACATATAATCAGTAGTTTCTTTTCTTCATTCATAAGTTCATCCCTCAGTACTCGCAGCTAAGTTTCTTGGAAGCCTTGTCATTATACACTCTGAGGTCACTGATAAACATCTGTACTATGGGATGGGGCCACATTTCAAAACCCTGAATTTTAGGCAATACCGGGCAGCTGCTTGTCTGATAGAAACCTTCTTTTCCTGGCATGGACATATCCGCATGATATTTGATAACCATTTCAAAAGGGTTTTTAACATTAAGGACCATGTTGCTGATTCCACCCATTTCCTTCTGTGAAAAATCAAAAACAAGTGTTCTGGAAGGATCAGTAATTTCAGAGACAGCTTTAAGGTTAACCAGTTTCTTTTTCTTTATTTCAGCCTCCACATAAACCCTGTCACCGGGGAATAGCATTACCATACCATCTACAATTACAGGAGAAGGCGCTTCAAGAACAAGATCGAATACATTCCCCTCTTCATCTTTCAATGAAATGGTTTTTGCTTCTCTGCAGAATACTTCACTGCATATTTCACCGGAAGGGGAAACCGCTTCTTTCTGCTCTGCGAAAACACAAAAACCAGATACTATTGACATAATAATTGCCATAATGCTCTTATTCATATTCAATCCTCCTTTGATTAAACTGCTTTAGGTCTCGGTAAAACCTTCTAATCCCGTTCTCATCGGTCTTATAATTGTATCACATCATTCAGACTGAAGAATATGACTAAATTTTAATCCATTAATTAAACAGGAAAATCCATAAGTAAACTACCAAGATAAAATAACATATTAGCAAAAGAGAACCTTATGCAATTATGTTCCCTTCTCTTTTTGATGTATAGTTAAGTACTTTCATCCAACCGAATGAAGTAAGGTTCCATATATCAAAACCCACTTTATACTTACGGTAAAGGATAGCAGCATAAACCATATTTACAACAGTCAATAAAAACCATATCCCGAAAAGTGCAGCCAAAAATATTACTTTTGCGTTGTATGACATTATCTATACTATAATTTTTCTACTCCAGCTCCGCCCCTTCCATCCTTACAAAAGCGTTTAAGTTAAATTTCTTGAGGTCTTTTGTGTTTTTAAATCCGAGGGATTCGTAGAAAAATCTTTGTCGCTCTTCATCGTCAGTAAGGAGGATTTTTGTTCTGACATGTTTGAATCTTTCAATGCAGTTGTCAAGCAGTTTTCTGCCGATACCCTTTCTCTGAGAGTCAGGATGAACAAGGATGTCCTGAAGATAGAAGATGGAGGTATCATCGGACAGGACACGGGCAAGGCCGGTTAGTTTTTCTCCGTCCCATGATGTGACTACATATGTTGAATTCTGTATCGCCTTTTGAAGCTGACGAGCGTGCTCCTCACCTGTATATGCTGTCCAGCCAACAGAGTTGTATAGTTCGAGTATTTGTTCAAAAGGAATATCTGATCCGGTTTTAATTTCAACAGATTGCTTCTTCGCTTCGCTCATCACAATGACAGGTCATTTATCAAGTATGAATTTATCGGGAATCGGAACAACCTTACCGTCGAAGGTTACGGAGACATGAACGGTTTTTCCCGTGGCAATAAGCTTTCCGTCGCTGTCCCGTGTTATCTCATAATTGAAAACAGCCGTTTTGCCGCTCATTGATTCGAGAGAAGTATGAATGGTAAGCTCATCGTCGAATTTTGCGGGGGCTTTGTAGGCGCAATTAGCCTCAACAACAACCATACCGATCCGTTCCTTCTCCATGTCCCTGTAGTCAAGTCCGTTCGCCCTGCAGAACTCCATTCTTCCGACCTCAAACCAGATATAATGAACGGAATGATGGACAACACCCATTGCATCCGTCTCCGCATACCTGACTCTTATCTTATGCTCATGCTTTTTCATTTTTCAGCTTCTCCGCAAGTTTGAATGCCTCTTCCACAAATTCATCAACGATGTTTTCAGCTTTTATGTTCCTTATCATTTCACCTTTGCGATATAAGATCCCGAACCCCTTCCCCATACAGATGCCCAGATCTGCCTCCTTTGATTCGCCGGGCCCGTTCACCTCGCAGCCCATGACTGCCAGCTTCAGAGAAAATTTTATTCTTGAAACCGCTTTCTCTATCGCTGTCGCGATCTCATCCATGTTTTCGGTTTTCAGCCTGCCGCAGGTAGGGCATGCTATCACAAGAGGGCCGCATTCTCTGAGGCCGAGCGACTGAAGGATCAGAAATCCGGCTCTCACTTCCTGAACCGGATCTCCCGTAAGCGATACCCTGACAGTGTCTCCGATTCCTTCATGCAGAAGAATACCGAGTCCCACAGCCGACCTGACCGCCCCGCTGAACTGCGTCCCTGCCTCGGTGATCCCGAGATGAAGAGGATAATCCGTCTTCGCAGATATCAGCCTGTAGCAGTCCAGTGTTCTCTCCAGATCAGAAGCTTTGACCGATATCTTTATATCCTCGAAATTCAGTTTTTCAAGTATCGAAACATGCTTGAGAGCGCTTTCTACCATTGCCTCCGCTGTAGCTCCGCCGTATTTTGCGAGCAGTTCCTTCTCGACCGAGCCCGAATTTACGCCTATCCTGATGGGAACCTTCATGTCAGCAGAGGCTCTTACAACCTCTCTTATCTTATCTTCCGAGCCGATGTTACCGGGATTCAGTCTGAGACAACCTGCGCCGGCCTCGAGCGACAACAGAGCAAGCCTGTGATCAAAGTGGATATCCGCAACAACCGGAATTTCAGAGCTGGAAACGATGCTCTTCAGCGCCACGGCAGCTTCCTGATCCGGGACTGCACACCGGACTATCTCGCATCCAGCGTCAGCCAGTTTCTTAATCTGGGACAGAGTGGCTGTAGCGTCGCGGGTGTCAGTGCAGGTCATGGACTGGACGGATAACGGATTCCCGCCGCCGACCGGAACCGTGCCGACCATCACTGTTTTTGTTAGTTTCCGTTTAATGTTCATGGTCAGAGGAACGCGTCCCTGAAATAAGGAATGTTTTTAAGCAGGTCAAAGGACAGGACAACAACCATCAGCGTTATAAGAGCAAAAAATCCCATCTGCATGAGATTCTCCTTGACCTTCATGCTGAGGTCCTTTCTGATAATCCCTTCAATCAGTATTATGAAGATGTGCCCCCCGTCAAGAACGGGGATCGGAAGAAGGTTCATTATCCCGAGGTTAAGACTGACAAAGGCGATGAAGTTCATCAGCATCCCCTCCCTGAGCGCGTGCCCGGAGAACTTTGCGATATCAATCGGGCCGGACATCGCCCGCACGGACAGCACCCCGGTGAACAGGTTTTTAACAGTCTCCATCAGTGTCCTGCACCACGACAAGTTGATTTTCACGCTCTGAACCAGCCCTTCAATAAATCCGAACTTCTTCTCAATGACCCTCTCTTCGACAGGTTCCCTCGCAATGCCGATATAACCCTTTATCTCGGGCTTGTAAAAACTGAGCTTAACTGCTGATTCTTTTCCCTCTCTCACTATCCCGATATTCATGACCTTCGGCGCGGAATCGTCCATGAATGATCTTAAATCATCATAATCCTTGAACGATCTTCCGTTTACTGATGCAATAATATCGCCTGCTTTAATATCCACATTCTCAGGCAGCATGGCTTCCCTGACAACTGGCGCTTTTATTCCCCCTCCGTCCGCTTCCCCGGGATAAATGTAGAAGGCTGCCCTGTCCATCTCAGACATCAGATATATTCTCGACTGCGGAATGACTGCAACCCCGAAGGTTTCTCCGTTTCTGCAAACCCCCAGTTCAATCTGGGCTTCGGGAGAATCGGATATCATGTCCATTCCTGAAGCAAAGTGAAGTATCTCCGAGCCGTTTACTTCCTTTATAACATCGCCCGGTTCCAGACCGGCCTCATCGGCAGGAAGCCCTTTCTCCACCGAAAGAAGTTTGAATTCCTGAACAGGGTCAACCCCTGCGTTACCGATCTTGTAAACCGTCGCAGATGCTGGAACAATCTGAAGACCGACCTTTTCTCCGCTTCTGTCAACTGTCAGGTCAAGGTTCTTGTCAGGGTTTATAAGGAATTTCTCCTCGAATTGAGCGTATTTTGTGACAGTCCGCCCGTCAATCTCAAGAACCCTGTCCCCGGCTTGAAGTCCGGCTCTTTCTGCCGGAGATCCTTCATGCACAAGTCCTATCACGGCAGGCGCTTCACGATATGCCGGAACATTCGTGCCGATCCAGTAAAGAACAGCCATGAAGAGAAACGCGACGAATATGTTTGTGGCAGGCCCCATGATGAGCACAAGAAACCGTTCAAACTTGCTTCTGGACAGGAACTCGTCCCTGCTTCCCTTCAGCTCGCTGTCCGGTTCCTCTCCCTGCATGCTGACATAGCCGCCCAGAAAGAAATACAGGCTGAGGCGATATTCAGTCTCCCCTTTCGTAAACCCCGCGATCTTGGGGCCGAACCCGAGAGAAAATGTGTTTACCCTGATCTTCAGCAGTTTCGCCATGAGAAAATGCCCGAGTTCATGCACGAATATCAGGAAACCGATTACCACCACGAACGAAAAAATATTTACTAAAATATGCATATTAATTTCTCTTACCGCTTATTCTGTTTATAAATTCCTCTGCCCTGATCCTGGATTCGGCATCAGCCGCAAGAACATCATCAAGTTCAATGCTGTCGGAGGCTGCCGATGATCCGAGAACAGCATCTATCGTTTCAGATATATCAGTGAACAGGATTTTCCCGTCCAGAAATGCAGACACCGCAACCTCATTGGCACCGTTCATAACAGCTGGCGCTGTGCCTCCCGCGTCGAGAGCTTTGTAAGCAAGCCGAAGGCAAGGGAACTTGTTGGCATCCGGCCGTATGAACTCGAGAGGCGAAGCTTTAAATATATCGAAATCTCCGAGCTGAGATTCTATCCTTTCTGGATGGCTGAACGCGTACTGAATGGGTATTTTCATGTCGGTCTTACCCAGATGGGCAATAATGCTCCCGTCAATATATTCCACCATTGAGTGGACAACGCTCTGCGGATGGATTACCACTTCTATCCGTTCCCTTCCGACCCCGAACAGATGACAGCATTCAATCACTTCCAGGCCTTTGTTCATCATTGTCGCGGAATCTATTGAAATCTTTCTTCCCATATTCCATGTCGGATGTCTCAATGCTTCTTCAGAAGTAATTCTGCTGAACTCTGACGAGGGTTTCTGCCTGAAAGGGCCTCCCGATGCCGTCAGGATAAGTTTTTTTACCGCCCTCAAAGGCTCATTGTTCAGGCACTGGAAAATCGCGCTGTGCTCGCTGTCCACGGGTATAAGTTTTATGTTGTGCGCTTCCGTGAGCCGGTTTACATATTCTCCCGCCATTACCAGCGTTTCTTTGTTGGCCAGCGCAATTTCTTTTCCGCTTTTGATGGCGGTAACAGTCGGCATAAGGCCTGCTGCCCCGACGGCGGAAGAGAGGACCATATCTGCGTCTTCAAGCGATGCCGCTTCCGCAATGCCTGATTCACCCGCGGCAGCCTTTACTGAAGTTCCGGAAAGGCCTTCCCTGAGCTCCGCGTATAATGTTTCATCCCGTATCGCCGCGAGAGAAGGTCTGAATTTTTTAGCCTGCGCGATAAGCAGGCGGCAGTTCTTACCTGCCGCGAGAGCGCACGCCCTGAATTTATCATGATGGAAATCAATTATCTCCAGAGCGGAAACACCTATTGAACCAGTTGATCCGATGATTGATATATTCTTCATCAGATGAACAGCATATAGCTGTAATATAGCACCGGCGCCGCAAAAAGAATGCTGTCGCCCCGGTCAAGAAGCCCGCCGTGACCGGGAAGAATCGAGGAGCTGTCCTTGATGTCCGCGCCTCGTTTGAACATGGATTCAATAAAATCGCCTGACTGGCCGATAATATTCATCACGGAGGCAATTATGAGTATCGTCCCCAGCGGAATGAACCCCGCAAACCAGTAATGAGATATAACCGCGGCAACAAGCGATGCAGCAAATCCCCCGACACATCCCTCAATTGTTTTCCTGGGGCTGATGACCGGGGTAATCTTGTGCTTTCCGAATGATTTCCCAACGCACAGCGCGCCAGCATCTCCGCCCCATATAACGAAATAGAGGACAAAAATAAGGGCAGCTCCATGCTCCGCTTCATTCCTGAGAAGAAGCTGATATCCCATCAGATAACCGACCAGCATCGCTCCTGCAATGGTGGCGGAAACGGATGAAAGCGCGTGAGCGACGGGTTTTTTCCTTATCATATACGATAACGGGATCACAAAAAGGGAAAGGGTTATTAACATAAATAGATTGAAAACCGGAAAATCAAAACCGTAGGAACTCTGGCCAACCGAAAAGCACATCATCATCGCGACGGCAGTGCCCAGAAATGCTTCAGTGCTGATCCCGCCGGTATCCGCCATACGGAAAAACTCAATACAGCAGATAAGAACAGCGGCCTCAATAAAAATGAAAAACGCGAACGGCGAAAGAAGTTTTACAAGGCAGATAAACAGAGGGATCGAAACAACACCGGTGAGAACGCGATGGAGGCTGTTCATGTCCGGCTACTCTTCCTCTTTCCCTTCGATTTTCTTTGCATGCCTTCTGCTCTTGGGTTTAACGGCTTCTTCAGCAGTTTCCTTCACTTCCTTTTCCGTATATGTGCCGTCCAGGATGGATTCAACTTCCTTTCCGGTCAGGACCTCGCTTTTGATAAGCTGGTCAGCGATCTTTTCAAGTTTTTCCTTGTTGTCCAGGATAAGCTTTTTAACCCGGTCATAATTCCCGGTGATAATTCTTTTGATTTCCTCGTCAATCACAACAGCGGTTGCCGCGCTGAAATTCTGCTCGGTGGCAATTTCCCGCCCCAGGAATATGGCCTCGTCCTTCTTCCCGAACTTCACCGGCCCCAGCCTTTCACTCATTCCGAAATCGCAGACCATCTTGCGGGCTATCTCGGTGACCCGTTCCAGATCGCTCGAAGCCCCGGTGGTCAGGCGGTTCAGGAAAATCTCCTCGGCAGCCCTTCCTCCGAGGGCAACCCCGATGAGGTCATCAAGATATTCCCTGCTGTATGTGTAGCGGTCATCAAGCGGAAGCTGCTGGGTCAGCCCCAACGCTCTTCCTCTGGGAATGATCGTGACCTTATGCAGCGGGTCAGCGTTCGGAAGCATGACAGCGGCAAGCGCGTGTCCGGCCTCGTGATAGGCAGTCGAACGCTGTTCCTCTTTGCTCATTATCCTGCTCTTCCTTTCCGCTCCCATCAGCACCTTGTCCTTCGCGTATTCAAAGTCGGACATCTCCACACTTTTCTTCTCCACCCTCGCGGCATATAGAGCAGCTTCATTTACCAGATTGGCAAGATCCGCGCCGGTAAACCCCGGCGTCCCTCTTGCTATATCCTTCAGGTCAACATCGTCGCTCAGGGGCACCTTCTTTGTGTGGACTTCGAGAATCCCTTCCCTGCCCGGCAGATCCGGAACATCCACGACCACCCGCCGGTCAAATCGGCCCGGACGCAGAAGGGCCGGGTCAAGAACATCCGGCCTGTTAGTGGCAGCCAGCAAAATGACCCCGAGGTTTGTCTCAAACCCGTCCATCTCAACCAGAAGCTGGTTCAGGGTCTGCTCCCTCTCGTCATGACCGCCTCCGAGGCCTGCTCCGCGCTGTCTTCCGACAGCATCAAGCTCGTCTATGAAAATCAGGCACGGCGCGTTCTTCTTGCCTTTCTCGAAAAGGTCCCTGACACGGGAAGCGCCGACCCCGACAAACATCTCGACAAAATCGGATCCGCTTATCGAGAAGAACGGAACATTCGCTTCACCGGAAACCGCTTTTGCCAGAAGGGTTTTACCCGTCCCAGGAGGCCCGACAAGCAGAACGCCTTTCGGTATCTTCCCGCCGAGTTTCTGGAATTTCTTCGGATCTTTAAGATAATCAACTATCTCCTCAAGTTCCTCTTTGGCCTCCTGAGCTCCCGCGACATCGTCAAAGGTGATCTTTGAATCCTCGCTTCCCGAAAGCCTCGCGCGGCTCTTGCCGAATGACATCGCTTTGTTGCTTCCGCCCTGCATCTGCCGCATGAAATATATCCATATCGCTATCAGCAGAATGAACGGCGCCGCGTTTATAAGGATCGAGATAAAAAGCCTGTCGTCATCCTCAACGATGATGTTCACATTTGAAGACCTCATAATCTTGACCATGTCATCGTATGGAGCGGCAACCGTTTTAAAGCCTGTTTTTCCGTCCTTATACAAACCCTCTATTTTGTTCCCTTTCATCGAAACTTCGACAATCTCGCCCGCCTCGACCTTATCCATGAACTGGCTGAATGTAAGCTTCTCAATCTGGCCGCCGCGCCCGCTCAAAGCCTGCCACACAAGCAGGACAACCAAGAAGACGACAACCCATAATAATATTGTTTTTGTTCCCTGGTTCAAATTACTCGGACTCCTCTAAAATTCTTATATCTGGCAGTTCCCTGAACCTCTCGTCGAAATCAAGCCCGTATCCTACCACAAAACTGTCTGATATTTCAAAGCCTTTATAATCCACCTGGAAATCCCTTCCTCTGCTCTCCGGTTTCACAAGGAGGGAACAGAGCTTCACATCAACCGGAGAATACCTGTTTATCAACGCCAGAAGGTTCCTGCATGTCTGACCGCTGTCAATAATATCCTCAATGACAACGATCCTTTTCCCTTTAATTTTTTCGGGTGCAAGAATACCGTATTTTTCTTGCGATGATTTCCGCTGCGTCCCGGAATAGCTGGAGGAATACATAAAACCCGTTTCCAACGGGCACGAAACGCGACGAATCAGGTCCGACGCGAAAACAAACGCGCCTTTAAGAACGATCAGGCCCAGAAAGCCACCCGCCCCGTAATCGTCAGAAAGCTCCCCGGCAACCCTGAGGACCTCTTTCTGTATGGAGGTGCTGCTTATCAACTGCACACCCGGTTTCAGCATAACGGCTTCCTTTCAATATCAAGAATTCGCGAAGTGCCGCTGTCTATCCTGAACCTGTCACCCGGCCCGCTTCCGCATACCCATAATATCTCACTTCCAGCCAGAATAACAGGGGCTTTGTCCCTTTCATGACGGGTAAGTTTTCTGTCAATAAAAAGTTTCCGTACTTTTTTGGTCCCTCCGCACCCGAGGGGCGTGAACCTGTCGCCTTCCCTGCTGTTTCTGACGGTAATCCTGGTTCCGGCCTTATCCGCGTCAACCAGTATTCTCGTCCGGTTGTCCGACAGAGATTTCACTTCTTCAAGGCTGATATTGTCCCTCGCGTAAACCCTGAATTCAAATCCAGACCCGCACTCTTCTACGGCAACAAAACCGGGAACCGTAAATTCATAACAGTAAGACCCTCCGCCTCGGGGAGATGACAAAGAAAATATCAGCCTGCCGTATTCCCTCAGAACGGTCGTCCCCCCGGGAAGGTTCAGCGATGCCGAACCCGAGCTTTCTTCTGAAATGTCCAGAACGGCAGAAACATGCTCCGCTCCCAGTTCCTGAAGATCGCCTTTTACCCTCTCCACACCCAGACGGATAATCCTCCTTCTGATGCAAATATCCAGTCTTCTGAATTCCTCCAGGTCCACCTCAAGCCTGTCATCCCTGACATCAGAAACGCCGTTGAGGCATTTCGCGGCTTCCCGCTCAAGATATCTGTCCTCATCCGCCAGAATATTGACGGTATTTGAAAGCCGTTCTACGGGAGAAATACCGAAAACCTCCGACAAAGCAGGCAAAGCCTCCTTCCTGACACGGCTTCTTAAGAACCTCATATCCGAATTGGAAGGATCTTCCCTGAACCGAAGGGAATTTTCATTGATGAACGACAGAATGTCCTCCCTTCTGAAACCGAGCAGCGGCCTGATTATCCCGATATCCCCGTCAACCCTCTCATGTATCGAGGAAAGCCCCCTCATACCCGAACCCCGCATAAGCCTCATCAGAAATGTCTCCGCCTGATCATTCATCGTGTGCGCCGTGACGATATTGCGGCATCCCATCCTCCCGGCCGAAGATCTCAATGCTTCATACCTTCTTTTTCTGGCTTCAGCCTCGTATGATGATGCTCCCGTGTCGGTCATTTCCAGTTTCACGCAGCAGAATTCAATCCCGAGCGTTTTGCAGAAATCCCCGCAGAAATCCTCGTCAGCGTCTGCTCCGTTCCCCCGCAATCCGTGATTGACATGGCAGCAGACAAGAGCAAGCCCGAGATCATCTTTAAGTTTATGGAGAGCAAATGTCAGAGCGGTGGAATCCGCCCCTCCCGAAAAAGCGACAAGCGCCTTTGAATTCTGAAGCGAAAGACCGGAGAGGATATTTTTAAGTTTTTTGAGGAACATTCCGGATTGAATGGTGGCGGTGCAGGGATTTGAACCCCGGACTCCACGGATATGAGCCGTGTGCTCTGACCACCTGAGCTACACCGCCATTGTCAAAGCATTCATAAAACAAACGGGCAAGATAGCAAAACATGCCTTCATTGTCAAGGTCGCTTTGAGATAATGCGGAAACAATTGTCTGAACCCCGACGGGGACATAACCCGATTTGTGAGCTTCAAATCGGTATTGTGTCCCCGTGAGATATGAACCTTGATTCGCTTGATTACGGGATTGACATGATTACCCGTTAGCAGAGACGCGATTAATCGCGTCTTTGCGGCTTTTCCCCCCCGCCGGGTCGTTTTAATTCCTGCCGGGTCGTTTTATTTCCTGCCG